>LYSV01000278.1:2624-4140 GCA_001657315.1 Flammeovirgaceae bacterium BBD 1991-12 | reverse complement strand
TTATTTCAGGTCCGTTTTCCGAGTGCAAACAGGCTCCGGTCATCGTATAGATATTTACCTGTTTTAATTCCTGCCCTGAACGTGGATCAATGTCAATATGGATCTTATCACTGGCCGGGTTGGGGTAAAGGGTAAAACCATTGGGCTCATTATCAACTTCTTGCACGGTTAGTATTTGAACTCCCGCCTGATTGACGGTAGCACTCACAGTCAACCCCGATCCTGAGACAACAACAGTTGCAGACCGAGCATCCAAGCCGGTATTTTCCAAATAACTAACAACAAGAGTCTGATTATTCACTCCGCTTGTTGTATTTACATCCAACCAATCAACATTAGTTGACACCTCCCAGTTCACATTGGAGCCTACATCAAAAACGATGGTTCCTGATCCTGACCCAACAGCCTGAGTAGATGGTGAGATTGAAAGCTCAGGAGTAACTCCCGCTTGATTAACAGTAGCACGAGCACTTATATCCGATCCTGAAACCACAATGGTTGCAGATCGAGCATCCAGGCTGGTATTTTCTAAATACGTAACGGTTACGGTTCCATTCTGAACCCCGTTTGTTGTATTTACATTCAACCAGTCGGCATCAGTTGATACTTCCCAATCCACATTAGATGTGATGTCAAAGACAACGGTTCCTGATTCTGATCCCACATCCCAAACGGATGGAGATATTGAAAGCTCGGGAGCTACCTGCGTTTGTTCCACAGTTGTGAAACTCCATACATTACTCTGCTCACTTTCAAGGTTACCCTTGTGTGCAACAACTGCCCAATAGTACGTAGTACCGTGGTCAAGTGTGCCAAGATGTGAACTTGTAGCAAACGATGTGTCGTGTGTTTGACCAACCTCAGACAGGCTATGTGGACTATCACCCATGCGTACTGCGTAGGTAATATTTTGTCCATCAACTGCCGACCAAGAAAGATCAGGAGTGACTGACACATTGTCAGATCCGTCAGCTGGTGAAACAAGCACCGGTTTATCCGGCGGAATTTCTACACCAACCCCAGTCAGAGAAATCGAGTGTACCGGAGAAACATTGGAAGAATTATTGTCAATGTTAACGGTTGCAGATTTAGGACCGGTTGAAACCGGCGTAAACCGAACCGAAAACTCAACACTTCCATTCTGTGGTATCTCAGCAGGCAACGTATTACCGTGAATCAACGAGAATTCTGACGAACCCTCAATTGAAATCCCGGAAATACTAAACGCAGCATCGCTGGTGTTTGTAATGGTAAAGACGCTTTCTTTTGTCTCACCAACTGCAACATCACCAAAATTTTCTCCATCTTGCGTGGACACTTTCAATCCAGGGGGGCTGGTATTTACTCTTAAATCATCAAAGTCAAAATATAAGTCATAAGGAGGAAAAGAAACAGTAAATGAAGTTACGTCTTCCCAATTTAAAATTACCGTAGTACCATAAGAACATCCCCTACATGCTTCAGTCACTACTACTTCATTATCTCCTCCTATTGGAGTGAATGTAGATTGATAGTA
>LYSV01000278.1:0-2605 GCA_001657315.1 Flammeovirgaceae bacterium BBD 1991-12 | reverse complement strand
CTGATTCACTGAAACTAAATGTTACATCCGTATAAGGTTGTGCGCCTACAGTAAAAAAAGCACATCCCTCCTCTCCAACATTCTTAATGTATGGAGAATCTCCTGTAAATGTTACTGTAATTCCATTAATTGTTTCAGTTATTGAAGTTCCATTGTCAGTTGCCGTTCGCCATCTAAATACTGTTTGAGAGGTAGGAGGCAATGAACAACTTAAATCCTTTATATCCGAAATAGTTGGATTATTTGCATTGTTTTTAATAATAATATCAGATTCAGTAGTTAATTCCCCTAAGGTTACAAGGCGTTGTATACCGCAAAAATCTGTTAACAATGGATTAAATAAATTACTGTGCGGAAAAATATTTGGATTGGATGAATATCCTCCAATTTTTAATATAGAGCAATCCTTATCATACCTACCATACCCCAAGGAATTGAGGTTTTCTAAACCATCTAGAGAAGTAAGCGAATTACATCCTGAAATTACTAACCACCCATTTACCGAAGTAAGGCTACTTAAACTATTAATTGAAATAAGAGATACGTTTCCTGGGTAAATATAACCAGCTCCACTTATAACGTTTCCTAGCCATAGAGAACCTCCTATAGTTGTAAGGTTGTCTAAACCATCTAAAGAAATTAGATTAGCATTGGATTTTATTATTAAGTCATCTTTTATTGTTGTTATATTGTCAAGACCTTTCAGAGAGGTTAAACTCGCATTCAAAGATATTTCAACGTCGGTAGCTGATATAATACCGCTTAACGCACTGATTGACATCAAAATGTCGTGACCTGCAATGACAAGATCTCCATTAAAATTGGTCACATTATGCAGTCCGTCAAGGGTAGTAAGCATGTCATTATTTGATAAAAACAAACCATCACTGATTGTTGTTAATGAACTCAACCCGGTAATATCAACAAGAGCATCATTACCAGAAATACCGAGTGTCCCTTTTATACTCTTGAGACTACTAAATCCATCAAGTGATGTTAAAGAAACATTGTTTTGAATTGATATTGTACCTTCACGAACGAATAGTCCACTAAGACCATCAAAAGCTGTAAGATTATGTAGACCATGAATTGTGGTAAGCAATGGATTATCCCAAATAAACAAATTAGTATCTTCTAATAATGTGATACCCTCCAAACCAACAAGATTCGGTAATACCGCATTATTTCGGATAAAAATATTACTTCCGATTGAGGTGACATTCGATAGCGCTCCTATTGAGGTTAAACTGCTGTTATTTTTAATAACAAGTCCAATATTATCAAACTCTCTTAGGTGGCCATTACTACTACCAATGTCAGTAAGGTTATCTAAACCACTGAAATTTGTTAGTGCAGTATTATTTTCAATAAGTAAGCCACCACCGAGTGTTATAAGTGAGCTTAATCCATTGAGGTTTGTGATATTGCCTGAGCTTGATTCCGCAATCGTTAATTGACCAGTTACTTCAACATAATTGAAAGCATCAATTTCAGCTTGAGTAGTAAGTGTAAGGTCTCCAGTATGGGTTTGTGCGGTTACCATACCCGAAAAGAGCAACATAACACACAAAAAGTAGTTTTTTCTTCCCATGGTATTTAATTTTTAAAGTTTTAGACAAAATAAATTGTATACACAATTTTTTACATTTTCACCTTGATAGTACCATGATAAGTTGCGATTTGTCAAGAAACAACACCCTCCACCTCTGGATAATCCTGTCTATGGAATTTAACGTGGTATGGGGATGAATGGGAGGCAGTAATAAAAAATTGCCCCCACATACGTTTCCGTAGTGAGGGCAGCCACATCAATTAAAAGCTAAAACAGCTAAAAGATAATTGAGTGACTTACTACTATCGCCTGTATTCGACAACACCATCATCGTTTCGAAGCCTTAGGGTCGTAGCATTCAAGGTCACTATGGTAAAACTTTCCGTAATACCATCAGAAGTGGTTGTAATCACGTTTCCTGCTATTTCATAGCGTAGGAACGAAATGTCATAACGCTCACAGGGGGGCGTTACATCAATATAATCTTTTATGGTGACGTCAGTATCCGTTATCGAAAGCTCGGAGGGACATCCATCTGCAGCAAAAAAGGTCTCATTATCATCAGCAAGTGTGGTTGAGTAATGTTTCCATTCCCCCAGGATACTGGCTTCGGTACTGTCGCCATTATCATCATCGCTACAGGACGTCAATAGTGCTAAAATCATGCACATTAAAAATCGCTTCATATTCTTCATATTTAATATTATTTTGGTTTATAAGCTAAAGGATACGCCAAACTTCAATACCGTTAAGCCATAGCCAAGCTCTGCGTTCAATACAGTGCTTTCAGAGAGAAAATATCGTGCACCGATCTGTATTGCGACTTGTCAAGAAAAACAGTGCAGTATTACAAAGATCCGATCCTCATAATATCTTCTGTCTAATTAAGGGATTGAAAAAATCAGATATCTATAAAATATTAATTTATTATGGTCAACACAAAGATGACGAGGGAGGTGGCAAATGGACTGTGCGAAAACCGTTAGAATCTATGCGAGAAATGGCAAATGGGATATGGAAGGGTGTGATAAGAAGGGTTTCGATCGCAAAACT
>LYSV01000277.1 GCA_001657315.1 Flammeovirgaceae bacterium BBD 1991-12 | reverse complement strand
CAGCAGTATTTTCAAAGCCCTTCCAAAGCTCGGGTACAGTGCTGGATAACCAGGTCTCACAAGGGAACACTTCGCAGGAAGGAAGAAAGGTAAAAGCTTATGTGAACTACAATACCCGTGACAGGGAAGAAATATTATTAAAAGTGGCTATTTCAGCAGTGGATGTGGAGGGAGCCATCAACAATTTAAAAGAGGTCCCGCATTGGGATTTTGACCGTGTCAGACTTGAAGCTGAGAGGCTATGGGAAGAACACCTTCAATCGATCATCGTAGAAGGCGACCCGGTAAAAAAAGAAATATTCTATACAGCTTTGTACCACGCCCAGCTTGCCCCTTACCTCTTTTCAGATGTGGACGGGCGATACCGTGGGTCCGATAAAACCATCTGGCAGGCAGAAGGTTTCGAGAACTACACGGTGTTTTCACTTTGGGATACCTTCAGGGCTTCACATCCCTTGTTCACCTTGATAGACCCGGGCAGGGTCAATGATTTTATCCGTGCTATGCTGGCCCAGTACGAGGAGTATGGCCTACTGCCGGTGTGGTCCCTGCACGGCAGTGAAACCAACTGTATGATCGGCTACCATTCCGTGCCCGTGATTGTCGATGCCTGGTTCAAGGGAATACGGGATTTTGATGTGGAAAAGGCGTATGAGGCCATGAAAACATCAGCCATGCAGGACGATTTCGGAATAAAATACCTAAAAGAATACAACTATATCCCCACAGACCTTGAGAATAAATCCGTCTCAAAGACCCTGGAATATGCTTTTGACGATTGGTGCATCGCCCAACTGGCCCAGGCACTGGGTAAAACGGAAGATTACAAATACTTTATGGAACGCTCTACCGCCTATGCCAACGTATTTGACCCAGCTACGGGGTTTATGCGAGGAAAAACCGCCGAGGGCCAATGGCAGCCGGACTTTGACCCCACCTTCGCCTCATACGGCAAAAGCGATTTCATAGAGGGAAACAGTTGGCAGTACAGCTGGTTCGTACCCCATGACATCCCCGGGCTCATCGACTTAGCGGGGGGTAAGAAAGCATTCACCCAAAAGCTCGATGAATTGTTTGAGGAAGCGGATCATGTCACCGAAGGAGCACCCGTCGATATTACAGGCCTGGTCGGTCAGTACGCCCATGGCAATGAGCCCAGCCATCACGTGGCCTATCTCTACAATTACGGGGATCAGCCCTGGAAAACCCAACAAAGGGTGCACCAGGTCATGACGGAGCTATATGACAATACCCCGGAAGGGCTGCCGGGCAACGAGGACTGCGGGCAAATGTCAGCATGGTATATTTTTAGCGCCCTGGGTTTCTACCCGGTAAACCCGGCTTCCGGCAAGTACGACATAGGTACTCCTTTATTTAACAACGCCGTGATACGATTAGGTGGTGACAAGTCCTTTAAAATTAGTGTTAAGAACTTATCGGCCCCCAACCTCTATGTACAATCCATACACTTGAATGGTGAAGAGTACGAGAAAAATTACATCACCCACGAAGACATCGTGAAAGGAGGGGAACTTGTTTTTACTATGGGGAATATGCCCCGGCGGTCGAATAAAAACCCAGGTGATGTTGAGGAATAATTTCTGTACAACCCAATGTAACCCATGAATAAATTGAAAAAGATCATCATCATAACCTACTGCGCTTGTATCAGCTTTTTGTCGATAGCCCACGGGCAGGGCAATCCCAACGTTCGCTGGGCCTCGAACTACCCGGGCAAAACAGCCAATGAAAAGATCAGCAATGCCCTCAAAGAAGCGCTGGCAACCGCAGGTAATAATGTCATCGGTCTAGGGCCCCAGGGACCCGGTGAAAACGGGCAGTGGATACTCACTGAAAGCATAAAACTCCCTAGCCATACCACTTTGATTCTTGCCGGGGCCCATTTAAAAGTCGAAGAAGGCAGGAAAATGCTCATCCTGGAAAATGATGACCCCGTGAACGGGAATACCGATATCCACGTGATTGGCTGGGGGGAAGCTAAATTAGATGGCAATGCCCGCAGAGAGCCGGAACGCAGCGGGGGGTCCGTACATTTTTACAAAGTAGATAACTTAACCCTCAAAGGCTTCCAAATCGGTAGAACGAGTGGTTGGGCGCTAAAACTAGAAGACGTCCGCAACTTGCATGTCAGCGACCTGCACTTTTTTCAAGGCAATGAGCACCCTTGGCAAGATGGCATCCATGTCGTCGGTCCTGCTCATACGGTGGTGATCAATAACATCACCGGCACGTTTGGCGATGACGTGATCGTGGTGGATGGAGCCATGGGCTCTAAAGGACCGGGAGGACCTGTGAGAGGAGTCACGGTCACCAACGTAGTAGCCACCAATATTTGGGGAGCGGCCATCCTAAGGACCATAGCTGCCAAAGGAAAGCCGGTAGAAGGCGTGTATTGCAATAACATGACCTTTTTTACCACTGCAGGGGGGAGTGACGCGGCCATAAAGATCGGGTGGGATGGAAAATTGGAAAAGTTCAAAGACTGGACCCAGCCATCTCCCGAAGAGCATAAGAATATTGTCATCGAAAACCTGTATATCCCATACTGGAAAGGACCGGTAGTGACGGTACAGAACCCGGTGAAAAACC
>LYSV01000276.1 GCA_001657315.1 Flammeovirgaceae bacterium BBD 1991-12 | reverse complement strand
ACCTGGTAGACCGGGCTATACATCAAGCAATATGAAGAACAGAAGTAAAACACAAATATGGGGGCTGATCGTTGGTATCATGCTCTTTTTACTGACCGTTGTTTTTTTCAATCCCACCCCGGACAATCCATTGATCGGCTACATGTCGGCGGTAGTGGTGCTGATGGCCGTATGGTGGGTGACCGAGGCGATCCCTTTGGCCATTACCTCGCTGCTGCCTATGATCCTTTTTCCTCTTTTTGGGATCAATTCACCCAAAACTACCGCCAGCGCCTATATGAACTCGATCATTTTCCTGTATATCGGTGGGTTTCTCGTAGCGCTGGCGATGGAGCGCTGGAATCTGCACCGGAGAATAGCGCTGAATATCATTTACAGGATCGGTAAAAATCCTGCAAGACTCATCTTTGGTTTTATGGTGGCCGCTGCTTTCCTTTCTATGTGGATATCCAACACAGCCACTGCAGTGATGATGCTGCCTATTGGCATGGCTATCATCGGTAAGCTGGAAGAAGAGTTCGAACCTGAAAATGCCCGTAAGATGGGACTGACACTGCTGCTGGGTATCGCTTATGGTTGCTCCATAGGCGGAGTAGCTACGCTGGTGGGTACTCCTACCAATCTCGCCTTTGCCAAAATATATACGGAAATGTTCCCCGATGCAGAACCCATAAGCTTTGGCCAGTGGTTCATTTTTGGATTGCCTCTGAGTGTGATCGTCCTGGTCGTTGCGTGGTACATGCTTGTGAAGTGGGTGGCGCGTATACCCAAATCGCTTAACGTAAACGTATCCGTAGTGAAAACAGAGCTTGAAGCCCTGGGCAGAATGACTTTTGAAGAAAAGGTGGTGGTGATCGCGGGAAGTCTGACGGCCCTGCTTTGGATCTTCAGAAAGGACCTGACTGTAGGCAGCTTTCACTTGCCGGGCTGGTCAGGGATCTCCTTGTGGTTCCAAACTGTGGATGACTCCACCGTAGCTGTTTTTATGGCTGTCCTTCTTTTTATTCTCCCGGTAAAAAACAAGGAAAGCAAGGCAAAGGCGATCCTTGAGACCAACGCCATTCGCGATCTGCCATGGACAGCCATTCTGCTTTTCGGCGGTGGCTTCGCTGTAGCAGGCGGTTTTGCTTCCAGCGGTTTGACGGAGTATCTGGCCGGTCAGTTCGATGCCTTTGGTACAATGCCACTGTGGTTAACGGTGTTCATAGCCTGCCTGGGGGTAACACTGGTTACGGAGTTTGTGTCGAACATTGCCACTGTACAAATGTTTTTGCCGGTGCTGGCAGCATGGGCCATAGCGCAGAATATGCATCCACTACTGATCATGATCCCTGCCACTATGGTGAGCTCCATGGCATTCATGATGCCCGTGGCTACGCCTCCCAACGCAGTGATCTTTGGAAGCGGACGTGTGAGTGTAATGGATATGGTAAGGTTCGGCTGGGCCATAAAAATTGTTTCATTGATCATAGTGGTGGTGTTGATGTTGTCCATGTTTTCGATCATTGATATCACGCAGGTATTTGATTAAACATCGTGGTGATGAGTGGGAAGACAAGGGAAAGGGTTTATCAATTTTTTTGCAAAACGCAGATCTCACGAAGTGGTAGGAAGTAACATTAATTGTGTTATGTTTAAATAGAACCCCATGAGCGCTGGCCTGCCAAAATACCGGGCGTGGGTAGGCTTGAGGGTTGATAGTGATTATTTTGGCTAGGGTTTTTGAATACTTTTGGGCCAATGCCAAAAGTATTTGCCTGCCCGGCACTAGGGCACTGCGAACACAATTAAAAGACAGCCAACTTGTGAGCACTACAAACGTTCAGCAAAGCAGATCCATCATTCTAATAAGGAGATTGCTTCTTCGCTCGCACACTCGCTTATCGCAATGACGCCCAGATTATGCTTAAAGGAATAAAGCGCAGGCAACAAGTGTTTTAGCGGCAAATCGTAAGCCCTGAGAATCGCATATCTGAAACCAACCCGTACAATCGTACAGAATACCGAAATATACAACGTTAGGGATTTGACGATAAATCTCTTGTTCAGGGTTCGGCCCATCACGCCTTAGCGTGACAAAGCGGGTTGGGAAAAACTTTATATAGCCGTATGGTCAGGGCAAGCTGTGGGGTAAGCCTCGCGCGCTGGCCAGGCGGCTATTTAGACATAAAAACAAATTGAAAGATGAAACCTTTATTTAATATAATATTATTTTGTGTTATGTTAAATCAGCTTTGGAGCTAGCGTTGGCATAAAGTTTTTTGAAGGGAAGGAAAATTATACGAGCAGGAGGGAAGGATCTGGAACACTCTTTTGACATTTTGGATGGAGGGTTGATTTGTGGGAATGGCAAATGTGTGTGGAAGACTTGGGATGCAGTGTTTCTTAACCCATATACTTCCCTTTTAACCTTGTAGAAGGTGATTTTCTAAGATTCTTAGCTATTTTGAAGGATCTAAAAGCAGTCCTGGCCTTTACCACCCTCAAGCTTTTACCTACTGGTAACGCATTTTCAATTTCTTCATGATTGAGGTCATTTAATGCACCGATCACTATACCATTTATTTTAAAGTTAAACTTCTCTAAATCAAGAAACTCATTACCTTTTTCA
>LYSV01000021.1 GCA_001657315.1 Flammeovirgaceae bacterium BBD 1991-12 | reverse complement strand
GTAATGAAAATGAACTAACCGTGAAAATGGCATGGTTAGAACCGTGATCAGCCCAACTGAACTGGCACAGTCTGAACCGAAATCACTGGCATAGTTAGAACCGTAGTATCCATGAGCCAAACTCATAGACATCCTCAGGGAAAAAACCTTCTCCAGCTGATGCCTTGCGGCATAGTCAGCGACCCTGCCTTCTACAGAAAAATTGATTTTCATCTTTAACAAAATCGATAAAAATTTATTATATACAACTATTGAATAATAGTTATGTCTTTAGTTTATGCTGTCAATTGAAGAATGTAGAAAACACCTGGATGAATATGGTAAAGAACTCCTGACGAAAAAGTCTCCGAGCTCAGAGCCTTTCTTTATCAAATAGCTGATTGGCATTATCAGGCATTCGAGAATATGACTGTTGAGGAAAAGGAAAAGATGAAGAAAAAATTGTTAAAAAAGTACGGTCCACAGCCTTCTTAACTTCCAGATTCTGGATAATGGACATGATAAAAAACTTTAAAGAGTCACCAGAATCATTTTTAAATTCATAAATCACTGATAATCAAGTGTTTTTATATGGATTTAGTGGTTCGAGACCAGTCTAAGGTTCACTTACATCTAAGCTAAATATCCTATAATCAGGGTGTATTTTAAGTGGAAGAATAATTTTTCGAACCAAAAACAAGAGAGTAAAATGGGTATTTTGGAGCTTAGAGGGTGTTTTTCAAAAAAAATGGACGAATATTCAAATTTCTCGAACATTCGCCCAGTCAAGGGTGGAAGATGGGACTCGAACCCACGACCTCCTGAACCACAATCAGGCGTTCTAACCAACTGAACTACAACCACCGTTTTCCTTCAAAAGGTGTGCAAAGGTAGATACATGTAATGAAATTACAAATAGTTTGCGGCAGATAATCAGAGCAGCCACATTGTTATATAGCATTGGCAGTCGTTGCACCACTGGTGCTCAGCAAACGAAGGTTAAAAATTTACACTCTTCCGCTTCACTGCTATGAAAGGCTAAACGAAGATGGAAGTGGTGCCACGACTCCTGGTAGGTTCAATTACCGGTCAAAGGATATCCGTTCCCCCATTTGGCTTTCATCCAGTTGGTTGTTACTATAAGCCAAATGTCCGGAAACCAGCGTTTGTGTCACAGAAGAGCTGAACTCATGCCCCTCAAAAGGTGACCAGCCACATTTTGCTCTTATATTATCTTTGGAAACTTTCCATGGAGCATTCAGGTCCACAACAGCCAGATCGGCAAAATATCCCTCTCTGATGTACCCTCTGTCCTGTATCTCGAACAGAATAGCCGGGTTGTGGCTCATTTTTTCCGCTATCTGCTCCAGGCTGATCCTGCCCTGATGATGAAAATCCAGCATGGCCACCAGACTATGCTGGACCAACGGGCCTCCGGACGGTGCATTGAAATAGGTACCGGACTTTTCTTCCAGTGTATGAGGAGCATGGTCCGTGGCTATCACGTCGATGGTGCCATCCAGTACAGCCTGAAAAATGGCGTTTTTATCCTTTTCCGTTTTTACCGCAGGGTTCCATTTTATAAAAGCGCCCTTTTCCTCATAGTCACGATCATCAAACCACAAATGATGTATGCAGGCCTCGGATGTTATTTTCTTTTCTTTCAGCGGCAGGGTGTTATCAAACAGTTCCAGCTCCTTTGCTGTAGAAATATGCAGAATGTGAAGCCTGGCGCCATGTTTTTTGGCCAGACCTGCAGCCATTGAAGAAGATCTGTAGCAGGCCTCTTCACTTCGGATCACAGGGTGATACCTGATAGGTACTTCTTCCCCAAACTGTTCCCGATAGTCTTTCGAATTTTTTCTGATAGTAGCTTCATCCTCACAGTGGGTGGCAATGATCATAGACACCTTTGAGAACAAACCCTCCAGCGTGGCCTCATTATCCACCAGCATGTTCCCGGTTGAAGATCCCATAAAGACCTTGATCCCACATACCGTTTTTGGATCGGTTTTCAGCACCTCCTCCAGGTTGTCATTGGAAGCACCCATGAAAAAGGAATAGTTGGCCAGCGATGAGCGTGACGCTATTTGATATTTATCCTCCAGAAGTTCCTGTGTAAGCGCATTGGGTACCGTATTGGGCATCTCCATGTAAGTGGTCACACCTCCTGCCACGGCTGCTCTTGACTCTGTAAATATATTCGCCTTGTGAGTAAGGCCGGGCTCTCTGAAATGCACCTGATCATCGATCACACCGGGAAAAACGTATTTACCTTCTGTATCGAGCACTTTTTTTACTCCTTCGGCGCTGATCCGGGGATCAATCCGCTCAATCCGGCTACCTTTGATCAGGATATCAGATGAAAATATCTTCCCTTCGTTGACTATATGTGCATTTGTAATTAATATGGATTCCATGGTCAGATTAAATTTTATGTGCAAATTAAGCCAACGGTCGAGCACAAAAAACTATTCCGAACGCTAATGTCTGCCGAAACAGAAAGTTTTGAAGATTTCAGGCTGAACCGTCAGCTCCTGAATGCTGTGGCTGATCTTGGTTACAGCCACCCAACACCTGTACAGGTGAAGTCTATACCACTCATACTGGCCGGGCATGATGTAATGGGTATTGCCCAGACGGGCACCGGCAAAACTGCTGCCTATGTTCTGCCCCTCCTCATGAAGGTAAAGTACAGGCAAGGGGATGATCCGCGTGCGCTGATACTGGCTCCCACCCGTGAGCTGGTATTGCAGATCGAGGACAACATTAAATCTCTGGGCGTGTATACTGACCTGAGGGTAACAGCACTGTACGGAGGCATAGGCCCAAAAACACAGATAGAAAAGTTGGAGGAGGGGGTGGATATTCTGGTAGCCACACCGGGCAGGTTCATGGATATTTACCTGAAAGGACATCTGCACCTTAAGGCCCTGAAAACGCTGGTACTTGACGAGGCAGACAAAATGATGGACATGGGATTTATGCCCCAGATCCGGAAGATACTGGAGGTGATCCCTGTAAAGCGGCAGAATTTGCTTTTTTCAGCTACCATGCCGGAAAAGGTGGTGAAGCTCTCGGAAGAGTTTCTGGAATTTCCCGAAGTGGTGGAGATCACCCCCCAGGCTACAGCTGTGGAAACCGTGGAGCAGGAGTTGTATGAGGTACCCAACCTTAAAACCAAGATCAATTTCCTCACCTGGCTACTGGACCACCGACATCTGGAAAGGGTCATGATCTTTACCAGAACCAAAGCCACAGCGGACAACGTGTTCAAATACATTGAAAGAAAAGAGCTGGGACCGGTGCGGGTCATTCATTCCAATAAGGGTCAGAACAGCAGGATCAATGCCATTAACGAGTTTAAGGATGGACAGTTGAGGATCCTGGTATCTACGGATGTATCCGCCAGAGGTATCGATGTAAGTATGGTCTCACATGTCATCAATTTTGATGTACCCATCATTTATGAAGACTATGTACATCGTATCGGGCGAACCGGCCGGGCAAGAAATGAGGGAGTGGCTATCACCTTTGCCAACCCGGCAGAAATGTATCACATAACAAAGATCGAAAAGATCATTCGTGAGTCCATCCCGGTGAAAAAGCTGCCTGATGCGGTAGAGGTGGTCAAAACTGAAAAGAGTGAGCAGATTGAGATCGAAAGAGAGATAGACCGGTTCAGAAGACGGGAAGATCCTGGTTTCAAGGGTGCTTTTCATGAAAAGAAAAAGGTATTCTCAACACCGAAACGAAAAACCAAAAAGAAAAGAAGGGGGAGGTAGATCAGTAGGTAAGCTTGCTCTGTTGCTGTAATCCGGATATCCTGGCACTGGGGTTGTTAGGGAGTTCAAGATAAAAAGAGGTGCCCACAGAGAGCTCGGAGGAAACGGAGATAGATCCGCCCAGCTTTTTCACCGTTTCCATTAGTATAAACAGGCCGAGGCCGGAGCCAGGGGAGCTCTCCGAAGCCCTGAAGAACATGTTGAAGATCTTGTTGAGGTATTTCTGGGCTATGCCAATGCCGTTGTCAGAGAAGATCACATTCAGCTTTTCCGGGGATATATCTATCCGAATGGTGATGCGGGAAGAAGATTTGCTGGTATCGGAGTATCTTATGGCATTGGAGATCAGGTTGTTGAAAATTATCCTGAGCCTGCTTTCGTCATTGTTTATTACTTCCGGTCCGTTGATCTCTATATTTTTGTCGATCACCTCAGCATTGGCCATGAACTTATGCTCCTCGAATATACTATCGATGAGTGAACGAAGGTTAAAATCACTGTTGGTAAGGTCCAGTTTTTTGTTTTTGGAATAGGCCACCACGTCCTTGATAAAGCTATCCATTTTCTGGATGCTCTGTTTCATCATTAGTATGTATTCCTCCTTTTCATAGGGGGTATCTTCTCTTTCTGCCAGATTTACCAAACCCAGCAGAGAAGCCAGCGGCGATCGGAGATCATGTGCCGTACTGTATACAAAGCTGTCCAGCTCATCGTTCACCTTCTGCAACTCCTGATTTTGCCTGTGCAGTCTTTTGGACTTGTCTTTTATCTCATTCATCTGCTGCTTCGTTTTCCGCATGAGCGCGACGAAGGATTGATACAGATTTTCCATTTCACTGCTCGGATTTTTCAGAGGCACATCGATCATCCCTTTCAGGTCTTCCTTTGTAGCACTTCGCATTACCTCATCCAACCGTTTGACGGGTTTCGACAACTTATTGGCAATGAAGTTTCCCCAAACACTGGTAAGTATGATTATGCCTGCCAGCAGGAGTGAATACAACACAATGATACGTTCCGTAAGCCTGAGCGCCCACGTTTCGGAATTAGACGAAAGCTGATTGAAATTATTGCCCAGCAACATGGTCAGTGCGTTGAGTTCATTTCGGAGTCCTTCATTGCTGTTCAGGCCTATTTCCTTCTGCACGGCTACCAGCTGATTGAACGTATTCAGGTACATGGTCACCAGCACCCTGGATGAGTCGCTGGCATTGGAAGCTGCCAGCGAATTGTGAATATCCTGTACCTGATTGCTCAGTAATGTGATATACACCGTGTCATTTCTCAGGAAGAAGTCTTTTTCATGGCGCCGCAGGGAGAGGATCTTACTTAGCTGTATTTCTTTGGTAAAATCTTCAAGCTGGTGGGCATAGCTTCTCATTTTGCCTTCCAGGCCGTGATCCTTGAAGCCTCTCTCGTATATTTTTTCCGTTAGCGTTTCGAACCTCTCATTGTATTGCTTTAAAGTCTCCTCTACCCTGTCAAGCTCCTCCCTGAGTATACTACCTCCCTTGTGCATTCTGTAGGTTGCGATGTCTGCTTCGATCTTTTGCCATAGTATGTTCCGTTTATCCAGCAGCTTACTTTCACGGGTCACAAAATAGGATTCGTTAATGGCTTCAATATCAAAAAAATCATTATCCGTTTTTATCAGATGCAGTGACTGGGATTCTATTCGGCTAA
This sequence comes from Flammeovirgaceae bacterium BBD 1991-12, assembly GCA_001657315.1. Lineage (GTDB taxonomy): Bacteria > Bacteroidota > Bacteroidia > Cytophagales > Cyclobacteriaceae > Fulvivirga. Next base: position 64,726 of record LYSV01000021.1, on the reverse strand, counting down.
GCAGCCTGTCCAGCTTTCTTATCTGATTGATGCGATTCAGATAGTACAAACTCAGAATACCCAGCACCAATACCATCACCAGTACGGATAAAAAACCTGTGAGTATTCTGTTTTTGATTGAATTAATTTTAAATTTCATAGGATGAAAATAACTGGTAATTAACCACCATGAGGTTGCATTCCATCCTGTTTGATATTAAACTTTGGTTAAGGTTTTGTTAACATGACCTGCGGGATGCCTGTCACGTTTTATGTTACTATCGTCCTGCCTGTCAGCCAGGTAGAGCCCTTTATGGAAGGAAAAATTAATCAATCCCCGCCTGTGTTTCTATGTTATCCCTAAAAAGCCGGTTGTACTCTATCCTTTTCTGGTCGGTGATCTCAGCGGCATTTATTGGGCCTGGCACACTGGCCACGGCCTCATCTGCCGGAGCACTCTATAAGCTCGATCTTACCTGGGCACTGGTCTTTGCCACAGTAGCGTGCATTGTTTTACAGGAAATGGCAGCGCGCCTGGCCGTTGTGAATAACCGGTCGCTTAGTGCCATTCTCAGAGATCAAAGGATAAAATGGCCGGCCTGGTTTGTCGGTTTCTCCGTTATTCTGGGCTGTGCTGCCTATGAGGCAGGCAACATCCTTGGAGCTATTTCGGGAATTGGTGTTTTGCTGAACATAAACACACAGCTACTTACTGTGATGGTAGGATTGACCGCCGGGGGTATACTATGGTTTGGTGGGATCTCTTTCGTGGCGAAGATACTTGGGGCACTGGTAGCGGTTATGGGGCTGGTTTTCGTTGGTGTAGCCTTACAGATAGATATTCCCACCCATGATCTTGCACAGGGAGCGCTGATCCCCTCGATACCCTCCGGCTCCGGGTGGCTGGTCCTTGGGTTGATCGGCACCACCATAGTGCCGTACAATCTTTTTCTTGGCTCCGGGCTGGGCCGCGGGCGGGCATTACATGAAATGCGTTTTGGCCTGATCACCTCCGTCACACTCGGCGGCCTTATCTCCATTGCTATCCTCATCACCGGCACACAGATCAGTGAACTGACCTCTTTTCTTGATCTGGCCCGCTTGCTTGGAAATGAGCTGGGGCCGTGGGCGTACATACTGATGGGATCCGGTCTTTTTGCTGCCGGATTGACCTCCTCCATCACTTCACCACTGGCAGCCGCTGTCATAAGCCAAGACCTTTTCATACACAAAAACAATACACACCGTGTCATACTCTACCGGCTGGGCTGGATGGTTGTATTAATTACCGGAATGATCTTTGGACTACTGGAAGCGAAGCCCCTGCCCGTGATCCTGGCAGCTCAGGCCTTAAATGGCCTGATACTGCCGATAGTTGGGGTAGTACTGATCATCAAAACCAATGATCCTGCCCTGCTTGGGGATCACATAAACTCAAAATGGCTCAATATACTCAGCTTTGTGGTACTGGAAATACTTTTACTGATCGGGCTGAACAACCTCTGGAGTGCACTGGACAGGGCCATGAGTATTGAATTGCCCAATGACATGGTAAAAATTCTTTTGATCCAATTGCTGGCCATACCTTTTTTGGTGTATACGTTAAAAAAGATAATGGACCTCCGCAGAACTACCTGACACTGGTCATGGGAAACATCAACTTCACTCGGATCAAGTCCATGATTCCCTGACACTCACAAGGTCCAAAGCCAATTCAAGAGGGTAGCGCTCTGGGGAAAATATGCATCAAAGCCTGTTCACCTTTATATCCTTCAGTTCAATTTTGGAGAGCTCCTCCAGTTCACCGCTGGTGTAAGCGTCATCTGTGCCCTCCACAGGCTGCCCTGCAGCCGGCTTGTAATTGATATAATCTACAAAGCGGATGCCGCCGACATAACGCTCATTATAGGCCTTCCTGAACCTAATGCCACCACCATCCACATGGAACTCGTAGGCAAGATAGCCGATCTTCTGATCTTCCGTTCCAATCCAGTAGATAAAGACATCCTCAAAGTCGTCCCCTCCACCCTCCTGATCAAAAGTGACCCTGATCTTGTGGTATTCTTTATCGTCAATGGTCTTTTTGCCAAGGTAGGTCTTGTTAACTGCAGCATCATTGAGACCATAGGGCAGCATGGCAAAATAGATGACGGAGTTCACGGAATTCAGATATTTGCGGGCCATGGAGTCTACCACATCCACTTTCAATCCATCTATCTCTCGCATAAAACCGCCATTGCTGACCACATCGCGGATCACGCTGGATGAGTCCTTAAAAAGCCGCACATACTCAAACCGTCCTCCTTCTCTTTTGTAGCCGTACTCACGATCGCGAAACTGAAACTCTACTTCGGTATTATCATAGTTCTCTCCTCCGGCCAGGGCAATTGCCCTGTCAATAATGGTCTGACTATCATCGGGCGCTGAATTGCAGCTGAGAAAAACAGTAATCAGAAAAAAATAGCAGATGCTTTTCATGATAAGATAAACGGTGATGACACTCGTTTTGTTAAATAAGCCGGGCATGGGTATTTACATACCGCTCCGGGAGCTCCCCTTTCGTAGCCATCTGATAATCAGAATAGCTACAGGGAATAATACAGTTCCTGGCATAGCGCTCCCTGCCTTCGGGAAAGGGTACTTCCATCCACCATTTTTCACTCAGCTTGCTTTTGTAAAAGGACAGGGTCTCGGGTTCGGCAGGCATGGAAACTACGAATTTCATGTAGTCATTCGTTTTGAAATTCTGTTCGTTTTTGCGGTGATAGTATCCCTCTATAAAATACCAGATCATAGTAGCAACCACTGAGGCCGTTTTTTCTGAGCCATCGTCAAAAGCAGGATCGTATTCATAAAACCCGGCGGAGCTCAGCTTTTCATTAAGTCCGGCATACCAGCAGATCTGGCAGGCTTCTTCCCCGGTAAGGCCAAAAGGCTGAGCATTTGCGGAGCCCGGGGCATCACTTGACTTGATCGCCGTGACATCAAAGGATAGCATATCTGCATTTCGGATGATGGGTTCCATTTCGGAAATATTGGACCTCAGATGACCTACCCGGTAGGCCTCAAAATAAAGTTTCTCCAGAATGTTGATCGCTGTCTGATCAATGAGATAGCTCTGATAGGCCAGGTGGCTGTAATTGAACAAATAGTTGGGCTCGTGCAGGAGTATTTTGTGGATGTGCTGCCGGTTTGCCGCAGTGCCGGCTTCCTCCTCCATATCCAGGAAGGCATCTACGTTGAGCAGGCTGATCAGCTTATCCATATCTTCATAGGCCTGGAACTGAGCGTAGTCAAGATCATGGGAGCCTCCAATCAGTATGGGGAGAACATTGTTTTCCATGAGGATCCTGCATACCTCCTTGACCCGTCCGTGGGTTTCATCAGGATCCATACCGGGTCTTATGTTGCCCAGGTCTGCTATTTTATAGGCGCCATATCCCTTTTTCAGGGAGAAAAGCTTCTTCCTGATCACATCGTGGCCTTCGATTACCTCTGTACCATTTGTATTTTTCCCTTTCCCTACTCCCACAAGCGCAATGTCAGCCTGTTTATAATCGGGCATACTGTCAACATTGGCCTTAATATTCCTGAAAAAACTATTGTTGCTTTTTACGCCGGTAACGAGCTCTTCGTCAAGTGGAGAGAAAAATATTTTTAGATCCATACGTATAAAATTACCCTTTTCACAAAAAACAGAAAACAAAAAAACCCTGACGGTGACCGTCAGGGTTTTTATCATAATAAGTTCTTGCTATCCTCCAAAATCATCAAATCGTATATTTTCCGGAGGTATGCCCATTTCATCCAGCATATTCAGCACCGCCGCATTCATCAGGGGCGGACCACAAAGGTAGTATTCCACCTCTTCCGGATCTTCGTGGCTTTTCAGATAATTATCATACAATGCTTTGTGGATGAACCCGAGATAGCCATCGGCCTCTTCGTCATCCAGGCTTTTCTTTTCTTTCCAGTTGTCATCTTCCAGCGGCTCCGAAAGCGCTATGTGAAACTTGAAGTTCGGGAAGTCCTTTTCGATCTTCCTGAAGTGGTTCACATAGAACAATTCTTTTTTAGACCGTCCACCATACCAGTAAGAGACCTTGCGACCTGTCTTCATGGTATGGAACAGATGAAATATCTGCGCTCTTAGCGGTGCCATTCCTGCTCCTCCACCGATGTATACCATCTCTCTGTCTGTATAGTTGATCTCAAATTCGCCATAGGGACCGGATATAGTTACCTTATCACCGGGCTTTCTGGAGAATACATACGAAGAACATATACCAGGATTCACATCCATCCACTTGCCAGCGTCCCTGTCCCAAGGTGGAGTGGCGATACGAATGTTCAGCATCACGATATCCCCTTCCGCCGGATGATTGGCCATTGAGTATGCCCGGAAGATAGGCTCATCGTTTTTCATGACCAGATCCCAAAGCTTGAAATTATCCCAGTCTGACTGGAATACATCATCCGGGTGACCCAGCTCAGGCTTGGGAGTAATGTCCATGTCATTGAATTTTACCTCAATGGGAGGAACATCGATCTGAATATAACCACCGGCCTCGAAATCCATCGTTTCGCCCTCCGGCAGCCTCATGACAAATTCCTTAATGAAAGTAGATACGTTGTAGTTGGATACCACCTCGCATTCCCATTTTTTGATTCCGAAGATCTCCTCGGGAACCTTTATTTCCATATCCTGCTTTACCTTCACCTGGCAGGAGAGTCTAACCTTCTCCTTCTGTTCCGTTCTGCTCAGGTGGCCTACCTCTGTGGGCAATACTTCCCCGCCACCGGTTTCTACCACACACTTGCACATGGCACAGGTACCTCCACCACCGCATGCGGATGGAAGGAACATCTTCTGTGCTGACAGCGTGGAGAGCAAGGTGGATCCCGCAGTTGTGACTATGGGATTTTCGGTGTCTCCATTCACAATTATCTTAACCGGCCCGGACTGTACCAATTTGGACTGTGCAAACAGCAGAACAAATACCAATAGCAAAATGATAAGCGTAAATGCTACTATCGACGTAATTATTACGGTGCTCATTGAATTCTTAAATTTCCTTCAAACTATTTCTCTTATAAGCAATACAAATATATTGATCAAAAGTTTAAAACATCTACAGTGTTCTTTTAAATTTTAGCCCCTGGCTATCCGTCTGTTACCGGTTTTGGTTATTTTCGGCTCATGATAATCAATCCGGCGGAGAGGCTACTGTCTGTAGCAGAATATTATTTTTCTTCCAAACTCAGGGAGCTGGCAGGCCTTCGCGCGCAGGGTAAAGATATTATAAACCTGGGTATAGGAAGCCCTGACCTGTCACCGGCAGATGAAGTAGTGGAAGAGCTGGATCAATGGGCCCGACAGCCGGCGTCCCATGGCTACCAGAGCTATACCGGCCTGCCGGAGCTACGAAAAGCTATCTCTCACTGGTTAGAGGAAATGTACGACGTACAATTTGATCCTTCTTCCGAGATCCTGCCGCTGATCGGATCAAAGGAAGGCATCATGCATATTTCCATGGCCTTTTTAAACCCAGGGGACAAGGTACTGGTGCCGGACCCCGGGTATCCCACCTATGCGGCAGTCAGCAATCTTGTGCAGGCCGAAACAGTCACGTACTATCTGGACGACACACGTGATTGGATCATTGATCTGGAACATTTGAAAACCCTGCCTCTGGACGAGGTAAAACTGATGTGGCTGAACTATCCCAATATGCCCACCGGAATGAAAGGTTCCATGGAGCAATTCAAAGCCGTGATCGATCTGGCCCGGCAGCACAGATTTCTGATCGTCAATGATAATCCCTACAGCATGCTCTTTGAGGGCAGGAAGCAAAGTATATTCCAGATCGAAGGAGCAAGAGGAGTATGCCTTGAACTGAACTCCATGAGTAAATCCCATAATATGGCGGGCTGGAGGATAGGATGGGTATCCGGAGAGAGCGACTACATACAAACCGTTCTAAAAGTAAAAAGCAATATGGACTCCGGCATGTTCATGCCGGTACAAAAGGCCGCCACCAAAGCATTAAGTCTGGGACAGACATGGTTTCAGGGGCTGAGCAACCGGTATGCTGAACGTAGAAAGGTAGCTATGGAGATCCTGAGACTGCTCGGATGCGACCTTAATTCTGCTCAGGGAGGGATGTTCGTCTGGGGCAAGGCACCTCCCCATATTCACAGTGTAGAAAAATGGATCGATGAACTCATCCATGAAGCAGGCGTTTTCATCACTCCTGGATTCATATTCGGATCAAAGGGGCGGCGTTATGTGCGCATTTCTCTATGCTCGGAAGAAGATGTTCTGGCGGATGCCCTGGCAAGGATCAAAACATACCTCGTGAAATAATTCAAATCATATGAATATCGCAATCGTAGGCCTCGGACTCATGGGAGGATCGTTATCCTTATCGCTGAAGCAAAAAAGCTCACAATACAGCTTTATCGGGGTGGATCATAATCCGCAGCATTGCCGGGAGGCTGTAACCAGAGGGCTGGTATCCAGATGCTTGACGCTGGAACAGGCCATGGAAGAGGCGGATGTCATTCTTTTGACAGTACCCGTGGATGCTATCGAGCAGCTTCTGCCCACTGTTCTTGATCAGTTAAGCCCGGATCAGGTGGTGATGGACTTCGGCAGCACGAAAGAAAGGATCTGCAATTCGGTACGGCAACATCCCAAACGGGGACAATACGTAGCCGCCCACCCCATGGCCGGTACCGAAAATACCGGACCTGCCGCTGCCATTGCCGGCCTGTACAGTGGCAAGATCAACATTTTGTGTGAAGCGGGGCATTCCAGCGCCTCTGCCCTCAGGACAGCCGCAGATATCTTTACCGACCTGGAAATGGAGACCATAAAAATGGACGCACGATCACACGATATGCACACGGCCTATATTTCGCATCTGTCGCATGTATCTTCCTTCATGCTGGGGCTTACTGTTCTGGACATAGAAAAAAACGAGAAGAATATCTTTAACCTGGCCGGTAGTGGCTTCCAGTCTACAGTACGGCTGGCCATGAGCTCACCGGAAATGTGGGCTCCTATTTTCCTCCAGAATTCCCGCCATATTTCTCTGGCGCTGGAAGAATACATCAGCCATTTGCAGGAATTCAAAAAGCTCATTGATTCACATGACGGTGGTGAAATGATCCGGTCAATGGAGCGTGCCAATGATATCCGAAGGATCCTGAAGAAAGAATGAAAAATAACAAACGGTTATGATGACCGGAAATTACGGCACTAAATTTGTTTAAAATGCACTGATACAAAATCCTGATTTAAGTTACACTACACCCCTACAAAAATGAAAACTACATTTTCGCAGATCTCACATTGGTTGGTTTTACTTGTCTTTTTTTCTCCCATGGCCAGTGCACAGCATTTTTTGATGGATTGGCAAAGAGATATTGCCGGAGAGTTGCGCACCTATGGCCGTGATGTAGCGGTAGACCATGAGGGAAACGTGGTAATAGTAGGGAGCTTCCAGGGACAAAACGCCGATTTTGGAGGTGTCAGCTACAGTAGCGTGGAGCAAAGCGATATTTTTATTGCAAAGTATACGCATGATAACCAGCTGCTCTGGGTTAAGAAAATAGGGGCGGAGTGGAATGATGAGGCACGGTCTGTAGGTATCGACAGTGAGGGTAACATATTTGTGTTCGGTAATTTTAGCGGAATAGACGTTGATTTTGATCCTGACAACGACCAGGCCTCCTTGTTTTCCTCTCAAATCGATTGGATGGATACTCAGGATATTTTTCTTATGAAATACTCCGGTGAAGGCCGGTTGTTGTGGGGTAAGGTTGTAGGTGATCTTTTTACCGATCATGCCGGTGACCTTTATGTAGATAAAAATGGTGATGTATATATCACTGGCGAAATAACCGGAATTACAGACAATGAGGTTGACTTCGATCCCGGAGCTACCGATAACCCTGACCGGTTTATACCTCCGGCATCATTTGGATCCGCCTACTTCGCAAAGTACAACAGCAACGGGAAATTGATCTGGGTGACTTCAACAAAAAGTGCCATATCCAATCGTGGATGGAGTATCCATGCGGACGCAGCGGGCAATGTGTTCACCGTTGGTTCCTTTTACGGTAGTAAAGTCTATTTTAAGCACGGCTCAACGGATCCGGCCCACATGCTTTCCAGCGCAGAGAGTGGTGATTTTGGAGCCCCTACGGATATTTTCATTTGCAAGCATGATAAAAACGGTGAGCTGCAATGGGTGAATGGCATAGGGCAAGCGGATTGGGATTATGCCTTTGGGGTGACCACAGATGATAGCGGCGCCGTTTATGTAACAGGTCTGTTCACAGGGACTGAAGTAGACTTCGACCCGCAGGGCAATATGGATAAAGGCAGGATCAGCAGTCAAAAAACAGACATGTTCCTTGCCAGGTACTTTCCTGATGGCCAACTGGACTGGGTGAAGGCCATAGGGGGAAATACCGATCGTTTAGAATCAGGCTTTGACGTTGTCAGCAATTCATTTGGTGAGGTATATGTTGCAGGGCAGTTCGCAGGTGAAAATGTGGACTTCGGAGGAAAGCAGGCCACGAGTAACGATCCTGATGAAATGGATGCTTTTTTCGCCGTTTACCAGCAGGACGGGACCTTGAAGGACCTCGTTACGTGGGGTGAAGCAGAAGAGGACAGTCCCCGGGGTATAGCCCTGAATGACGCAGGAGAGGTATACATATCAGGATGCAGCGGAACACGTATCAGCGGCGAAGGAGCACCGCCTTATATGGATAACGTTACCTTGTCGAAATTTGCTCCCGGTGCAGATCCCATGATAAGAGTTACCGGAAATGGTAAGGTCATAATAAACAACGACCACACACCGGATAAGTCGGATCATACGGATCTGGGGGAGGCACTGCCAGGAATGTCCTCCTCTTCTACATTTGAAATTGAAAACCTGAGCAATGCCCCACTGGTGATCGGGTCCATTTATATCACCGGTGATGCATTGGGCGAATTTGAAATAGACAAGGATCTTCCCTTTACCATTGAAGCAAATTCGAAGTCTGCCTTCACTACAGTCTTTACCCCCACAGGTGAAGGTCTGCGAACAGTAACGGTGGTGATTTCCACCAATGAGCCCGGTAGCACGGACTACAGGTTTTCCCTCCAGGCGTCCGGCGTAGTATCCATAACCGGTCTGCCCGGATCAAATGATGGCTGGAAGGTCTATCCTGTTCCCGGCAATGGGAAGTTGTTCATAAAAGGTAGCAACCTGCGCCAGTGCAATAAAATAATGGTGAAAGTCCATAGCCTGGACGGAAGAAATGTTTCTCAGCACTATGCCAGGCGCCAGGGAGAGACATTTGAACTCGACGTGCATCATTTACCCAAAGGAAGCTACATGCTAAGGTTTACAGATGAAAACTATCGTCCCTTTTCCAGATTGATCATCCTTCACTAACGGAGGTTTTGTAGTAGTTCCTCAAACCCTGCCAATATTCCTGGATCGGTGCATCCGTTCGTGCGGATCAGCATGTGTTTACCGGCGGCTATAGATGTTTTAACATCTTCCTGTTTGTTTTTCACCTTGGTTTAAATATTTTTGTATAGAAATATTTTGCTAAAAAATTTAAACTTTTATTGACTGAGGACTTTTTACTTTATTTCTTTCTTATTGCTTCTACAACATGAGTTATGTGCCTCGGGTATTCTCGATCTCAGGGATCATCGTTCATTGAGTAGTATAAACCTTCAAACAGAGTGGCAGTTTTACTATGGCGCCTTCCTTAGTGCAGGGCAGATGAGAGCTGTATCGGATAAGGTCCATTTTCAAATGCCTGGTTCATGGACAGGCCACACCTGGAAAGGTGAGAAAATGCCATCCAACGGGTATGCCACTTATTACCTGAGGGTGTTGCTATATCCTTCCATAAGGGAGCTCGCTCTGAAAGTCCCACCCATGGGTACGGCCAGCCGGCTTATTGTCAATGATCAGGTGATCGGCGAAGTAGGGCAGGTAGGTAATTCGAAGCAAAGCTCCGAACCGGTGTACAGGGATGTCATATATCATCTCCCTCACCATAATGGCACGGTGGATATTGTATTCCATATCTCCAATTTTGACTACAGAAAGGGAGGATTATGGCAGATCCCGGTGTTGGGGACTCCTGATGGGGTATACCAATATAAAACGCGTAAATACCAAATGGAATTTCTGGTATTTGGCACCATACTTTTTATGGGGCTCTATCATTTTGGCTTGTATATATTCAAATTCAGGAATCCGCTTACCATAGTCTTCGGCCTGATCTGCATCGCGACTGCACTAAGGGCAGCTTCCGTGGGTCAATATGTGCTTATGGATACCTTCCCTGGTCTGCCTTGGGGGGTACTGGTTAGGATCGAGTACATTACCTACTTCGTGATAGTGGCGCTAATGGCTGTTTTTATTCGGGGGCTGTTCAAGGAGGACTTTCCTTTGGTGGCGGTGAGGATCATTGGAGGCATTTTCATACTGGCCAGTGTCCTTACCCTTCTGCTGTCTGTGAGGATCAGCTCCTGGCTCATCCCTGTCGTGCAGGTAATCACCATTATGGTAGCGGCGTACGTATTTTATGTACTCCTGAAAGCTGCATTCAGGAAGAATATAGAAGCCGTGATTTTTATGGCAGGCCTGTTCATCCTTACCGTGACCATGATCAATGATCTGCTCTTTTATAATAACATTATCGCCAGTGGGTCCTATTTTGCAGTAGGGCTGGGACTGTACTTCTTTGCTCATGCCATGATACTCGCCCGGCGGTTCAGCTTTGCCTTCAATGAAGTGAACCGCCTTTCTGATGAACTGCGGGAGAGCAATCTGACGCTCGAAAGAAAAGTACAGAACCGCACGCAAAAGATCGAAAATCAGAACGAAGAGCTAAAACTGAAAAATGAGCAACTGGAAGGGCTTAATGAGGAAAAGGACAGTCTTATCAGTGTAATAGCACACGATCTTAAGGCTCCTTTTAACAGGGCAAAAAGCCTCATGGGTCTTATCAAAATGAGTGGCCCGCTTACAAAGGAGCAGGAGGAGATATCCGAAATGATCAACCGGTCAACCGATCAGGGCGTCGAGCTGATCTCGGACCTGCTGCTGCTTTATGGCGAAAAGCATGTTACACACGAAAAGAAAAGGACTGATCTCAATCATTTGGTAGCCGAAACCGGTCGGATATACAAAGAGCTGGCGGCTCAAAAAGAGATCACCTTGCATCTTGATATGCCTGCCGAGCCTATAGAAGCGATCACCGAGCCAGGCCTTTTGGCCAGGGCCCTTGACAATCTCCTTACCAATGCCATCAAGTTTACAGAGCGAAGCAGAAATGTTTATCTGGCACTTTCCTGCAACAGACGCTATGCATCCATCATCGTTACGGATGAGGGACCCGGCATACCCGTTGAGGAACAGGATCTTCTTTTTAAACGGTTTCAAAAACTCTCCCCAAAACCCACTGAAGGGGAGTCCAGCACAGGCCTTGGCCTCTCTATCGTAAAACAGATCATGGAGGAGCTGACAGGTACAATTGAGGTGGAAAGCACACCCGGGGAGGGAAGTCGGTTTACCGTAAAACTGCCGATAGACACGAAAGCCGGTCTGTAGGATGGCAAAACTTTCATACCCTTTAACAGCAAACATAGAGGAGATCTAACCTAAGTTCGATGTAAAAAACAGAAAGAACGATCTGCGAGCTTTTTGAAGGGGTTTAGCGTTGGAAAAGCGCGGCAGTCCCCTAAAGGAATGAGATTGCCGCGGCTTCCGAAGCGCAAACCCGACGCTGAAGCCTCGCAAATCGTGTTTTCGTTTTCGAATGAATCGTTTTTACATCGAACTCAGGTTTTTAAAACAGAAGGCTGTCTCTACTGAAAACAGCCTCAGTCATTTTGCAAAAAGTAATGTGAATATGCCAATAAAACTTCAATCAATGGAGCTGATCTCTTTTTGGAGATATTCGGCTAGTCGGTCAAAAACAGAACCCCAGCCGTTGTAAAAGCCCATTTCTTCCTGTTGCTTGCAATACTCTTCCGTAGGGTGGACAACGTTAAAGATGAAGTTGGTTTTATCTCCGGCCTCTTCAAAAAGCGCCTGTATCTCTACACCTTCAGTCATGGGTTTGAAGTTTGCCGATGAAATGATCTTTTCGAATTCCACAATTTCCGTATATACCCCATCAGCAATGAACTCGCTGCCATCCGGCATGGTCATAGCATACTTCCAATTACCTCCAACGCTAAAGTCATGCTCAATCACCCGGGTTTCCATTCCCTTTGGTCCCCACCACTGAGCAATATGTTCAGGCTGAGTCCAGGCTTCCCAAACCAGTTTCAGGGGAACATTGAATGTCCTTTTCAAGGTCAATGTCCGGTTGTCTGCTTCATTTGTGTTTTTCATTTTCTTTGGTTTTGGTGTGTAACTTGTTTATGTATTCTTCAAAGGAATCCAGTTTTTGCTCCCACAGCTTTCGGTATTGTCCGATCCACAGAAATGCAGGAATAAGACTGCCCGGCTGGATCTGGCAAAATCGTTCTCTGCCTTGTTTGTCAATCACTATGATCCCACACTCTTTCAGAATCTTTAAATGTTTTGAAATGGCCGGGCGGCTGACTTTAAATTGTTCCGCAACAGCATTGACCGTAAGAGCTTGCTCAGCCAAAAGCTCGATGATATCTCTTCTGACCGGATCTGCTATTGCCTGAAAAACATCTCTTCTCATGATATTATGTTACCGATTGGTTACAAATATAAATGTAATCATTCGGTTACGCAAGCAATTTCAAAGGTTTCCCTCTGGCTGAATAATCTCAGGTGAAATTGTCCTGTTTACATTAGCCTATCTCGTAAGAATAAGTCAGTTTGTGGATCTCGGTTTCTGCCCTTGCCCCTGAGGTGAATATTACATTGGCGCTACTGTCTTTCAGAAGGGTCTTCAGGGCGGGAATATCAATTTCACCTATCACATATCCGGATTGTTGTCCTACGTATTTTTCAGAGATCACATGGAACATACTGAAGTCAAGTGTTTCATCACTTTTAAAGCTAACATATACCTCCTCCGTGGTAGATGAATGGGAAAGGTCAGAAGCTTCCCGGTTAAGTATATATTGATAGTCCTGTGTTATGGAAGCCACATCGGAAAGTACGGCGAGACCGGTGGGTAGCTTGCCGGCGCCTTTCCCCACCAATAGTTGTTCATTGGCAAAATCACCATTAACGAGTACGGCATTGTACTCATTTTCCACATGATACAGCGGGCTTTCCCTGCTTACAAAATGTGGGGCTACGAAAGCAGATATACGATCTTCATATCTTGTAGCCTTTGCCAGCAACTTTATTTTCAGTCCTCTTTCACGGGCGAACGCAATGTCAGCGCGGGTGATGTTCTGAATGCCCTGATTAAAGATCTGGTCTGGATGTACATGAATGCCAAAGGCGTGTTGCAGCACTATGCTGAGCTTGTACTTGGGATCGTAGCCTTCCACATCCAGCGTGGGGTCAGTCTCTGCAAAACCGTTGGCCTGCGCAGCTTCCAGGGCTTCGTCATAGCTCTTATTTTCCTCTATCACCTTGGTGAGGATGTAGTTGGTAGAGCCGTTGAATATGCCCTTTATCTCCCTGATCTGCTCCAGGGAATAATAATCTTCAAGTGTTTTTATAACAGGAATACTCCCACACACGGCTCCCTCGTATAGTACCGGTGTCCTGTGTATTTGCTGCAGCTCAATGAGCCTGTCCAGGTTTTCCGCTACCATCTTCTTGTTGGCACTAACCACAGGCTTCCCTCTTTTCAGGGCTTCCTGCACTATATCAAAGGCTTTATCTGCATCATCGATCAGCTCCACGACGAGATTGATCGTATCATCATTAAGGATCTCTTTCGGATCGTATACGAAAGCATCCGCCGCAAGAGGTCTTTCCTTATCCGGATCTTTCACACAGATCTTTACTATGTCTGCGGGCAGCTGGATATTTTTTTCAAGGGTTTCATACAACCCCTGACCTACACAGCCAAAACCAAATAATCCTATCCTGTATTTACTCATCGTCTCTTTGGATGTTTAAAAAGTCTGCAATATGTTTTTCTATGGCTTCCGTTTCTATCAAAAAGCCGTCGTGGCCGTATAGTGAGTCTACCATCTGGAATACGGCTCCCCTGATGTTTTTTGCTATAAACTTCTGCTCGGCAAAGGGAAACAGAATATCGCTTCTTATGCCGAGCACGAGGGTATTTGAGTTGATCGCTTTTAAGGCCTGTCGCACGGATTTCCGGCCCCGGCCCACATTGTGCCCGTCCATGGCCTTGCTCAGGTGCCAGTAAGCATGTGCGGAAAATCTTTTCACCAGCTTGTCGCCCTGGTAGTACTGATAGCTGCTGGCTTTGAAATTGTCGGTCTTGTCCTCAAAATCCGTCTGTGTTCTCCGGTAGGTGTTTTGATTTCTGTAGGATAGCATAGCTATGGCTCTGGCAGCCTTCAGTCCTTTTTCTCCGGCTCCTTTGCCATTTGAGTAAAGAGTAGGATCTGCTTCCATGGCCATACGTTGAGCAGTATTGAAGGCTATACCCCAGGCTGAATGCCGGGCATTGGTAGCGATCACGCAGATGTTTTCGAAAAGGTCATTCTCTCCTGCTGCCCACTCCAGCAGCTGCTGACCTCCCATGGAACCGCCCATACCCAGGTAGATCCTGTCTATGTTCAGATGCTGCCTTAGCAATTTGTGGGCGTTGACCATGTCCTTGATGGTCACTGCAGGAAAATCAAATCCGTACTTTTCCGATGTGGAAGGGTCGATATGATCCGGGCCTGTACTGCCGTAGCAGGAGCCCAGCATATTGGCGCATACAATATAATGATCCGACGGATTGATCAGGTCATTCTCCCCCACCAGTCCCGGCCACCATTCAAACGGATCGGAATTGGCCGTAAGGGCATGAAAAACCCATACCACATTATCCCTTGCTGGAGACAATGTGCCGTATGTTGTATACGCAATTTGGAGTTCAGGGAGGGACCCTCCTCCCTCCAGACTGAACTCCTGATCGTAGTTGGAAATCTCCAACTTACGCTTCAATGGCAGTACTTGTACTGATTTTGTTAAAGGCATTCTCAAGATCCGCTTTTATGTCATCGATATGCTCAATACCCAGAGAAATTCTGAGCAGGTTCGGCACCACGCCGGAGGCCCGCTGCTCTTCGTCACTCAGCTGTTGATGGGTGGTGGCCGAAGGCTGGATGATCAGCGTTTTGGCATCTCCCACATTGGCAAGGTGACTTATGAGCGTAAGGCTGTCCACAAAGCGGGTGGCTTCTTCTTTTCCTCCCCTGATCACAAAGGACAAGACACCTCCAAAGCCTCTTTTCAGATATTTTTTTGCATGCTCATAATAGCTGCTGCTCTCAAGGCCTGGATAGTTCACGGACTCTACTTGTGGGTGAGCCTCCAGCCATTTAGCCAGCTCCAATGCATTATCCACCGTTCGTTGCACCCGTAAAGACAGCGTTTCGAGACCCTGCAGCAAAAGGAATGAATTAAAGGGGCTGAGCGCCGGTCCAAAGTCCCTCAGGCCTTCCACCCTGGCACGGATAGCAAAGGCTATATTGGGCAGTCCGAGAGGATTATCAAACCCGAAGGTCTCCCAGAAATTCAGACCATGGTATCCTTCTGAAGGCTCGGTGAACTGCGGGAATTTACCGTTGCCCCAGTTGTAGTTCCCGCCGTCTACAATTACGCCGCCTATGGAAGTGCCATGGCCGCCGATCCATTTTGTGGCTGAAGCTGTGACCACTGCTGCTCCATGCTCAATGGGCCTGAAAAGATAGCCGGCTGCCCCAAAGGTATTGTCCACTACCAGAGGGATGTCGTATTTTTTGGCCAGCCCGGCTATAGCATCAAAATCCGGCACATTGAATTCGGGGTTGCCGATGGTCTCCAGGTAAATGGCCTTGGTGTTTTCATCAATACGCTTCTCAAAATCTTCCGCCTTGTCACTTTCCGCGAACCTTACTTCTATACCTAATCTCTTGAAGGCCACCTTGAACTGGTTGTAGGTACCTCCATACAGAAAGCTGGTGGACACAAAGTTATCACCCACGGTAAGAAAATTATTCAGCGCAATGAACTGGGCCGCCTGTCCTGAACCCAGCGCAAGAGCCGCCACACCGCCTTCCAGGGCAGCGATACGTTTTTCGAAAACGTCCGTAGTGGGGTTCATGATCCGGGTGTAGATGTTGCCGAATTCCTTCAGCGCGAACAGGTTGGCACCATGTTCGGAATCCTTAAAGGTGTAGGATGTGGTTTGGTAGATGGGTACCGCCCGTGATCGGGTGGTCTCTTCTACATTTTCATACCCTGCGTGTAGCTGAAGGGTCTCGAATTTTAATTCTTTTGACATGTTATTGATATGTTTAAAATTTTTAATGGAACTGAATACGAAAATTGTCGGATCATGAGTTGCCTTAGGGGTACCAAAACGAACGTAGCATTCGCCCTCCCTCGTGGGATATTCTTTCCCCTGCTCTGAGCTATGTTCTCAGAAGTGGATCAGCAACAACAACAGCACAGTGCGCTGCGAAAATGAATGGTAAGATTGGTAAGTGAAATAAGTGATCCTGAAAATACGGCTAATAAACCTGTTTGATGTTGAATAGACCTTTTCATTGTCATCAATTTATATTCTCCCTGCCCGCCACCCTGACAAGCTATCATGGGATCAGGAATTAGCACCTTTCCTGATTTTGAACATCAGGACGGTTGCTAGCGCTTCAATGAGCCTGTCTCTCCACGCTTCTTTATAAATCGACATTCCTGGTGAGGATCATCGAATTGATGGGACAAACGTAAGTACGCTTGCGAAGGTTTCCAAATAATTATTGAAAATTTTGCTGTGCTGGAGGTCTGACGGTTCGAAACCGTCAGACCCCTTACCTCACTCCAACCTGCTCCCGTTACCGTTTACCGCGGCTATATTAAAAAATCCCACAGCAGGTTTATTGCCATTGACATGACTAACGTTAGTCGGTACGTTGGCCAATGGCTCGGCAAAGAGCTCAGCAAAGCCTCCGGGTCGGTCAGTCTGTATGGAAAGCTCTGTAAGATAGTCAAAGGCTTCATGGGTGATGGAATGTATCTCCACATAAACAGAATCCCCGGGATCGTAGGGTGACAACTGATCACCGTCCTCGTCTTCTACGTCAGGATTGATACCGCGTCTGATGGGCAGCAGAAACACTTTTCCATCCGTCTCTCCATCCCCGGCCGATACACCGGCGTCATAGGCAATCGTAATATCACTGGGTAAATTCAGGAACACACCATTCTTAAAGGCCCTTATCCAATAGGTATCGCCAATGCCCACGGGATCACGAGCCCAAAACTCCGCCAGCCACGAGTCTGGCAAAAAAAGAGTCTCTTCTTCAAACCGGAATGTGACGCTGTCCACGGAGGGTACCCGGTTCATGGTGGACTCTGCCTCGTATATCTCTCCCTCCCGGGTTTCTACAGACAGTCTATAGTTATCGCCGACCTCCCCGAGGGTCGCCACGGTGGCGGTAGGTGACCAGACATATTCGCCGGCCTCTCTTTCTGTAAAACTGTAACGCGTACCTGCGTCGTCGGAGAGGCTCACTATGGCACCTGTCACCGGAGGCGCAGTTTCCTCAGCGAAATAGGATTGGGTAAGCGACAGCAGGATTACCTGCTCCTCCGGTTTATTGGTCACCCAGGCATCTACTACCAGCAGAGGGTCCCCCTCTTCCAGATCCACATTTATTTCATCCTCGCAGGCCAGACACAGCCCGGCAAGAAAAAGTAGCCATGCTTTTGTTTTCATCATGATCAGAATTGAAAGTTATACGAAACGGAAGGTATAATAGAGCCAATGACCGAAAGTCGGGTAGAACCGCCTGTCCACGGTTGCCCGGGATCACTGCGGTTGTCACTTTGTGTGAAATAAATGGAAAACGCGTTTCTACGTGCATAAACATTATAAAAGGATATGGAGAGATAATCCTTGTTCTTTCTTTCCCTACCACGCTTCTCACGTTTCATATCCCACCTCAGGCTAAGGTCCAGACGATGAAAATCAGGGAGTCGCACATTGTTACGTGAATCACCATGATTGTAGGGAACCAGAATGCCCTGCTGGATGTAGCCGCCGGTAGGGTAGGTGGATGGCGTGCCCGTTGCATAAGTGAACGTACCGGAAAGCGAGACCCGGGGGGACAGATCGTAGAAGCCTACAAGCTTAAGATTATGCGTTTGATCAAAACGGGTGGGGTACCAGTCGCCATTGTTGATCCCTTCCACCTGCAGTTCCGTCCTGCCCAGGGTATAGCTCAACCATCCATTGAATTTTCCTCTTGTCTTTTTCAAATGAAGCTCAAGGCCATACGCTCTTCCATCACCGCTTAGCAGATCACCTTCCAGAAATTCATTCAAAAGCAGATCTGCACCATCGATGTATTCTACCTGATTGCGAGAAGGCCTGTAGTACACCTCTGCCGAAACCTCATACTGATTATCGGACAGGTTCCTGAAATAGCCGAGCGTGAACTGATCACTGATCTGGGGATCGAGGTTGTTGGAGGACGGCACCCATACGTCCAGTGGATTGCTGGCGGTGGTATTGGAAACAAGATGGATATACTGTACCATGCGGTTGTAGCTTCCCTTTATGGAGCTGGTGGAGTTGAGTTGATACCTGAAGGAAAAGCGCGGTTCAGGATAGTAGAATGAAGCTATGGTCTCGCCCCGTTCAAAATCCTCAGTGCTTTCCACGTCTCTTCGCTCACCGGGTTCTGCATCCGCATAGGTGTGAACCGGACCCGGACCAAAGTACTGGAATCCGGAGAACCGCAGCCCGTATTCCAGTGACCATTGTGAACTCAGGTCCTGCTTATTACCTACATATACGGCAGATTCAAGGTTAAACTTATCATCTATACTTACATCTATGGTCTCTCCGTCACTTAACCCTGTGGCTTCGGCGGGTTTGAACCTGTAATAGATAAAATGAGCTCCGAAATTCACTTCATTGTGATTATTGATGAAATAGGTCAGATCCGATTTCAGTATGTAATTCTGCACATGCGACTCCCAGGTAAAGCTGTCGTTTTCATCCTGTGCAAATGAAAGCTCATAATCGTAGTTGCTGTACACAGCCGAAAAATTTGAGAACAACCGGTCGTTAAACAGGTGATTCCACCGCAGGGTAGCCGTTTGACTGCCCCAGTTAAACCCCTGATCTTCATCAAACTCAAAATTATCCCTGCCCAGGTACCCTGACAGATATAATTTGTTGTTCTCATTCAGATCGTAGTTAGTCTTAAAAGTAAGGTCATAAAAGTTAAGCTGAGTATCATCGAGTAGAGGTGCGGCAAGCACATCGATGTAGGAACGTCTGCCAGCCAGAATGAATGACGACTTGTCTTTCACAATGGGGGCCTCTATGGCCAGCCTGCTGAAAACGGTTCCAATACCGCCGGATGCCGAAAAACGCTTGCTGTTACCCTCCTTCATCCGCACATCCAGCAATGAAGCCAGACGGCCACCGTATTGCGCCGGAATCGCCCCCTTGTACAGTTTGGTGTCCTTTACTGCATCGGGATTGAATACGGAAAAAAAGCCCAGCATATGGGAAGAGTTATAGACAGGCGCCTCGTCCAGCAAGACCAGGTTTTGCCCTACACCGCCTCCTCTTACATTGAATCCCGCGGCTCCTTCACCTACGGTACTCACACCCGGAAGCAGTTGAATACTCTTAATAACATCCACCTCTCCCAAAAAGGCGGGCAGACGTTTTATTGTCTGTATATCCAGCTTGTTCGTACTCATTTCCACACTCGATACGTTGGCATCGTCTATTTCACCCGTGACCACGATCTCCTGTAGCTGCTGACTTTCCGGAGCCAGCTCGATGTCTTCCCGTTGGTTAGCGGTGAGCGAGATACTCTTTTTTTGGGTCTCATAGCCAATAAATCGGTATTCGACTGTATAATCCCCGGGAGGGAGAGTGATGGAATAAAAACCGTAAACATTGGAGGCTGTGCCGCCCTGGATCTCGGTAATATATACGGTGGCCCCGATCAAAGCTTCCCCATTGTTGATAT
This sequence comes from Flammeovirgaceae bacterium BBD 1991-12, assembly GCA_001657315.1. GTDB lineage: Bacteria > Bacteroidota > Bacteroidia > Cytophagales > Cyclobacteriaceae > Fulvivirga. The sequence goes on along the minus strand of LYSV01000021.1, from coordinate 44,604 downwards.
CTCTGATATAGCCATTCAGTGTGATCTTGTCCTGGCCGGGCGCGTTCGTCACCCGAAGCAAGAGGAGCATAAGCGTAATGAGCAAATGATTTTTCATAGTAAAAGGCCTGAGCCTTGAGTTTCTGCAAAAACTGATCGATGGGCTTCTAGATTTCAGACTAAGAAAACCAAATCACTTTACCTGATCCAATAACATCTACAAAGTGGCCCGAAGTCTATACCAACATGCCGGATTCATCTATAACCCAGCTTTTCGCAGAATTTTAGCCATCTTCCCGCCGATTTGTTTAACATTTTCCGTTGTTCAGGGGGCCACCTAAAGACACTACTTTCCGGTTATACCATTTTCACTGTTGCGTGTATCATGCTATTCTTTAATATTGCCAGTAATTCCTGAATCAATCCTGTACTATGAGATCCTTTCCTACTTTCCTACTGATAATTTTTGTCTCTGCAACCACTTTAGCGCAGGAGTACTTTCTAAAAGGCAAAGGCCCTTTCGATCCTGCCATACCCAGCCCTGAGCAGTTTCTGGGATATCCGGTAGGTTCCTGGCATACCCGTCATGACCGGATCGTGGCTTATCTGGAAAAACTGGCTGAGCTTTCTGACCGCGCTACCATCACCTACTATGGCAAGACCCATGAGTTAAGATCATTGGTGATACTGAATGTCACGGACCCCGCTCATCACAGGAATCTGCAACAGCTAAAGGCAAAGCATCTTGAGGTGGTCGATCCTGCCCGCACGGTGTCGGATTTTTCAAGGCTGCCTGTTTTCATTAATCTGGGCTATAATGTACATGGGAATGAACCCTCCGGCTCCGAGGCCGCTCTGCTCACGGCTTATACGCTTGTGGCATCACAAAATGATGAGATCGTGGACTACCTTAAACAGTCGGTGATCTTCATTGACCCAACCATTAACCCGGACGGACGTGACCGGCATACACAATGGGCGAATACCTACCGGGCGGATCCTATGGTAGCCGATCCTATGGATGCCGAGCATCAGGAAATGTGGCCCCGTGGCAGGACCAACCACTACTGGTTTGATCTGAACCGGGACTGGCTGCTGGCCATCAACCCGGAAAGTCGCGGTAAACTGAACTGGTTCCATCAGTGGTATCCCAATGTAGTGACGGACTTTCACGAGATGGGCAGCACAAGCACCTACTTTTTCGAACCGATGAAGATGAATGCCTCCAAAGATCCTATCATGCCAGCGGAAAACTACACTAAGCTAAATGACAAATTCGCTGAATATTTTCAGGAAGATCTTGACAAGATCGGTTCACTTTATTTTACCAAAGAAGTATTTGACGGAACGTATCCGGGCTATGGATCTTCCTATCCCGATCTACAGGGTGGTCTTGCTTTGCTCTTTGAACAGGCAAGTTCACGTGGACATTTACAGGAGACCCCCATGGGCAAACTTACTTTCCCATTCACCATACGCAACCAGTATGTCTCCAGCTTTGCCACGATCCGGGCCGCTGTAGAAAATAAGGACATGCTTTACCGTTATCAGCAGGATTTTTTCAAATCCTCTATGAGCCGGTCAGCCAAGAGCTCTGTTAAGGCCTATGTATTCGGTGATGAAAAAGACAGGAATCGTACTCAGGCTTTTATGGATAAGCTGCTGATCCACCGAATAAAGGTATATAACCTTACGCAATCCATGACCCGTAACGGAAAGACTTACCGGCCGGGCTCATCGTACCTTGTACCTACCGACCAACCCCAGTACAGGATGGTACAGACCATGTTTGAGACCTACAATGAATACCGCGACAGTGTTTTCTATGACGCCTCGGCCTGGTCAGTTGCCAATTTTTACAATATACCTTATGCGGCAGTAGCAGGTTCGGTCTCACTCGGATCAGAAGTCACCGAAGAGAGCGATACAGTTGAAGTTCCTTCATTTGAACGTTCGACTTATGCCTACCTCATTCCCTATGAAGATTACAATGCTTCAGCAGCGCTACACCACCTTCTGAACGGTGGGGCAAGGGTAACATCAGCTTTCAAGCCTTTCGCCATTCAGGGCAGAAGCTATGGCTACGGTACACTCATGGTGCCGGTAAGCAAACAGTCTGTTTCGCAGGATTCATTGTATGCCTTGCTACAGCAGGCATCTTCCACGTGGAAGGTGGAAGTGGTACCGGTAGCTACCGGCTATTCTTCCTCTGGCATTGATCTCGGGAGTTTTTCTTTCAGAACGGTGGAAAAACCCAAAGCCCTGCTTTGGATCGGGGGCAATACTTCCTCCTATGAAGCCGGTGAAGTCTGGCACCTGCTGGATACACGAATGAAAATGCCCATCACAAAGGCACGCCTGGATCAGTTCAACCGTTTTGATCTGAACAGGTATAACACTATGGTCATGATCTCGGGGAGTTATGCCGAGCTGGATTCCATCAAAAGAAAAAAGATTAGTGATTGGGTAGCCATGGGAAACACGTTGATCACTATCCGGGAAGCCTCTAAATGGGCGATTGAGAAAAAGCTGGTAAAGGAAGAGCTGGTGACAAAAGAAAAACAGGAAAAGGAAGAAGATCAAAAGGACAAGCCAGTAAAACGATTACCCTATGTGACAGCGCCTGAGAACCTTGGAAAAAAGGAGGTAGGTGGAGCTATTTTCGAAGTGGACCTCGATCTTACCCATCCTCTGGCCTTCGGGTTCACGAGAGGAAAATTACCGGTGTATCGCAACAGTGAAGTATGGCTAAAGCCCAGCAAAAGCCCTTACGCCACCGTAGCCAAATACACTGCAGATCCACATATCGACGGATTTATCACAAAAGATAATCTGAACAATTTCCTGAAGCCGTCTGCGTCATTGATCGTGAGTCCCTTAGGCCGCGGCCGGGTGGTAATGTTTGCAGACAACCCGAATTTCAGGGGTACGTGGTACGGTACTAACAGGCTGTTTCTGAATGCCTTGTTTTTCGGGAAGCACATCAGTGTGCCCAAGGAGTAGAATGCAGGAACCGTCAACAGAATTTTCCTAGTACACCTTGGACTGCAGGTATTGAATCAGAGGTGGTTTCTAAAATTTTCTGAGATCCGTGGGCTCAAACGTCCATTCAGGTGTCCTGATCATCTGGTCGTTGAGCTCATACCATGGGCTGAGATCATCATTCATGGGATTGAGCAGTATCTGCGTATCCTGAGCCGGCATATAGCTCTGGGCCAGGAGGTAAACCTTTTTTCCCGATACAGGGTGCACAGCCATGTCCACCACTATGACTGCGTGACCGTAAGGATTTTTCTTTTGAACGAACACATCTCCGATTTTCATATTCATAATATCGGTTGCTCTCATCTCCTGATGCAGGGAGCGGGTGTTGGCATAGGAGAAGATATAGCGCATGTATTTTCTGAAGGCGGTGTAGGAATGATCACCTTTTACATATTGCTGATAATATCGAGGTTTACCATCCGACACGAAATTGAAATGCAGATCATTGTATTCCTTCCGGGCGTAAAGATATTCGCCCCTCAGCCGCATTACTGCATCGGCACACTGCTGCAGGTCCTGTTTGTCAAGCTCCATGTCTACGACAGCGACATATACACCACGATTGATCTTGGGTAGTCCGTTGTAATAATATACGCTGCTGCCATTGGGTTTTAAAGGTAACGTCCTCAGATACCCGGCAAATGAGTTTTCGGCTGTCTCCACTCTTTTGTAACCCGTTGGGGGCCTGAAACGTGACTCTATTGTTTCGCCAGAAGCCTGCACCAATTCAGGGTTGGCATTCTGTCCAAAGCATGAGAACAAAGTGGCTGATAATGTCAGCATTACCAGATTTTTCATAACAGTCATTTTAGAGTGACTTAACGAACGCACAGTATTTTTATTGGCCAAATGGAAAGTTGGTAACTTCCCTATTCATTCTGCAGCTGAGTGGTATCGACAGGTGGATTCAATACACTGTCAATCTGCTGCATCACATCACGTACGATTTCATTGGGAACGGGCACTGTGAGATTGTAGTGAGCGATCCTCCAGCCTTCGGTGGTGTGGGTGAGCACACCCGTTCCTCTGCACGGGCCAAGGTTTGGAGTGTTCAGCACCTCATCAAACCAGGCTGTCTTACCATCTTCTGAAAAATATACAAAACGTTCCTCCGCGGTAAAGCTCCATGCCTTACCCCGATCAAAGTAGGGCTTGCTCCATGGTTTGAACTCTGCTATGGTCCATCGCTCCTTAGCGTCGGTACCCATGAAGATCGAGCTGTCATTTTCAAAATAGCCAAAGTACCGCTCAAAATTAGCTTCAGAAGCAGCCTTGTGCCAATCGTCCAGCAGCGTATGAACTTCATTTTCTTCCGGCGCGCTCTCTTCTACTTTAATGCTGGTCGTGCAAGCCGTCAATAAAAGAGTAAGAATCGCAATTGTGTTTTTCATTGTTGTTCCCTGGTATCTTATAGGTTTGGTTGGCGGGATAATTTATCACCAAGTGCCGGGATTTCGTAACCAGCTTGGAGTTCTTATTCCTTCATCAGCTCATAGCCCTTGTCAATCCCCTTTTGGATGGCAGGTATGCCCTCCGCCATCCATTTGGGCATGGGCTGATCCTTTAAATAATGGTCAAAGAACTGGTGCATTCGTATATTGAAATCACGAATATTTTCCCATTTCGTAGGCCAGTGCGGTTCCCCATTGTAGTTGAGCATCCATGCGGGTTTACCCAGCCTCCTAAGCGCTACATAGAACTCTATCCCCTGGTACCAGGGCACATGGCCGTCCTCATCATTGTGCATGAGCAGTAGCGGCGTCTGGATCTTGTCAACAAAGAAAATAGGAGAGTTCTCGATGTACCTTAATGGATACTCCCACAGGGTGCCACCAATCCTGCTTTGCGTGTGCTCATACTGGAACATTCTGCTCAAACCCGTCCACCAGCGGATACCTCCGTAAGCGCTGATCATGTTGGCCACCGGGGCGCCAGCTTCCGCCGCTGCGAAAATATTGGTCTTGGTGACCAGGTAGGCTGCCTGATATCCTCCCCAGCTATGACCCTGCACACCAATCCTGTCTTCATCAACAAAACCTTCACTGATCAACTGCGTCACGCCAGGGATCACAGCATTGTAGCAGCTCTCTCCCGGATAGCCCGTGCGGTATACAATATCCGGGATAAAAATGATATACCCGTTACTGGCATAAAAAGCAGGATTGACAACTGACCTGATCGGTACAGCCCCCCAGTGACGATGTAAGTTGTCTGAATTACGTTCGTAGAAATAGGTGATCATCGGATATTTTTTGCCAGGGTCGAAATTCTCCGGTTTGTACAACAGACCGTCCAGCTCTATGCCGTCCAGCGAGGTCCATTTGTACAGCTCTACATTGCTCCATAAAAAATCCTTTTTGTGAGGATTGGCATCACTTAGCGAAATAATCTTTTTGAACGAAAGATCCACCGAAAGCAGGTCAGGAAATACCTGATGGTTTTGCTTTGTAAAAAGCAGTTGATCACTGTTTTCGGCTTTCATCGGTCGTGAATACCGGTGACCATCGTAGATCAGTTCTTTTAAGGATCTACCGGGCTTCAGTTCAAAGTACCCGGCGTCGCGTGTTGTTTCATTGAAGGCACTTAAAAGCAAGGTCTTGTAACTGATCGCTTCTTTCTCCCGGTCGAGGTCCAGGTATCTGTATCGCATTTTTTTGCTGCGACCGTTCGTGAGATTGACCGGGGCTGAACTGTTATCCGGGTCCACCTGCCAGATATCATAGCGGTCGTAGATCAGTATATGCTCATCACCTTCCGTCCATCCTGCCAAACCATAGGAAGAAGGCAGATTAGGAGTATCGTTGCGCTCATTGGCCATGGATGTAGGTATGGAGCTGGTGACTGCATGTGTTTTTGCGGTAGTGTGGTTATAGGTATACCAGGCGGAGTCCATGGCATTGTACCAGTAGGAATACTTACCCTCTGCAGAAATACTGCCCGTACCTCTTACATCCCTGACAATGAGCCGGCGCTCACCTGTATTCATATTGATATAGTAAAAATCATTGTGCCGTGGGGACCCTTCCCATGAGATATATTTCTGATAGGCCAGATTGGATGTACCGAGGGCATGATCCGCATTTCCCTCGTCGGCCGTTCTTACATTGTGGATCTCAGCGCTTCCCAACTGCCTGACCTCAAAATCATCAGTATCCATGGTGGCCAGGTAGGTTTTCTTCTGGTCCTCATCCAGTTCCGCATTTTGTTGTGTATGCAGCCGGCCGTTCTGATAGTTCCAGATCTCCACTTTGATGATCTCCTCCGGCAGGAGTGTGGTATCCTTGACAACAGGTTGTGGCGATGCTCCAAAAAGCAGCCGTTCGCCGTTGTCAGAAAAAGACAGGTTGCCATGGCTGTTCACTACCCAGCCCTCCGGTAGTGATGAAGTGCTGTTATCTGCCTTGACCTGTGCTGAATCCATACCTGCCCTCCAGTATCTAAGCCCGACATTTCTGACCAGCGCCTTTGTGGTGTCAAGATCGGCAAGAAAGCCCGCCTGCTTTCCGTCTTTAGATAAGGCCAGTTGATTGTATTTCCCTTTGGAGCGGGTCAGTGGAGTAATCGATCTCTGATCAAAGTCATAATGGTATACCCCGGGCATCACCGTACTGTCTGTACCGGTAGTAGTAAAGAGCATGGCTTTTCCTTCCTCGGCAAAAACATATTCCCGTACATATTTAAAAGTGTCCTGCGCCTGAGTCGACAGATTGCGGACTACCAGATGATAGCCGTTTTCCTTGCCTACCTTTTTTTCTTTCTTTTTTTTCTTTTTGGGTTTTTCTGATTTATTGGGCTCTTCCTTCTTTTTTGTAGTGTCCTTTTGGACGAGTTTCTCCTCCAGCTGATATGCTATGTAGCCGCTCCACTTTTCCGGTACCTTAAAACCTTTTACACGGGCAATTTTCTGCAGGCTGTTATTGGTCAGATCATAGATGCCGAGTGTGTCTTTGGGGAGTTTCTTCTCCTTCACCTTCTTACGCCTGAGGGCATTTAGTGAATCCATCGCCGGCTTTATTCTGAAGATCACATAACGCGAATCCCACGAGATCCTTGAACCTTCAGACCTTGGTAATGAGGTGACCTGATTGCCATCGGTAGTGACAATGTTCATGGTAACATCACCTTTACCGGGAGTAAGATGATAGACAACAACTTTACCATCGCTGGATATCTTCTCACTTCGGATCCGGTTCCATTGATCAAAGTCATCATGCGCTACCGGTCTCTTTTGAGCAAAAAGCGAAGTTGAAATAACAATAAAAGAAAATGAAATTTTTAATGCCCGGGAAATCATATTGTCTTCTTTAGGTTATAGTGGCAAGTTAGTTAGGGTATGCAAAATATAATCCCAATTTTATTTGAGAGGTAAGCTGATGATTACGATGTGGAATGAAATATGTGCCTTGGTGTTTCTTATCTGTCTTTGAATGATTTTTTAAGAGGTTCCAGTAAATACATCAGGCCATTGATGCGTATTTCATAGATCGTGGACAGCAACATACCTATTTTCCCCTTTGGAAATCCGCTTCTTTGGAACCATTCCAGATAATACAGCGGCAGATCACAAAGTAGTGTGCCTTTGTATTTCCCAAATGGCATTTTCATGGTTACGAGCTGCTGGAGGACGGTATGATCCGGGGAGAGCTCATTGGAAGGTTTTTGATCCATGGTTTTTCTGACGGCTAAGATAATGTTTTAATTGTACAACGGATGTGGCACACAGAGCATGGGTTCATACAACTTTTATAGTTAACCGGTGTGCTATGCGTTTTGCCGGATAAATTATTCCTAAGTTTTTAGCATATTTTTCCACGTTCCCTTAATCCGGTTGTATTTGATGGTGCTGGGCAGGGCCTTCCACCAGTACCTATTCATTTCCACAGCAAATGAGGGCTGCATGTAACAGTTAATCGTACAACCTTCACACTCCGGCAGGCGACCCTCCAGAGCAATCAGCTTGCGTACCTCTTCTGAATGGTACAGGTTTTCCAGATCATTGTCGATATTGAATTCACGAAGCCCGAGATGATAACAAGGGAGTACGAGCTTATTTTCCGGTGAAATTACGATAGTGGAACTACCTGCCTTACATACCGGATGGGTCACATGGTTTCCTCCATCCTTTCTCAATTGAATAAATGCTTCATTCAGATAAATTCCGGTCTTTTTGCCCCAATGGGTCAGTTTATCAAGGCTCTCCTTAGAAAGTGACGGGCCTGTGTTTACACTGTTATAATCAAAAACAGGATTAAGGATCAGCACCAGGTCATTGGGCAGGCATATATTTTCGTACACGGCTTCTATTTGATCCATGTTATGCTCAAATACCGTAAAGAGAATATCCGGTCTTTCTCCGAGTGACCCTGCTATGTCAATAGATTCCATGACAAAATCAAAACAGGCCACTCCTCTGGAACGGTCATGTTCACTTTTATAGGCTGAATCCAGGGAAAAGTGCAACATGTCGATCTTTCCTTTCAGCTTTTCAGCCCATTTGGGATACAGGAGACAGTTTGTGGTAAGGGTAGTGAGGAAGCCCTTTTCTTTCGCCAGACCCAGCAGTGTATCGATCTGCCGGTGCAGCAAAGGCTCACCGCCCGTAAAATCAATTACTTTCACACCCAGTTTTTTAAGATGCCTCAGGTTAATGGCTACTGTGCCAGGATCAGCATATGGCGAAGGTTTCTCCCAAATGTCACAAAATCCACATTTGGCATTGCACCGGTAGGTGACGTAGTAATTGCACAGAACAGGATGCGGGATGAGCCTCATGGTCTGAAGATAATCATATTTTCTCTTTTGGGGTTGTAAAAATATGGCGGTGTCAGAACCACCCATGATTTTTTGTAGGATCCCGTGACCCTCGTTGATGTGAAGTACTTTCGGCAGGCAACCTTATGAGGATAACAGGGGTCTAAATGAATAGGCCCGAACGATCAGAAAGAAAACCAAAAGAGAATAGGACTTTACTCATTATTTAAGCAAATTCATAAGGCTAAGAAACGGGATGACCCCGCATGTTTGATTTTTAACAAAAACCAAAAAATTAATGATCCGGTACGGAAAGGTAATGGTCCTGATGGTTGCGCTTTTTATATCAGGTTATGGACAGGAGGCCATTCATAAGGCTGACTCTCTGGTGAGAAAGGCTATACCATTGGGTGAGCATGGTTTATCCGTGATGGTGACCAGGGGAGATGAGATCCTCTACAACCGACAGGCGGGATATGCCGACACAGAAAGCAGGAGGCCTGTGGATAATCAGACCATTTTCCGGATCGGATCAGTGACCAAGCAGTTCACAGCTGCTGCTATCCTCAAACTCGTGGAAATGAAAAAGATAGACCTTAGTGATCCGCTGACTAAGTTCATTCCGGACTTTCCCAGGGGTGATCAGGTCACGATCCATCATCTGCTGACCCACACGAGTGGTATCAAGAGCTATACCGACCAGCCTGATTTTACCGAACGCGTTACGAGCCCTGTAAAAACCCCGCAACTGGTCGGCGAGATCCGTGAGCTCGGCTATAACTTCGACCCCGGCGCAGAATGGAAGTACAATAATTCCGCTTATTTTATGCTCGGTCATATCATTGAAGAGGTTTCAGGCCTGAGCTATGAAAAGTTCCTTTCAAAACATCTTTTCAAGCCCGCAGGCATGAAGAATACCGGGGTTTATGAAAATGATAAACGCTACGGCAACGAAGCCTATGGCTATGCCATGGAAAACAGCGGTAGTATCAAAGACGCACTTGACTGGCAGATGACATGGGCCGGCGCTGCCGGTAATATGTACAGCACTGCTGAAGATCTGAGGAAATGGAACGGCGCCCTTTTCGGTGGTAGTATACTTACCCCGGAAAGCATTATGAAAGCCCATTCGAAGGTAAAGTTAAATGACGGTTCAGATCATCCCTATGGCTATGGGTGGGGTATTACTGATTTCAGGGGACTCAGCCGCATTGGCCATACGGGGGGCCTGCATGGATTTCTCTCCTGTCTGGTCTATTACCCGGAAATCAAGGGTACGGTGATCGTTCTTTCCAACTGCTCTCCTCCAAAAAATGTGGTTCCCGCCACTTTTGCGGAGAAGTTGACGGATATCTTTTTTGAAGAGCATCTCGAAGTCAATGAAGCGGTAGCCATGGATTCACTGGCATTGGAAAAATATGCCGGTCGGTATGAATATCCTGGCAGCAGGGTCATGACCATTTCAAGGGAAGGGGACCATCTGTTTGCACAGCTTACGGGCCAGAACGGATATGAGATCTTTCCAAAAGGTGAGCACTCTTTTTTTTGGAAAGTTGTGAGCGCTGAGATTAACTTTATGGTGGAGCAGGACAAGGTGGTTGCCGCTATGCATAAGCAAAGTGGTCAGGAGTTCAGGGCTGCGAAACTTCCGGACCGCAAGGCTATTGCACTGGATGCAGGTATATTTGACAGGCACGTGGGTAAATACGATCTGATGGGAAAGGAAGTAAGGGTATGGAGAGAGGAGGATGCCTATTTTACCCAGATCAGCGGACAGCCGAAGTTCAGGCTTTATCCGGAGTCGGACGTCAGGTTTTTCATGAAGGATATGGTGGTGGATGTTGAATTCGAGACCTCTGACGGGAGTACTTCCGGGTTGATCATCCATCAGGCAGGGCAGCAGGTTAAGGCAAGTAAAACAGAATAAAAGTGGATCATACACAGCTTAAAGACGTAGAATCAAGAGAGGTCATGCCGGGGTTCCATGGCAGGTTCATTCATTCGGAAAATATGACCTTCGCATGGTGGGATATTCATGCGGGTAGCACTCTACCGGAACATCATCATGAACATGAACAGGTGGCCAACATACTGGAGGGAGAGTTTGAGTTCACCGTGGACGGAGAGGTTAGATTATGCAAAGCAGGTGATATAGTCGTATTACCTTCCAACGTACCGCATTCCGGCAAAGCGCTCACCTATTGCCGGATACTTGATGTGTTTAATCCCAGAAGAGAAGACTACGTGTAAGGGTTATTAAGTTATTGGTTATTAGGTAATTGCGATTGATTGTTATCTTCTTTTGGTCCGGTGCCTTGACTTAACATTAATCCCTAATAACTTAGTAACTCAATAACCAGTAACTACAAACATCATCTTGCCGCAGCCATGGCGGCCACTGAGACTGAAGTGGCTCCGGCCTCCAGCAATGTTAAAGCACAGGATTCCAATGTGGAACCGGTGGTGATCACATCATCCACAAGCAGCACTCGCCTGCCATGAACGGTTTGCATATCCGGCACACTAAATATCTGATGAACATTCTTCCACCGCAGCATTCTTGATTTCCTTGTTTGACTTTCGGTATTTGTTGCACGAATAAGGGCATTGGCGTTCATAGGGACCTTCAAAGTTGTAGACAGGCCTGTTCCGAAATGCTCACTTTGATTATAGCCCCTTTTTCTAAGCTTGATCCTGTGCAGGGGTACCGGTATGATCAGGTCCGGCAGGTCCTCAAATCTTTTCTTCAACAGGTCATTCCCCATCTTGCGCCCCACGAGTTCCCCTATTTCAGGCATCTGATCATACTTTAGCCGGTGGATAAGATTTTGGATTCGTCCTTTCTTATGAAACAGATAATAGGCCCACACATATTGCAGCTCTACCCGCCCGTAGAACTTTTTCGCCACAAAACTATTATTATCGGAAAGGCTGTCAGTTCTGGCCATCCTGTAGTCACACTGAAGGCAGATGATCTCCTCTCCCTGAACAAGGGCCTGATCACAGGCTGCGCAAAAGCGGGGAAAGAAGAGGGCAAAAAAGTCTGATAGCATGGACAGGAATAGATATCTTTGTTTTTGTAAAAGCGAGTAAGTTAATGAATAAAGTCGAGGAATTTAACCACTACCGGGGCCAGATGAATGAAAAGATCATGGCTGCTGACAATAAGGTGATCAAAAGACTTTTCAATCTGGACACCAATGCATATGCCGATGGTGCGCTGGATACAAAAACAAAAGAACTTCTTGGACTGGCCTGTTCTATGGTGCTCAGGTGCGATGACTGTGTAAAGTATCATCTGGGCAAGTGCCATGAACTGAAGTTTACACGGGAAGAGATCTTCGAGGCCTTTGCTATCGCTAACCTGGTAGGAGGCACCATAGTGATCCCCCATCTGAGAAGAGCGGTTGAGTACTGGGACGAACTTGAACAGTTGGAAAATGATTAAAAAGGATCTGACACTGGAGAGATCATGGCAGGAGTTGCTTACAGAACTGGAAGCAATGATCGGCAAAAAACCAAAGGATTTGAATGCTGTGCTGTTCCTCATAGGAGTACAGGAGCTGGGAAAAGGAAAAAAGGTCTTTTCAAAGGAAGAAAAACAGGACCTGATGCATATAGCCATATGCAAGGTATTGAGCCTTTCAGGGTTCTATGAACTGGAAGGACTGGACGAGGAAGGGTGGCCGCACTGGAAGCTGGTGAAAAAGCTACCTCATTTCGATCTTTTGGAGCAGGAAAAACTACTGAAAATGCATATTATTGAATACTTTGAAAAGGAACTGAACTTACAAATAAAGAGTGAGCATTAGCCACTTTTCTTTATATTGTTATGGCAATTCTTCAAAATGATATGGATACCAAACTCTGTATATCCCTAATGCGTATACATAGTACTTTAAAGTAGCTAGCGGTTTATGAGTGATCAGGAAAAAGTAATATACAACAGGCTTAAACAGTACAAAAAGAGATATTTTGTAAATCTTGCTATTCGAGGCACCCTCATTTCTCTGACTTTTATTCTAAGTGTGTTCCTGATCATCAATACACTGGAGTATTCCCTGAGGTTCGATACACTTTTCAGGGGGGTATTATTGCTGATACTGGTGATCACCACGCTCTACTTTCTCATCAGGTATGTCATTACCCCGTTCTTCCGGCTTGTTAAAAGTGATGACAGCATGAATGACGAGGTAGCAGCCAGAAATATCGGTACTTTTTTTCCTCATATTGGAGATAAGTTACTGAATATCATACAGTTAAAGAGAATACGACAGGATGACCCCTCACTGATCGAGGCGGGGATCATACAAAAAAGCAAGGCGCTGGAGGGTATAGAATTTGCAGAGGCAGTACCTTTGAAACACAATAACCGTTACATTCGCTATCTGGCAGCACCTTTTCTTATTCTGCTTGTGGTGCTGATCTTTAGCCCTACCTTCATAACATCGAGCACCACCAGGATCATTAAATTCAATGAAGACTTCAAACCTGTAGCACCTTTTGAATTCAATTTACTCAATGACGAGTTGCTGGCATTTAAAAATGAAGATTTTACCATACATCTGGAACTGACCGGTGAGGCCCTCCCTGAAAATGCCTATCTCCTGAGTTCGGACAGAAAATTCAAGATGTCAGCACTGGGGGGCGGTAAATATGAATATACCTTCAGCAAGATCCAGGATTCGAAAACCCTTGGTTTTGAAGCTGCCGGTTTTGAATCTGCTTCATGGCGTATAAAGGTGGTCAGCAGGCCTGCATTGAAAACCTTTAATGTATACCTCGATTATCCGAACTACCTTGCCAGAAAGAATGAACGATTGAGCAATGTGGGTAATCTCCAGATCCCGGAAGGAACAAAGGTCCGCTGGGAGCTCAGTGCCACTACTGTGGATGAAGTGAGTCTTCGCTTTGAATCAGAACCGGAGAGTCTCATTCCTGACCGGTCCGGAGATGATGTCTTTTCCTTTGAAAAAACCATCAAAACATCTGACCAGTACACGATCAACCTTCGTAATGAATACGGCAGGAACAAACAGCCCATCATTTACAACATCGACGTAATTCCTGATAAATATCCGGAAATCTCACTAAATGCCTTTCAGGATACTACGCTCTTTAGCTTTGTTGCCCTCGGCGGTGACATTTCCGATGATTACGGACTTACCCAGCTAAAGCTGTTCTACAGGTTTGAAGAAGACGCCGAAAAGTTCGAATCCACAGAGATCCCTATCAATAAGGCTCAAAACACACAACGATACTACTATCAGTGGCAATTTGATTCATTGTATGTAAAAAACGGGAATCAGATCAGGTACTACATGCAGGTGTGGGATAATGATGCTGTAAACGGAAGAAAGTCGTCAAAAACCGGGATCTATACTTTCAGGATACCCACGAAAAAAGAGCTGAGGGACCAGGTAGACAGTGAAACAAAACGTACTGAAAATGATATTGACAAAACCTTGCAGGAGGCTAAGGAACTAAAGGAAGAAATTGAAGAAGCAGAAAACCGGCTAAAAGGTAAGAAGGAACTTAACTGGCAGGACGAAAACCTGCTTAAGGATATTCTGCAAAGGAGAGAAGAACTCAACAAAGCCATTGAAGAGCTAAAACAGCAAAACCAGAATACCGATCAGAAGCGGGAAAGATTCACACCTCAAAATGAAAGAGTAAAAGAGAAGGTACAACAATTACAGGAACTGATGAACGACCTGCTGGATGAAGAAACCAAAAAATTATACGAAGAACTACAAAAATTACTGGAGGAGCAGCAAAATATAGAAGATATACAAGATGTACTGGACCAGCTCAATAAAAAGGAAAACAATCTGGAGAAAGAGCTGGAGCGTACGCTTGAGCTATTCAAGCGAATGAAGTTTGAGCATGAACTGAATGAATCCATTAATGATCTCAACGAACAGATAGAGGAACAGAAGGAACTACAGGAAAAAACAGAGCAAAAGAATTCGGATTCGGAAGAGCTGGCTGGAGAACAAGAGGAACTACAGGAGAAATTCGAGGAGTTTCAGGAAAAGCTGGAGAAACTGGAAGAAATGAATCAGGAACTACAGCAGCCCGAGTCACTGCCCAATACGGAGGAAGAACAGGAAAGTGTGGAGGAACAGCAGCAGCAAAGCAAGGAATCACTTGAGCAGAACAAAAAGAAGAAATCTTCCCAATCACAGCAAAAGGCCCGTGAACAAATGCAGAAAATGGCGGAGCAGATGCAACAAATGCAAAGCAACTCTGAGATCACCATGACGCAGGAAAACCTTGACGACCTGAGGGATATTGTGAACAATCTGCTGAAGCTTTCCTTCGATCAGGAAGAGTTGATGAACGAATTTGGTCAGGTAAAACAGAGTGATCCCAGGTTTGTGGAGCTTTCTCAAAAGCAACTCAAGCTTAAGGATGATGCTCAGATCGTGGAAGATAGCTTACTGGCACTGGCCAATCGCGTATTTGTTCTTGCATCGTTCGTCACCCGGGAGGTAGGGGAGATGAACGATCACATGGACAAAAGCGTCAATGCCATTAAGGAAAGAAAGAAACCTCTTGCCGTTTCCGAACAGCAATTTTCCATGACGTCCATGAACAATCTTGCCCTCCTGCTGGATGACGTACTCAAGCAAATGCAGGAAAGCCTGGCTGATGCCATGGGCAAGCCACAAAAAGGGGAAGGCAAACAAAAGACCCCTTCTCTGGGTGAATTGCAGCAACAGCTGAATCAGCAGATACAGGAATTGAAAGAGAGTGGCAAATCGGGGAGGCAGCTTTCAGAAGAGTTGGCTAAATTAGCAGCCGAACAGGAACGGATAAGACAGGCACTACAGGAGATGCAGGAAAAGTACGGGGAGGGTGATAATGGTCAAAAGCCCGGGGATGGCGTGATAGAAAAGATGGAAGAAACGGAAATAGATCTGGTGAACAAGCAGATAACCCAGGAGACCATCAGGCGTCAGAAGGAGATCCTCACCAGGCTGCTGGAGGCAGAAGATGCGCTGCGGGAAAGGGAAAAGGATGAAGAGCGGAAGGGTGAAACCGCAAGGGATTATGAAAAGCAGGTACCCAGGGCCTTTGAAGAATACTTCCGATTAAGGGAACAGGAGATAGAGCTCCTGAAAACCATACCTCCGAAACTTTATCCGTACTACAGAAAAGAAGTTAATGAATACTTCAAAAGAATAGGAAACGACGCTACCAATTAATCAGAATGAATAGTATCAAGATACAAATACCGTCACTTGCTGAGAATATCAGAATGATAGAAAGCTTCATTGATAATGCCAAAGAGAAGTTTAAGCTGGATGACGATATCTATGGCAACATTATGATTGCAGTAACCGAAGCGGTGAACAACGCCATTCATCACGGTAACCGCAATGACAAGTCAAAAAACGTAGCGCTCGCCCTTACCCTTGAAGACAGCCAGATAAAGTTCACCGTTTCAGATGAAGGTACCGGATTTGACTACCAAAACCTGCCGGATCCTACCGCTCCTGAAAATCTCAAAAAGCCCGGTGGCCGTGGTATTTTTTTAATGAAACACCTTTGTGATGAAGTGGCTTTCAAGCAGGATGGTAAAGTAGTAGAGCTCAATTTCTATATCAATTAAAATGCCCCCTCTTCATTTTCATCAGGAAGATGTAGATTTTCGCCTTCCTGATGAAAAGCAAACCTCTGACTGGATCACCCGGGTAGTTGCCCATGAAGGCTATACGCCTGGGGAGCTAAATTTCATTTTCTGCTCGGATAATCATCTGCACACGATGAATGTAACCTGGCTGCAGCACGATACCTATACGGATATCATCACATTTGATCAGTCGGAGGAAGATCATGTTTTGGAAGGAGATATTTTTATAAGCATTGAAAGAGTGCAGGATAATGCAAATGGTCTCAGTGTGGAATTTGATACGGAACTGCATCGCGTAATGATACATGGTGTACTTCATTTAATGGGGTATAGGGATAAGACAGATAGAGAAAAAAGTCTTATGCGCAAAAAAGAAGAAGCTTGCTTATCTTTGCGGCCTTTCAGGAACAATCCCTGATAGCGGAATGTTAGAAATGTTCCACGTGAAACATTTCGATTTTAGATTTTGGGATTTATGATTGACGATTGATTGGCAGAATCTAAAATCGTCAATCATACAATCGTCAATCACAAATGTTTCACGTGGAACACCTTGTAAGTTCGAATTAAAATGTTTCAGGAGTACGATATAATAGTAGTAGGAGCGGGGCACGCAGGATGCGAAGCTGCACATGCCGCTGCACAAATGGGTTCCAGGGTTTTGCTGGTGACTATGAACATGAATACCATCGCACAAATGTCCTGCAATCCGGCAATGGGTGGCGTGGCCAAGGGACAAATTGTAAGAGAGATCGATGCGCTGGGTGGAATGTCCGGCATCATTTCCGACAAATCCATGATCCAGTTCAGGATGCTGAACAAATCAAAAGGACCTGCGATGTGGAGCCCGCGAACCCAAAATGATCGTATGCGCTTTGCTGAAGAATGGCGAATGGCGCTGGAAAATACACCTAACGTAGACTTCTGGCAGGAAATGGTCACCGCCATTAAAATAAAGAATGGCAAAGTCACCGGAGTGGTCACCGGTATGGGGCTGGAGATCAATGCCAAAGCCGTGGTGCTTACCAATGGCACCTTTCTCAATGGGATCATTCACATTGGTGAAAAGCAGTTCGGTGGGGGCAGAACAGGAGAAAAGGCTGCGACAGGTATCACAGAACAGCTTATATCTCTTGGCTTTGAAGCGGGTAGAATGAAAACGGGTACACCACCCAGAGTGGACGGACGTACGCTGGACTACACCAAAATGGAAGAACAGAAGGGTGATGAGCAGCCCGGCAAATTTTCCTACATGGACACCCTTCCCCTGCAGGAGCAAAAAAGCTGCTTTATCACCTACACCAATCCCGCTGTTCATGAAGTACTGGAAACCGGATTCGATCGCTCTCCCATGTTCAACGGTCGTATCCAGGGACTGGGACCACGCTACTGTCCTTCCATAGAAGACAAGATCAATCGCTTTGCAGAACGTGATCGTCATCAGATATTCGTAGAGCCCGAAGGTTGGAATACCATAGAAATATACGTTAATGGATTCTCCACCTCTCTGCCGGAAGATGTGCAATACAAGGCCCTTACACAGATACCGGGTTTTGAAAACGCCAAAATGTTCCGACCCGGTTATGCCATAGAGTATGATTTCTTTCCGCCAACTCAGCTTAACCTGACTCTCGAAACAAAGCTCGTGGAAAACCTGTACTTCGCAGGACAGATCAACGGTACTACGGGATATGAGGAAGCCGCCTGCCAGGGACTCGTGGCCGGCATCAATGCCCACCGCAGGATCAACGATCAGGAGAGTTTTATACTCAGGCGCTCCGAAGCTTATATAGGTGTGCTCATTGATGACCTCATCAATAAAGGTACTGATGAGCCATACAGAATGTTCACCTCACGGGCCGAATTCCGGATACTGCTAAGGCAGGACAATGCCGATCTTCGCCTCACAGAAAAAGGTCATTCTATTGGGCTCGCCACTCATCACCGGCTGGAACGTATGATGGACAGGAAAAATGATATAGCCCGTCTTATGTCAGACCTCCGGCAGAAAAGAGCCGTACCCGAAGATCTTAATGATGGTCTTGAAAATCTTAACACGGCCATGATCAAACAGAAAGGACCTCTGCTCAATCTTATTAAAAGGCCCGAAGTAAGCGTACACCATTTGAAAGATATCAATCCGGAACTTCAAAACTATCTTGCTGGCTATTCCGATGATATCCTTGATCAGGTGGAGATCCAGGTCAAATATGAAAATTATATAGAAAAAGAAAAACAGCTCGCATTGAAAATGGAGCAGCTGGAAAACAAAAAGATCCGCAGCAACTTTGACTACGACAGTATCACTGCCCTTTCTGCAGAAGCACGTCAGAAATTAAAGCAGGTACAGCCGGAAACCATAGGCCAAGCTTCAAGGATCAGCGGAGTTTCCCCCGCCGACATATCCATACTAATGGTTTATCTCGCAAAATAACATGTTTGAAACTTTAGCAGAATGTCCCGTTTGTTCAGGTACCTCATTGAGCAATTACCTGATCTGTCAGGATCATAGTGTGTCACAGGAGAAGTTTGCCATAGCCAGATGCAACAGTTGCTCTTTTCTCTTCACTAATCCACGTCCTACATCGGAGCGTCTACCTGGATATTATCAGTCTCAGGACTATATTTCCCATCAGAACAAGGCCACTAACCCTGTAAACCTACTTTACAAATTTGTTCGATACTTTACGCTAAGATCCAAGGTGCGGCTTCCTGCCCGTTATCAACCGGTTGGTGAGCTTCTTGATGTCGGCTGTGGTACCGGACATTTTCTAAAGGAGGCTCAACGTTCCGGTTGGTCCGTTACCGGTGTTGAGCCTGATCCCAGAGCACGACAACTCGCAGAAACAAATATCCAAAATAAAGTTCACCCGCACCCTGATGATATAAAAGGTGAAAAGTACAACATCATCACGTTATGGCATGTTCTGGAACACGTTTCAGATCTTAACGCCTATCTCATCTCACTAAGGAATCTACTGGCCAAAAAAGGTACAATTATTGTAGCCGTTCCCAATCATAACAGCCTCGATGCCACCCACTACAAGGAGCATTGGGCCGCGTATGATGTACCGAGACATTTGTATCACTTTGATCAATCCACTATGCAAAAACTACTGGCCAAACATAAATTCAAAATTGTGGATACCCTACCCATGAAGCTTGATGCATTTTATGTATCATTGCTCAGCGAAAAGTACCTTGGAAATGGAGTCAAAGGCTATATTAATTCAATCATAAATGGCTTAAAATCAAATAGTTACGCTAAAAAAAACAACTCCGAGTATTCCAGTTTGATTTTCGTTATACAACGTAAATGATCAATGGCTAAAGTTTTCAGATCTCAGGTTTATATCCTGTTCTTGTCTATTCTGTTCAGTTGCGCCAATCAAACACAGCCCACCGGAGGCCCAAAGGATGAAGAACCTCCCGTGCTGGAATCTTCAAGTCCCCGGCAGGGCGAATTGAATGTAGAAGCCAAGCAGATCGAGCTGGACATGAACGAAGCCATTAAGCTTAATAGCTTCAAAGAGCAGCTTATTATTACACCAAGAATAGACGCGGAGTACACCGTAAAATATCGCAAAAACAAAGTCATCATTACCTTTGACGAAACACTTCCGGATAGCACCACTTATACCTTCAATTTCAGAGAGGCTATACAAGACATCACCGAAGGCAATTCTCCGGAGAACCTGAAGCTGGCGTTTTCAACCGGAAGCTATCTGGACTCCATGTCGGTAAGTGGGCAGGTATTTAACCTGTTAACAGATGGGCCCGGTGAGAATATCACCGTTGCTTTATATACCCTCAATGATACATTGGATATTTTCAGTGGGCCTCCCTTATATTTTACAAAGACCAACGCAGAGGGGATTTACTCCTTTGAAAATATTAAGATCGACACCTATCATATTTATGCCTTTGATGACAACAACAAGAACCTTACTAATCAGTCCAAATCAGAAAGCTATGGATTCTCTGCCGAGTCTCTTGTACTGGATAGCTCAGTGACAGAACTTAACATACCCATACAACTACTCAATATCCGTGAGCTGGAACTACAAAGCTTTCGTCAGTCCGGCACGGTATTCACACTAAAATTCAACAAGCACGTCGTCAATTATTCTCTTCAGCCTGCAGATTCTTCACTGACACTGCAAAGTAATTTTACTGACAACTCCCACGAAACGATCCAGATCTTCAATACCGTACCCATAGCGGACAGCCTTATGGTCTTTGTAGATGCCAGTGACAGTCTGCAGCTTCACATTCTGGATACCGCATGGGTCAGGTTTGAAGAGACCCAACGAAAACCATTGGAATTCAAACATGATCTCAAACTATCCAAAGTGATCACTGATCAGCGTCTGGTACAGGGGTCTGTCATTTTTTCCAAACCTATTACCACCATTAACTTAGACAGCACTTATATTTATATCGATTCATTGCACATTTACCCCCTGGACAGCACACACTTCACGTGGAACTTTTACCAAGACCACATGGACTTTTCCTACCTTCTCGATCGAAGTCTTTTTGAAAAACCAGACGAGACCAAAGAAGATCAGAGTCCGCCACAGTCACAGCCAGACACCACCCAACCGGCTGATACCACTCAAACTGACTCTCTCGCTACTGATCAACCTAAACCCGAGCTATCTCCTCATATCAGATTTGCCCCTAACTCCTTCATTAGCGCACAAAATGACTCATCCCAAAACATTACACAAGACTTTACCTTCGCCAAGCCTGATCAGTTCGGTACGATCATTCTGGAAGTGGAGACTCAGGAACCCAACTTCTTCATTCAGCTTCTTGATTCCAGAGACCAGGTAGTACAGGAAAAGTACAACCTGACAAACTTCGAGTTTAAATACATAGAGCCCGGTACCTACCGCATCAGAATTCTGATAGACTCCAACCAAAACGGCCAGTGGGATCCGGGCAATATATTACTCAATACTGAACCAGAACCCGTACTTTTCTACCACAGCTCCACTGATCAACAAGAGATTACTATTCGTGCTAACTTCGAAATAGTCCCTGATCCTATAGTTTTTTAATGTGCATAACTGGCAGATATCCTGTGGAAAGTTCCGAACCAACTGTGTACTTCTGTCGTTAGATGATTGAAATAACCAGTAGGTGTTGAAAGTGGTTTACAACTAAAAATTTATTCAGACCCTTTCCACAATAAGGTTGTAATATATCAGTTATCCACAACGTGGATATCCAGTGTGGATAATCAATTAATTGACTGTTTATCAATACTTTACGGATTCCAGTCATGTGGAAAAGAAATACAGAATTCACTAATCATTAACATATGACATTTACAAATTATTTTTTTGTTAGTTTTCCACGTATTCACATTCCAATAAAATATAATAGTTTTAAATATTATATTATTCATTAATAGATAGGTTGTGAACATGGGGATAAATAAAAATACAGCGGCCGCGCTGCTTTTCTTCTTTTGTCTTTCCGCCCTCACCACTATGGGGCAAAAGAACAGCGATATTCAATTGGCCAATGAGTACTACACACAGGGTGAATATGATAAGGCTGTACTGCTCTATGATAATCTCTCAAAAAATTATGAGAACATACCACTTATCCATAACAACTACTTCTTTTTACTGCTGGAGCTTGAAGAATTTGACAAAGCGGATAAATACATTAAGCGGCTTACCAAAAAATTTCCCAACAACCTTTACTACCGCCTTGATATGGGCCTGATCTTCCGGGGCCGGGGTAATGAAGAAAAAGCCGATGCTTATTTCAGGAATATCATTCACGAAATCCGGAAAGATGTATACCGCACAAGGATCACTGCTGATTATTTTGTGAACAAGCAGTTGCCCCAATATGCCGTAGCTACCTTCACTGCCGGACGCAAGGCACTCAACAATCCATATTCCTATTCACTGGAAATGGCCAACATTTACAGGATCCTCAATGAGAAGGATCAGATGGTGGAAGAGTATCTCAATTATGTGAGCCAGAATCCATCCAACCTGAATTATGTAAAAAACACACTTCAGAATCTACTCGCCAAGCCTGAAGAACTTGAAAGTCTGGAAACACTGCTTTATACCAAAATACAGGACGATCCCAACAGCGAGATCTACGGAGAGCTTTTGATATGGGTCAATTTGCAGCAAAAGAATTTCTACGGAGCGTTCCTTCAGGCCAGAGCCATCGACAGGCGCCTGAAATCAGAAGGCACTCGTAGTATCAACATCGGTCTTATAGCCTTGGATAACAATGACTATGACAATGCCATTAAGATCTTTACCTATGTCATTCGTCAATACCCGGATTCCTACAATTACCTGCTGGCCAAGATGTATCTCATCCGCTCCTATGAAAAAAGAGTGCGCAATACCTATCCGGTGGACCAGCGGGAGATCAGAAATCTGATCAACGACTATAATATATTTATAGCCGAGCTGGGCGTAACCCGGAATACACTGGAAGCGCTCAGGAACAAGGCACTGCTTCACGCTTTTTATCTTGATGAAAAGGATTCGGCCAAGATCATCCTGCAAAAGATCATTGATACACCACGGGCCAACGCCAACATCAAAGCCAAAAGCAAGCTCGACCTGGGAGATATCTATTTGCTGACTGAGGAGCCCTGGGAGTCTACGCTGCTATATTCACAGGTAGAAAAATCACACAAGGATGAAAGTCTGGGTTATGAGGCGAAGCTACGGAATGCCAAGCTGTCGTACTACAAAGGTGAATTTCAACTTGCCCAGGAGCATCTGGATATACTAAAGGAGGCTACTACACGTGAAATAGCCAATGACGCCATGGCGCTTAGTATTCTGATCAAAGACAATATTGCGCTGGACAGTTCGGAGTCCGCCATGAGAGAATATGCATCTATAGATATGATGCTATTTCAAAATAAAATAAACGAAGCCCTTGAGGCTATCGCAAAAATGAAGGAAACCTATACCGGCCATAGCCTCACCGACGAGCTGCTATGGCTTGAAGCAGATATACAAAAGAAACTAGGTAAGTTTGAAAGGGCAGTGGAGCTGCTCCAGAACATAGTTGATAACTACGATTATGATATATTGAGTGATGATGCCTTTTTCATGATCGGTGAAATATACGACCGCCACCTGAACCAGCCTGACAAAGCCATGGAAATATACCGCGATCTGCTCAAGACCTATCCCGGAAGCGTTTATGTGGCTGAGGCAAGAAAACGTTTCAGACAATTACGTGGAGATTTCACGGAGCAGGATCATAGTCTGGTCAATTGAGCCTACCTGCAAATGTCCGGCCCTGGGAATCTGAAGAATCATATATCAGGTAATAGGTGTTCCCACTTTTTTAATTAAATTGACCCATAGTATCACATTTCTACTATGGAGTTAAAAAGGCTTTTTGATTGTTTGTATTATCAATGGGAGAACCATCCTCTGGAGACCTGTCTGGCGCGTAAGAAGAATGGAAAATGGGTAACCTACAGTACCAATGAGGTAGTGGAGATCGTCAATAATCTCAGTTTTGCGTTATTGGAAAAAGAGATCCAGCACGGTGACAAAATAGGAGTTGTTTCCTACAATCGCCCGGAATGGGTTTTCTGTGATTACGCCATATCCCAGATCGGGGCGATTAACGTGCCCATGTATCCCAACTCCACAGTGGACAATTACAGATTTATCATAGAACATGCTGAAGTAAAGCTCTTGTTCGCCGGTGATCAGGACATTTACCGGAAGCTGAAAAAAGCTGTGGCATCTCTGTCGGATCCTCCTCTTATATTCACTTTTGACAGGGTTGAAAACACTACCTACTGGCACGATCTTCTCATTCCCTGTACCGTAAACGGCTTTGACGAGATCAAAAGCCGTCAGGAAAAGATCAGGACAGAAGATCTGGCTACCATCATTTACACATCCGGTACTACCGGGGAGCCGAAGGGCGTAATGCTGTCACACCGCAACATTCTCAGCAATGCCGAAGCGGTGATAAAAGTGATCCCGCCGATACTGCCAGAGATGAAAACACTGAGTTTTCTCCCGCTCAGTCACATTTTTGAACGCACCGGATTATATGCCTATATGTGTTCCAGCGTATCTATTTACTATGCTGAGAGCATTGATACCATCGGTGATAACCTCAGGGAAGTGAAACCACACTTTTTTGCCACCGTACCCAGGCTTTTGGAAAAGATATATGACAAAATCCTCAAAACAGGCTATGAGTTGAAGGGTATCAAAAAACAACTTTTTTTCTGGGCCCTCCATCTGGGTCATCGCTATACTCCGGAGAAAGACCAGGGCTGGTGGTATAACACGCAACTGAAATGGGCCAATAAACTCATTTTTTCGAAATGGCGTGCTGCCCTTGGGGGCAATATAAAATTTATTACTTCCGGAGGAGCAGCTTTACAACCCCGGTTAGCCACTATATACTGGGCTGCCCGCATTCATGTACTGGAAGCCTATGGCCTTACGGAAACTTCTCCCGGCGTTAGTTTTTCAGAACACGGAGATATGCGGATCGGCGCGGCCGGACCGGCGCTGGACCAGGTGGAGATACGCATAGCGGAAGATGGAGAAATACTGGTAAAAGGTCCCAACGTCATGATGGGCTATTACAAAAGACAGGATCTTACAGATGAAGTCATAAATACCGATGGCTGGTTCCACACTGGTGACATCGGGGAAATAGTAGAAGGAAGATTCCTGAAAATCACGGACAGGAAAAAGGAAATGTTCAAAACTTCCGGAGGTAAGTACGTAGCACCACAGCTGCTGGAAAACAAGCTAAAGGAGTCGCTGCTCATAGAACAGGTAATGGTAGTCGGAGAAAGCCGTAAATTTCCCGCGGCGCTGATCGTGCCCTCGTTTGAAGCGCTGAGGGACTGGTGTGCATTGCATGACATGGATTATACAACGGACGAAGAGATGATCACCCGGCAGGAGGTGATCACAAAATTCCGCATGGAAGTGGACAAACTCAATGCAGGATTTGCCCAATATGAAAAGGTTAAAAAGATCCGGCTGCTGCCAAAACCATGGACCGTGGAAGACGGCGAGCTTACCGCCAAACTCAGCATGAAACGAAGAGTGATCGCTGAAAGAAACCAGTCATATATTGAAGACATCTACAGCTAGTATCTGTGATCATTGGAATAGGAGGTGTAAGCCGTAGTGGCAAATCATCCCTTGCGGAATCACTTTTGGAAATACCCGGAAAGATCCGGGTGATCTCTCTGGACGATTATACTTTCCCTGAAGACATGCTGCCGGAAATAAAGGGTCGTCCGGACTGGGAGATACCTGAAGCCTATGACTTCGACCTACTACTCGATGAGATCAGAAAGGAGCAACAAGTTTACGATCATACCATCATAGAGGGGATACTTATCTTTTATGACCCGCGGATCAATCAGCTTTTTGACCGTCGGATCTTCCTGACCCTGAGCAGAACGGAATTTCTAAAAAGGCGCGGGCAGGAGGATCGTTGGGGACCTGAACCTTCCTGGTATCTTGAGTATGTCTGGCACAGTTATGAGAAATACGGACGATCCTTTAACGGAAAGCGGCTGGAACTACAATGGAATGGTCCACCCGCATTGACCACAGTAATGTACTATCTTGAAAACGAACCTGCAGAATCCTGAACGGTGGTAGTGATCTGCTCATCGTGTATTTACAGGGCCTTAACGATTCAGTCTTAATTGTTTAGCCCCAAACGGTTAAATTGGCCATGCTAAAAGGTTACTAATATTTCCTGAAATACATTAAACGATAAATTTACCAACTATTGAATTATGAAAAACCTTGCAAAATTTTTTAGTCTTCTTTTCTTCCTCGCGTTTGCAGTTTCCTGCGGGGATGATGACAGTGAATCTCCGGCAACTGATCTGGAGAATGCTGAACTTGCCTTTGAAGTCGGTGAGTCACCCATTACCGTACCTAACACGCTTGCCCAGTCCTCCGATCAAAATGCACAGCAGGTATATAGCTGGCTTACAGCAGCCAACGGAATGAGCTCATGGCTTTCGTATTTCACTATACCGCCGGATGCTCAAAAATCAAATGAATCCATAGGTAGAAAAAACAGAATTAACGGTCGTATCAAAGAAAATGTGCTGGTTTACACCTGGACTTTTGAGGAGGGTGAAAATTCCATATCCGTAGCGTATGAGATATCTGAAAACGGAGATAACTATGTTTTTGAGATCTTCTGGAAGTATAACGAAGGTGATTATCAAAAATTCATACATGCTGAGGAGTCCAAAGATCCCTTAAGAAATGGTTTTATGGAGATCTTTTTTACGGATCCCATTTCTGGCGGTTCTTCTGATGAGTACTTCTTCAGATTTGAATGGCAGGAGACTTCTGAACAGTTTACCTTCAGAATGTTCGATTCAGCAGAAGGATTTGAGCTCACTATTATAGTGAATGAGGACAACTCCGGTTCAATTGATCTGCGATTCGATGGGGTAAAATCCTACGAAGCTACATGGAATGCTGATGGTACATCGGGAACCTATGCTACCTATAATTTTTCAGGGGAGCTGATATCCTCAGGTAATTGGAGCGCCTAGTTCCATGATCTGAAAGAAATAAGAAAACCGGCTCTCAGGCCGGTTTTTTTATTTGCTTGATCTAAATTTTATGAACAGTCTCTGTTTAGCCCTGCCTGAGAGATCAATTTTTTATCAGCGGAGTACCTGCAGGCCTGAAATCAACTACCGAAAAATTGAAAATATCGGGTCCTGAGTTTCCTCCCTGTGATCCCCAGGTTAACGGACTTCGTATGATCGTACTCCTCAGATTATCAGTAATTTAATGTTCAGGCTGTTCATCTGCATTGCTCAACAGACATAGATCAGCATGAAATCCGACGCCATTCTTTAATGATTTGATAACATCCGGCCTGCCACTAAATCGATCCGTGCTTGTTTTATTTGTGGTTTTGGGCAGAATGAAAACAGACTGACATATGCGAGATTGGTTGCTACGATTGAAGGTTAGGTGGAAGTTGTTGATAGCGTTTGGTTCTGTACTTGTCCTCTCAATAGTCCTGATGGGAATCGTTATCAATTCCACCCGCTTAACGCTGAATTATGATCTTCTGAATGAAAGAATAGACAGGGTGAATATAACCACGCTGGAAATGAATGGCCTTGTGAAGGATTTTCATGCTCAGGGATACAAAAAAGAAGAATTCCTGATACATGGAAAAAGTCATTTTATTGATGAATTTGAGCTTGCCTTTGCCCGGCAGGACAACCTTTTGAGACTTGTTGCCGAACATGATCTGTTTGAGGAATCTGAGCACAAGACGGAGCTGGAAAAACTCAGCAAGGATCATTACAGGTATCGGGACAATTTTCATGGTTTGGTAGATATTCTCAAAAAGAGAGGGTTCAAGGATCATGGTGTGGAAGGAGAGCTGAGGAAGTCCATTCATGCAGTGGAGGATGCTCCGTACGCATATGACAAGGCACTTATGCTCATGCTGAGACGTCATGAAAAGGACTTTTTTCTACGCAGGGATGAAAGGTATCCCGAACGTTTCAACAGTTCCATTGACATCTTCCGTCAGGCCATTCTCACCTCCGATTCAGCCGATAGCCCGGGTGCGCTCAGCATATTGGAAAACATTAACAACTACCAGCAGAAATTTGCAGTCATTGTTGGGCTGGAAAAGGAAATCGGACTGGATCACCAGTCCGGAGCTATTGGCACGATCAACAGGAATTATCGCAGCATGGCCAACGGACTTGCTGACCTGACGCATATGATCAAAAAGGAGAAACAGTTATTTATACAACGATCCTATGTCAGAATATCACTGTTGCTGGCTTTTCAGGTTATAGGTGGGCTAATTCTCGTTCTGGTTTATTCCAATATACTCACACGGGCAGTCAGGGAAATCAAGGATGCTATAGTAACTCTTTCGAACGGGGCATTTCCCAGCGCCTTGATCATACGTACCAAAGATGAAATGGCGCAAACCAAAGCAGCGCTGAATCAGCTCGTGGAAAGGATAGGAACAGCTGCAGATTTTGCCCAAAGCTTGGGGGAAGGGGATCTCAGCGTGAAATACAACGAACGCTTCAAAAATGATGTGCTGGCAACATCCATCATCAACATGCAGCATAAGCTGATGGATATGAACCGCAAACAGGAGGTCATTAACTGGACCAATCAGGGACTGGCTAAATTTGCGGAAATACTGAAGGAAGATTATGATCGGCTGGAAGTACTCTCCAATGCCATTATCACTCAACTGGTAAGCTATATTAACGCCAACCAGGCAGCCATTTATATTCTGGACCATGAAACAAGGCAACTTACAAGAACCGCCACGTATGCCTACAACAAGAAAAAATATGTAAATGATACAGTAGCCGTGGGGCAGGGTCTTGTGGGACAATGTGTGCTCGAAGCGGAGACCATATACATATCGGATGTGCCTGCGGATTACATGAAAATAACTTCAGGCCTTGGTGAGGCCACTGCACGTAATGTATTGATCGTGCCCTTGAAGTCCCGCGATACCATAGTGGGGGTGCTGGAACTGACCTCCTTTACACAGTTGGAACCCTATATGATCACTTTCGTAGAAAAGGTATCTGAAAATATAGCGACCATACTCTCAAACCGGTTGACGGCTGAAAAGACCGAAAAGCTGCTGGCAGAGTCCCGTGCAAAGGCAGATACCCTTGCCTCCCAGGAAGAAGAGCTTCGCCAAAACACAGAAGAGCTCCAGGCTACTCAGGAACAGCTAAACCGTAATGAGCGGGAGTACAAAAAACGGATCTACCAACTTGAACAGGACATGCTGCACAAGGATAAGGAGATCCTGCTTTTGAAGTCAAGAATATCCGAGGTACCGGCTTAGATCATCAGGCCTCACAGGGCACTGGCTGTCCTCCGTTGTGTTGAAAACCCATGGTCTCCCGCCGTGAAGGCCATGGCCGGAAGCAAGATCCAACTTCTGACTTCCAGCCTCCTCTTCTTGTTTATTCATTCCTCAATGACTTCACGGGATCGGACTTGGCCGCCCGTACCGACTGATAACCTACTGTGAGCCACGCAATAGTAAATGCGGCCAGCCCTGCGAAGAGATAAATACCCGGTCCAAGCTCTACCCTGTAGGAATAGTCGGCCAGCCACTCTCCTATGGTCCACCATGCAAGCGGCACCGCGATCAAAAAGGCAATGACGATCAGCTTGCCAAATTCCTTCGAAAGGAGCATGACTATACCTCCCACAGAAGCACCCAGTACCTTACGAATACCGATCTCCTTTGTACGCTGCTCCGCCATGAACGCAGCCAAAGCAAAAAGCCCGAGACATCCAATGAATATCGCCAGCCCTGCGAATGTAGTGAATACAGTAGCCAGCCGCGACTCTGCGCGGTACATATCTCCAAATTCTTCATCCAGAAAGGTATAGTTGAAAGGAAGGTGAGGCGCAAGTCTGTCCCATTGTGTTTCTACCGCTGCAAGGGTACCTTTCAGATCATCACTTTCTGTTTTTATAGACAGAATACCTGCATTTCTACCCAGGGTAAGACCCAGTGATCCGATCTCGGTTTTCATCGACTCAAAATGAAAGTCTTCCATAACACCGATCACGCGATACTTCACATATTCGTCTGTGATGATCTGCCCCCGGTTAAAGTCATAGGCAAAGGTTTGTATCATGTTGTCTTCCCCCCAGGTAAAGCCGTAGGCTTTGAACGCAGATTCATTTAAGACCACACCAGTAGAATCGGTGGCCAGCTTTTCATCAAAATCACGTCCGTGAATGATCTTCATGCCCATGGTTTTTACATATTCATGGTCAACGGTCCACGTTTGCATATTGATCATGTTATTTTCAGTGGGCTGCTCGCCTTCCCTCCAGTAGCTCATATCACTGCGGTTATAACCCGAAACAGGAATGTAACTGGAAGCCGAAACAGAAGATATCTGTGGAAGCTGGCGCAGCTCATCCTTAAAGGTAGTAAGCTGATCATCGAGCATGTAGGCGTCATTCACCATGATCACGCGCTCTTTTTCAAACCCCAGTTTTTTATTCTGAATGAAGTTGAGCTGCCGGTAAACCGCCACTGTACCGATCATAAGTAAAATACTGATGAAAAACTGGAAAACGACCAGTGTGCTCCTGATAAAGGACCCTCCAGGTCCCTGCGAAGATCTGCCCTTCAGCACATTTGCTGGCCTGAATGAGCTCAGAAAAAACGCCGGGTACATGCCGGCAGTTGTGCCAATGATCAAAATGGAAAACAGCATGATCCCGTAAAACCATGGACTGCTGACAGGGATCTCCAAAACTTTCCCGGACAGGTCGTTGAAAAAGGGCAGTACGGTGGTGGCGATCACTATGGCGAGTACGAAAGCGAGAACGCAGAGTAAAATGGACTCCGTCAGAAACTGCCTCACCAGATGCGACCGGAATGAACCCAGTGCCTTGCGTACGCCGACCTCTTTCGCTCTACTGGCTGACCGGGCTGTGGACAGATTCATAAAATTGATGCAGGCGATGACAAGAATAAACAGTGCAATTGCGGAAAAAAGATATACATAGGTAATATCACTGGTTATACCAATATCAAACCTGAAATTGGAAGTAAGATAAATATCGGGGAGTGCCTGAAGATTGAAAACCAGCTTATTCCCCGCAGCCGCGAACTCTTCAATGGTTTTACCTATGATCTCCACTATTTGAGGCTCGATGTATCGTTCCACCATACGGTTCAGCTTCTCTTCAACTATTTGTTTTTCGGTGCCGTCCTTCACCAAAATATAGGTGTAGAAGTTATTGCTGAGCCACAAATCACTCCTGCTTTCTTCCAGTGACTCCATAGACATAAGAAAATCAAATTGAAGGTGACCGTTGGCAGGCATGTCTTCAAAAATTGCCGTTACGTTATATTCGTTGTCACCATCCAGTATCATCGTTTGACCTGTCGGATCCTTTTCTCCAAAGTATTTTTTTGCTGTGCTCGCGCTAATGGCCACACTCGAGGGTTTTTCAAGTGCTGTTTCCGGATTTCCCTTGACCACCGGAACGGAGAATACCTTAAAAAAGTCCTTATCACTAAAAGTGAGTTTCGTTTCCTTAAAACTTTCAGGACTATCTTTCAGCGATACCAGAAAGCTGCCATAGTTTCTGAAACGGACGGCGTATTCTACCTCGGGAATATCATTTACCATGGCTTCCGCCAATGGCGCCGGATTGACCGGATAGTGAAATTCCTGTTCGTTAAACAGCGTATATCTTGTTATCCTGTAGATGTTGTCACTTTTTGTATGATAGTGGTCATAACTTAACTCATCGTTTACAAATAGAACGATCAACAGGCAGCAGGCTATTCCCACCGCCAGCCCGGCAACATTAATAAATGTATAGAACCGTTGCTTTGACAGGTTTCTGAATGCAATTTTCAGGTTATTCTTAAACATGAGTTTTGTGTTGTTATTTGTCAATTCTATTGAGTGTTTTTGTAACTGATGAATGCCACTGGTGTTACCGAATGATTTCATTACCTCATCATAGGCCTCTATGAATCGTTCGCCCTGCTCCATTCTTTTTTCTACCAGTATCGAAACATGATCTACCAGTTCCTCGCCCAGGTCCTCAACGACAATACCACGAAAGTGGATATCCCTGACAATGTAGTTGATATGCTCTTCGGTAAGGTGCATTATAACTGAGGCTGGATCTGTAAAACATTGAACATGGTGCGGATAAAAGCCTCAAATTCAGTAACACGTTGTAACACGGAAGACTTACCGGTGTCTGTAAGACTGTAATATTTCCTGACCCGCTTTCCTAAAGCTTCCTTTTCCGTAGCCAGCAGTCCCTCCGCCTCCAGCCTGTGCAGTGTAGGATACAGCGCGCCTTCAGTGAGTACCAGTGTTCCCTGTGACAGTTCCTTTACTTTTTGTGTGATCTCATAGCCATACATGCGGCCATGATCCGCCAGCAATTTCAATAAAATGGTTTGCAACGTACCCTTTAACAGCTCCGGGCTATGCATAATTCTTCAATACATTGGATTCTTAGGTATTACGAGACACGATCAAAAATGGTTTTTGAAAGAGGAATATTTTTTTAAATTACTCCTGTCAATATCTCTGCAATGCCTATGAAAATCGCCGAAAGAATTCTGTTTCTGCTTCTCTTTTTGTCATTTTGCCCCAGCTTCGGGCAAAATGTGAAAGCGCTTGTTGGCGGCACATTGATTGATGGTTTCAGTTCTACACCTGTGCAGAACAGCGTGATCATCATCGAAGGTGAACGTATAAAGGCTGTAGGCCAGGTGAATACTCTGCCAGTACCTGCCGGTGCTGAAGTCATCTCCACGGAGGGTATGACCGTTTTGCCGGGCCTGTGGGACATGCACGTACACCTGATGATCAACGGTCATAGTGACTACACTTACTGGGACAAGACCTATCCGCCACTTTTCGAAAAGGTGATCATGCCGGCCTCCGCACACCAGTTACTCATGGCCGGTGTTACCAGTGCCCGTGATCTGGGTGCGCCGCTGAAGGAAAGCATTGCCGTTCGCGATGCAATAGATCGTGGGGATATCCCTGGCCCCACAATGTATATGTCCGGTCCTTTTATTCAGCACAAGCCTTACCCGGGAACGGAGCAGTTCCGTTGGGGAGTAAGCGGTGAAAAAGATGCACGCGAAAAAATAAAACAACTGGCCGGTGCCGGAGTGGATTGTATCAAGCTGATCGATCAGGATCAGATGACTATGGAAGAAGTAAAAGCCGTAGTGGATGAAGCCCACAGGCACGGTCTTACGGTGGTGGCGCATGGCCATCGGCCGGAGGAGATCCGCCGTGGTCTGCTGGCCGGGGTGGACTGCTTCGAGCATACCGGTCTTGCTTCCGCGCCTGAATACCCGGACGATGTTATGGACATGATCAGGGAACGAACAGCACAGATGAATCTCGGCCCGCTTTTCTGGACACCTACCGTGGAAGGTCTTTACAACTATGAATATGTGCGTGATCACTCTGAAAAGCTGGACAACGACTCATGGCATCTGGGCCTGCCGGATTCGGTGATTGCCGATATACGCCGTTCCATTCAACACCCGGATCGACTGCCCTACTTTCAACTGACACCCATTCGCAAGCCCACACTGGAGAGAAAGGTGAATCAACTCAAAGAGGCGGGCGTGGTAATGCTGATCGGAACGGATAGCGGCATACCCATGAAGTTCCACAGCCAGTCCACATGGAATGAGCTGGACGTCTGGGTGAATGAATTCGGATTCGATCCTTTGTACGCGATCAAGGCAGCCACCTACTGGCCCTCGGTATTGATGGGTGTGGATGATGAAGTGGGTACAGTGAGTGAAGGTAAGTATGCAGACATAATTGCAGTGAAAGGTGATGTGCTGCGGTATATCAGCCTGCTACAGGATGTGGATGTTGTGATAAAGCATGGGAAAAGGTATAAATAGTCTGCCTGGTGCTGGAACTTCCAAAATCTATTTATTGTATCTTTAACAGATGGAATCTCTAAGAGTTGATATTATCGATCCCAAAGCCAGAAAACTTCTGGAACATTTAGCTGAGATGGAACTAATAAAGATCAAATCACAGGATGATCTAAAACGGGAGTTTTTCAAATTGGTTCAAAGCTTAAGAGCAAAAAAGTCTCCACTATCGATGGAAGAAATAACTAAGGAGGTTAAGGCCATAAGAAAGCGGAATTCCACGAAAGAGTGAAGCAGAGAATAATCATTGATACCAACCTGTGGATCAGCTATCTTTTAACCCATAGTTTCAGGTTTCTTGATGACCTTATCACGAAAGATAAGGTTGTACTATTGTATGACTTTATTCTATTGAACGAGATAATTGAAGTATGTCAAAGACCAAAGCTATCCAAATACATTTCCAAAACAGAACTGGCGAAATTGATAGATAGATACCTTCGATGCCTATGGTGAATTTGTAACCGTCTCTTCAGCCGTAGATGTTTCAAGGGATCCTGAGGATAATTTTCTTTTATCACTTGCTCTTGATGGGAAAGCTGATTTTTTGATTACAGGAGACAAGGATTTGCTTAGTCTGAAAAAATTCGAAAGTACCGAAATCATTACCATTGCCGACTTCGAAAAAATTTAACTTCTTGAGAAACCTGTTTTAATTTTGTACTAATTAAATGGAAAACCTCGTTTATATTTCAAAGCTGGTGATGAAAAAATTAAAAATACCAATCCTGATCCTTATGTCAGCCAGCACGCTGCTTGCCCAGGAAGAGGTTACAACGGAAGATCCTGAATTCTTTGCTGTCACCTCACCGGTCACATTGGATATTGGCGAGAATGAAGAAGAAGATGAGCTATACGTGCCAAAAGAGAAAAAAAGGAAGAAGAAGGTTTTCTATGGACTGAAAACCAAAAAGCGCTTTACAAAGCAGGGTATTGGTAATAAAACCACCTATGAGCTGTTTTATGTGCTGAAGGATTTTGAACTGCCGGAAACCTATGTGCGCGATGTCTATTGGCTGGACTACAGGCGGCAGGAAATACGAAAAGGTGGCAAGATAGATCCCAAATTTGGCGCTATTCTGCACGGGTCCTACAAAAAAATGCGGAATAATCAGGTATTGGAAGAAGGCATCTACTACATGGGTCTGAAGCATGGCCGCTGGATGACCTATGATAAGAATGACCTGTTGGTGGACAAGGCAAAATATTACAAGGGATGGCCCAGGGAGTCAATGGTGAGCTATTACGACAGAGACAGAAAAAATATGAAGGAGATCATCCCCATCGAATATGGCGAAAAGGAAGGGTACTACTATTATTTTCATGAAAGTGGGCGAAAGGCGGTGGAGGGAGAATTCCACTGGGACGAGCGTGTGGGTGACTGGGTGGAATATTATGCCTCAGGCAGAAGAAAGAAGATCGTTCGTTACTCCAAAGATCCCCATGATGACGAATTCCGTCCCTACACCTGGAAGGAATGGAATGTAAAAGGCAAACTGATCTATCAGAGAAGGTAGATAGTTGATTCTATTTCCGGTTTTCTGTTTAGTGTTTGTCGTTATTTACTCAACCAAAAACAAGAAACAATCAGCAGACTCTCATTAATAAAAGGCATCCTCAATATGAAGTAGCTTATGGCCATGCTCATTTAGCTCTACAGAGACAATGTCAAAACGTATATCGCCGAGCCAGTTCACCTGATAAACATATTCTTCAGCACCTTCTATCACTTTATTTGCCTTATATTCATTCACCGCCTCTTCAGGATGTCCGAAAGCTGCATAGCTTCTGGTCTTTACCTCCACAAAGATCAGCAGTCCATCTTTTTCAGCGATAAGATCTATCTCTGATCGCCGGTGGCGCCAGTTCCTTTCCAGTATACGATAGCCTATGGAAAGCAAATGTCCTGCGGCGATGTCCTCTCCTCTTTTGCCAATTTCTGACTTATCATGCTTTTGATGTGCCACTTACTGTTCTTTTCAGACGGGAATGTGGATATTTGCAACTGAAGTTATGCAAATGCACATGGGTATAGCGCCTGTGGAGATTCTTTTCTTGCAGAGTAGTGACCCCTTTAGACAGTCACCCTCTGCTCCATGCGCTTTGCCCCCTGCCTTTGCCAGTTTGTAATTTTAAACAATACGTGCACAACCACCACAATAGAACCGTTAAATTCATAGACCTTGGCCAGGCAGATTACAAGGAGGCATGGGATTATCAGACGGCTCTTTTCGAGGAAACAGTAAAGACGAAGATAGAGAACAGGAAGCGTGAAACCACCCTGCAGGAAATTACCCCCAATTATCTGATCTTTTGCGAGCATCCCCATGTTTATACACTTGGGAAGAGCGGTTCCGTCGAAAATCTGCTGATCGATGAGCATGGACTCAAAGAGAAGCAGGCTACTTTTTATAAAATAAATCGTGGAGGTGATATTACCTATCATGGACCGGGTCAGATTGTGGGTTATCCCATTCTTGACCTTGAAAATTTTTTTACGGACATTCACCGGTACCTCAGATTACTGGAAGAGGCAGTGATCCTCACCTTGCAGGAATACGGATTGGATGCGGGGCGGATCGACGGCCTTACCGGCGTTTGGCTGGATCATCATAAGCAGAAAGATCCGCGGAAGATATGTGCAATGGGGGTAAAATCCAGCCGGTGGGTAACCATGCATGGGCTTGCACTCAATGTTAATACCGACCTCGAATATTTTGACTACATTGTGCCCTGCGGAATAGACGATAAGGCAGTCACCTCAATGGAAAGGGAGCTGAGAGAAAAACAGGATATGGGTGATGTAAAGGAGAGGCTAAAACATAATATCGTACGTTCATTTGAAATGGAGCTTGAAGCATGAGAAAAGACATTAACATACCGGAAGTAAAAAACGTAACCGTGGCTGTGGCCAAAAAGACCAATGAGCTGAATGAAGAGGAATGGAGCGTACATCTCATCAACAAAAATGACGTGGATATCGAGAATACCCTGGTGACCTCCAAGGGGTATGGCCAGCAGAACGGCGAGCAGCAGAAGACATCCACACTCCGGCACTTTCTGGAAACAGTAGAAGCACAAAGCACGGCGCTGATCGAACCAATACAGCCGGACCTGTTCCACCTGTATAACGAATACTGGGTCAGCTACTACATAGGCCGTGATATTTTTGACCGGAAATATGTGTTTGTACCGGAGTCCATTTCTGAAGATAACCTGATCTACATAAAGGAGCTGGAAATGGAGGGGATATTACATTCCTGATCCTTTTATGGCATATTTTCCAGGTACTTGTAGGCCGATCCCGTATTGATCAGTAAAACAGTATCATCCTGTTGTATCAATTTCTGATCCAGTAACTGTGGTAATGCCGCGATCAAGGCTCCACCCTCCGGTGCTACAAACAAACCCTCGTATTTTGCCAGTTTTTTTACTCCTTCGATCATATCCTGGTCCTCTACCGCCAGCGCCCCCCCTTTGGATTCATGCAATATGTCCAGGATCATTTTTTTGGCAAAGGGCGTGGGCACGGCCAGCCCGTTGGCGATGGACGGCCGGAAGGCCTGATCCGTCTTTCCCAAATGAAAGCTTTGTACTACCGGGGCACAGTTAGCAGCCTGCACGGCTATCATTTTTGGAAGAGGACCCTCCAGCCAGCCCAGCTCCCTCCATTCCATGAATGCCTTCCATATACCGATAAGGCCCGTGCCTCCGCCACAGGGATACACGATCACATCCGGGAGCTTTCCGGCAAATTGCTCCGCTATTTCAAAGCCCATGGTTTTCTTGCCTTCCAGGCGAAAGGGCTCCTTCATGGTAGAGATATCCACATACCCATGCTTTTCCTTCATTTCCCTGGCCAGCCAGCCGCACTTGTCGATCAGGCCATCCACCAGGATCAGCTCGGCCCCAAAATATTCGCACTCTTTTTTGAAAACTTCGGGTGTATGCCGCGGCATGATCACCGTGGCCTTAATACCCGCTTTCGCACAATAGGCGCTCAACGCTCCCCCTGCATTGCCGGCTGTGGGTACCACACAATGAGTTTTGCCGGCTTGCCTGACCATCGATACTGCCATACTAAGTCCGCGTGCCTTGAATGAACCGGTAGGATTCAGTGATTCATCCTTTATCCACAGATGTTCAATGCCCAGCACAGGCCCCAGCCTGTCCAGGGAAATAACCGGTGTTAGTCCTTCTCCCAGACTTACAATATGCCTGGGTGCGGACAGTGGCAGCAACCTGAAGTAGCGCCACATACTTTCATGGGAAATGTGGAAAGCCGGCTGTTCAATGCCGGTCAAAAATCCATAGCGTGCCAGCAGAGGTGCATGGCAGTCTTCGCAAAATGAAGGCAATAGTTCTCTTTCAAATACCCTGTGGCAACCCGAGCATTCGAAATGGGATAAATGTGAAACGGGGGCTTCTGCAACTTTCATAACATCCGGTTATCATATTTACAGATGAAACTACCCCTTTTGGTATAAACTGACCCATCGAATTTTGTTATGATTTATAACTTTTAGTTATAGTGATTAAGAGCAAAACGGACGAATGCCTTGTTAAGTCCCTCATCTTCTGATCCATGCCGCTGGATAAAGTAAAAGTCGCGGCTCACGGTAAGATTTTCCACCAGAATACGGGTGAGCTCCCCATTATTAAGCTGCCTGGCTACAGACTTCATGGGCAGGAAGCCCAGTGTTCCTTTCAACTTGTCCGCCAGAATAAAATTTTTCAACGCTTCCGTGCCTCCCAGCCGTATGTGTACGTTCAGATCGGCCAGGCTGATGTTGTGCCGGTTCAGCGCCTGCTGAACCACTGCCAGCGTACCCGACCCCCGTTCCCTCAATGCCAGCGGCAGCCCTTTCAGTTCGTTCAGCGTAATTTTTTGATTCCTTGCCAGCTCACTCATCGGCGAACAGACCAGTACCACTTCGTCAGTGATAAAATGATCATAGTGAACGGAAGAAATACGCGTTTTTCCTTCCACGATCCCCAGATCGATCTTATGGTCGATCAGCGCCTTCAGTATATTTTCCGAGTTCCGGTTCATCAGGCTGATGTCCACATGGTCAAAGGCATACCGGAAGGCGGCCAGAACGGGCGGTAAAATATACAGCGCCACAGTGGTACTTGCCCCCACAGACAGCTTACCCCTTGCATTGAATTCATTCGCCTGAGTGCTGATCTCGAAATCGAGCTGCTTTTTTATGGCCTGGCCTTTTAATATGTAGTTGCGCAATATGTTGCCCGCGGAGGTCAGCTGTATCGTAGATCCCTTGCGCTCAAAAAGACTTACCTTGTAAAATTCTTCCAGCGATTTGATATGCCTGCTCACTGCCGGCTGGGTGATAAACAGCGCCTCTGCAGCCTTCGAGAAGCTGAGCGTAGTGGATACCTCGAGGAACACTTCATGTTTAAAAGACAACATTGGATTTTCAATACACTAATAAATGAACAGAATTCTGCTATTTTTAACGCTGTTCAAAACATAGTTTTATTTGTTCCTATGAGTAAAGGTCTGCAAAATATCTTATTTCTTGATATCGAAACGGTAGGTATCACCTATGAATACAACGAGCTTGACGAACGCCTGAAGTCACAATGGGCCAGAAAGGCAGCATTTATTAAACGCGATGAAGCCGTAACGGACGAAGAGCTTTTTCTGCAACGTGCCGGGATCTACGCCGAGTTTGGTAAGGTGGTAACGATAGGGCTGGGGTATTTCACTTCAGCAGAGGGTACACTGACCTTCCGGGTAAAGGCACTTTATGATGATGACGAAAAGGCCCTGCTGATGCGCTTTACTGATCTGCTGAAAAAGATCAATAATGATAATCTCAGGCTATGCGCTCACAATGGCCGGGAATTCGATTTCCCTTACATGAGCCGGCGTATGCTGATCAATGGTATCCCGTTGCCACCGGTTCTTGATCTGGCCGGTAAAAAACCCTGGGAAGTCAATCATCTTGATACCATGGACCTTTGGAAGTTCGGGGATTACAAGCACTATACATCATTGGAACTG
This sequence comes from Flammeovirgaceae bacterium BBD 1991-12, assembly GCA_001657315.1. GTDB lineage: Bacteria > Bacteroidota > Bacteroidia > Cytophagales > Cyclobacteriaceae > Fulvivirga. The sequence goes on along the minus strand of LYSV01000021.1, from coordinate 4,639 downwards.
CTGGCCACCGTTTTTGACGTCGATTCCAGCAAAACAGGCCTGGACGGAAGCATGGTCAATGCCACTTACTATGAAAACGGTGATCTGAAAAAAATAGCAGACTACTGTGTGGAGGATGTTATTGTCACAGCCCAGATCTACCTGAAACTTAAAAGCATTCCATACGAAAACCTGGAAATCGTACGTACAGATCCGAACTAATGGTTACTGGTTACTGGACGTCGGTTAGCTCGTATCTGGCCTGTAGTACTATCTCCCCTTTTCAATCAACTAAAATCCAACAACTAACAACAACGACCTATAATAATTGCATCTTTGCATTTGAATGAGTAAAAAAAGAAAAAAGAAGAAGTCCGGAAAATCTACGGGCATTACGGAAAGGCTGAAGGCTAAGATCACTGCTCTTCTCAATGCGAATATTCACCGGGCATATACTTCCAAACAGGTGGTTCGCAAGCTCGGTTTCAAACGAAAAGACTACAACCGTGAGATCCCTTATGTGCTAACCCAGCTTGAGCGTGAGGGAAAGATTGCTGTGCTGAGCCACGGCGCATACAAGAGCATCCAGGAGCCGGATCTGCTCACAGGTAGGGTGGATCACGTTAATCCCCGGTTCGCATATGTTGTATCAGGAGATTCGGAGCAGGATATCTATGTAAAGAGCCGTGACCTTAAAAATGCCATGGATGGTGACATTGTGAGAGTAAGTGCTGCCGCTACCCGCCACGGCATGCATCCGGAGGGCAAGGTGGTGGAAATTGTGGAGCGTCGCAGGGACCGGCTTGTAGGTAGAATTGAATTCTCCCCGCGCTTTGCCTTTGTGGTGCCAGATAACCGGAAGATCCATCAGGACATTTTTGTGCGGCTGGACAAAACAGAACGGGCGGCACACAACGACAAGGTGATCATAAAAATAACAGAATGGCCCGCGCATGATAAAAGCCCTGAAGGAGAGGTAGTACAGGTACTGGGCAAGGCAGGAGATAACGAGGCGGAGATCCATTCCATTATGGCTGAGTTTGATCTGCCGTTTGAATTTCCCGGCCATGTGCTGAAGGCTGCCGAAAAGATCAGCGATGGATTTACCAAAAAGGAAATTGCAAAAAGAAAGGACTTTAGGGACATACTAACCTTTACCATAGATCCTGAGGACGCAAAGGACTTTGATGATGCCCTTTCTTGCCGGGCGCTGGACAACGGCCACTATGAAATAGGCGTGCATATAGCAGATGTTACACATTATGTAAAACCAGACTCGCTCATAGAAAAAGAAGGATATCAGCGGGCTACCTCAGTTTATCTGGTGGATCGTACTGTGCCCATGCTACCTGAGCGGCTTTCCAACGAACTATGCTCACTCAGGCCACATGAAGACAAGTTCACCTTTGCTGCAGTATTTGAGATGGATGCCGAAGCCAATGTGCACAGCGAGTGGTTCGGTCGCACCATCATACATTCTGACCGGCGATTTACCTATGAAGAGGCGCAGGAGGCCATTGAAAGTGGAGAGGGAGATTGTGCAGAACCATTGCAGTTGCTGAACAACCTGGCCCTGGAAATGCGTAAACGGCGCTTTGGGAAGGGAGCGGTTAACTTTGAGACCACGGAAGTACGGTTTAAGCTGGACGAGAACGGGAAGCCACTGGGCGTGGTACCCAAAGTGAGAAAGGATGCCCACAAACTCATTGAGGAGTTCATGTTGCTGGCCAACCGGCAGGTAGCCACTTTTATTTACAATATGAAAAAGGGCAAGGATAAGAACACATTTGTTTACCGCACCCATGATTACCCTGATCCTGAAAAGGTAAATACGTTCGCCACCTTTGCCCGGCGGTTCGGGCATGAGATAAATGTAGATGACGAGGCCATATCCTCCTCGTTGAATAAACTCATGGAGCATATTGAGGGGAAGCCGGAAGAAAATGTATTGCAGCAACTGGCCATTCGCGCCATGGCAAAAGCGAAATACACTACCAAAGCCACGGGTCACTTTGGGCTGGCCTTTCCACACTACACGCATTTTACCTCACCTATACGCCGGTATCCAGACATGATGGTCCATCGCCTGCTGCAGCATTACCTCGATGGTGGCAATACGGTGAAAGAGGATGAATATGAAGAAAGGTGTGAACATTCCTCAGACAGGGAAAAGCGGGCTGCGGACGCTGAAAGGGCCAGCATCAAGTATAAGCAGGTGGAATTTATGCAGGGTGTGGAAGACAAGGTATTTGATGGTGTGATCTCAGGAGTTACCGAATGGGGTATTTTTGTTGAGATCATCGAGACGAAATGCGAAGGAATGGTCCGGATGACGGATCTGAAGGATGACTATTATGAATTTGACGAAGAAAACTACCGCATAATAGGCAGGCACAACAAGAAGATGTATACCCTTGGAGATAAAGTATACGTTCGGGTAAAAAATACTGACATCGATCGTAGAACAATTGACCTTGAATTTGTTGTAGAGGTTGTATAGAAAAACAACGGATACTGAGGTCAGTCCACCGATAACCATCAACTACTAACCACTACCGATGATAAAAAAGCTGGATCATCTAAAGAAGCTGATCACCGATGAAATAGAAGATCAGAAATATGGCTCCTGTCCTGCCGAACTCTATGAGCCGATCCGGTACATCATGTCACTGGGCGGAAAGCGGCTGAGACCCTTACTGACGTTAATTGCCTGTTCCCTGTTTAAGAACAAGGTGGAAAAAATAGTAAAACAGGCGCTCGCAGTAGAGTTATTCCACAATTTTACGCTTATGCATGATGATATCATGGATGAGGCACCGCTGAGAAGAGGACAGCCTGCCGTGCATGAAAAATGGAATAGAAACACCGCCATTCTTTCCGGTGATGTCATGCTGATCAGGGCCTATGACTATCTGATAGATACCGATGAAAAATATCTGCCTAAGATACTGAAGCTGTTCAACAAGTGCGCTGCTGAGGTTTGTGAAGGGCAGCAATTGGATATGCTCTTTGAATCACGCAGTTCCGTAACGGAACAGGAGTATCTTGACATGATCCGCCTGAAAACGGCAGTACTACTGGGTATGAGCCTGAGGCTTGGCGCTTTGCTTGCCGGAGCAAACAAAGTCAATCAAAAGGCGCTTTACAGCTTTGGCGTGAACATAGGCATGGGCTTTCAGCTCAAGGACGATCTGCTGGACGTATATGCTGACAACAGCAAGTTTGGAAAACAGGTAGGTGGCGACATTATTGCCAACAAAAAGACATTTCTGCTGATCAAGGCGCTTGAGCTGGCGGGAGGTCAGCAGCGTGAGGAGCTGGACCGCTGGCTGTCAATGAAGGATTTTGACCCTGCTGAAAAGGTAAAGGCAGTAACCGGGATATACGATGGGCTGGGTATAAAAGAACTCACGGAGCAGAAGATGAACGAGTATTTTGATGCGGGCTTCAGTTCGCTGAAGAAAGTGGATGCCCCTATGCAGCGCAGATCCTTGTTGAGGGAATTTGCGCAGATCCTTATTGAGCGGGAGAGCTGAGGTAAAGTGTCTGATTTAATAATTGTAGTAGTCCAAAATCATGAACTACAAATCTTTTATGAGCGCAAGTAGTTCTTTTTCAGTAATTGTGTCTCTATCAGACTTATCATAGATCGTAAGTAGGAATACATTACCATCCACGATCTTTACGTAAGTGATTACCCGTGCTCCACCAGATTTGCCCTTACCTTTGGATTTTATGGCAAGCCGGATTTTATAACAATCATGCCCTGATGATACACCCAAAACCGGTTCATCTTCCAGAGTAGTAATTAGTTTTTGAATCTCATCTTTGAGGATCTGTATTTTTTAATAAGCTTTCTGGCATCCCTTTTGAAATAGGAAGTGACAAATACTTCAAAGCTCATTAAGAAAGTCCTGTGCGGATTGGAGTTTTATTTTTCCTTCTTTGTGTAATTGTACTTCTTTTAACCCTTGTCTTATACTCTCAGGAATTTCCTGTCTTGTAGGCTCCTGGTAGTCCCCCTTCTTTTGGATCTTGATAAAATCAAGGCTTTTAATAAAGTTAAGGAAAGCAGCAGCTTTATTATCTTCTATATTTTGCTGTTATTTTAAATAGCCTGAGCGCCATTCAATGATAAAGTTTTTGCCCGCCCGCTTTGTCCCGATTGCATCGGGATTAGCCAAACCCTGCGCAGGAGATCCCGGCTCCAAGGGCTGAGATTCGCGTAATTGAAAGTTTCCTGAGTAACTGGTCGAATATCACATTCTGACGGTATTTGAACGTCGGGAACACCTGCCTGCGATCGCTATGTTTTGGCTCACAGCACAAGCCCATGACTGAGACGTCATTCTGACGAAGTGTAACGGAGATCAGGAATCTCATCATTACCTGAAGTACCTGTTTTCATATTTGTTCACATTGCCCTCATGCCGGGCAGGCAAATACTTTAGGGCCACTGCCAAAAGTATTCAAAAACCCTGGCCGGAATAATCACCTGCCCCACGCTCCGGGCTTCCGCACGCCCGGGTATTTTGGTATTGCCGACCCACCCGGATGGAAACCTGATTCTATATTAACATAATAATTTAGTTCTCATGTAATCATGTAATATAGTATGAACTGTTCATGTCTTCATTTGGCTCAGGATCTTCACTGACAA
>LYSV01000275.1 GCA_001657315.1 Flammeovirgaceae bacterium BBD 1991-12 | reverse complement strand
GATCTCGTGCTGACGGGTGAATGGATGCCTTTAACGGTCCTCAAAAACACGGAAGGTCGGTTTGCTGATCATACAAAAAAGCTGAGCTGGGACAATACCGCCGGGTGGTGGTTCAGTATAGACGCGGCTGACCTGGATAAGGATGGGGACCTGGATATTGTAGCGGGTAACCTTGGTCTGAACTACAAATACCAGGCTTCCGAAGAAGCAACATTCGACATCTACTTCCATGATTTCGACAAGAACAGCTCTCCTGATATTGTTTTGGGGTATTACAATGAAGGAACCCAGTTCCCGGTACGTGGACGCCAGTGCTCTTCTGAACAGATCCCTACCATAAAAGTAGTATTTGAAGACTATCATTCCTTTGCCAACGCCACATTGAAGGACATTTACGGAGCCGGGTTGGAAGAAGGGCTGCATTATTCAATAAGTAGCTTTGCCAGCGTGTATTTGGAAAACCAGGGGAAGGGCAACTACAAAACAACCGCCTTACCGGAGCTCGCTCAGCTTTCATCAGTGGACGACATGATCATTCATGATTTCAACGGGGACGGGAATCCCGACATTGTACTGGCAGGCAATCTGTATGCTTCGGAAGTGGAAACCCCAAGATGCGATGCGGGCATAGGTCTTGTGCTGGCCGGGGACGGGAATGGAGGCTTTGAACCTATACCTTATACAAAGACTGGCCTGTTGCTTGACAAGGACGTGCAGGCGCTACAGCTCATTATGATCGAAGGTAAGCCTCATCTGCTGGTAGCAAACAATCAGGGACCGCTGCAGGTATTTGGATTCTCTGATTGAAGATTTGGGATTCTGTTGCAGCTAAATCCCCTTTTATAGAAACGCAAAGAAAACCAGCCACACTATTAAAAGCAGTGGCAAAAGAAACGGTATCGAAAAGCGGATGATATACCCAAAGAACGAGGGCATCTTGATCCCGATCTGTTCTGCAATGGACTTCACCATGAAGTTAGGGCCATTTCCTATATAAGTAAAAGCTCCGAAAAATACAGCAGCTACTGAGATAGCCTTAAGGTCAAGTACAGACCCTGGGAAACGTCCACCTTCCGCAAAGTCCACCACATCGGCGATCTTGAGTATAGTACCTCCTTCTGCGGCCAGCGCCGCTGTCAGAAAGTTAATGTAGGTGGGTGCGTTATCAAGAAATCCGGAAAGTATACCTGTACCCCAGTATAATGTATTGTGGCTTATCAGTTTGGAACCTTCAGGTGAGGCGGCAAATCCACCCACCAGCTCCAGCGCAGGCATCATGGTACCAAATATTCCGACGAAAATAAATGCCACCTCGCGGATAGGCTCAAAGCTGAATTCATTCCCCTGTATAGCTTCCTTCTTGGCAAACTTAAACGACAGGAAAGCCACCCCGAGCATAATGATCTCCCTTATAAAGGAAAATTTCTGCCCGTGATAATGAATGGCCGGCACCCAGTCGAGTACGTTGGGATCAAGGAAAACAGAACAGATCACCACCGCCAGCCAGATAAAATTTCTCGCTCCTGTAAGAGAGACCTTGTTGCTGTAGTTCATCTCTTCATCACTTAAACCGGGGTTTGACTTGTTCCTTTTGTCAAACTGGTAAAAAACCACCAGTAGAATGATCAGAGCGAAGATCCAGGGCATGAAGTTGTGGGTCAGTGTCCAGAAGAACGGCACCCCTTTCAAAAATCCCAAAAACAGCGGTGGATCGCCTATGGGAGTTAGGGATCCTCCTACGTTGCTGACCATAAAAATGAAAAAGATAATATGATAAGCCTTTATCCGGGTTTTATTGAGCCGTATGAAAGGTCGGATCAAAAGCATGGAGGCCCCGGTAGTGCCAATAAGATTGGACACTACAGCGCCAATGAAGAGCAGCACCACATTGGCCATAGGTGTGGCCTTCTTATCTATGTCTATCATTATACCACCGGAAGCAATATAAAGCGAGGCCAGCAACGCTATGAACTGAACATACTCCGCCAGCGCATGTATGGGGCTGTGGGAGTTATGCAGTACAAACAGGTAATACAAAACTACTATGGCTGCCAGTGCCATCGCCACTTTTGGATAGTTCTTATGCCAGAAATGCTCATAGAAGAGTGGGCCGGTAGCTATCATTAAAAGCAGCGCCACAAATGGGATCACCGTCCAGCCCGGAGGAGCATGCGATCCGTTATCGACGCCATGGGTATCTTCACCTGACTGATCAACCAACTCTGCTCTGTTAAAACCGGATAGCTCATCCTCAGCGGAGCTTGCGTGAACAGATGGAACTGATATAAAAAAAAGTAGGGTAACAAAAAGGTGGATAAGTGCTCTGCTCACAAAAAAAGGTTTTTACTAAAATAATGTAATTAACAGCAAATTCACAAAATAGATGACGTCACTGCGAAAACCATGAAATCATCCCTGAAATCCATGATCTGCATTCCTCACAAGCCATTCATTGGGTGTGATTCAGTCTCTGCATTCACAGGACCGGCTATCATATTATATTTTCCTGCAGACATTAAATACTTCAGCCTGACGGAGCGCCAAATGTATGAAATATGACCCAATGTTTAATGCATGGGTCTGTTACCCTTGCATTAATACTTAAATCAGATGTTTCAGCGCCAGTTCAAA
>LYSV01000274.1 GCA_001657315.1 Flammeovirgaceae bacterium BBD 1991-12 | reverse complement strand
GGCCGCTTACCCACGGGCCTTAAATGGCCCACACTGTTCGTGGACGTCCCCCCTCCACCCATCAACAGAATTTTCAAGGATAGCCTTTTTAACACTGAACCGGCTTGATACATCCACGACTAAATCCTGATTCCTGGTACAGACGGGGTTGATCAAAAACATTCCTGAAAAAATAATTTGTTAAAATACCAATAAATATTAAATACAGCGTTTTGATATTAAGTAGCGTGCGCTACGACCTTGCACGAAGGTCATGACATTCCGATTGCACGTAAAACTTTCATCAAAACAAATTCTGAAAAACAACAATTCAACCCCTATTACTATGTATGAAGATCTATTCGCTATAATGGATAACTATGAGGAAATCATCGTTGACATAGGCAATGTGATTTTAGAGTGGGATTCTGTTCATGAAGCCTCACACAAAATCCCTGGAGTAAATGACTTAAGAGAAATGACGAGCCATCCACTTTGGCAAGATCTGGAAAAAGGCTTTATAAACAGGGAAATCGCATTGACTCTACTGAGCAACGAGCTTCACACTCCGTACCTTAAACTAAATGAGATCATTCAGCTGAGTATGAACAGTCTGAGGGCTAATCAATCCATGATTGCTATTCTCAAAGCGTTAAGAAAAAAGGGAAAAAAAATCATCTGCCTGTCCAATATGGACAGGGATTCATTTTACTTCCTGCATCCCAAATATGATTTTTGGAATTTATTTGATGACATCTATGTGTCCTGGTTATTGCAGCTAAATAAACCGGGTGAAGAAATTTTTCAATATGTCATTACGAGTTCGAAGTTAGATCCAAAGAAGACCATTTTTATTGATGATGAATTGGAGAACCTACCTCAAGCCAGTCGTTTTGGAATAGACACGATACAACTTTCAAAAGGCATGTTTGACTATCATGAAAATGATCAAATCAACATTGCACTGCCCGTAGACAAGCATCTAAATTCAAAAAAAGAGAAAGGGGAAACCTATTTACACAACCGTTTGCAGCGTTTTCCATTTTGCAGAAGTTTCATGGGGGACAACGTCCAATTAATAGGCAGCACTGACTTTTCCAGGGAAATTTTTTCAACCGCCGTAATCTTACATACCTGTTCGTCTCTCCCTCAGCGCATAATAAACGATATGTCTCAAGAAATCCTGGCGCATAGTCAAGGAAGATTGTATTGGTGCTTTTATACAAAGGAAGCAAAGCCAGAAGGTTTTCCTGAGGACCTGGATACAACTTCCATGGTATTGTCCTTTCTACTGACAAATAAAAAGCTGACAAGAAAAGAAGTCCTGCCTGTAGCTGAACACATGATAAACAATAGAAACAAAAATGGTGTGATCCAGGTATATTTTGATGACAAAAGACCAAGGGTAGACGCTATAGTGACAATAAACGTGTTGTATTTAATGTATCAAATTGGTTGGGGGCAAAGAGAAGAGTTACAAAAGAGTATTGAATTTGTTTATGACTATTTAGTGAATAAAACATACCTGGAAGGCACCAGGTACTATCCATCGCCAGATGTGTTTTTATTTTTCTTATCAAGACTCGTCACCGGGTATCCAGACGATTTCACAAAATTTTTTGCACCGCTTAAGGAAAATCTTCTATCCCGGGTGAATAGCACAACTTTTTCAGCAGAGCGTGCTTTCAGGGTTATTGCTTTAAAAAAATTAGGGATTGCGAATAGAATTGACTTTTTAAAAATGCTTGATGAGCAATTGGAAGATGGAGGTTGGCCTATGTATGGACTTTTCATAGCGGCTAAATCTAAAACCTATTTTGGAAGTAGAGAACTCTCCTCATCCTTTGCCCTGGAAGCGTTAACTGTTATGAGTTAATTTTTTAATGCGCGCCATTTACACATCATAGCCGTCTTGTTATATAAATGTCCTGCGTCTGTCCCGATCCCGAACTGGTCCCGGGGTTAATATAGCCTGGGTATTGTGCGGGATTAATAGTCTGGGGTTGGCCTCTAACATTAATTGAAAACGCCCCTCATGGTGCAATCCTGGATGTTTGGGATTGCGCCAGTGCGGGGTGAAAAGGAGTGAAATGACGAAGCCTGCCTGCGGCAGGCAGGCCATCTCTATATGAAATGAAGGATTGCCACGTCATCCCGGATACAAGAATTTATTCCTTTTTTTTACTCAGAAAGGTTTGTTTTCAATGATCTTCATGAATGCTACGAAAAGAAAGGTATATGATGTGTGCCGCAGAAAGCTTGAATCCCTGTGGCGCAAGTCTTTCCCAAAGGGACGTTGATAGCAGGGCAGGCAGGAGAGAAAATAAAGTTTTTTTCATCTAAATGCTGCTTTAATTGTTATAAAAACCTTTATTTTCTCTCCTGCCCTTTCATCTAAATGCTGCTTTAATTGCTATAAAAGAATAGTCACGGAACCCCTGTATTTATGCGATCCATCCTGGATCACATATAAGTAGGATCCGGCGGGCAGTGAACCTCCACGGGAGGTGCCATCCCAGGGGCGGGTATATCCATCATCGGAACTGAAAATGATTGTGCCGTTCCGATCGTAGATCTTCACGGATGCATCCTCGGAAAGATCATCGATGATCCAGGTATCATTTGCACCGTCACCATTAGGGGTAAAAGCCGTAG
>LYSV01000020.1 GCA_001657315.1 Flammeovirgaceae bacterium BBD 1991-12 | reverse complement strand
AGACCGATCCACCTCTTCTACGGGTGACGATGTGTACAGGTTGTACGAGCGGGGAAGATATAAAGAGGTCATTGCATGGTTCAATAGTCCTGACAATTCAAAGCACTCGGACACCTCATGGTTTTACCTGGGGCAGTCCTACATGGCTCTTGACAGTGCTGTGCAGGCTCTTGATGAATTCGGCAGGATAGAAAAGTCTTCTGTTTTTTACGAACCTGCCCAATGGTATATTGCACTTGTTTACCTCAGGTCGGAAGACGATACGGAGCTGCGAATACAACTGGATCAGATCAGAACTGAAAAAGGAAGTTATAGCAGGCGTGCACAAAAGTTATTGGATCAATTGTAGAAGCTCCGTTCAAAATTCCGATATCTCATGCCACAATTGTATATTGTAATCTGAAAATCAGGGGGTTTCGTTGTGTTGAAAGAATTACTGTTCATTTGTTTTATGGTCCTGTGCGGGGACATCGTTGGTCAGGACACCGCACAGGAGTCCATCAACCATAAAAAAGCCAGAAGTTTCAGTGAGAGCGGCCTGTGGGACAGTGCCTTTCACTATAATGAGTTGTCGGCCGGAGAGTATCTTCAGGAAGGAAGGATAAGACAATACCTTTCTCACCAGCTGGATATCGCCAAAGCCTACCTTAAGCATCGTAAAAATCAGGAAGCACTCGATCTGCTCAATGAGATCATACAAACGCATCAAACGATGCTGCGTGATCTTCAACTGGACGTGCACTATCATTACCAGCTGGCTGTGGCATATGGAAACATCTCAAAAACCTTTGATTCCTACAGACATGCCAAAAAAGCACTGGAACTGGCCGGGTCGTATCCCGAAACTACCGCAGACCTGTACTTCAATATACTTGATGTTGTGGGACCTGCCTGCAGAAGACTGGGGCTTTACAATGAAGCCCTCGCTTATGCCAACCGGTCGTTGAATTACGTTCAGGATTCGCTCACTCTTTCTCATGCCTACAATTCACTGGGGCTTATCCATTCCCGGCTGCTTAACCGGCAGCGGGCGCTGGTTTATTTTAAAAAATCCCTGGCCCTGAGAGAAAAATACCATCCCGAATGGGTTCCCTATGTCATAAATAATATAGGACTGTTGTTCCAGAAGACCGGCCAGCCTGATTCCGCCATGTTTTGGTTCAATAGAGGTCTGGAGAAAAGCGCAGCACTGTTCGATCATAAAAAACTGGTAAGCGCAGCACTGTATTATAATCGTTCCATGGTACTAAAAGATCTGAAGGATTACGAAAAAACCGTAGAGGACCTTAAGAAAACCATGGAAATAGCAAGTATTCATGATAAGAAACAGGTCTTCATTTATTATCTGGTCGATATTGCATGGCTGCTCATCGAGATCGGGAAGGTAGATGAAGGACGCGAGTACCTGCGACAGTGTGAGGCCTCAGGGATAGAAACGATGAGTGACGAACACAGGGTCCATTTTTACTTTTCCTACGCAAAGCTTTACCGGGCATTGCAAAAGCCCGACTCTTCTTTGTTTTACTACAATAAAATACTGGACCTGAGCACGTTTGACCTGACTGTACTGAACGAAGAAGACGAGTTGATGATGGTCCCTCAGGATGAGCTTGTATCTGTGCTTGTGCTGAAGCTCAAAGCGCTAAAAGCGATGTATCATCAAACCGGGTCAGCAATCTGGCTGCGCGAAACGATACGATACCACAAACCATTGGTTGAGAATATTCTGAATCTGGCGTATGAACACAGCTCTCTGGCCACATCGTCAAACTTCTTCAAAAATTCAGGAGAACTTCTGGGGTTGATGGCGTTCGCCGCTGCTGAGTTGTACAACATCGAAAATGAGGATAAATATCTCGATATAGTAGCAACACTCATGGAATTCCAAAGGATGAATTTCATTAAGAAGCACCTGACCTACAATCAACTTATTGCGTTCCATAATATATCCGATACTCTGCTGGACAAACGCAGAAGATTGCAGGCCCGGGTTTTTGAAATTACCAAAGACACAGATCCCGGGAATGACGAGTTACTCACACTTACCAGAGAGCTGGAAGAGGTGAACCTGACCATCAAAAGGGCAAATCCTAATTTTCACAGGATCATGTCCGGCCAGATGAAAACCTTGAAACAGATCAGAACGGAACTGGACGCCAGAACCATTCTTATTCAATATTCCTACTTTAATGATAGTCTTTATTGCCTGAGCCTTTCAGCAAAACAGACACGCCTTATGAGAATACCCTGGGGAGAAGATCAGGCAAACCAGGTAAATATGTTACTGCAATCCATCCATACAAAAAATCCGGGAAGAAATGAACATACCCGAATACTGGCTGATGAATTGAAACTGGACCAGGTGCTGACCGATGAAATTGAACACCTGATCATTATACCAGACGGTGAACTGTACCGGATCCCTTTTGAGATACTGGAAACCAACAATAAGCCACTCATTGGCCGCTACACGATCCAGTATCGATCAGGTATGATGGATCTGGACGGTCATTCATCCACAAAGGTACCACAGCCTTTCCTGGCTTTTGCGCCATTTAATGAAGGGGAAAATGATAATCTTGAAATAATGCGAGGTAAACTGGATAATGATAATGTACACCTTGATCCTCTTCCGTATTCCGGCAGCAAAGTCGAAAAGATCTCCGCACTGTGGAAGGGAAACGAATACCTTGGCGCTGATGCTACTGAATCCAATTTCAAGAAAAACTCCAAATATTCCAGGTTCATTCACCTGGCCACCCACTCACTGATCGATGATCGTAACCCCATGTACAACAAAATTGTATTCAGCAACGAAGACAGGGAGGACGGTTTTCTCTACACCTATGAGCTTTTCAATATGCAGCTACAGGCTGAACTGGTGACTTTGAGCGCCTGCAATACAGGTGTAGGCAGGTTTTATGAGGGAGAAGGCATGGTAAGCCTGGCCACGGGCTTTAATTTCGCCGGCGTAGAAAATGTGGTGATGAGCCTGTGGGAGGTCCCGGATCAGACCACCGCGGAGATCATGACCAGCTTCTATGAACATCTGCACGACGGGCTGGATATACCCGCCGCGCTACGGCAGGCCAAACTTGACTTTATCAATAATCACGACAGTAACCTCGTTGCTCCGTACTACTGGGCAGGATTTGTAGTGAACACTAAAAAATGGCCTGAAGGTGAGGAAGATGACCACTGGACCTTTGTGCTGATGCTTGTGACACTGACGCTGGTCGGCATTGCGGCGGTAGTTGTAAACAGGAGGAAATAATTAAAGTATCAGTTGGGGTACGGCTGTCACCAGACCTGCTGGTAAAAATGGTTTCTCCACTGGTAAATAAAGACGGCTATCCACGAAAGAGATTTACCTTTCAAAGTGAGATCCATTGCCTGCCCCGGTCTCAATCATTTTGTTCAGGCACTGAGTTACAATAGCAGTTTAGACTATAAGATTTAGTCCCAATTATGATTCAGACACTGATTTCCATGTTGCAACTTCTATCAATATAAATTCAATAGGATCTGTTTCAATGTGATATGACAAAGAGATTTTTTTTGGATAAAGACTTTCCCCTGACAAGGGTAGTCTTTTTTGAATGTCAGAATCTTTGTTTCAGCTTTCGAAAAAGCGCCCATACTTTGGAACTTTTTTAGCTGCTTTTCTTATCATATAGCCACCTGTATTCGGCTCTTTTTTTCTATCAGGGGCTTCAAAAAAACTTACATGAACCACTCGTTCAGTATGAAATCCGAATCATCATATTAGTCATTTTTGAATCGAATTTTTCTCCAAATTTGATATATATAAAATTATACTTACAAGGGTTTGATCGTCCTGAATTTAGCCCAAAAAAAGTCTGGATTGAGCTGCTATTTTACTTCCAAATCATATTATTATTATTTAACCCAAGTAAACTATGAGAACCCAAAAACAATGTTTTGCATGGGCGCTGATTTTGTGCCTTTGCATTGTGTTCGCCTGTAATGATAGCAGTCTTGATGAACTGAAGTCTATGCCGGATGACAAGTTAAACCTAAGCGATGTTCGAAATGAGGTAGCCACTCAAACTATTGATGAAGTTTCTAAAGTACTTCGGGAATGGGGTAAGGAGCTGTTGATCGCAGCGAAAGACCCTGAAACAAAATCGTTGATTTATGAACAGGTCGAAAAACAATTTGACGGTGATGACAACGTTCTTATATCAACTATGATGGAAGTTTCCGAACAACGGAATAATATTCCCTTGATGACTGCTAAGAACAAGCTTTCTGCCATGAACTCACGACAATCTATGCAGGCAATAGGTATTGATGGTTTTGCCATGACTGACAGTGCAACGAGTGAACGTTTCTACCCACAACTCTACATTCCTTCTTTTGACAAGGTCAGGTCTCTTAAAAGTGATCCAGTGCTTGTTATCGGTTTGGGTGAAAAGGATGCCTACCCAGGTTACATATTGGATGAGCAGGGCAACCTGAAGAAACATGAAAGTATCATTGATGAAAAGTTTTCTAAAGAGAACGAAGTTTGGGCCATCACTATTAATGAACGTGTAGATCAAAATGGTCAGATAGAGGCTGAAAAGAATGTAGGACGTCAAAGTCAAACTACTAGTTCAATCAATGCACATATGGAAGACTTTAAGCTGGCAGAACTAAAGGAAAGTTATGTGGGTGGCAAACCTGATGTATATATTATGCGATTTTCTCTTTTTGATATTCGACCCGGCCAGTCGGGTGACCGTACTATATATTGGGTGGGCAATACCCATAAAGGTAATAGAATCAATACCTTCAGGAGGGGCGATCTGAGTAGAGTGATAAGGGTAAATTATACTTATTATTGGAATTGGAGGCCTATTCTTGGAAATTCAACGGGAGCTAAAGGCGATGTTATGATGTATGTAATCTATGAGAGGGATGGTTTTCCTGCGAGGGAGAGGACTGCGTATATTTCTATTGAAGGAGCGTCATGTTTTACAAACCCTCAAACTTTCTATTGTTTGGGTCCCAAAAGGACTGAAACCATAATTTATCGATCTTCTGACGGTTATTATGATGCTGGAACTATATACTATCCTTATGGTATCCCGCATGTATACACCCCCCGCAATGCATGTGATTTTGACGCGAGAGACTATAACGTAAGATCCTGGTGGACTTCAACTTGCTTGTAAAACGCGGTATTACCATATTATGTATTTTGGTGGTATCCTTTTGTGCAAAGGCGCAGGAGGGTACTACCCCTAAGCTTTTAATGGAGTTGGGGTACTCTTTCAGGAGTTGGGGACTTCAAGGAATGAAGAATGTGCAAGGCCTTCCCATATCGTGGGGCAATAACCTTCAGGGTAGCATAGGAAAATTAGGTGTAGGTTATCGGATCGTCCCAAAGATTGAATTAAGATATGCAGCCGGTATTCATTATAGTCACAAAAGGTTTGGAGGACATGGCAGCGGTGTATCCGAATATAAGGATTGGTTCCTTGACCATAATTTCGGAGTACGCTACTATCCATCAAAGACAGGTTTATTAAGTCGCTACTTTATTTTTGAAGTAAGCCGGATCAACAGCAATTCCGATTTTGAGTATTGGGATGGAGGATGGAGAAGTTACAATCTTGCTTTCACAGCCGTAGGGGTGGGTGTTGGATTCAGGGTTTGGAAATTGGTTTTAGAACCAAGAATAAGTGTGAGCGATTTCGGGAATCCTTATAATAACGGCAATAGATTCACCTTTATCAGTATAGATCTGCTCTACCGGATAGGGTTAATGCGACAGGACCAGAATAATAGCGAAAAGTAAGGAATCAGCGTTTTTCGTTACATCCTGGTTACAGGTAAAGATTATCTCTTCATTCCTTTTTACCTTTGGATTTTAGAAGGGTGTATTGAAAAGATATCGCAACAGATTTATCAATATCCCTGATGCCTTCAGCATTGATAAAATAGTTGTATTTAAACGATTGGAAGATCAATTGGTCTTTAGTCTGCGAGGTTTTGGTTAGGATAAAAGTCATTAAACCAAATGGGTTTGTACTGATTTCACAAAAGTATTTTTCTGAGAGAGCATGTTAGCTGTGTCCATTCCGGATCATCAGGTTTATGATATAAATGAATCAATCCGTGATATGGTAGTGGCTTACCTGATTAACCAGATCAAACAAAACTCCCATGAAAACAAAGGTTTATAACACATCCCCCCACCGCGGATCAATCGTATCTGAATTCTTCCTCCCTGTGATCGGGTGTAAGTTTCATGCTTTTTAGCTTATGGCCCACCTCTACATGTACAATGTTGATCTGGTCATCAAATACATCTGTAAGTATGGTGCTACGTACCCTTAGTGATTTCAGCTTCTTTACTTTTTCTATTTCAATGTAGCACACCATGGCATCACCGTCAATTTCATGACCCAGGTAGCTGTATACTGCCTGCTTGTCGTTGACCACGAACTGCAATCTCTTCTTCAGGTAGGCCTCCACCAATTGATCTGTGGTAAGTTCGCCGTCCGGTAGCGTAATATCCAGCTCAGGTTGATCCCGGTCCAGACGGATCTGTGTTTCAAGATCATCCAGAAATATCCTTTGAATGATCTCAAGCGATCGGGACTCCGTATCATATTCTATTTCACATACACTCACATGCAATGGATGCATGAAGACAAAAGATGACAGGGTCACCATTAAAACGAAAAACTTCAACATTGACAGAATTATTAATAAGCCCGTCAAAATTATGCATTATACTTGTCCCCTGAAATAAATTTTATTCATGTCAGAATTCAGCCTGTATTTTCAGCTGGGTATGGAACATATTCTTGATACTCAGGGCTATGACCATATTCTTTTTGTCATTGCACTCTGTGCCATATACCTTATCTCGGATTGGAAAAAGGTCCTGATCCTGGTAACCGCCTTTACCATAGGCCATTCCGTTACCCTCGCACTCGCCACGCTGAAGCTGATACGATTCAATTCAGAACTGATCGAATTTCTGATCCCCCTCACTATCTTACTCACAGCCATATCCAACCTGTTCCGACGGGAACACAGCATTCATTCGGGCAGGATCCAGACCAATTATATGCTTGCCATAGTCTTTGGCCTGATCCATGGGCTGGGTTTTTCGAACTTTCTACGCAGCATCCTGGGACAGGACAGGAGCATTATTGTCCAGTTATTAGCCTTTAACATCGGTTTAGAGATTGGTCAAATAATAATCGTTGCATTGTTCCTTGTAATTACGCTAGTATTGGTTGATATATTTGGAGTGAAGCGCAGAGACTGGAAAATGATCATATCTTCAGCGGTGGGCGGCATAGCGCTCATTCTGATGTTGGAAAATAAATATTGGTAACCTAAACTATATATTATGAAGAAAAGTATACTAAGTGTGATCACCGTGTTTATGCTCCACTTTGCCATGGGGCAGGAACCACAGTGGAAAGGCAAATTCGAACAGCTGGGTCCGGAGCTCCCCACGCCTAACGAGTACAGAACGGGAAGCGGAGCTCCTGGCAAGGCCTACTGGCAGCAAAAAGCCGACTACAATATAGAGGTGGAGATCAATGACACCAATCAACGGCTGACGGGCAAGGAGACCATTACCTACTACAATAACTCTCCTGATGCCCTGAGTTATCTGTGGGTGCAACTGGACCAGAATGTACGCGAGCGTGAAACCAATACGTTAAAAACCCGCACCTCAGCGTTACGTGACTCACTGCCGGCCAAAATGGCTGCACAGGGGCTTGGCTTTACTGATTACGACGGGGGGTTCAAGATCACTTCCGTAACCGATGCCAGTGGGAAAACACTGCCCTACATCATCAACAAGACCATGATGCGCATAGACCTGGCCAAACCCCTCAGGACGGGCGAGCAGTTTGTCCTGAACATAGGCTGGTACTACAATGTCAATGACCGTATGGAGATCGGAGGTCGTGGAGGCTATGAATATTTCCCGGAGGACGACAATTATGTCTATACCATTGCCCAGTGGTATCCGCGAATGGCAGTATATGATGACTATGAAGGCTGGCAGAACAAACAGTTCCTCGGCCGGGGTGAGTTTGCCCTTACCTTTGGTGATTACAAGGTAAAGATCACTGTGCCGGAAGACCATATAGTAGCTTCTACCGGTTGGCTGCAAAATGCGAGGGAGGTACTTTCCAAAAAACAACTGGAAAGGTTTGAACAGGCCAAAACCTCCTTTGACAAACCGGTGATCATCGTTACACAAGAGGAGGCCATTGCCAATGAAAAGAACAAGTCCACCAAAACCAGCACATGGGAGTACCATGCAGAAAATGTCAGGGATTTTGCCTTTGCCACCTCAAGGAAGTTCATCTGGGATGCTCAGGCCGTGAAAATAGGCAATAAAACGCCATTGGCTATGTCTTATTATCCTAAGGAAGGCAATCTGCTCTGGGAGCAGGAATCCACCAAAGCGGTGAAAAACACGCTGGAGGTCTATTCAAAGTATACCATTGATTACCCCTATCCGGTGGCCATATCTGTCCATGCCGCCTCTATCGGTATGGAGTATCCCATGATATGCTTCAACTTTGGCCGGCCCAACAAGGATGGCTCTTTCTCAGACCGCACCAAGTATCGCATGATAGGGGTGATCATTCATGAAGTGGGGCATAACTTCTTTCCCATGATCATCAACTCTGACGAGCGGCAATGGACCTGGATGGACGAGGGACTGAACACCTTCGTTCAGTACAGAACGGAGCAGGAGGCGTATGAAAACTTTCCTTCCCGCAGAGGACCAGCCTCCGGTATTGTACCCTACATGAAGATGGATAAAGAAAGGATCCGACCTATCATGACAAATTCAGAGCAGATCAGGCAGTTTGGATGGAATGCCTATGCAAAACCCGCCACTGCACTGAATATACTCAGGGAAACCGTAATGGGACCCGAGCTGTTTGACAAGGCATTTAAAGAATATGCTCAGCGGTGGGCCTTCAGGCATCCCAAACCCGCTGACTTTTTCAGAACCATGGAAGATGCCTCAGCCGTAGACCTGGACTGGTTCTGGAAAGGATGGTTTTATACTGTGGATAATGTAGATGTGGGTATTGAAGAGGTAAAATGGTTCACCATGCGCAGTGAAGAAGCAAGTATTGAGAACAAGGGGAAAAAAGTGAAAAAAGGAGATCTCAATACGCAGGCCAGTAACGAAATGATGGATTTCAGCAACGGTCCTGAGCCCTTTTCCCTTATAGAGACAGACCCACGCTACTACGGAGAATTCCGGAACCGTGTAGATGACAAGGCGATCATGAAGAAATTTGAAGACAAGAATTTCTATCAGGTCAAATTTGCCAACAAGGGGGGACTTGTCACACCACTGATCGTTGAGTTCACCTTTAACGATGGAAGCAAACAAACAGAAAAAATACCTGCCGAGATATGGAGATACAATGAGCAGGAGGTCACCAAGGTATTTGCTTTTGACAAGGAAGTGACTAACATTGTATTTGATCCCGGAGCTGAAACGGCGGACACCAACGCCGATGATAATGTCTTCCCAAGAAAAACACAGCCTTCAAAATTTGACGAATTCAAAGAGAAGTCAGGAAGGTAAGCAGCCTGTCAGGATACTGCTGACATAAAAATTATTCACCGGATGTGCGGTATCCGGTGAATAATTTACCCTCTCCCATTTTTATCAATTCCCGGATCTGTTAAATAGTTTGTTCCAGCGTACCACCCGCGCTCAAACCACACACATCACTCATTTTCGATCGCAACCTGTAAGAAATCCCCTGATATGCGGTACTAACGGAACAAGCATTTTGTAACATGTCGGAGGAAGAACAGAGGCATATATTCGAAACATGGCTCAGGGAGTTTAAGTCACTGCTGTTTAAGGTAGTCAGAGCTTATGCATTCTCAGCAGAAGACCGGGATGATCTCTTTCAGGAGATTGCGGTACAGATCTGGCGTTCAGTGCCAGGGTTCCGGCATGAATCTGCTGTGAGCACCTGGTTGTACCGGGTATCACTGAATACCGCCATGAAATGGACCCGAAAGGAGCGAAGGCACAAGGAGGGGCGGCAATCAATTGAGCAGGCGAGCCATGTACTGCGTGAAAATACAGAGCCGCCCGATGAACGGCTGGAATGGCTCTACAGGGAGATCTCCCGGCTTAACGAGATCGACCGATCGCTAACGTTGCTGGTACTTGACGGCTTCAGCTACAGGGAAATGTCAAAAATGCTGGGTATTTCAGAGAGCAACGTAGGCGTGAGGATCAATCGCATTAAAAAGTATCTGATCACTAAATCAAAAAAGTATGATCACTATGGAGTTTGATGATATTAGGAAGATCTGGGATTCACAAAACAACAGGCCGCTGTACGCCATTGATGAACAGGCACTACACAAGCGCATTCAGGCCAGGAAAAAACGGTCAGGCCGTATTGCCGATACCAGCGAAATAGTGCTCATAACGGCGAACATTGTAGCAGGGGGTATTGTGTTGATAGCGGACATTCTGAAGCAGGAGGGGAACCCGTTTGCCTATGCCATGACCTTTGTTATGTTTTTGACAGCTGCCATTGTGATGTACAGTCGTATGCGCAGAAAAAGGCATGAAAACCGCTTCGACCGTACCCTGGTGGGTGATCTGGATCATGCCATTGCCAACGCTGCATGGCAGGTCAGGCTTTCACAGGCAATGAGGTGGTACCTCGTACCTGTGGCCGGGCTTACCCTGCTCAGTGTATGGGGGCCGGACAAGCCTCTGTGGGCTCTCGTGTTGATCTTCGTTTTTTTCATAGCTGTTTTTTATGCCAGTGGGTGGGAACACCGGTGGTATGTTTCCAGAAAACGTTCGCTGACAAAGCTCCGGGAAAAACTGATGCAGGAGGAGCTGGATGAGGACTTTATGTTGTGAAAATCTGTCGATCACTTTAAAAGGGATGAACCTGTGCGATGTGACATGATACTCTTCAAATCTGAATGATTTTATCTTAATGTAAGTTTGGTGAGGCAGGTTTAAAAACCTACCTCGAAACAATCATACCACCGCTTTGCGAGGCTTTGGGAGAGTTTAGCCTGTCATGGCTGAAGCTACAGCACGATGCTATGGATAGTGGGCCGTTCCTATATCAACTCACCCTCGCTCAAACTTCGTTTGAACATTTCCCTCTCTAAGCTTAGAGAGGGGATATTCCACCTTCGGTGGAATGGGGGTGAGTTGATACATATTTTCCATATTTCAAGTATTTTTGAAAATACAGAAACTCGTAGTGACGATCTATCTTTAGAAAAACGAAAGCCGGACCAAACTCATCGCCAATCTTTAATAAAACCGGTTGACTGCTCTCAAAATTGATCGCGCCCGATCGACATTCTGTTTTTTCATATATCTGTAGGTGCGGTTCAGCAATGCCTGTGCAACATCATTTTCTGCAAAACTTTTCCGTGCAACATACAGATCAAGTGCGGTTTGCAGATCGTTGGGAGTAAAGGACACACCCGTATATTCCTGCAATAGCTGAAGGTACATGAAACCAAACTCCTCTGTGGGTTCTATCATGGTGCCTTCTCCAAAGTCATTCCAGGTTATGATCTGAATGAAGTCTGCTACCTCATGATGTGTGTAGTTAAGGGTTTCCACAAAGGTTCGTCCGCTATCAGTATCTATCGTCCACTCATTGATACCGTCAGACCAGCCTCCATCCGCATAAAAACTCCTGAACCCCGGGTAGGAACCTCCTACCGTGATCATGTTACCCTGGGGATATACGCTGTAGTAGTGTTCATGCGCAAGCAGATGATCTTTATCCACCCAAAGAAATTCACCAGAGGCATTGGGGCCCACCCTGCCCTGAGCTGCCCATAATGTTAAAAAATCCGGTCTGTCTGAAGGGGGGATAACGCTAAAGACCTGATCCCATTCGGCCGGGGTGGTCAAATGATGGGGGCCAAAAACAAATAAAATGTTATTCCCTCCAAATCTGAGGTATTCCGGACTTGAAAAATACTGTTGATCCATGTAGATGAAGTCTTCCTGAGCAGCTTCAATGGCACTTGGGGCCAGTTGCTGTTCGGCCGCCTGCACTGCCACACGGTCTTCGTACATAATGGAAAATGTAAGACCGAGCTCTTCAATTTTAGCAATAAACGACTCTGTTGATTTCTTTATCAGACCATAGTCATACAGGTCCCTGCTACCGTACCAGTCGAAGATCACCCCATCAATGCCTGAGAATTTCATCATAAGAAAATGATACTCATGGAGATCAGGATCACTGGAGGAATAAGGTCCGATCAAAGGATAATAATATGATGCTATCTGACGGCGACCATTCCCATCGATAATATCGGGGTTTTGGTTGGTCATGGTCCAGTGTTGTCCCCAGTAGCCATCATGCTCCTTACTTTGGAACCACGGCATATAATGAACGTACACCTTTTTAGGGTTTTCCTTAACAACGTCCATACCGGAGATATCCACGATCCTGCCCTGTTTTTCGTCTTCAATATACTTTAACTCCTCCTCGAGTATCAGCATTAACTCGGCGTCCGTGTACGTTGTGTCCTGAACGGCACTCGATTCAACCTGCTGCTCAACCAAATCCATCTCCTCCTGCTCACAGGCAATAAAAACCACTCCCAGACCAATAATAAACAGTTTAACTGCGTTTCCAAACCTTTTCATCTCTTTCAAGCTTTACATTTCACCTAAATCAGATGCTCAAGCTAAGAAAGAAATGTTCAGGTTATCATGGAGTATTCCTGTAATTTATAATAAGGGAAATGACCAGTGCACCCAGGGGTTTTCAGGAAATGGTAAACCCCTATGGACAAAAATACCAGAATGAACAGACGCTCGTAAATCTCAGAACTTTAACATGGCATATCCCTTCAGTTGATAGGTAGTGACCGTGGTAAGCATGGAGGTAGCAATTTCCACCTCCGGTAATACAGTTTTTACATCTATTTCTCTTCCGAGCAGGGATTGGCCACATACCGTTAGTTTTACGCCGGCGCTTTTCAACGCCCTCATCAATTCAATATTGGGATTATCGGTATCAAACCTTTCCCTGAAAGCTTTGTTACTCATCACTGTGTAGGCTGCAGAGCCGTGAATGGCCAGTACTACATGCATCCTGTCCATATCAGCTCCACTTACGGCATGCAGATTGATCATACGGGCTACGTTGGTCAAACCCCACGCCACATCATACGCATCTTCTGCGCCCGTCACTACATCAACCACAATTTTGTATTCCTCCTCAGGATCTGCCTTTACTGTGGCTTTTTCAACGTTGTAAATGCCTCCGTAATTCTTAATGACCGGATTCAAAAGCTTTTGTGTAAATCCGTTAAACCCACAAAGCAGGAAAACGGCGAAAAGGATATTTTTCATGACATTTGAAATTTATAGAACATGAACGGACTCACACAGGCATCCATCCTTACGTCATATGCATTATTGTCACTTATGACGTCCAGTGGCGGCCCCAGAGAAACCCCCAGCTTGTATGCCTGTGCGATTTTTTTGAGAAAACGATCGTAATACCCCTTACCATAACCAATACGATGGCCCTGTTTATCATATACGATCAGTGGAATGAGGACAAGGTCTATTTTGCCGATGTCAGCCCTACAGGCACCAACAGGCTGCGGCACTCCCCACTTGTTTTCCTCAAACCGGGTAGTGACGTCAATTTCGAAATGCTCCAGCTCTCCATCCTTCAGCATCCTGGAGGTTACAAATTTTGCACTTTGATTTGTATTCCTTACGGCTTCCATTACTTTCCACGTATTCACTTCCTTCTTTTTGAGGATAGGGACGAAGAGATGTATGTATTTAAAAGCCGTGAAGTCAATATGCGACAGCAATGTAGCAACCAACTGATCATTCCTCCTGAACAATTCATCCTGACTCAGGGTCAGACGTTTTTCAAGATAAACCCGGCGTAAGGTACTTTTGTCTACCATGTTATGGGGTAACAGTTAGCAGCCAGACTGTTTAACGTTGAATGATCAAAGTTCTAAGTTCAAACTACCAACTGTTAACCATTCACAAAACAGGAGCTGCACACAACGATCACTAAAGTAATAAGACGAGGGTAAAAACCAAACAATAGAAAGGCCTTGCAGCTCTCCTTATGAATTAACCGTTGCCCAGGACGTGGAACCTGTAATCAAAGGGATCAAAGTGAGTAATGAGCTGGTCAATGAATGAAGGGTCGGTCAGATAGAAATCAAGAAAATTATCCGTTCTT
Organism: Flammeovirgaceae bacterium BBD 1991-12; assembly: GCA_001657315.1. Taxonomy (GTDB): domain Bacteria; phylum Bacteroidota; class Bacteroidia; order Cytophagales; family Cyclobacteriaceae; genus Fulvivirga. Next base: position 99,480 of record LYSV01000020.1, on the reverse strand, counting down.
TCCTGCAGGCCTTCGTTAGGAAAAAGTTGATCTATAACAGACTCTGCCTGACGAAGCCTGTCGGCCTGTAGCCGCTTTTCCGCGCGTACGAATTTCTTTTCTATGGTCTCCAGTTTATGCCGGGTCCTTGCCTGCTGGGCGGCCACATGGGCGGTTAGGGTAGGGTCGATATTCTCTGCCTGAACTCTTATCCGCTCAAACAGATCCACCATTTCCTGCACCTGACCATTTAAGCGCACTTTATGGTCGGCGTTTTCCACCGCCATCCGGGCCAGCAGGCCGTGCTTTTCCTGAAACAGATCGGTTATCGCCAGGCCTGTCTTTTCCAGCTTTTTTTGCAGATGATCAGGGATAACCATAGCAAAGTTCCTGGGCATAAGTACAGGAAAGATCTCATGATAGTGATCAAAAACAGGTTTCAGTTGCAGCCAGTAGGCCACTTCAGCGGGCCCTCCTATGTAGGCGAGGTTAGGCAGGATCATCTCCTGGTATAAGGGGCGCAGGATCACATTGGGACTGAATCGCTCAGGTTCAGCTTCTATCAGCGCCTCCAGCTCAGTATTTTGGAACTCATCATCAGTATTCAGCACCTTAAAAACGCCATTTTCCTTCTCAATTCTCTCGCGAACATTATCCTGCAAATAAAAGAAGTTGATCTCACGCGGAAAGACCTGTGTTTTGTAGCCCAGCTCATTCAGTTTACCAGACTGATCATCTACCAGCGATTTTGCGGTGTGATGAAAGAGGTCATCCCTGATCACTTCTGATAGCTCCTTTTTCAATGTGTGATCATCACCATCTACTACCACCAGCCCATAGTCACCGAAAAGATGGTTTACATAATGCCTTACAGCCGCAGCAAGATCTTTTTGCCTGTAGGCCGTTTTAAAAAACTCAGGGGCACCAGGAACAGTTTTGACGAAATCGCTAATATCTGACAGGTTGAAACGCCCTACAGCGCCGCTTTGATCTGTTTCCCATTGATATTTTTTACCATTGAAACGGAAATGATTGATCTCTTCAAAGTCGTGATCTTCCGTGGCCATCCAGTAGACCGGCACAAAATGACAGGAAGGGTATTGTGCCTTCAATTCCTGACACGTCCTGATGACAGTCACAATTTTATAGATGAAATAAAGGGGGCCGGTGAAAAGATTGAGCTGATGTCCGGTAGTGATGGTGTAGGTATTGGCTTCGGCAAGCAGGTGGAGGTTATTTTTTACCTGATCGGTGAGAGGCAGGTCAGTGTACTGTTCTTCCAGCGCCTGACAGAGTATTTTTCTTCTTTCTGCGGGAAACTTTTTGGCCTCGATCTGAGCTCTGAAGTTGGCTATCTCAGGAGCATTCCCGTAAAACTCCCTAAGCTGATCCCTACCCTCCAGATAATCCAAAAAAAGTGCTCCAAAACGACGGGTATCCCTGAGATCAACTTTGTTTACAGTCATAGCTTTGTCCTCTTTTAGCGGTACAATGACTTTAACTGATTTTTTAAGGTCATGGTTTTAAAAATTACAGCACCGGTTCACCATGGAGATCAAACTCCGAAGCACCCGTGATCTTCACATTCACGAAATCCCCTATGCGGAGGTAGCGGTCATCAGCCGTGATGATCACTTCGTTGTCCACTTCCGGCGAATCAAATTCCGTTCGTCCTATGAACCGGCCACCTTCTCTTCTGTCAATCAAAACCTTACAGGTTTCTCCTATCTTCTTTTGATTGATCTCCCATGAGATATTCTCCTGCAGCGCCATAAGCTGGTCAGCTCTTTCCTGCTTCACCTCATCGGGCACATCGTCATCAAAATTATGGGCATGTGTATTCTCTTCATGGCTATAGGTGAATACACCCATTCGCTCAAAGCGTGACTCCTCCACAAAATCCATCATCTCCTCAAAGTCCTGCTCCGTCTCTCCGGGATAGCCGGCAATTAAGGTAGTACGCAGCGCTATGCCCGGCACCTTTTCGCGGATAGTATGGATCAGTTCCTGCTGCTTTTCACGTGTGGTGCCCCTGCGCATATGTTTCAATACCTGTGTGGCTCCATGCTGTAGCGGCATATCCAGGTAGTTGCATATATTATCCCTCTCAGCCATCACCTCCAGAATATCGGTAGGAAAGCCTGTGGGAAAAGCATAATGAAGCCTGATCCAGTCTATACCCGCTACATCGGAAAGATTTCTTAGCAGCCCGGCCAAGTTCCTTTTTTTGTAAATATCCAAACCATAGTAGGTGGAGTCCTGAGCGATGAGTAAAAGCTCCTTCACTCCGTTTTTCGCCAGGTTCCTTGCCTCGGTCACGATCTGCTCAATAGGTTTGGAGACATGCTTCCCTCTCATCAGCGGAATAGCGCAAAATGAACAGGGACGGTCACAGCCTTCCGATATTTTCAGGTAAGCATAGTGACTGGCCATGGTAAGGATCCTTTCGCCCAAAAGTTCCTGCTTGTAGTCAGCATTGAACTTTTTCAACAGCAGAGGCAGCTCCATGGTGCCAAAAAAGGCGTCTACCTGCGGGATCTCCTCCTCCAGGTCATCCCGGTAGCGCTGCGACAGGCATCCCGTCACATAAAGTTTGTCTATTGTGCCTTCCTCCTTTGCGTCAGCATATCTTAAAATGGTATCAACAGACTCTTGCTTGGCATTGTCTATAAACCCACAGGTATTTACGATCACCACGTTCGCTTCATCCTTTTGCGATTCATGCGTTGCATCGATCTGATTCCCCCTCAACTGGGTAAGCATCACCTCAGAGTCTACCAGGTTTTTGGAGCATCCGAGTGTAACTATGTTTACCTTATCTTTTTTTCTGCCCTTGGTTTTCAATTCGTCACCATTTAATCTGGCACAAAATTAGCACAAGGCTTCGTTAATAACGAATGGATAACAAATTACCGTTTTTACGTTGTGCTGCAGGGAAGATGAAAACCAACGGCAGAAAACCCAATACCAGGGATAAAACCTTTGATTCACGATCCAATGATTATATTTGTGCCTTGCAAATGAAAAAGATTCCCTTAGGCCTTGTTTTCATCTTTTTTGTAGGTCTTGTATCGTGCCTTGACGATCCTGACTGTGTGACCAGTACAACTGATTTTGCCAACCTGAAGTTTTACAAAACTGAGGATGGGGAGCAGGATATAGTAGATATCGAAAGTGTAAGGATTGTGGGATCAGACAGCATATTACTCTCTGATACCACATTGAGTGGCAAAGTACTCGTCCCTGTCGACCCATTGGGAAACTCCATTACGATCAGCTTTGATACGGAATTTGGCCTTGATACATTGGTACTGACCTATCAAACAAGCACCCGCCTGGTTTCTGAGGATTGCGGTATAGAGATATTGTTTACCGACCTGAATTATTCCCGTAACGACTTTGACTCCATCAGCATTGTCAATAATATTCTAATTGAAGAGATCGATGAAGATATCCGGATCTTTAATTAACCTGATATTGCTGTTGGGCGCGCTTGGCTCACAGGCACAGGAGCTGGTCATCCATCCGGATTCCGTGAAAGGTAAGTTCATACCCACCGGAGTACGTTTTGGGACGGAGGCGATCAATATTGTGAGAACCTTTACGGAAGAAGACGTCACAGAATTTACATTCACCGCCGATATAGATTTCCACCGGTACTTCCTGAATGTGGAATGGGGGCGCCTGGATAGAACGCGACAAAATGATATGGGCCATCAGTATGAGATCAGTGGTAGCTATTTCAGGATAGGCCCTGAGGTTAACTTTCTGAAAAAAGATCTGGAAAAAAATGCGCTTTTCTTTGGATTGCGATATGCCTGGACCACATTTGACGATGAGCTCAGATACACGAGCCCCAGTGGTTTCTATCCCAACGAGGAAAACATTATTTCCAACACTGGCCTAAGGGCAAGCTGGTATGAAATGGTGACAGGTATAAAGGTAAAGATCTGGAAATACCTTTGGCTGGCCTATACTGCACGCTTTAAGTTCGGCGTAGATACCTTTGAGCGAAATGATCTGATCCCTCACGAGATCCCTGGGTACGGCCGGGCCGATGAGGTGGTCATGTGGGACTTTGACTACTGGATCATGCTGAGGATACCCATAAGAAAAACTCCGAAGACATTGCTGAGTGAGTAGAACTGAAAGCACACGCACAACAGGTAGAAGATACGTCACCCGGTACACTTATGACTCAGGCTTCACCCTTCCGGAAAAAGGAATCCACAAACTCCATCTTGTTAAATACCTGAAGGTCATTCACCTTTTCGCCTACCCCTATGTATTTTACCGGTATCCTGAATTCATCGGAGATCCCTATGACCACACCGCCTTTGGCGGTTCCATCCAGTTTGGTAATGGCCAATGAAGTTACCTCCGTTGCTTTGGTAAATTCGCGGGCTTGTATGGCTGCATTCTGACCGGTACTACCGTCCAGTACCAGTAACACCTCATGGGGTGCCTCTTCAATGAACTTCTGCATGACACGTCTGATCTTGGAGAGCTCATTCATCAGGTTCACCTTGGTATGAAGGCGCCCTGCTGTATCTATGATCACGACGTCAGCTTCCTGTTCCACCCCATACTTCACGGCATCATAGGCCACGGCCGAAGGGTCAGTGTTCATGCCTTTAGCCACCACCGGTACATCCACCCGCTCACCCCAAAGCCTGATCTGGTCTACAGCGGCAGCCCTGAATGTATCCGCTGCTCCCAGCACCACCTTCAGACCCTTTGCCTTGAACTGAGCAGCCAGTTTACCAATGGTTGTGGTTTTTCCTACACCATTAACACCCACCACCATGATAACGTAGGGTTTCGTTCCTCTGGGTATGCTGAAATCGTCCAGGTCCTCTGAATTGTTCTCAGCGAGCAGACCGGCTATTTCTTCTCTCAGGATACGGTTGAGCTCATCTACACCCAGGTACTTGTCCCGTGCAACACGCTCCTCTATCCGCTCAATGATCTTAATGGTAGTATTGACCCCTACATCCGATGTGATCAGTACTTCTTCCAGCTCGTCAAGCACTTCCTCATCCACCCGGGACTTACCCACCATTGCCTTTCCAAGTTTGCCGAAAAAGCTTTGTTTGGTTTTTTCCAACCCTTTATCAAGGTTTTCTTTCTTTTCCTTAGAGAATAATCCACCGAACAGGGCCATAGTTGAAAATTCTAATATATGTAATCGTGATCTATATCAAACAAATTTAACCGGCCAGTCGCTAAACTCTGTGGGCTTACGCAGAACCAGTTTTCATTGCCGGTCTGAATATAAACAATAAAGGAAAGAAAACATGCCATCCGGTTTCGCTGCCAACATCACCGGAAGCCTGATGCAAAACAAAAAATCCCATCCGAACTACCGAATGGGACAATATCCTGTCAGGTACCCTGCTACGAGGTTTATTTGGCCAAAGCCTCCTTTACCTGATCCAAAGGCACCATTTCTTCCCTGAATGTATAGGCACCGGTCTTTTCAGACTTTACAGCCTTTATCACCTTTGCAAAATTCTTACCTCCGCCTTTCTGTAGAGTTGCAACTACCTTCTTAGCCATGATTATTTAATTTCTTTGTGAACCGTATATTTTTTCAGAATAGGGTTGTACTTCTTTATCTCCAGCCGGTCAGGAGTATTTTTCCTGTTCTTGGTGGTGATGTACCTCGAAGTCCCCGGCATACCGCTTTGTTTGTGCTCAGTACACTCCAAAATCACTTGTACCCTGTTACCTTTTTTTGCCATGATCCAATGCTTTTAACTATGCTATACCAGAATGTTACCCTCTGCCCTGGCCTTTTTCAGGACCGCGCTGATACCGTTTTTATTGATGGTACGGATCGCCGAAGTAGATACCTTCAGAGTGATCCACTTGTCTTCATCAGGAATATAAAACCTTTTCTTTTGAAGATTGGGGTAGAATCTTCTTTTCGTCTTGTTGTTCGCGTGCGAAACGTTGTTCCCTACCCTCGCCTTCTTTCCGGTAATCTGGCAAACTCTTGACATCTCTTTTATATCTTAAATAAACCGTTTTCTAAATTGGGTCTGCAAATATCGGCAAAACCATATGAATAATCAAAGTGCAATACAAAATTATTCCACGTCCCGATGAACAATCCCTTCTTCTTTCATAGGCTTCAACCCATAATCTGAGAATATTTTGGAGGAGAAGATAAAGTAGAACTCATAGAACAATTTGCCATGGCATGGATCACCCTTGCGGTTGCCTGGAAAGAAGGCAGAAATATCGCCTTCAAGGTACTACGTCGGTAGAAGTATTTATATTCTACCTGCGCGAAGCTGTAATACTTTTTTGTCCGGATTGGTTAGAGTTAAGTAAGTCAAAAGGACTCTTTATGAGGAGTTATAATAACTTTTCATAATCATCTTCCAATTCTCTAATTTTGTCAATCTTTATTACTTAAAATTTAAGGGACATGGTAGAATTGGAATCATCCAGCCAGGCGGCAATTGAATTGGAAAACAGATACGGAGCACATAACTACCATCCCTTACCGGTAGTACTGTCCAGAGGAGAAGGTGTATATGTGTGGGATGTGGAGGGTAAAAAGTACTATGACTTTCTATCAGCCTACAGTGCGGTGAATCAGGGGCATTGTCACCCCAGGATCATCAACGCTCTGAGATCACAGGCTGAAAAACTAACGTTAACCTCTCGTGCCTTTTACAGTAATGTACTGGGACAGTATGAAAAATACATAACTACCTATTTTGGTTTCGACAAGGTATTACCCATGAACACCGGGGCAGAGGCCGTTGAAACCGCACTGAAGATCTGCAGAAAATGGGGCTATGAAAAAAAGGGGGTCCCCGAAAACAAAGGTCAGATCATTGTTTTTGATCAGAATTTTCATGGAAGAACCACCACGATCATATCATTTTCAGGCGATATGACGGCAAAAAAGAATTTTGGTCCGTTCACCCATGGCTTCAATAAGATTGCCTACAACGATACCGAGGCCCTGCAGGAGGCTCTTCAAAATGAACATGTTGTAGGGGTATTGGTAGAGCCTATTCAGGGAGAGGCTGGCGTGAACGTGCCTAATGAAGATTTCATTCATAACGTGGCCAGGCTTTGTAAAGAATACAACGCACTTTTCATAGCCGATGAAATTCAGACAGGCATAGCCCGTACCGGCAGTATGCTGGCCGTTTGTGGTAATTGCACATGTTCTTCCAAATGTGAAAGACAGTCCACCTACGTACGGCCCGATGTTCTTATTCTGGGTAAAGCACTTTCCGGTGGCGTGTATCCTGTATCGGCTGTGTTGGCTGATGATACGGTCATGGAAGTGATCACCCCGGGAACACATGGTTCTACCTTCGGTGGCAATCCTCTGGCAGGAGCAGTGGCCATGGAAGCACTTCAGGTAGTACTGGATGAGCGCCTGATGGAAAATGCACGAAAACTCGGTGAGCTATTCCGGAAAAGGATGGATGATTTCATAAAAACCACAGATCTCATTTCCATGGTCCGGGGAAAAGGATTACTGAATGCCATCGTCATCAACGACCATCCTGACAGCTCAACGGCATGGGATATCTGTATGTCGCTGAAAGACAACGGACTACTGGCCAAACCAACCCACGGGAACATTATTCGCTTTGCTCCACCCCTTGTGATGACCGAAGATGAGCTTCATGAATGTTGTGATATTATTGAAAGAACAATAGCAGATTTCGAAAAAAGATCATAACTTCAATGCTCTATCGGTTGGTGAAATGGAGCACACAGCAATCAATGAAAAACAGTGGGCGCTGATAGCGCATCTTGGTACTTTGGTAGGATATGTGGTGCCCTTTGGTAATATAATAGTCCCTCTGGTAGTGTATGTATCCAAAAAGGATGAATCAGAATTCATCAGAGAGCACGCTCGCGAATCACTGAACTTTCAGATCACTTTTACTATCCTCATTGTCTTTGCCATTATCACCGTGATCCTGATGGTAGGGTTGTTGTTTTTAGTCCTGCTCCCGATAGTCAATCTGATCTTTGTGATCCTCGCCGCCCTGGCCATTGACAAAGGTGAGTTTTACAAATACCCGCTTACCATTAGCTTTATTTGAGGAGGGAGTGATTAGTCATAAGTAGTAAGTCTTAAGTTGTTACACTTTGATTGTATTGGAACTTCGGTGCACAGGTAATTGGCAAGAGACCAGTAATCAATAACAAATCCCTCATAGGGAGTATCCGGTTACCTGCCCCTGATCCCCGGCAAACCAGTTAACACCGGATTTATTACCATAGTCACTCTTTCCCGTTTATATTTGGTGCAAAAAGTAGATGCTAGCCAGACCGCGAAGAAACAGAAAATCCCAGGCCATCAGAGACCTTGTACAGGAAACCCACGTCACCACCAACGATCTTATCTTCCCACTTTTCCTACTGGAAACCCCAAAGGGAAAGATCGAGGTATCATCCATGCCAGGTATAAATCGTCTTGGTCTGGAGCTTATGCTGATGGAAATTGAGGAGTGTATGAACCTGGGCATCAAAGGCTTTGATATATTTCCTGTAGTAGATGAAAAGCATAAGGACAGGATGGCCACCAACGCCACGGTGCCGGATTTTTTCTACCTGAAAGCGCTGAGAGAGATCAAGAAACGCTTTCCCGAGGCCTGCATCATGACGGATGTAGCCATGGATCCGTACAGCTCCGACGGGCACGATGGCATAGTGGATGAAAACGGCAGAATACTGAATGACGAAACGCTGGAGGTACTGGCTGATATGGCGTTGGCTCAGGCAGAGACCGGAATTGACATCATAGGCCCTTCAGACATGATGGATGGTCGCGTGGGCTTTATCCGCGAAGCGCTTGACAATAACGGATTCGAAGAGGTTTCCATTATGTCCTACACCGCCAAGTACGCCAGCGCCTTCTACGGTCCCTTCCGCGATGCCCTGGACTCGGCACCCAAAAGCGGAAACAAGAAAACCTACCAGATGGATCCTGCCAATCAGTCGGAAGCGATCATAGAGGCGGATCTCGATATCCACGAGGGAGCAGATTTTCTTATGGTCAAACCTGCATTGTCCTATCTGGATGTGATAAAGCTGATAAAAGACAGCTACAGCCTGCCGCTGGCAGCCTACAATGTAAGTGGCGAATATGCCATGATAGCTGCGGCAGCTGAAAAGGGCTGGCTGGACAAGACTGCCGTTATGCAGGAAACCCTGCTAAGCATGAAAAGGGCCGGAGCCGATATCATTCTTACCTACTTTGCACGGGAATTCGCGCTGAATGCCAGGGGCTAGGTTATTGCTGGCATGCGTCATGGTTTCATTTGGCCTCAAAGGTCAGGTATTGCCACCGGGTGTAGTAAAAGCAGACTCCATACTTATTGATGAGGCAGAGGTCACCAATCTTCACTGGCTCGAGTACCTGTATTACCTGAAACGTGATTCTTCCGATCATATTTACCGGGCGGCACTTCCGGATACTTCTGTGTGGGAGCAGGTATATGAAAACGATCTGGCCATGACCTTCTCCGCAAGTTATCTTAGAAGTCCTGCCTTCCAGCATTTCCCGGTAGTGGGGGTGACCTATGAGCAGGCCAAAGGGTACTGCGAATGGAGATCATTGGTAGTCAATGAAAAAATGAGACCGGAAAACCAGCACAATTTACCTGTAGAATACCGGTTACCCACCCCATCAGAGTGGCTGGCTGTGGCCCGAACATCGGAGTCCTACCGACCTCTGGGTAACCCCGGTCATATCGACAGGATGAAGTTCAAACGATCCTATCTGATCGACATCAAAGAGCAGTCCGGTTTCCCTCGTTCTATTGCAAAACTCAGGGAGTCAGTCACAGCATTCTACAGAAGAAATCCGATATTGCTGATGGAAAACCTGGATACCCGGGAGGATTACGAGTACAAACCCTACTTAGGGATAGGTTATGGCCCCAAACGCTCAATGGGAACAGGTCCGGTTCACGATCTGCGGGGCAACGTTTCTGAAATGACAACTGAAAAGGGTACAGCTATGGGCGGGAACTGGACGACTACCTTTGAAGAAACTCCGGCATATGTACGGTTTGAATATACCGGGCCCAGTCCGGTGGTAGGCTTCAGGTGTATCTGTGAAATGAAGCCCTGAAAATTAACGGCTACGGATCAAACCACCTGCTCGATCTCTCTTACCTCAAAGTCCTTGCCTCTGCCAAACCGGACCAGATCATAAAGATCATATTCTTCGAGCGTAACCAGATCCTTCAGCCGGAAATTGTCACCCTCCAGGGCCCGCAGGATCTCGAACTCATAAACATCCCCGAAGTTGACCAGGCGGTACTTCCATCCTACCCTGAGCGCGTTAAAGGAAAGACCTTTCATAATAAAATGAGGTTATCATCATTTTCACCGGAGTGATTAATGATGATAACCTCAAATGCTGTTAAAATGTTGTGGGTTTGCGACAAATTAAAATGACAGCCGGAAATTTCTATTTACACAACTGATCGTAAAGGAAAACGTGCTCGGCAAAATACTTGATCTTGATGGAATTAGGATTATCCTTATAAGCGTCTATCAGTTCCTGACAATCACCAAAAAGTTCAACGAACTGCTCTGGGTAGGTTTTCTTCTTTACGTACATGGTCTCTTCTACTCCGGCCTTTTTAACCAGAAGTGACTTCTCGTCGCCACCGGCTACTGTCATACCACCAAAACCTACGGAAGCCGTTTCTTTTCCAAACGGATCCTTAAAAACCTTGATTTTACTGTCAAACCCTGGATTCAACAGTTGCACCATTCGGTATTCCTTTTTTCTGGGGATCATGGCCCGTTCAAAATAAGAGCTGTCCTTCTTCAGGACCTGTTCGAAATCGGCGTCCACCATTTTATTAATATTGCTGCCCCGGTCCATGGCATCGTTAAACTTGGTGAAGTTACTGGGTACTCCCACGAACTCAACGATCTCCTCAGGTTTGAAGCTTTTTTTCTTGCCATCTATCTCCAGGGCAAGCTCCTTAATGGAGTATCTGTTGAATTTCAGCCACGCAAAACGTCCCTCGATCTTTTCGCCACCGGTAGTAATCACGTAGGCATCTTTTTTCTTTGAAAAGGAAAGGCTTTCCTCTACGAAATACTGTGCTTGTAGTCCATTAAAAAATAGCACGCAGGCAATCACAAAAATCAGATTTCTTTTCATAGTTATGTTGAGTTTAGATTGATATACAGCTCACCCTCAAGATGTAACCAGAAAGATCAAACTAAATCATCTTCCCGCTCGAGCATTAGAATAGAAGCCTGTGGTACAATAAAATACTTTTCATCTTCATACACAACTTCTATGGCCCCTTTTTGAAGAAAAATAGCCAGGTCTCCCTCCTCAGCCTGAAGGGGTATGTACTTCACCTGATCCTCCTTGCCTTTCCATACATCATCTTCATCTGACGGCAATGGTAGTGGATATCCCGGCCCTACCTTGATGATATAGCCACTTTGGATCTTTTCCTTCTCCTGCACACCCGGTGGCAGAAAGAGCCCGCTGCTGGTCTTCTCCGACTGCTTTTTGGGTTTGATCAAAACACGGTCCCCTACCAGTATCAGTTTCTTCAACTTGTTGTCTGATGTTACTTTCATAAAGCAATGTTAAGCGTAAAGTATATGGCATCAAACGTGGCAGGCTATATTCTAATCGTTCTCCTCACCGGCCCTGCTCAATAATTTAGGGTCCAGCGATTTACTGGTCTTAGCACCCAACTCCCTGAGCCGCTCCGTTTTTCTAATGAGATTATCGCGGCCATCAGTGAGCTTATTCATGGCATCCTTGTAGGTATTCTGGGTTTGTGTAAGCTGACGACCTACCTTGATCAGATCCTCCGTGAAATTTGTGAATTTATCATAGAGATTTCCTGCCTGATTTGCTATAACCAGAGCATTCTGATTTTGATATTCATTTTTCCAGATGTTTGCAATAGTTCGCAAGGTGGCAATTAATGTAGAGGGACTCACCATAACGATATTCCGTTCATAAGCCTTGTTAAAAAGCTCAGAATCCGCCTGAACAGCAAGACTGAATGCCGGCTCTACGGGAATAAACATAAGGATAAAATCCAGGCCTTCAATTCCGTAGAGCTTCTGATACTCCTTCTTGTCCAATCCTTTGATGTGATTCTGTATTGAAAGCAAATGAGCCTTCAGATTTACGGCCTGCTCCTCCTGTTCCGAGTTGACGTACCTTTCATAGGCGACAAGTGCAACTTTTGAGTCTACAATTATATTCTTGTTATCCGGCAGCCGCACGATCACATCCGGTTGCAGCCTGCGACCGTCTTCATTGGTAATGGATTCCTGCACGAAATATTCACGGCCTTTTTCCAGACCGGATTTTTCCAGAATACTCTCCAGAATAAATTCTCCCCAACTGCCCTGCGCCTTGCTGTCACCTTTTAGCGCTTTTGTGAGGTTTTCAGCCTCGCGGGTCATTTGCTGATTCAGCTCACGAAGGCCCTTCAGTTGCTCTCTCAGTGCGGTATTTTGCTCCAGGCTCTCCTTGCTATTGGTTTCCACCTTCTTTTCAAACTCCACGATCCGCTCCTTAAGAGGATTCAGAAGCTCGGAAAGATTTGCCCTGTTCTGATCGGTGAATTTTTTACTCTTCTCTTCGAATATATCGTTGGCCAGATTCTTAAACTGGAGGGAGAATTTTTCCTGAAGTTTTTCCAGTTCCTGCTTCTGGTCGTGTAGCTTCTCCTGCAAATTGCGGTAGTCTGCCTCGGTAGTGGAAAGGTTGTTGTTCAGCTCAATGACCTGCGTCCGCTCTTCATCAAGCTTTTTACGCAGTTCTGATACCTCTGATCCCAGACGGCTCACACGCTCCTTTTCCACCTCCAACTGTTTCTCATACTGCTGGGATTGCCCCAGAAACCTGGAACGGGCCGCAAACCAGGCAGCTATCGCTCCCACGATCAACCCTATAACTAAAAAACCTACTTCCATCCGCTCCAAAGATCAAGGAAATTGTTCAAAAACGGAAACTACGTCATCCTCACACTGCCGCAAACACCTCCAATGAAGAAAGTACACCGGATCGTGGCATCACGACTATTTAAAAACAACCACCGGTTCACTCTAAACCCGTTCGATCCATTCCCGGAACATTTCAGTACATGATTCTCACGTTTCATCCCCGCTCCGTAGTTATCCGGACAGACTATACTTATTTTTAAGTAAGTCAAAATCTCTCAACTATGCTTCCATACTTCTTTAAAGTAGCCTTACGCCATCTGATGAGGCACAGGCTATACAGCCTCCTGAATATATCCGGCCTGGCCGTGGGTATTGCAGCCGCTGTGATCATTTTCCTGTTTGCCCGGCACGAGCTTACCTATGACCAGTTTCATGGGAATGTGGAAAACATTCACATGGTGTACAAAGAGCGGATCACTCCGAATGGCACACAACCCACCTATGACACGTGGGTACCCTTACTTGCACGGTTAAAAGCGGAGTATCCGGAAGTAGTGAATGGTGCGAGGCTGCTGACTGACGATGTGATCATGGAGAGTAAGGGTGAGCAATTTGACGAGACGCTGACCTACACTGATCCATCACTTTTTGAAGTATTTGATTTTACACTTTCCAGAGGCAGCCAGGACCAACCTTTTCCAAACGCCTACTCTATGATCATTTCGAGGGATATGGCTGAAAAGTATTTTGGTAATTATGATCCACTGGGCCAGACCATGATCGTGGACTTCGGTCAGGAATATATTATTTCAGGGATACTGGATGAAATACCCAACAACTCCACAATCCGCCCTGATTTTTTGGTGCAGTTAACCAGTGCGCCTCTGTATGAAGAGTATGAAAACAGTTGGGGCAGTTCTTTCCTTTTCACCTACATTCAGCTCAGGAGAGCAGAGGAGGCCGAAACGTTACAGTCAAAATTCCCGGAGCTGATCACCGCTATATGGGATGAAGACACACAGCAAAGGACCCATTTTAAACTTTTGCCGCTGGCCCAGGTATATGATACACTGTTTGGCGACACCAAAACGGCCTATATACTTCTGTACGTAGCCGTAGGACTGCTCATCATCTCGTGTATCAATTTTATCAATCTGTTCACCAGCAACGCGATGGAAAGATCAAGGGAGGTAGGAGTGAGAAAGGTGATCGGTGCCGGAAGATCACAACTCATGTCGCAGTACCTGGGAGAGGCAGTATTTATCAGTTTTTTGAGCCTGATCCTGGCGATCGTTCTTGTCGAATCCTTGTTCCCATATATCAACTCCCACTTTGATCTCGACCTGGCTATTGACTACAGCTCATGGCCCACCTTCACAATTCTTATGGCTTTTGCCCTCAGTCTGGGATTACTCTCGGGCACATATCCTGCCTTTGTTATGTCGCGCTTTGGTATTCTCAATTCACTCAAGGGCTCTGTTGGAAGAGGCATGGGAAAACAAGGCCTGAGAGATGCTATGATCATGTTTCAATTCTTTGTATCCATGATACTGATCGCCGGCACGTTGATAGTAAAGGAGCAGATCGAATACATGCAAAAAAGTAAGATGGGTTTCAACAAGGAAAACCTGGTCGTCATTCCCTTGTCGCTCCGTGATTTTGAGGACAGGGATTCCGCCAGCCTGAGGGTAGAAACCTTTAAAAATGAAATAGCCAGGCAGAGTCAGGTGATCGCTTTGTCTACGTCCACCCATATACCCACGGCGTGGAGTGGTTCCAACCTTTTCGTAAGGCCGGAAGGCTGGGAAGGTAATCCACTCAGAATGCGGTATACCTATCATGATGCGCGTTTTTTCGAAACCTACGGCATCAGAAGGATCATGGGAGCGGGCTTTAAGGACGATTCATTCGGAAATCAGCGCGGATCCGTAGTGCTGAATGAGGCGGCACTTGACGCTTTCGGGTGGGAAGATACAGAAGGGAAAAGGGTAAGGATCGGTAACTCGACCCTTGAAGTGGTGGGAGTCATTGAAAATTTTAATTTTGAGACTCTGCAAAATGAGATCAGGCCTATTCTGCATTTCCATCGTGCTCCTTCCAATGGCGTACATAATTACATCACACTGCGTATACAGCCCAGAGAAGTTACAGAAGTAATGGAGACAATAAAATCAAAATGGGCTATGCTGGGAACCAGTTTGCCTTTTGAGTACTTTTTTATCGACGAGAATGTAGCCAGAATGTATCAGTCAGAAGACAGGCTGCTGATCATGACCACTATATTTTCAGCTGTAGCCATTTTCATCGCCTGCCTCGGGCTGTTTGGCATCACCTCCTTCAGTGTGGAAAAAAGAAAGAAGGAAATAGGCATAAGAAAGGTGCTGGGTGCATCTGTATTGTCAATTTTCACACTTATTTCAAGGAAATTCGCTCTGCTGGTCCTGGCCGGGTTCATGGTTTCAGTACCTGTAACCATTTATTATCTTAACGATTGGCTGGACAACTATGCCTATCATATTTCCCTGAGTCCATGGGTGTTCGGCCTTACCTTTCTCGCCGTATTGCTGATCGCCCTTGCCACGCTGAGTTTCAGAACGCTACAGGCCGGTCTTACCAATCCTGTGAAAGTGCTAAGAGATGAATAAAATGGTTATTGGGTGTATTGAGTTATTGAAGCTATAGTACTATAGATCATTAAAATCTCAAATTTCAGGGGTGTTCCCACATCGAAGATCATTCCCCTCAATAACTTGATAACCTAATATACCCAATAACCAAACTCAATCTGTCCAGCTCATGGGATAGTCCTTGTCCACATACTCCAGAGCGTCCCGGGTCAGGTACAGTGGCTTAAAGGTGTCTACCATCACGGCTATTTCATGGGTCTCTTTGGCGCCAATACTCTTCTCGACAGTACCCGGGTGCGGACCATGGGGTAAGCCTCCGGGATGTAGTGTAAAGGAACCACGGTCAATGCCTTTGCGGCTCATGAATTCGCCCTCTGCATAATACAGTACTTCATCCGAATCAATATTGGAATGATTATACGGCGCCGGTATGGACTGGGGATGGTAGTCGAACAGACGGGGCACAAAAGAGCACACCACAAAATTGTGAGCCTGAAATGTCTGATGAACGGGCGGCGGCTGATGGATACGACCGGTGATGGGCTCAAAATCATGAATGGAGAAGGCATAGGGCCAGAGGTATCCGTCCCAGCCTGCCAGATCGAAAGGGCTGTGCTCATACAGGTAAGGGTGTAAATGCCCCTGCTTCTTGATCCTGATCAGATATTCACCCTTTTCCGATTCCGTGATCAGCTCGTTAGGTGGTCTTATGTCACGTTCACAATAGGGAGAATGCTCCAGCAACTGCCCCAGCTCGTTCCTGTATCTTTTTGGGGTCTCAATGGGTAAAGCCGATTCCACCACCAAAAGCTTCAGTGGCCCCTCATTAAATTCAAATTTGTAAATGACCGTTCTGGGTATGACCACATAATCTCCCTGTTTTACCTCCAGGCGACCAAACTGCGAATAAAGATACCCACTGCCGTCATGGATGTAGATCAGCTCATCTCCCTCGGCATTTTTATAGTAATAATCCATGGTCCTGCTTTCGGGTACGCACAGGGCCAGCGTAACATCACTGTTCTTGAGCAACTCCTTTCTACCGGCCAGATAATCCGTACCGGTGATCCCAATCCTGGATGTATTCAGGTGGGTTTGTTTTAAGCCATAGGTCCTGTCTGTTTCACTACCGAATGGCTCCGGGTCCTGAAGCGCCTTGATACGTGTGGGAGGGTAAATATGGTATAGGTTGGAATAGATCCCTGAGAACCCTTTGGAGCTCACCAGCTCTTCCTTATACAGGCTGTCATCCTGTTGCCTGAACTGGATGTGCCTTTTGGAGGGGATTTGACCAAGCCTGTGGTAATACATGCTACATTTTACTCCGGTCCAGCTGTTCCGCCTTGTCAAACAACTTTACCGCCTGTTCCAGAATTTCGTTTGTCTTGTTGAAAATTGGATAAAATCCTTCATTATTCCAAATCTGACGCGCAATCTGTGCCTTGATATGAAGCTGAAAAAGTCCCTTGTTCTTTTCCATATCGGCATAGTCAGCTTTTATACCATTGGCTTCTCCGGTTTTCACCAGTCTGGCGAGCATATCCTGCGTTACCCTGAACTTGTCATAGAAATCCTCGTAATCCATATTGTCGAGCCGGTTTTTATTTTCCGCCACATAATTAAAGGTATACTCCTGTACTGAATTGCTGGTGAACAGTTTATTCAGATAGTCAGAGTTAAGGGTGGTATCAAGGGGCACAAAGTAATCCGGCATAATGCCTCCACCACCGTATACAGTCCGCCCGCTCAGCGTCTGGTATTTCAGGGAGTCATTGAATTTTATACTGTCAGCACTGAAAAACTCCCCGTGGTTGAATCTTTCCACAATATCGCGCGCATAGTCTCCATTCGCATGCCCTTCATAGGGCTTTTGGATCGACCTGCCACTGGGCGTATAGTACCGTGAAATGGTAAGTCTGAGCTCGGAGCCATCACTGAGATCCATTGGCGCCTGTACCAGCCCTTTGCCGAAAGTCCTTCTGCCTACCACCAGCGCCCGGTCGTTGTCCTGCAGGGCTCCGGTAACGATCTCTGAAGCAGATGCACTCCCTTCATTGACCAGTACGATGAGCTTCCCCTCTTCAAAAAGGCCCTTTTTTTCGGCATTTGCCTGAGAGTTAAATCTTTTTTGTTTCCCCAACGTGTAAACGATCTTTTTGTCATCAGGCAAAAAATCATCGGCCATGCTGATGGCGTGATTCATATAACCCCCGGGGTTTCCCTGAAGGTCAAGCACCAGCCTCGTCATTCCCTGCTTTTTAAGGCCGGAAAGAGCCTCCCTGAATTCGTCGTAAGTGGTAGCTGAAAACCGGCTGACCTTGATGTAACCTATCTCATCGCCAATCATATAGCTGACATCCACCGAATGCTGAGGTATTTTGTCGCGTATGATGTTAAAAATGATGGGCTCCCTTCTTCCCTTTCTTTTGA
Source organism: Flammeovirgaceae bacterium BBD 1991-12 (assembly GCA_001657315.1). Lineage (GTDB taxonomy): Bacteria > Bacteroidota > Bacteroidia > Cytophagales > Cyclobacteriaceae > Fulvivirga. The sequence continues at coordinate 81,508 of LYSV01000020.1, read as the reverse complement.
CCGTTACCTCTACCTTACTCCCCTTGGGGCCTTTGAGGTGTTTTTGTACGTCACGGTTGGTAAAGCCTACTCCCGCCACATTCTTTCCGTCTACCTTAACGATCCGGTCACCCGATTGTAGCCCCACCGCCTCGCTGGGGCCACCACTCAGGGGTGATACTACCACTATGGTGTCTTTGAAAATGTTGAATTCAATACCGATCCCTTCAAAATTACCCTGAAGGTCTTCATTTGCCCTGATCTTATCGTCGGCGGATATATAAGCGCTGTGAGGATCGAGGTTACCCAGCATGTGTACAATAGCATCCTCTACCAACTCATCAGTACTCACTTCATCCACATAATTCCGATCGATCAATGTCAGCACCTCCTTGAATTTCTGCATGCTTTTGCTCAGGTCATTTTGAACCACGGTAGGTTTATCACTGAATGTGGCCCCTATCAGGATCCCCGCCGCTACGCCTACTGTAAGAATGATCGGTAACCTGATGTGATACCTGGTGTTGTTATATTCTCTCACTACTCTTCCTGGATATTTAAGTTTAACTAATACAATTTACTAATTTAATGAAATAGAGCTGGTCCGTAAAGTATTGGTATTCATATATTTTAATATGTTGGCCATAAGCATGGAATTTCGACCTTTATGCCTTATGTCACAAGTCTGTGCTCCACTTCGCCAACAGGGTTCGGACAGTATGTGTTTAACGATGACCAGGCAGAATTTGTTAAAGTATTCTATGTCCGTGATCTGAATTCCCCGTAACGGACATTTCTTAATGAATCATTTTGTATATTTGCAGATACTTCACCAAGACCAGGTAGGACATTGAATAGTAAGAAGATCGTTGAAATCGTAGATGACAATTATGTCAACGCATCTGTGCTGTTTTATTTTGGAATTGAATTTTACAACTATTCCGAAAAAACACTGGAGCAGGCCTGTCTGGAGAGGGGGCTTAACGCCGATCTGGTGATCCGGGAACTGGAAAACTGCACTACCTGCAGGGAAGATGTGGAACTGTCCGTTTTCCCGGTGGACCTTATCATCGAGTACCTGAAGCATACGCATCATATTTTTATCAAACGCAAGCTACCCTACATTGCCAAACTGATCGAATGCTTCGAGCCCAATCATAAAAGCTATAATGCCATTGCAAAGGATCTGAAATTTGTTTTCCCTCTTTTTGTAGAAGACTTTATTCATCATGTCTATCTGGAGGAAGATACACTGTTTTCCTATATTCTGGAGTTGCATAAATGCACAACGGACAAGCATCTGACCCCCCGAATCTATCACCAGATGGAAAAGCACTCACTTCAGAAGTATGCGGTAGAACACGAAGAACACGATGATGAAATGCGGGGGATAAGAAAGATCACCAATAACTACAAGTGTGATCCGGAGGACCCTCTGCACATACGGGTGGTCTATGCTGAGCTTCAGGCGCTGGAAAAAGAGTTGATCACACATGCCAATGTTGAAAATGAGATACTTTTCCCCAAGGCGCTGATGCTGGAGCAGGAGATCAAAAGAACCATCCGGTCAAAAATCAATCTCAACTAGGTGGGCAGAATACTTGCCCTCGATCATGGCGGCAAACGAACCGGTGTTGCTGTCAGCGATCCGTTAAACATCATAGCCAATCCACTGGATACCATATCATCGGATCAGGTTATTTCCTTTGTCAGGGACTATTGCCAGAGGGAAGAGGTGGAAACCATCGTTGTGGGCATGCCCAAAGATCTTCTCAACCGGGATACGGACGGCACTGCCGGAGCAAGAAAGGTCATACAGGCCCTGAAAAAGGCGCTGCCCGAAATCCCTGTCGTAGAAGTGGACGAGCGATTTACCAGTAAAATAGCCTTTGACACCATGCTCAGCGCAGGAGTAAAGAAAAGTGACAGAAGGAACAAAGCCACCATTGACAAACTCAGCGCCACACTGATACTGCAGTCTTTTCTTGAACAGAAAAGTTGAAAGTTCTATGTTCTATGTTCAACGATGTTATTACAAGGAACTTCAAACGTTAAACATAGAACGTTGAACAAATTCTTTACTGAGTAAATAATAGCTATTTTTGCGGTCAGATTTTGATTGTAAGACTATGATTTATCCTATTGTTGTATATGGTGATCCTGTGTTGAGGCAGAAGGCAGTGGATATTGAACCTGATGAGATAGATGTCAGGCAACTAAGTGAGGACATGTTTGAGACCATGAAAGCTGCCCATGGGGTAGGTCTGGCCGCTCCGCAGATCGGCAAGAGTATCCGGATGTTTGTAGTAGACGGAAGACCGCTGGAAGATGAATCAACGAATGATTTTGTGAAAGTGTTCATCAATCCGGAGATCCTTGAGGAGGACGGAGAGGAATGGACTTTTGAGGAAGGCTGCCTGAGCATACCCAATATACGCGAGGATGTATCCAGGCCTGAAAAACTGAGGATACGATATTTTGACGTGGACTGGAATGAACAGGAGGAGGAATATGACGGTGTAAAGGCACGTATTATCCAACATGAATATGATCATATAGAGGGAGTCCTGTTTACGGACCATCTCTCGCCCTTCAAGAAGAGGATGCTGAAAGGCAAGCTGCAGAATATTTCAAAGGGTAAGATGAAGGTAGACTACAGGGTGGCGGTGCCTGTGAAAAAATAGATGACCAGGATCTGCTCCAAATTACCGGACAGTGGGACCAGCATCTTCACCACGATGTCAAAAATGGCGGCAGATCATGGCGCGATCAACCTTTCACAGGGTTTTCCTGATTTCAATGTTTCAGAAAAACTGATCTCACTGGTAAGTGACGCCATGCTGAGCGGACACAACCAGTATGCTCCCATGGCCGGGCTGCCGGACCTGAGAAAGGTCATCTCCCATGTCACCCATGATCGATACCTGTACCTGCCCGATCCGGAAACGGAGATCACCATCACTGCAGGTGCTACGGAAGCCCTTTTTGCAACGATCATGGCCTTGATACAGGCAGAAGACGAGGTCATCGTATTCGATCCCGCCTATGACAGCTATGATCCGGCTATCCGTATGGCAGGGGGTATACCCGTGCATCTTACATTGAAATATCCAGGCTTTCACATCGACTGGGATGAGGTAAGATCAGCCATTTCCGACAAAACAAGGTTGATCATGATCAATACGCCGCATAATCCCACGGGTAGTATTCTGAGTCATGAAGATCTGAAAACCCTGGAAACCATTGCTTTACAGTATGATCTTTTCATTCTGAGCGATGAAGTATACGAGCATATTATATTTGACGGACACTTGCATGAGAGTGTGTTGAGATATGATGGTCTCAGAACCCGGAGCATAGCAGTATCGTCATTTGGCAAGACTTTTCACGCCACAGGCTGGAAGGTGGGATACCTTGTAGCCCCGGAATATCTGACCACAGAGATCCGTAAGGTACACCAGTTCGTTACCTTCAGTGTGAGTAGTGCCGTGCAACATGCGCTTGCCGGGTTTTTGAAATACAAAAACAACTACGTGGAGCTCGCTTCCCTGTATCAGCAAAAAAGAGATTACTTCCTGAGAGCTATTGCAAAATCACGATTTGAGCCATTACCTTCATCCGGCACCTATTTCCAGCTTCTCTCCTACACAGGGATGGATGCAAAAAATGACGTGGAAATGGCAGAGTTGCTGACCCGCGAGCATGGCATAGCTTCTATTCCTGTGTCTGTATTCTACAAAGACGGGACTGACAACAGCATATTACGTTTTTGCTTCGCCAAGCAGGAAGAAACACTGACCAAAGCCGCTGAAATCCTATGCAAGATCTGACCGTTACCCTGTTACAAACACCTTTACACTGGCAGGACTCAGGAGCCAACTTGGCCATGTTGGAAGAGAAGCTATGGCAGATCCCTGGCCCTACTGACCTGATCATATTACCGGAGATGTTCAATTCAGGGTTTTCCATGGAAGCAGAGAAGCTGGCAGAACCCATGAACCTCACCACATTCAGATGGATGAAGCAGATGGCCGCTCAGACCGGAGCCGTGATCACCGGCAGCTTTATTATAAAGGAGCAGAACCGTTTCTACAACCGGCTGATCTGGATGCAGCCTGATGGCAGGTTCGAAAAGTATGATAAGCGGCACCTCTTTCGCATGGCACAGGAACATGATCACTTCAGCCAGGGAGACGACCGGCTTGTGATCACGCTGAAGAACTGGAAAATATGCCCTATGATCTGTTACGATCTCAGATTTCCCGTTTGGAGCCGCAACAATGCGAAAGAAGGACCGGGGCTTATGGAATATGATGTGCTTATTTATGTAGCCAACTGGCCTGCCGCGCGGATCAGCGCATGGGACACCCTGCTTAAGGCACGGGCGATGGAAAACCTTTCCTACAGCATAGGGGTAAATCGTATTGGCGAAGACGGCAACAATATCCTCTACAACGGACATTCACAGGTACATAGCCCAAAAGGTGAGACACTATACCACATTGACGGGGAGGAAGCCATCCACACCATGTCGTTGTCCTATGAATCCCTGATCAGCTTCCGGAAAAAATTTCCCACCTACCTTGATGCCGATCGGTTCACGCTGGAGAACTGAAAAAATCAATAGCTCTATTCTTTATCTCGTCAGTGGACTGATCAGTAAATACGGCATTCTGATCAAATATATTCGACATTTTTTTCACCACAGGGTGGCCTCCGTTATGAATGAACAGCAGAGACTTTTTCCTACGCGCCAGTAAATTCAGCACCTTCAGAATAGCACCTGGGCTATTGTGGGCCCTGGCATTGATCCATACCACTATCTTCTCAGCTTCTCCGATCGCCTTTAACGCAGCTCCCGTTACAAGATCATCCGAAAAGTTATCCATATCAAAAGACCGGGCCTCATCCAAAGCGATCAAATTGGGTGTAAAGGAGAACCTGTCTTCCAGAAGATGCAGGGTAAGGAAGAGCTTCACCGATCTACTATAAAACGATACGATCGGAATTCACCGTCCCCACTGTTTGTTACCAGCAGGTACATGCCATTGGCCAACCCTTTGATGGAGAGCCGGTTTTCCGTCTCTCCGCGAAGTACAAGGCCATCCACTACCACCTGTCCGTTCAGCGATACCACAAAGGCATTGAGCGTAGTGGGAGAAAATACTGTTACCCGATCCCGGCTTATGGCAGGATTAGGATAGATCCTTACAGATTCGAGATCGACAGGTCGGACAACAGCTCCGGTATTCCTGAGTACCGTTAAGCCTCCCTGAGCCGTCCCAACAACAATGGCAGGCTTATCCTCACTATAGATATCAGCTACTCTGGGCACCAGCTTCGTCCCTAAATTCATAACAAATGGCTCCTGCTCATCGGTGTGCTGGATCAGCAAAGGCTGCGCTTCACGGGGATCGTCAAGGTGTGATAAAAAGTCAGAATAATAGTTCAGGCTGCCGTTGTCATCACCTGTGATCATATCCATGTTGCCATCCCCATCGATATCGGCAATGTCAATGCTGGTATTGGTAGTAAAAACACTGGCATCAAAGCCGTAAAACGTATCGTCTTCCAATACAAAATCAGGAGCTTCCAGCGTACCACGGCTTCTGTAGTATTCAACCTTTCCGGTCCCTCTTCCAATCAAAATATCCAGATTGCCATCCATGTTAATATCGGTCAACCTGAAATTCTCACCGGAGAGTGACGGTCCCAGGGTAAACAGAAAACGAACATCAGTTTGCAATTCAAGACGTGAATTACTTTGATTGAGCATGTAAAAAATGCTCGTACCGCCGGAGTTAAGACTTGTAGCACTGAAAACCAGATCCTGAGTGCCGTTATTGTCTATATCTGCAAAGGCAGGTTTCAGGTTAATGAAATTACCCAACGAAAGCTGCATAAAATTTTCGTCCGTCAGTTCAAAGGAAGGCGCTTCAGAAGTTCCCGTGTTGGTATATTGTTTTATCGTAGAGTGGAACCCGGAAGAAATATCCAGAAAACTGCCTACAAACATGTCGGGATCACCATCATCATCATAGTCGAAGAAGGCTGGCACGGCATTTTCACCGAAATCCAGCATCTGATCCTGAAGGAAGTTCCTTTGCACAAGCTGAAAGTCGGGATTTTCATCCGTCGCTATATTTTTGTAGTACCAGACAGAACTCTCAAAGTTAACGCCATTGCTGATGTTGGCTGGCACATTAGGCGCGACAAGCAGGTCTTTCACGCCATCGAAATCCACATCCTCCAGATATGCAGCAGGAAATGTAAACAATACGGCGGGGTTAGTACTATTTGGAAAATTGAGGTTTACCGAAGTCATGACGGCATCGTCAGCGTCCCCGGAATTATTGAGGAGATAGAGACCGGTACACCCTTCCTCTCCCAGTATGGCCTCATGGTCGCCATCATTATCAAGATCCATGGTCAGCAGGGCCTTGCCTCCCTGATGTTTCACACGGCCACTTATGGGGGGACAGTCTTCATTGTTAAAAGCAATGTCCTCGCACAGGCACTGCTCAAAACTGCCCCACCTCTGGGTCTGCCTCTCAAACTGCATGGAATCAATGGCCCCGGTGCGTTCCATACTGAGATTTTTGTGATATTCTACCGAAGACGTACCTGAAAACCTGAAATTCAGAATATCGAGGTCACCGTCACCGTCGATATCCGCAATGGATGGAATATCGGAAGCATTCATCTGAAGATTCAGCGGATTCTGACTAAAACCTATGGTGAGAAGGGGAGACTGGGCTCCACGATCATGGTAAAGCCTCCATTTAAGACCGGTACCATCACTGATATTGACATAAACCCTGATGCCCAGGGGATCACTGGCAAAGATGTCCTTCCTGCCATCCCCATTGAAGTCTCTTAGAAGCATCCAGTTGCGTAAACCCTCAGGGAACCGGTCATTGTATTCGGTCGCATACCGGTATTGCCCGTTTTCATTGATAAAGACGTTGATCTTTCCGGAGGTGCGTTCAAACACGATGAGATCCTCCTGCCCGTCCTGATCTACATCCATTGTACTGAACTGTCCTGAATTTATGCCTCCCGCCCATGGAAAATCCAGTAGCTGCTGATCTTTCATGACTGCTACTGTCTGATCCGGCCTATACACCTGTCCAAAAACAGCCGACGGCAGCAGAAAGCATAAACAAATAAGATATTTGTGGGACATACGGTTCGTATACACTCTAAAAACTAACGGCAGCGGACTCTTCGTAAAATTAGCTCATAAATTTTCCTTTTCAGTTCTTTAACCAATAATCGTACCCAATAAGTTTGGCCGGGGTTGAATTTTATCACCACCTTTATTCGGCGAGATACCATATATTTGTTTGCAGAATAAAACGCCATGATCAGCCAGCTATATCAACATTTCCAAACTCACCCTGTGGTTTCCACCGACACGCGCAAGATCAAAGAGGGATCGATTTTCCTTGCCCTGAAAGGTCCCAACTTTGACGCCAACCAATTCGCTGCTGAAGCGCTCGGGAAAGGTGCCGTGCTTGCTGTGGTGGACGACAAAAATGTAGTAAAGGATGAGCGCTACCTTTTAGTAGATGACGTACTTACTACGCTTCAGGACCTAGCACGGCACCACCGTGACCAGCTTACTATTCCAGTAGTAGGCCTTACCGGCTCCAATGGCAAGACCACTACCAAGGAGCTGATCAATGCCGTACTTTCCACCAGATACCGCACGCTGGCTACGGCGGGTAATCTGAACAATCACATAGGTGTTCCGCTGACCGTACTGTCGATCAGTGATGAACATGAGATCGCCATTATAGAGATGGGAGCCAATGCTGTGGGTGAGATCGCTCTGCTGAGCTCCATAGCCAGGCCCAGTCACGGGTTGATCACAAACATAGGCAGGGCTCATCTGGAGGGCTTCGGAGGCATTGAAGGGGTGATCCGGGGCAAGAGTGAGCTTTACCAGCACCTGATCAATACGGATGGGGTGGTATGGATCAACTCGAACAGCAAAGTACTCTCCAATATGGCCAAACGGTTCAGCGCACCGCTCATGTACCCGAACAAGGGAGACTACTACTACTGCGAGCTTCTGGAGACGGAGCCCTTTCTAAAGGTAAGGACGGAAGATCAGCAGGTAATAGAGACCCAACTGGCCGGCAGGTATAACTTTGATAATATAGCCGTGGCCCTGAGCATCGGGAAATACTTTGAAGTGGCCTCTGCAGATGCGGCCAACGCAGTAGCCGGTTATGTGCCTCAGAACATGCGCTCTCAAATGGTGGTCAAGGGAGGCAACAGGATCATCCTGGACGCCTACAACGCCAATCCCGACTCCATGGCTGCTGCCCTGGATAATTTGGCCTCCCAACCCGGTGAAAAAAAGGTGGCTATCCTCGGGGATATGAATGAGCTGGGAGAGGACAGTGAAAAGGAGCACAGAGATCTGGGAAAGACACTGGCCGCTATGCAGCTACACGGCGTTTATCTCTGCGGTGAGCTGATCAGTGCAGCCGCCGGGGAAATGGAAAACGGACTTCACTTTGCTACACGGCAGGAACTGATCGACCATCTGAAAGCCCATCCGGTAAGTGACAGCCTCATCCTTGTCAAGGCCTCAAGAAGTATTGGATTGGAAGAGGTGCTGGAGTATTTGTAGAGGTGAGCAGGAAAGCATGTGTGTCTTCAGGTCTGTGGGGACACAGACCCTGGGCATTGGGCCTGGGATGTTGGATCATAACACATTCAGTAATTGCTCCTTGATCTTTTCCAGCTCTTCTTTCATGGCTACTACCTGACGCTGGATGCCCGAATCATTGGCCTTAGAGCCTATGGTATTGATCTCCCGGCCTAGCTCCTGTGAGATGAATCCAAGTTTCTTCCCCAGACTCTCTTTTTCATTCAATACCTCTGAAAAATGCTCCAGATGATTCCTGAGCCTTACCTTTTCTTCAGTGATATCCAGTTTTTCGATATAGTAGATCAGTTCCTGCTCCAGTCTGTTCTTGTCCAGGTCTTCCTCTTCCACAAACTGGCTGAGGCTATCCTTGATCCGGGTTCTGATACGCTCAATTCTTTCAGGGTCAAGCCTTTCTACCTCTGTCAGTTTGGTCATAATGGACTCAACGTAGTGCTCGAATTTATTTTTGAGCTGTGCTCCTTCCTTTATCCTGAAAGCATTACAGGCTTCAAGGGCTTCACGGATCAGCTGCTGTGTCTGCGACCAGTGTGTATCATCGATTATATCATTCTGGTCTGAAATGGTGACTTCCGGGGAGTTCAGTGCCAGACTAAAAAGCGGTTCATGAGGAGCCACCACACGGTCAGCAAGTTTTTTGAGCTGTAGATAGTATTTCACAAAAAGCTCCTCATTATAGTGCTGTTTCATTTCGGTTTCCTGTTGATTAACGTAATCTATGGTAAGGGAAACCTTGCCTCTGGCCAGTATATCAGAGACCATGCCTCTGATCTCCAGTTCCTTCTCACCAAACGCCCTGGGAAATCGTACGTTGACATCCAGAAATTTAGAGTTGAGTGTCTTTACCTCTACGTTGATGGTCACATTATCCTGAGTAAGGCCTGCCGAGCCATACCCTGTCATGGATTTCAGCATATATTTATCGGTTGAATAGGCTAATATAGCCTCCTGCTGCTACAAGACCTAAAATTGTATTGTCGGATTGATCCTCCGGTCAGGATTATAGTATCAGTGATCTATGAATTACGCTAAAAATCGTAACCTAGTGTAACGTGAAAACGCGCATCCCCTACATTGTAGTTTTCAACGGGATAAGCCACATCCAGCTTCATGTAGTAACCCAGTAACATTGTGCGGAAACCAAAACCATAGCTATAGAGCCACGGATTCCGGTAATCCTTCAGGTCTATTACAAAAGCTCCTTCTCTTATGGTCCTGTTACTGATCGAATTGTCCTCGTTGAAAGGCGAATTCCCTGTCCATGCTGATCCTATGTCAAAGAAACCGGTGAACTGCAGATTTCTGAAGAAGTTGGATGTAATGGGCCCTGACTGCAGGTAGCGGATAAGCGGTACCCTAAGCTCTGCATTAAAAAGAAGCGCGTTGTTGCCCACCAGCGCAGCATAGTCAAATCCGCGCAGGTTAGTCGCAAATTCCGTGAATAAAAGCTCACTGTTATTCACGCCCTCTTCCGTCGGCGCCAGAGGATTATTGTCCCCCTCTGTGTTGTCATCCTGATTGATCCAGTTGTCCATACCTCCCAGCAGGTAATTTTTCGGGCTTCTGCCAAAGAACGAACCATAGAAGATCCTGCTGGCAAAGACTATCTCGCGATGGATCTTCTGGTAGTGACGCAGATCTACCTTAAGGTTGGAGAAGCTGCGGTCCTTATCTTTGAGCCCCTCATAATGCTGTAACGACACTTTGGCCCTGCTACCTTCTATCAGGTTCATTCCGTTAATGATCGAGTTGTCATAGACAAGCTGGACTGTAGCACCGGCAAACTGATCCCGTGCGATATCCTGTAGTTGAGGATTACTGCCGAATATCACGGGTTGGCTTTCGAAGGTAGTCAGTGTATAAAAGGGATTCACACTTATTCTTGTTTTGGTATTCAGCGGCAATGCTGCACCCAGGGTCAGGGTGTTCTTGCTGTACTGCTGAACTTCAGAATTGGTATTTTCCCATTCAAGTACATTTCTGTCCAACCTCACACGAAAATCGATCAATGTCTTCAGGTATTGGTATTCCGCAAAAATATCTCCGCTTCTCAGATCCGTTATCGCCATTATTCCACCGGAAAACTTATGATTTTCCAGCATGTCCGTCATTTGAGCCTCCAGCAGGATACCAAACCCCCGCAGCGGATCGATCACGAACGAGGTGACAAGATTATCAGCGCTGAACCGGTTTTCATAAGGCAGAGGCCCCGCGATCTTACTCTCCTTCCTGAGCTGCCGGTACTGGGTGAGAAATGATTCCTTTTCCTTCTTCACTACATCATTGTCAAAGGTATAATCATCCGTATTGATCACCTCTTTATCATTCTGCTCAGCCTCTTTCTTTTCGGTCACCTCCTCCTCAAACTCATAATTGTCCGTATCTATGACCTCGGGATCCACTACTTCAGCTTCCTGTTGGACTGTATCGGCCTTCACAGCTTCTGCCTCCTTTTTCTGGGCCAAACGCTGCTCCACGATCTCCTGTATAGTGAGCCCGCCCGGTTTGGGTTTTCGACGCTCCCTGAAAGCCCTGGCCTGCAACATTTGCTGACGTGGTGTTATAGGAGTATCTGTCGCTGGTAGTCAAAATTTTCATCATAGTAGATATAGTCCCTGCCGCTGGCATTGGAGATGTAGGTGATCGCACCTTTGGAAAAATCGATGTCGAAGCTCTTAATGCTATGCTCGTAATTGGTCACCTGCTCATACACACCTTCTGATATGGAGTAGCTGAAAACATTACGAATACCTTTCTGGTCGCTGAGGTAATATATTCTATCAGCATTTCGGGGAATCGGCCGGGTATCCACACTTACCGTATTGGTTACCCGCTTCAGTAGGTTTTTCGTAGTATCCAGGTTAAAGAAAAACAGATTCATATTATTGCCGATGTCCTCAAAGCTTTCAACTTTGGCATTCAGGGTGTCGGAGACCCGGTTGGAGCTGAAGACAAAGGTGTTCGTTCCAGGCACAAATGCCGGGTAAAGATCATCATGCAGATCGTTGGTAAGGCGTTTGGTACGATCTCTTCGTGTACTCAACAGGAACAGGTCGTTTCTGCCATTCACCACACCACTGACAATAAGGAGCCGTCCGTTTTCAGAAAAATCCATGGATTTCACCTGATCAAAGCGCCGAAGCTTCCTGGGCAGCTTACTTTGGGTGTTAATATCATACAACGTGAGGGTAAGCATACCACGTTTGGCATGGATGATCCCCAGCGTGCTGTCATTGGCCCAATCCATGATAGGCATATTATAGTCGATCTCCTGATTGATCACTTTGTAGCCACCTGTCAATACATCTGTCTCCTTGCCGGAGTTAAGGTCTCTTACCACTACACCGTAACGACCGTTGTTGTTTTTGGTAAATGCCAGCTTCGTGCCCGTCTGGTTGAGCTTGACATGTTCATGGATAATGGCCCTGCGATTCTTTTTTGAAGGCTCAAGCCTTGTCTCCTTATCGGATGCTACATAGTTTTCATCCACCTGCCTGTCTATATCAATGTAGAAATTCTGCCATTCATACAGGAACTGTTCTATGGTGATCCCGAGGGTTATCGTAATACTCTTTTCTTCATTACGGATGATCCTGGTGTAATTCAGGATATTGCCAATATTACTCTTCCCGTATTTCTGTGCAATGAAATTCCAGACGGACTGACCCGCCAGCGCTGCTTCCTGACCGTTCAGCCTGTTGAGCTTTTGCGGACGTTTAACATTAATATAATCACGGATGTAATCATCCATTTCAATGCTCCACCCTCTGGCCACATAAAGTGAGGCACCATTGATGAACCACGCCGGCAAATTGAGCAAAATGGCGCTCTGGAACATGTCCTTTAGGTTTCCGCCAAAAAGCATTTCATTCACCATCAGAGAAGCTACCTTGTAGATGAGTTCTTCCTTGAGGGCTTCCACACTCCCCGGATTGGCGATTTCGATGTAGGGTTTTACAAACTGCGTTTCACCCCCTGGTGTAAAAGTGCCCTCATTGATACCCACATTGCTCTGCTGAAGATCGGAAACGGAATTGTACAGAAAAACCTTCGTTTTGGAATAGGGAGGATAATCGATCATGTCGGTCAGGCGATCGAACTCATTTTCGAGGTATTCGATCACCTCTTTGGCGATCTTGCCACCGCCATCGTAGAAGTATACATCAAAATTATCCGAGCTTAAATACCTCCACTTAAACTCCTTGTACTGAATTCTGTTCCTGCCAAACTTCTCTTGTGTCATCTGCTGGCCAAGGACCATTCCCTGAGCCAAAAGAATAAAAAGAGCCCCCAAGCGTAATATTCTGCCCATTAATTATTTTTGAGAATTGTAATATAACGAAAAATATCGACTAATATTCACCTCTTTATACAGTTCCTTCCCATCTTCCAGATAACAAGCAAAATGCTCTCCAAAAAACGGAGCCAGCGAAACACCCTTGGTTCCCAACCCATTAAACACCCCCAAGGCTTCGTTGGCCGGGTGTAACCCTATATACGGTCTTCTGTCCTTTGAGGATGGCCTTACGCCTGCTTTTTGATAAACGGTCTCAAACGGGACATTTATCAGAGCCCTCAGTTTTTCCTCAATTTCAGCCTTTGCACGCTCCGTGGGAGTCCATGAGTGGTCATTGTTATCGTAGTTGGATCCCACTCTGAACATATTTTTACTCAAAGGCACACAGAAAACACCTCTGTTTACAATAAAGTTTACCTCAAGATCACATTTTATCTCAAGGACCTCCCCCTTCACCGGGCGGAAAGGCAACCAGTTAAAGTAGGTATTATGCTCCCAGCTGCTCCCATCGCAGAAAATGATCCTTTTTGCCGTTATACCTTCATATTCCACTGTATTCTGATGAATTATCAGCCTGTCAAACACAAAATTGCCTGCCCTCAGCATCTCCCGTGCCCTGAAATGATCATGCATAGCACCAAGGAACGTTGCAACCTTCAGATAGCCCGCCTGTGCCAGCTCCAGCCCGCCAAAAGGGTCATTGATCCGTTCTGACCGGCTTTGGCAATGAACCTTCCGGATGTACTGGCGAAACTCTTCAGACGCACTTTTTCCCATCCACTCATTCTGCTCCTCCAGCGAAATAAACGGCCTGTAAATTCCTGTGGTATTCAGGAATTTGGCACCCGTGAGTTCTTCCAGATCAGTATAAAAATCCGTCAGATAAGGGAAAAGCCTGTCGGCCATCCATGTTTTGACCATTTTTCTACCGGTGACAGGATTGTACAGGCCTGCCGCTACCCTGGATGATGTAACTGCCTCATTGGGATCAATGATCACTACCCTCCGGGACCGCCTCATTAATACTACCGCCAGGCAGGTACCTGCAAGTCCCTGACCCACGATTATATAGTCTGCTTTTTTTTCCATTGTTGAGGCCAGTAGTATATGGCCGTTATGCGGATGATGGTATACTCCAACATAAAAACCCAACAACAATCAACCAAACCCTGCTGTTGCTGACACCAAATAACGTAATTTTGTCGTTTGCAAAGTTGATCAAAACGGCATATTAAAACATGATAGAGGTAAAGTCTTTTGTATTCAATCCTTTTATGGAGAATACCTATGTACTGTATGATGACACCCATGAAGCGGTTGTCATAGATCCGGGGTGCTATGAAAACTATGAAAAACAGGAACTGAAGGATTTTATAGACGCCAATGGTCTCAGGGTGGTGAAGCTTTTGAACACCCACTGTCACATCGATCATGTCTTTGGCAATCAGTTTGTGAAGGACACATGGAACGTAGGCCTGACCATTCACCGTCTGGATGAAGCCACATTAAAAGCTGTGAAGGCATATGCCCCCAGCTATGGTTTCCAGCATTTCGAAGAAGCCGGGGTGGATGAATACGTTCAGGATGGTGATGTCATTCCCTTCGGGAATTCTTCGCTGGAAGTAGTGTTTGTGCCGGGTCATTCTCCCGGTCATGTGGCCTTTTACAACACAAAAGAGAAATTCATGATAGGAGGTGATGTATTATTTGACGGAAGCATAGGCCGGACAGACCTGCCGGGAGGTGATTTCGACACACTTATCAAAAGTATTCATGACAGGGTCTTCCCCCTGGACGATGATATGGTAGTATATTGCGGACATGGTCCATCCACTACCATTGGAAAAGAAAAGCAAAGTAATCCCTTCTGTGCCCTTGCCTGACGTTAGCGGATCAGAAGTGAAAATGGTGAGTGAATCCCGGTGATGATCAAAAAACATATTCCGAATTTCCTTACCTGCTGCAATTTATTGTGCGGCTGTGTGGGCATTGCACTTGCCTTCGAAGCCAGACTGTATGAGGCCTCTTATCTTATCTGGCTCGCACTGATATTTGATTTTCTGGACGGGTTTACTGCCAGGCTGCTCAAGGTACAGTCTGATCTGGGCAAGCACCTGGACTCACTGGCAGACCTTGTCACCTTCGGAGTTCTCCCCTCAGTACTCGTATATCACATGCTTGAGGGCAATAACACAGGAGCCTGGATACCATATCTTGCGTTTGCCATTGCCATATTTTCCGCTCTCCGGCTGGCCAGGTTCAACATTGATGAAAAGCAACAGGCCGTATTCCTCGGGTTACCTACCCCTGCCAATGCACTGTTTTTATCCTCATTGGTCTTTGTGAATGCAATGCATCCCGATTGGCTGACTGCCCCGATACTGATCGGTATTACGATCGTGTTTTCTCTGCTACTGGTCTCACCTGTAGAGCTTTTTGCCCTGAAATTCAAAACGTTTGGATGGAAAGGGAATCAAGTACGTTTCGTTTTCCTTGCTGGCAGCACAGTGCTGGTCCTGCTCTTCCGGGAGCTGGCGTTACCCTTGATCATCATTGGGTATATAGTGCTGTCTGTCATGGTAAAGGCATTCTCCACGTCATAACGGCACAATAATGAAAGTTTTCGAAACGTTTACCCCCTTTAACTTGTTAATTCCAAAGTTCAGTTCCAAATGATATTCGGATGAGAAGAATTCTACCGGTACTTTTTGGCATTTTTTGCCTTGGATCTTCGTCTTTTTCTCAGAACTCGGTGCTCAGCAGTGGAGACTGGTATAAAATACCAGTAGAAGAAAACGGGGTTTACCGGCTGACCTATGATTTTCTGAGGGATGCGGGACTGCCGGTGGATGATCTCGATCCACGAAAGCTTAAGATCTATGGTAACTCCGGCGGCATGCTGTCCCAGTTAAATGCAGCACCTGAGTCAGACTACCTGATCCAGAATACAATTTTGGTGAAAGGAGAGGAAGATAGCCGTTTTGACCCTCAGGATTACATTTTGTTTTACGGATTTGGGCCTCATGATCATAGCTACGACGAAGAGGGCCGGCTCGTCTTCGAATACAATATTTACGCCGACCAGAATTATTACTTTATAACCGCAGATGGCGAAGAGGGGCTGCGTATACAGGATCAGCCCAATGAGGGCGTCTCTTTCCCCGGGATCAGCACTTTCAATGATTTCCGGCATTATGAAAAGGAAGAGACCAATTTGCTGATTTCCGGTCGGGAGTGGTACGGAGAACGGTTCGAACTTACAACAACCCGTGATTTTACGTTCACTTTTGCAGGAGTGAGCTCTGGCTCCGATATCAGACTCACCTCGGATGTAATGGCACAGTCCTTCGCTGAGTCTTCCTTTGATGTATCCCTGAATGGAGTAAGCCTCGGTTCTCAGACGGTATTCGCTGTGCCTGATTTTCTGGATCCTCCTATCAACAACCGGAATCGTTACAGTATAAAAGGCCGTACCAGCACGGACGTTTTTACCCTACCTGCCAGTCAGCTCTCCGATCCGTCTGACCTGACCGTCCAACTGTCCTATAACCGGAACAGCAGCGGAAGAGCCGTCGGGTATTTAAACTATCTCAACCTGGAGGTAGTTCGCGGGTTACAGCGCTACGGAAGCCAGACCACGTTCCGGTCATTGCAAAGTCTGGAAAATGCTCAGTCCACCTTCAGGGTAGCCAATATGACCTCTTCTGACCTGATCTGGGAGGTGAGCGAAAGAGAAACAGTTAAAAACCAGTTGTTCGACCTGAACGGATCCACCGCCTCTTTTGGTAGCAGTACTGCCACACTGAGGGAGTTTGTGTCCTTCCGGCCCGAAGAGGTGGCTGAGCCGACAGGTATAACTGCTGTGGCCAATCAGAACATAAAAGGGATAGCCACCCCGGAACTACTGATCATAACGCACCCTGAATTCCTTTCAGAAGCCAACCGGTTGGCTGGTTTCAGGCAAACACATGACAATATGACTGTAGCTGTGGTCACTACCGAGCAGGTTTACAATGAGTTTTCGAGCGGCAAACAGGATGTTAGCGCTATCAGGAATTACACAAAATTTCTTTACGACAAAGCAGAGGGCCTGCGTTACCTGCTTTTGTTTGGAAAAGGCTCCTATGACTATAAAGATGTACAGGATAACAATACGAACTTCGTGCCGATCTACGAGTCCTATCAGTCGCTGGACCCGCTGGACACCTATGCATCGGATGACTACTATGGTTTTATGGAAGACGACGAAGGTGAATGGCGCGAAGTGAATGGCGGGAACCACACGTTGGAGATAGGTGTGGGCAGACTACCGGTAACAGACCGTGACCAGGCAACGGTAGTGGTGGACAAGATCATCCGGTATGCGACAGATACACGGTCACTGGGAGCCTGGCGTAATGAAACGGTATTTGTGGCCGACGATGGTGATGTCAACCTGCACCACAGGCAGGCTAACGAGCTCAGCCTGTTTATTGATACCACTTTCACCGCCTATAATACCAATAAGCTGTTTTTAGATGCCTTCCCACAAGTATCCAGACCTGCTGGTCAAACCTCCCCGAGGGCCCGCAAGGCGCTGGAGGATATAGTGAATCAGGGCGCTTTGATCGTAAATTTCACAGGACATGGCAGCGAAACTGCGTGGATGCAGGAGCAGGTGCTGGACCTTTTCCTGATCGATCAGTGGAGTAATCGCTATCAGCTACCACTGTTTGTAACCGCTACGTGCGAGTTCACCCGGCACGATGATCCCAAAAGGGCCAGTGGCGGAGAGCGTGTGGTCACCAGTGAAAGAGGGGGAGGAATTGCTATTGTCAGTACCAGCAGACCGGTATTTGCCAGCTCCAATTTTGCGCTGAACAAGGCCTTTTACAATGCAGTCTTTGCTTCCGAGAATGGTGAATCACTGCGTCTGGGAGATGTATTTCGACGCACAAAAAACGAAAGTGTAGACCTGGCCCAGGATATCAGAAAGGTAGGGAACAGGAATTTCGCCCTCCTCGGAGACCCTTCACTGCGGCTGGCCTACCCGGAAGACCAGGTGGTAGTCACTGGCATACAGGAAGGAGGGACTTCAACAGATACCCTAAAGGCACTGGCTCCTGTGAAAATTTCAGGAGAGATACACAATAGCAATGATGCTTTGGTGAGCACTTTTAACGGTACGCTGGACATCACAGTATTCGATGATGAAGTGTCACAGACTACATTCGGCCAGGATAACCCACCGTTTACCTTCCGGTCCAGAGAAAACAGGATCTTCAAGGGGAGCGCCAGCGTTCGGAATGGCCGGTTTGAGGTGGAATTCATTGTCCCCAAAAATATTTCACAGCAATACGAGCGCGGGAAGATCAGTCTGTATGCCCACCATGAGGGCGGTATGAAGGACGCCCATGGTGCCGACATAACGGTGACCATAGGCGGAACTACCCCTGATCCATCTGTGGATACGGCAGGGCCGGAGATCAGCCTGTTCGTTGGTGATACGCTGACCAACAGGATCACGGATATAAGTCATAACACTACACTATATGCCTTTCTGGAGGATGAAAGTGGGATAAACATTTCAGGTTTTGGTACGTCCAACAGCATTACTGCCACTCTTGATGATGATGAGGTATTTCTGCTCAATAGTTTTTATACGGCTAAAAAAGATACCTACCAGCAGGGCTGGGTGGCCTTCCCTGTAGATGATCTGGAACAAGGCAGGCATGTCATCCGGCTCCGGGCATGGGATACATTCAATAATTCCAGTGAAAAGGAAATAGAGTTTTTTGTAGCGGACCCCAACAGTCTGGTCGTATCTGACCTGAAAAACTCCCCCAATCCGGTACGGCTAAATACCATTTTCTCATTCAAACATAACCGGGCAGGCGACGATCTTGAGGTAAATCTGCAGATCATGTCTGCTATGGGCAAGGTAGTGCAGGATCTTGACTTCCGAATCCCCGACAGCACCCCTCTGGTCAACCTTTTCGAATGGGACGCTTCCGGCACTACGGGACAAAAATTGCTGCCGGGCATATACTTATACCGTGTGACGGTTCGTTCCATACTCGACGGTGCAAAAGGTAGGGAATTTCAAAAACTTATTCTTATAAATTGACTATATTTGGAGGCTCAGTATTTTTTTTATGAAAAATTCAATCTGTTTTCTATTAGCGTTTGTCCTGGCAGGTTCAATGGTCCAGGGCCAGGGGGTGACGAATCCCGGCACTTTGACAGGTGCGGATTCATCGACGGTCATTACCACCGCCGTGCCGTTTTTGACTATCACGCCTGATGCACGGGCCGGGGGTATGGGTGATGTTGGGGTAGCTACAAGTCCAGATGCCAATTCCGTGCATTGGAATCCGGCCAAACTTGTGTTCATTGAAAATGATATTGGATTTTCCATTAGCTATACTCCATGGCTGGGCAAGATCATCAACGATATGTCCATTGTGTATCTTTCCGGATACTACAAGTTCCAAAAGGAGCAGGCAGTGGCGGTGAGTATGAAATATTTTGATCTGGGTGAGATCATCTTTACGGAAAAGGCCGATGATGAGGGAACACCTTTTAACCCACGGGAACTGGCGATCGATGCCACCTATTCCAGGGCACTCAGCCAGAATCTGGGTATCGGCGTTACGGCACGTTACATCCATTCCAATCTCACCGGGAGCTTTTCTTCAGGAGGTGTAGAAGCACGGCCCGGAAACAGTGTATCCGCCGATATAGCGGTGTATTACAATAAGGACCTGGCTTTTGGCGGTAACAATTCCAACCTTGCGCTAGGGGCAAATATCTCCAATATCGGAGCAAAGGTGACCTATTCAGACGAAAACAATGAGGACCCTATCCCAACCAACATGAGACTGGGTGCGGCCTTCACCACAGATCTGGATCCTTATAACAAACTCACTTTCGGTCTTGACTTCAACAAGCTGATGGTACCCAGCCCTCAGTTTAACGGCAGCCAAGATGACCAATCTCTGTTGGGAGGTATGTTCGGCTCATTTGGCGATGCTGAAGGAGGTTTTAGCGAAGAGATCCAGGAAGTCACACTTTCCATGGGGGCAGAATACTGGTACAATGATACCTTTGCCGCACGTGTAGGCTATTTCCTGGAGTCTGAGGAAAAAGGAAACCGAAAGTATCTTACAGTAGGTCTGGGATTCAGGTATCAGGTATTTGGTATTGATTTCGCGTATCTTGTGCCTCAGGAGCAGGAGCATCCTCTTGCTGAGACGTTGCGTTTTTCCCTGCTGTTCAATTTTGATAAAAGCGAATCCGAAGAAGAATCCGTTACTGATTAATGCTTGATCGTACCTGTCCACCAAGGCAGTATGCTGTATCAAGGGTGGACTTCCAGCAGGTTATTTCCGATGAACTACAGGGTGGGATACCATTCCATCATTTAATATGTGGGGATCAGCCCGTTGTTAAACTGGAGATACTCTTTCCCCATGGTGGCGCCTGGTCTGAACCCAAAAGGGGCGTTTCCTTCCTCAGCCTGAATATGCTCAGGGAAGGGACCCATTCCTATTCTTCCGGACAGATCTCGGATACACTGTCCGGGCATGGTGCTTTTCTCGATGTCAATCCCGGCTTTGATCATACCAGCATCAGCCTCTACTGCCTGGACAGACATGTACAGAAGCTATTGCCAGTGCTATTTGAGATCGTAGCGTCACCATCCTTTGATGAAAAGGAACTACGGCTACAAAAGGAACAACAGATCGCCCAACTCCGGATCAGGAACAGAAAAAACAACGTTGTTGCCAGTAAAAGACTTCGTTCACAACTATTTGGAGAGGAACATCCCTATGGCAGGGTCCTCAATGAAGATGATATAAGTGAGATATCCTCCCATGATCTTCGGTTATTCCATGACCACCAAAAGAAGAACATTCAGCTTTTCCTTTCTGGCAATCCTTCTAAGGAGTCATTCGCAGCGATAAGGTCACAGTTTGAGCATTGGGAGCTGGCAGATGATCACGAGGGTGCTTTGCATCTGCTTACTTCTGCAGAAGCATCGAACAACAGCGACTCCTCCATTCAGGCCTCCGTTCGTATCGGAAGAGAAACCCTGCATAAAACCCATGAAGACTATATTTCCCTGAGGGTGACCAATCATCTGCTGGGGGGATTCTTCGGTTCGCGACTGATGAAAAACATACGGGAAGACAAAGGGCTGACCTATGGGATCAACTCGGGTCTGGTACAACTGAAACATGCCTCCTACTGGATGATAGGCGCTGAGGTAAATGCCAGGCTGGTGGATCAGGCCATTGCAGAGATCCGCAAAGAGGTAGAAGCACTTGCCGGATTCAATGATGAGGATGAGCTGGAGACCGCCAAAACTCACCTGATGGGAAGTTTCCAGTCTGAGATAAATTCCCCCTTTCAGCTCGTGGAAAAATTCAAGAATATCTGGTTACACGGACTGGGATATGATTACTACGACCGCTACTTCACCACCATTGAAGAATTTGATGGCGAAAAACTACGAAATACTGCGTCAAAGTATCTGTCAACCACTGATTGGACAGAAGTAGTAGTTACATAGGCACAAACTACGCCGACTTCCTAAGCTCTGAGACAGAGGTCCCTTTTTGCTTCAACCGTGCCGCCAGTTCCCTGGCGTGCTGTTTGTTTTTGGAGTATTTTATATGATCCGGCACACCTTTGAGATCGTGGATCAGGCCCAGCCAGCTCAATATCTTTAATCCGTAATAGGTGATGTCTATCTCCCACCAGAAAAAACCCTGACGAGCCGCTACTTCATAGTAGTGGTGGTTGTTATGCCATCCTTCACCAAGGGTAAGCAAGGCAAGCCATACACTGTTTTTAGACTCGTCACCTGACTCGTAGCGTTGTTTGCCAAACTTGTGCATAATAGAGTTAATGGAAAACGTACCGTGATAGGTAATAATGGTACTTAAAAAGAATCCAATAAAAAGTGTGGACAGGCCATGATGCGTAAACATAAGCAGGGGGCTACCTCCATTGACCCAGGCTCCGAGGGCTGTGACCAGAAAAGCCAACGTAACCGGTGGCACAAGATAGTGCTTATTGAGCCATACCAGCTCAGGATATTTTGCATAGTCCCCTATGGTTTTATAATCTGTTTCCTTATAGTCAGGCCCGATGATCCAACCCACGTGGGAGTACCAGAAACCGTAAAGCTTCATCGAATGCGGATCCTCAGGGGTATCGCTGTGTCGGTGGTGGTGGCGATGGTGTGCGGCCCACCACAGCGCTCCTTTTTGCGCTGAAGTCTGCGCCATAAAGGCAATAACAAATTGGAACCAACGTGAGGTTTTGTATGATTTATGGGCAAAATAGCGGTGATAGCCACCTGTGATCCAGAACATACGGAAGAAATAAAGGAAGGCGCACATCACCCAGTCGAAAAGGGTAGCTCCTGTCCAGATCGCCGCCAAAGGCAGTAAATGCACAATGAGAAAGGCTATTTCCTGCTTAAGAATGGGCTTTCTTCGTTTTTCCAATACAATTGCTTCCTGTGCCATTTCAATAGTTAAAGATTTCGCCCTGCAAAGGTATGGATTTATTTCGGGGCAATTGCAAGAACGAACGTTAGCTGGTGGGAAAGTTCCGGTTTCGGGCTTTAATCGGTACAGGTAGGTGGCTTAAATAAAAACCGGTGGTTTATTGTACATTTTATCAGGCTAAAATGTGATCTAACCACTGAGTGTATTATGACTTCTTAATCTTCACGTTACGCTTTTCTTTATTTTTCACAAATATCAGTTTATGCCGGCTTTTCGGATTTTCACGCTGCTCTATTTCAAATTCATCCAATGATTTAATTAAAGGGGTCAACTTTGGAAAACCATAATTTCTGGAATCAAAATTAGGTCGTTTCTTTTGAAGCAGACTACCTATGTCACCCAAAAAAGCCCAACCATCTTCATCTGACAGGTCGGATATAGACGTTTCAATTAACTTGATCTCCTTAGCTGTTATTTTATCCACGGAATCCCTTGCCGGTGTCTTTTCATCTTCGTTTTCTTTCTTATCAGTTCGGTTTTTCAATACTTCGATATAGACAAACCTGTCACAGGCCGCAATAAATGGATTCGGTGTCTTTTTCTCGCCAATTCCTATTACCTGCATTCCCGCTTCGCGGAGCCGGGTCGCCAATCTGGTGAAATCACTATCACTTGAAACCAGACAAAATCCACTCACTTTGCCTGAATACAGTATATCCATGGCATCAATTATCATGGCAGAATCGGTCGCATTTTTACCAGTCGTATACCCATATTGCTGGATTGGAGTGATTGCATTTTCAAGTAAAATGTTCTTCCATTTGGTCAGGTGGGGTTTCGTCCAGTCACCATAGATCCTTTTTATCGTTGGATTGCCATACTTGGCAATCTCCTCCATCATTTCTTTCACATATGCAGATGGTATGTTATCGCCATCTATTAATATGGCTAAATTTAAATTCATATTGTTGTTATTAATCATTTGGCCTCCGTTCTCCAGAAGCCCCTGTTTTCTTCTTGTTCGATTGATCCGGTATGATGTGCAGTCTCAGCCGGTGCTATTGCTACTTTCTGCTTAGCACAGTCTTGATCTCATTCAGCTTTAAAAGTGCCTCCACTGGTGAGATGGTATTGATGTCCAGTGCCTCCATCATACGCTGAACCTCATGAAACCTTGGATCGGCTTCGAACAGGCTCATCTGATAATTGGCTTTTGGTACTTCCTGCAGCTTTTTGGCGGTATCGTTTTTATGCTTATCCTTTTCCAGAAAGTGCATGATCTCATTGGCCCTGATCACCACCTTGTTCGGCATGCCGGCCAGCTGCGCCACATGGATACCAAAACTGTGCTCACTGCCTCCTTCTTTCAGCTTGCGCATAAAAAGGATCTTATCTCCCACTTCCTTTACCGACACGTTGAAATTCTTTATCCTTATAAAGTCCTCCGTAAGCTGGTTCAACTCATGGTAGTGTGTGGCAAAAAGCGTTTTTACCCGGTGGTCCATATGATTATGCAGAAACTCTACAATGGACCACGCAATGGAGACCCCATCGTAGGTGCTTGTACCACGACCTATTTCGTCCATCAGGACCAGACTCCGGTCAGAAAGGTTATTAAGGATACTCGCTGTTTCCGTCATTTCCACCATGAAGGTGGATTCCCCCCTGGAAAGGTTGTCTGATGCACCCACTCTCGTAAATACCTTGTCCACAAGACCGACCGTGGCACTTTTCGCCGGCACAAAGGAACCCATCTGCGCCATGAGCACAATAAGGGCTGTTTGTCGTAAAAGGGCAGACTTACCCGCCATATTGGGCCCTGTAATGATCATGATCTGCTGATTGTCATTGTCCAGAAAGACATCGTTGGGCACATAGGTTTCTCCTGGCGGAAGCTGCTTCTCAATGACAGGATGGCGTCCGTCCCTGATATCAATGGCTGTGGAGTCATTTACCTCAGGTTTGACGTATCTGTTCTCAACAGCGATCATGGCAAAAGAGGTAAGGCAATCCAGGGAAGCAAGAATGCGGGCATTTTGCTGTATTGGTGTTACATAGTCAGCAGCCTGTATAACCATGTCCTGGAAAAGCCGCTGCTCCAGCACGATCAGCTTATCTTCGGCATTCAGTATTTTCTCTTCATACACCTTCAGCTCTTCCGTGATATACCGCTCCGCATTGACCAGGGTCTGCTTTCTGATCCACTCCTGCGGCACCTTCTCTCTATGCGCATTACTCACCTCCAGGTAGTAACCAAATACCTTGTTGTAGGCGATCTTCAGCGAAGGTATGCCCGTGCGCTCCACCTCTCTCTGCTGGATCTGAACCAGATAGTCCTTACCTGAAAAAGCGATCTTCCGCAATTCGTCCAACTCATCATTAATGCCATCCTTAATGATATTTCCCTGATTGGACACGATGGGGACCTCATCCTTAAGCTCTTTTTCGATCTTTTCAAGCAAAAAATCACAACCGTTGATCTGGTCGGCCATTTTCTTTAACGGAGCAATGTCACTGCCTGCAAGTGCTTTTTTAATAGGCAGGGTATTGCCAAGCGCCTTTTTGAGCTGAAGCATCTCCCGGGGGTTGATCCTGCCAACTGCCACCTTGGAAATAAGTCTTTCCAGATCGCCGATTTGCTTCAGGTATTGTCTCACTTCATCCAGCAGATCGCGGTCTGTATGGAATGCCTGTACCACTGTCAGCCTTTCCTCTACAGGCCCGATCTCCTTAAGTGGCAGCACCATCCATTTTTTCATCGTCCGCGAGCCCATTGGCGTAACCGTTGCGTCCAGAATATCGATCAGAGGTACTCCACCATCATGCTGGGCATAGATAAGCTCAAGATTGCGGATTGTGAACTTATCCAGCCACACATACTTGTCCTCGTCAATGCGGGAGATAGAGGAGATGTGTGACATCTCCTTGTGTTCGGTTTCTTCCAGATAGTGTAGTACGGTACCAGACGCTGTAATGGCCTCCTCCATGCCCTCTATGCCATACCCTTTCAGTGAAGAAGTCTGGAAATGACCGGTGAGCTTTTCGTAGCCAAAGGCAGGGTTGTAGATCCATTCATCCAGTGTGTGGGTCAGGTACTCCTCGCCAAAGAAGGTCTCAAATTCGTCACGATGCGGCTTACTAAGGATCACCTCAGAAGGCCTGAACCCCTGAAAAAGCTTGGAGATATACTCCTTTGACCCCTGAGCGGTCATAAACTCCCCTGTAGACAGGTCAAGAAAGGAAGCTCCGGTCTTGTCCTTGCTGAAAAACACGGAGGCGAGGAAGTTATTGGTCTTGCGGTCCAGCACATTGTCATTGAAGGACAGCCCCGGGGTCACCAGCTCCGTTACGCCCCGTTTGACAATACCCTTTACGGATCTGGGGTCTTCCAACTGATCACAGATCGCCACACGGTTGCCCGCTCTGACGAGTTTGGGAAGATAGGTATCCAGTGAGTGATGCGGGAAACCAGCCAGCTCAATATGTGAAGCCGCTCCATTGGCCCGTTTTGTCAATACAATGTCCAGCACCTTACTGGCCCTGACTGCGTCTTCCCCAAAGGTCTCATAAAAATCACCCACACGAAACAACAAAAGAGCGCCAGGATACTTCGCCTTAATAGCGTTGTACTGCTTCATCAGGGGGGTTTCTTTCGCTTCCTTGGTCTTTGCCATGTGAGGTCGTGGGAACCCACAAAGATTCATTTTTTTAAAAGGATTAGCAACAGCCCCATCATCTATTCCTTTTCCAACACTTTGCCCGAATATGTGACAGCGAATGAACAGGGTTTAATAATACACTTAAAAAAAACCTGTGGCGATTTATGGAATTTGAATTATGATATCATCCTATCAGCAGTTTAACCAAAAATTCAAATAATCATGGCAACACTTAAGACATCGGGGCTGGCGCTTCTGGCAGGAGGCCTGCTCCTTTTTGCCCTTCCTCCATCGGAAAGGGAAACGACCATTATGCTACCGGAAGATATCACCCTTTGCACCACACCTCAGGGATGTGTTTTCAGGACTATCTTTGGGGAGGAGGCCTCCCTGCAAGGGGAGTATCCCACCCCGGAGAATGTGCAGCTATCCATTGACCGTGGGCTGAGCTGGATCGTGCAGGCCCAGCATCCCGACGGTGGTTGGGGAGCCGGAAGCCATCACCGGCAGGATGTTATGGACCCTCATGCCGTACCGGCTGATCCGGCCACTACTTCCATGGTAGCTATGGCACTACTCCGTACAGGCAGCACACTGAGATCCGGCGAATACGCCGGTGAGCTGAAGAAAGCCCTGTTGTATCTCATTCAGGCCGTGGAATCGACACCCACGGACCAGTTGAAGATCACGAACCTCTCCGGCACCCAGATCCAGACCAAACTTGGGGATCATATCGACGCCGTACTCACTGCACAGTTCTTTTCCAACATTATGGATCACCTTAATGAAGATGCTGAACTAAAGGAACGTGTAAAAAACTGTCTCAACATATGTGTGGATAAGATCCAGCAAGCCCAGGACAGTGACGGCAGTACCAGGGGATCCGGCTGGGCAGGTGTATTGCAATCTTCTCTGGCCACCTCAGCGCTGGAAGCGGCCGAACACAACGGGGCGGATATCGATGAGATTGCTCTGGAAAGAGCCCGTGACTATCAAAAAAACAACTACAACCCTGCTACGGGCGATGTGAAAACAGATAAGGGTGCAGGCATTGTATTGTACTCGGTATCCGGTTCTGTGCGTTCAAGCGCCAAGGCGGCCCGAAAAGTGCGTGAAGAGATGGAAGAGGCCAAAAAAGAGGGGCAACTAAAAGAAGAAGCAGAGGTTTCGGTGGAGAATCTTATGAAGCTGGGATACACTCGTGAGGATGCCATGCGATATTCCACTTCCTTTGAGGTGTACGAATCGTCCAAAAACAAGGCGCAGGACAATGCCGTAATGACGGGCTTCGGCAACAATGGAGGTGAGGAATTCCTTAGCTATCTCCAAACGGGTGAATCATTGATCGTGAACAATGACGAATCATGGGAGCAATGGTACAGGAACACTTCCAACCGGCTAATGAGCATTCAAAATGAAAATGGCAGCTGGAACGGACACCACTGTATCACCAGCCCCGTGTTTTGCACTGCTACAACGCTACTCACGCTATCGGTAAATAATGATATTCAGCGGCTCACAGCCCTGGGGAATGACTAGTTGGTCTGGAAGTCGGAAGTTAGAAGTTAGAAGTCGGAAGTTAGAAGTTGGAAGTCGGAAGTCGGAAGTTAGAAGTTGGAAGTCGG
This sequence comes from Flammeovirgaceae bacterium BBD 1991-12, assembly GCA_001657315.1. GTDB lineage: Bacteria > Bacteroidota > Bacteroidia > Cytophagales > Cyclobacteriaceae > Fulvivirga. The sequence goes on along the minus strand of LYSV01000020.1, from coordinate 53,765 downwards.
AAGCTGGAAGCGGCTTCCAACTTCCAGCCTCTGTCTCCGATCAAGTTTTACCAACTTCTGAAGTTAGTATGCTAAACTTTAGTTCTTGAGTGATATATGATAATGCTACCTTCACCTGCTGTAGATAAACGGTAGACATGGATGAGCTCATTATGTGGTTGTATTGCGCTTAGATTTACTGCTCAGAAACGAAACTTACTTTAGTATGAAAAAAATCGTGAAAATTGCAGTAGTTACTCTATGTGTTTTCTTCTCTCATAGTGCAGCAGTTGCGCAGTGTAAAGGCAGTGCGGAGAGCAGCAAAGAAGACCTTAAAAAACTTCTTGAAACAGGAGGAGGAATAATGGGGGTCACCTATGTGCTGGCTTTTAAAGATGGGGGCGTACTGGCTATATCAACAAAAAATAAAAATGGCAAGGTACTGAAGGCCTATGAGGTTGATCTGACCAGGGCAAAATTAGGTGAAAACATTATTGTGTATCATAATACAAAAAGCGAACCTGATGAATTCACGCTGAAGTTCAAAAAAAGCATTACTTCAGAAGTCACGAAGAAAGGGAAAAAGCCAATTCAATTTCTACTGGCTGGAAATAAAATGGATGAACGGATACCTGAGGACTTCATGAATTTTGGAAAGGATCTGGAAAAGACCCTTAAGCAAGTCGTTTGCTGGTCCAAACCGTAAACATTACTGGTATAGGTGGAACAGATGGTATGTCCACACCACCTATACCTGTTCATGGTATCATATTTACCCGATTCAATAACCTGATCGATCGGATACCCGAAGGCTACAACACCGGACTTACCTTGTAGCCTTCTTTTCTTAACAGAGCAACTACTCCCTTATCCGATGCCAGATGTCCGGCGCCTACTCCTATGAATGTAGGCTTGTCTTTGACCAACTCCCCGATCTTGCTGATCCAATTCTCATTTCTTTGATACAACAAAGGGTCTGCGTAGTCAGCAAACTGATCGTTTTGAAGGATCACATCGAAAAGCGCCTTCAGGTCCTGGCTTTTATAGGCCTTCACCATACGGTTAAATTCATCCAGCGTTTCTTCCCTTTCACTTATTGTTTCTACCAGCCAACTGATCTGCTCTTCTCTTGGAATATCGTCAAAAAGGCCCATCTGGAACTCCACAGTCTCCAAACCAAGTACTTCCAGTTCTCTTTTGGAGGCCTCCTGTACAAGGGTAGTTTCGTACGATGCCGGCTGATCACAGTTAATACTTTTTAACAGCACCATGGACAGCAATGCAAAAGGTTTCACCACCCCTAGCTGGGTAAGATCTACACCATAATTCGCTTTCAGAAAATCATTGATCACCTGCGCGTCTTCCTCGCTCATCTCAGCGCTTATGTTTTTCATCCCTTCATTCAGCGAGAGCTGTTGCATTTTCATGGCCATTTGCGGATCGTCCATGTCCAGCTCCAGCACTACCTGTTCTACATTATCGAGCGCTTTGGTGGTAGCATCACTGACAAAAAAATCATCCGGACAAATGAGATGGATCGTGCCATAGAGGTAGGAAGGCTTTTTCAGCCCCTTGCCTTCAATTTTCCAAAGTAGCGAGGAGGGCCCCTCCTGTGCCTTTGCCTGGCCTGACAGCAAGGTTCCTGCCAAAAATCCGCTTACAAACAACGTAACTATAGTGATCGTTTTCTTCATGTGCCTTTTCAACGTTTTCCTTTTCATGTTAAATATATTTTATGGTTGGATAGTTAACCGCGGTGTGAATACAACAGGTTAGTGCCCCTCTTCACGATTTTATTACAGGTGCTGGAAAAATTTCCGTTCAAATACCGGTGAACGGCGCTATAGCCGGATAAATGGCTTGCCATGAACGGCCTGGATCAGTGTGAGCAGGGCAAAAACAAAATACATAACTGTCGAAAAAACGATCACCGAAAGATCTTTAAAGGGAAAGGATACGGGCAGCCGCGGAAGTGCCAACGCCAGCAGAGGAAGTGCCTGCAGCGCATGTATGCTAATGAAGTGGGAGATCCTGAGGTCACCGGCTACGGTACTCCAGTTTGTGAAAGGCAGCCCGGGCCCGCCATCCGGCATGCCTACGGTATGTTTCAGGCTACCGCCCATCATAAAACCGGAAACTGCTCCGAAAAGAAAAATAATGATCCCCAGCCTGATCGCCCAGACCACCTCGGCAGATAGCTCCACAGGTAGCCTGAAATAATCGACGAGAACAATGGCATAAACGAGATAGGCTACGGTAATAGCCATCGCCATTAACGGGAACATCACTGAACCGATGGGGTCTGTGATATTAAAATGTGAAAGCTGACCCCTTGAAGCCTGGAACACGATACAAAAGATCTCCACCAGCATGGTGCCGAGCAGGATCCAGCTTAGGGTATTCAACCGGCTTTCAGTGTAAGGTAACGGATCAAGCAGGTACAGATTGGTGACAAGAAATATCATGATAGACACGGCAAACTTCAATGGCTTGATCCAAAGGTTAATACCCAGCACCTGCCGCGTCTCAAGGGGGATAAGCACGAGGATCACCAAAGACAGCAGCCCAAAAAACAGGGAACCCCACGCAAGCACCTTGTTGGAAGATAAAAAATAGTGTGTGAAGCTATGCAAGGCTTTTCGTTTTGTAAGTTCGTATGAATACAAAAAGCAGGTAACCCAGGGGACCAAACATAAAGCATAAAAACAGGCTGGGGATGATCCAAAGATGTCTGATGTTATGCTTTTTCGACTGATCAATTATCCAATTGCCGATGAGCAGATCAAAAGCAAGGTAGTGTACCCATCCGGCCAGCAGGACCTCGTCCTCTGTAAAAAGCTGTTTCACCCCTGCCAGGCTGCCAAAAAGTGTAGGGTCAAACGCCGGTAGGCCAGTGAGTACATAAAACGCATATATCATGGCCAGTAACGTACAGGCAATAGTTATGGTCATACTTCTCCATTTCCATGCCGGGAATATGATCAGAATGATCCATGCAGGCAGGACAAGGGTGTTACATATCTGAAATACCTCAGTACTCGTCATAGATCATGGTTTTTGCGGAAAGGTCAGATAGCCTTCTCTAAAATGAAGTGAGCTGTAGGACCATTTCATTCCGGGTCTGTTACTCCAGTATCCGGATGGCATACCCCAGGTTCTTCACATAACTGATGATCCTGCCGGAATCAACAGGCCCACGGGATTCAATTCTAAGCACATGGTCTGTATCCCCCAGATCAAAATTTATATCAAGACGTGGGAATACGATACTGAACAGGCCCTGAATGACCCGGGCGTCCTGCCTGTTCTCGATGTCTGTGGCAAATACTTCTATCATGTCAGTTGTTTTTTAAAATGTTGTCAGCAATGGCAGGTGATATCCGGTGTATCATTTTCAACAATTTCACCTTGCCTATGTTCATTTCATATCTGTCCCTTTCCAGTCCTACGATGAATTCGTCTACCAGCTGCTCAGGAGAGATCTTGTCCCTACCATGGCCCTGTGTCATAGGGGTATCCACCAGGGGTGGCAGCACTTCAAACACCTTGATGTTGGAGCCTTCCAACTGGTAGCGGAGAGCTTTGGTGAACATATGTACCCCGGCCTTGGTAGCGCAGTAAACGGGTGCGGATTTCTTTGGGCTCAGCGCCAGGCCAGAGGAAACGTTGATGATAGCGCTCTCCCGATGGCCCATAAGCAGGGGGACAAACGCCGTACTCAGTTTGGCCACTGCATTGAAGTTCACTTCCACTTCATATTCAATGGTACTGAACGGCACACTTTCCGTCAGGCTGTAGTTATACTGCACACCTGCATTGTTTATTAATATGTTGACATCGGCGTACTGTCTCCTTACCGCCTCCACCAAACCATTCAGCTCTTCATTTACAGACAGGTCACACTGGTAAATATCCAACCCATAGCGATCTGCGGCGTCCTCCAGTCCGGTCCTGTTTCTGCCGGTTATCACCACATCATTGCCTAATTCCTTCAGCCTCCTGGCCATGGCCAGTCCTATCCCGGAGGAGCCTCCGGTCAGCAGTATTCTGTTCTTCGTTAATTTCATTGGCCTTTATTTTTGGACATAGCACGCTGGGCTGTATTACACTATGCTCCATGTACTATGCCCTGTGCTAAAACTGTATTCTGTACAATACATCGGGGAAGAACCCGATCTGGTCTACCTGATTGATCTCGTCCGTTACCTCGTTGTATCTTCTAACAAATTCATTTTCACGGTTGGTTACGTTCTGCAGATCAATAAAGAACTGATGGGAAATATTTCTCTTCCGGCTGTTCAGTCGCATACCGAATTTCACATCCCAGCGAAAATACTGCCCATAACGCTCACTGAACGCAATTTCATCCTGCCGTATCTCCCGGCCGGCGTTGGCACGTGTGGCCTCAAGGTCCACTGGTGTATAGGGTGTTCCCCCCGCTGTGGTGAGCCGGGTGTCAAACGTCCATGCATTACGTCCACCTTCGCCAAACTTCCACTCTCTGCCAAAAAGCATGTTGTAAACCACATTGTTGTTGAAAGCGGTACTTCGCTCTATACCATCGCTTCCTTCATAGGTGGATTCGTACAGCGAGGTGGTCATGAGCATGTAGTACCCCCTGCTGAAAAACTTTTCAAGGGTAAGTTCAATGCCATAGTTCCTGCCCGTACCTTCATTAACCAATGATCCCTTCTCCTCAAAAATGAAATCAGCACCTTCATTGAGCACGGAATAGCTTCCGGGAGTGCTTTCCACAGGTACATCAAAAAGGCTTTGATAATAGGTCTCTGCCTTCAGCCTCCAGTCTGTGCCCAGATTCCGGTCATAGGCCAATACAAAATGATGGCTTTTCATAAACTCCAGGTCTTCATTGGTACGGGCAAACTCGTTCGGGGCTACCTCCTCATCTAGAAAAAGTATCGGCGACGGGATAGCCTGAGCATGCAGTCCATACGCCAGGCTCCAGCGTTGGTTGGATCTTGCCTGCCAGCTGACGGCTGCACGGGGTTCCACCACGTAATCTTCCGTATAGTCATGGTACTGTCCGTGCACCCCGGCGGTAACACTCAGATCATCGGTGATCTTATGCTCTGCCTGAGCAAAGGCCTGTGTGAGGTTATAGCTGTCATTGAGCTCGCGGATCTGAAGAAAGAAATCGGGGATATTATCACCGTTTTCATCCGGGATATCGGCCCGGTTATCACGGTCTTCCGTGCTAAAGTCCGTGATGTACCGCTCTGTAAGGAACCCGGTCCTCAGGCTCCAGCGTGCATTGAACTTTTTGTTCAACGTAGAGGCCAGCGTAAGCCTGTTCTCCCGGTTAATTGCATTGATCGACCTGAATTTGGTCACCAGGTTCCCGTCGGCATCATTCACAAAATTATCCTGGAGGAATTCGTTATAATTGGTAGAGGCACCTATTGAAGTTTTAAGGAAGGTGGTTTTATTCAGCCGAAGTGTGTGATTCAGGCCCACCAGTCCCAGTTGGTTTTCCACAAAAGCGTCCTGATTGGGGTTGGCAAAGAGATCATCTTCGTCAATTTCATCGCCACGGAAATCAATACTGCTCAGACCACCAAGGCCAAACAGCTCAAATTTTCCCAGCCGGGTCTGGCCCAGGTTGATCTTAAAGGAAAAATCCTGATAATAAGGTATAGCGCTGGTACCAGTGGCGGCCACGCTGGCTATTCCGTAGCGATAGGAAGCCACAAAGGAAGAATTGTTGGCCCGGCTTATGGGGCCCTCCGCCATAAACTCCAGCCCACTGAAGGCACTGAGCTGACCGGTAAACTCGTATTTGTCAGCATTGCCGCTTCTGAAATTTACATCAAACACTGCAGCATTGGCGTTGCCATACTCTGCAGGAAATGCTCCGGTCAAAAAATCAGAAGTTCGAAGAAGGTTGGTATTCAGCGCATTGACCGGCCCGCCAGTAGTACCGAGGGTGGCGAAGTGATTGGTAGTAGCGATGGGTATACCTTCTATTCTCCACAGCAGGCCCACAGGAGAGTTACCCCGCACTACTATGTCATTGCGGGAATCGTCCGGAGCACTTACACCGGCGAAGGTGGTTGCCAGCCTGGCTACATCATTCCTACCCCCTGAAAAACGCGTCACCTCTTCCAGACTGAACGTTCGCGCACTTACCTTGGCCAGCTCATTCAGGGGAAGATCCTTGTCAGCTTCTGCCGTGATCACAATCTCATCCAGCTTAGCCACTGACTCTTCCATTCGGATATTCAGGATCACCTCTTTACCTGCTGTAACAAGCACATTGGGCAACGTAACGCTTTTGTAACCGACATATTGAACAGCAAGGGCCTGCCGGCCTACGGGAATATCCGTAAGCTTAAAGTTGCCGTCGAGATCGGTCACCGCCCCTATGACCGGATCCGAGCCCATCAGTATGACGGATGCGCCTATCAAGGGATAATCAGCCTGTGCGTCAACGATCTGTCCCTTGACCGTCTGGGTCTGCCCGTGCACTGAATCTACAGCCATAATAAGTGACAGCGAAAGAAGAAGAGTTGTTAAATTTTTCATGAATACTTCGGTTTTTGTTGTTCCTAAGCTAGAAAGCACTTTACAGCCGGGGAATGGTAATGTGCATGAGGCAGGACACGCATGGATTAAACCGGAAAAACAGACATTTCAAGCTTCAAAGGCATGCGAATGCCTCTTACTTCGGTTTCATCCTGCATTTGCAGGGTTTCAAAGGAACTTTACAAGGCTTCACTGCAGATAGGGTTCGTTTTAAATGGCTTTATTGCTTATTTTGCAATAACAATGAAAGAGGCGTAAGGGAGATGAGACCAGGGCGAAGAAACTGATCATTTATCAACACCCGGATGCCGTTATGACAAAAGGCAAACTAAAATTGATAAGAATATTCAACGGTACGTTTCGGGAGGTACATTTTCGCTGGATAGGTATATTCCTGCTGGCTACGGTCATGACCCTGCTGTACAGGGAACCGCATGAAACTTTTCTTGAAAAGTATCCTACCGCATTCCTGTTCACGGCTATATTCTGGAATGGGGCTTTCATGATATTCATGCATTTCAGGAAAAGATTTCCCCAGATCCGGCAAACACCCAAACGGCTGGTCTTTACCCTTATCGCACTGAGTGCATTTCTGATCCTTGGAGACCCTGCATTATGTCTGATATTTAATTTCAAAAGCTGGCAGGAGGTACTGGATCCCACGAAAGCCTTTGAGCATTCGGTGACTAATTTTATTGCTGCCTTTGTAATAGGTTCTGTTTATGAGAACATCTATTTCTTCGAACAATGGAAAAAAAGCATCCAGCTTAATGAGGCTTTAAAGAATCAGCAGATCCGGACACAGTTTGAAGTGCTGCAAAACCAGATGAGCCCGCATTTCCTGTTTAACAGCCTCAATACGCTGACAACACTTATAGCGGAAGATGGAAGGATCGCAATCGAGTTTACGGAAAAGCTGTCGGAAGTATATCGTTATATTCTGCAAAACAAGGACAAGGAGGTAGTAAAGCTGAGGGACGAACTTGAATTCGCTAAAAACTATACCTTTTTGCTCAAGATACGCTACCCGGAAAATCTCAATACCCACTTTGACGTGGGCGAGGAATATCTTGAGCAGAGTATAGCCCCGCTTACCATACAGATACTGGTAGAAAATGCCATCAAGCATAACCGGATCTCGCGAAATCACCCGCTCAATGTGGAGGTCTACGTAGACGGTAATAACTCCATTGTAGTAAAGAACAACCTGCAGCGAAAAAATGTGATAGAAAAGTCCACAAAAACCGGACTGGCCAATATCCGGAAGCGCTATGCCTACTTTGGGCAGGATAACATAGAGGTGGTGTCATCAGGGCAGGATTTTCTGGTGGCAGTGCCCCTGCTGCATATAAGCTCTGACACACATCAGGCCATGGCACCCGGTGTGTAAAATAACCGTGTACCAAGGTTGGTGGCTCTGCTGCGGTGCATTTGAATTTTACAACTGCCAATGAAAGTACTAATTGTTGAAGACGAAGCTCCCGCTTTCCGAAGACTACAAAAAGTATTGGAGGAGATCAACCCTGGCATAGAGATCGTTGATGTTCTTGATAGTGTAGAGGAAAGTGTGAAGTGGTTCAATTCACAGGCTGCTCCCGACCTTATCTTTATGGATATTCAGCTTAGTGACGGGCTCAGCTTCGAGATCTTCGATTCCGTGAAAATAACACGGCCAGTTATTTTTACTACAGCCTTTGACGAATACATGCTGCGGGCCTTCAGGGTTAACAGTATTGACTATTTGCTGAAACCTATCAAGAAGGAGGAGCTGACGGCCAGCCTGATAAAATACGAGCAAATGAAAAGTTCTTTCGGCGGTGATAACGGCCTGCCTGATCTAAACACGCTGATCCGTCAGATACGGCTGGATGACAAAAAATACAAAACACGGTTCCTCGTAAAAAAGGGGGATGAGCTTATATCAGTGGAAACCCAGGATATCGCTTATTTTCAGACACGTCATGGGGTAGTGCATATGACTACAACGGGCGGCCGTGGCCACATTATGGATTTTAACCTGGACGAGCTGATGCAGCAACTGGACCCGGACCAGTTTTACAGGGCCAACCGCCAGTTCATTATCCATTTTCCCGCCATTCGTAAGGTACACAAGTATCATAAGGGAAAGCTGCTTGTGGAGCTGGAACAACCTACCGATGAACCTGTGACCGTAAGCAGTGAAAAGGCCAGCGATTTCAAAGGTTGGCTGGGAGATTAATGTGGATAAGTTATTGGTTATTGAGTGATTGAGTTGTTAAGGGATATGTTGAAACAATGGTGTTCATCAATCATGTTGTTTTTTAAATAATCCCGACCTAAGCTTTTTCATTCTTTTGGCCTCAGCCTGTACCTGCTTCATATGCCCGTAGTTCGTGGCAAAGTATACTGTGGGATTGTACAGGTTACCCCATGATCGCTTAAGAACCGATGGTACACTGTAAAAACTTTTCCTCGCATTTACCTTACCCATTTGCAGCTCATAAGGGGTCATATTGCGGGGTTTGAACACAACAGTATTGTGATCATAGTATCTCCAGTCCGTGGTGATCAACCTGTTTTCCTTCTTTAGGTCATCGTATACCCTTGTTCCGGGATAAGGAGTAAGCACATTAAAAGAAACCGTGCTTACCTTGTTTTTGATCAGGAATCCAACGGTTTCGTCAAAGATCTCCCTTCTGTCGCTATCAAAGCCAAAGACCATAGAGGCGTGGATGAGAATACCCATTTTTTTTATCTTTCGTAAGGCTTTTTCCAGATGTTCAATTTCACCAATGGATTTACGCATTGATCGCAGTTGCTCTTCCGACACACTTTCAAGCCCGAAAAACAATGCCTTACATCCACTTTCTGCGGCAAGCTGCAACAGCTCGTCATCCTTAACCAGCAGGGACACTGAAGCTTGTCCGACCCATTGAATTTTTAGCGGTTTGATAGCCTTAAACAAGGCTTTCGCATACTTCGGACGGCCTATGATGTTATCGTCAAGGAACATGAATTTTTTTGCACCGGACTCCCGGATATCACGTACCACATTTTCAATGGGGATATGCCTTATCTTCCTGCCAAAGAGATTTGTAACGCAACAGAAATCACAGTTATAGGGGCACCCACGTGTGGTCATTACCGGGATGAGCCTGAAAAAACCACCATTGGTAACTTTACTGAAATCCTTGGGAACGTATTTTTCGAGATCCGGGGTAGGGTCATGATATTTTTGCTTCAGACGGTGGTTCCGAAAGTCATTGAGAAGTATCTCCCAAACCCCTTCTGCTTCACCTACTACTACAGAATCTGCATGTTGCAGAGCCTCGTCCGGCAGTATGGTGGGATGTACTCCACCCAGCACAACGGTCTTCCCCCTCTTTTTAAATTCCCGGCAAAGCTCATACGCTCTGGGGGCATTTGCCGTCATGCAGCTTATACCAACGAGATCACATTCCTGTTCGAGGTCAATATCCTCTGCTTCCTCCTCAATGATCCTGACTTTATGCTGCGGCGGAGTAAGCCCCTCCAGTATGTACAGGGCAAGCTGGGGCATCATAAGCCCTTTATTTGTTCGTTGTTCGGCATCAACGGCCGGGGAGATCAGGAGTATTTTCATTGGAGACCAATCCATTTTAAAGCATACTGCATCCTGATCGGTGGCCCTGCCTATTTACCATTTGTCTTCTGATGGATATAGCAATATGTCAACACCAGGGGCTGTATTTGCCTTTTTGGTTGTAAATATCAGTTATTTAGACCTAAATATCTAATTATATCAAAGGATCAAACCTTTGAAAGCGATCGCTGAATTCAGGCCCACCTTATAGGCTGACCCGCCGAAAAACCTATAAAACATCCATTTAACTGCTATATTTTAATAGATTAGCATATCTCATTAGCCCATTTCTGCACATGAACGAATCCAAAAGAATTGCTGACCTGGATGAGGACACCCGCCGGCTTTACTGCATGTACGATTATCACTATTTTCTGGAGCGCAATATCCATCAACGGGAGTATGAGCGTACGAGTATTGACCAGATCCACAAGGCCCATCAGACCACCTGTGAAAAGCTCAGAAAAATGTTGAAGGAAAACAGCAGACAGGCTTTTTATCACATCGACGGAAAGATCAGGAACCTCCATACTTCAGGTCAGTTACCGTCCAGGCTGGAGCTCTCGCAGGGTGGATCGGGCACTGTCATGAACTTTGAAGGTGAGGGAGAGGCCTGGGCCTATTTTGAAACGTGGAAAAAGATCGAAAAAGTGAGGATACTGAAAAGAAGGATCTGGGATATGATCATTAAAACGGGGGCGCTACTGGGGTTTTTACTGACGATCATCAAACTGGTAGAAGTTTTGGGAGGATAGAAGAAATCCGTGTATCAGTAATTCAAGGTACCTCCTGACTCCGGTGGTTACCGGTCATTTCAGAATAAGACTGAGGGTGAATACTTTCCTTTCTGTAATAACTTCGATAAAAGAGCACTACCGAGGCCAGCAGGCTACCCGGTATCAGGATCCACAGCAGATCCAGCAGAATCATAAAAAAGAACAGGTTAAACAAACCAAACACCCAATAGATAAATCTTTTCATATCCAGCGCTATGGTATACAGCAGACTGTGGAACAATATGGCTGTACCGATGCCAAGCGGCCATAAGACTACAAGGATCTTAAGGTCAGGCTTTGCCAGAAGCCAAATGCTTTCCGGCAGCATAAGCGACAGATATATCAGAGCATAATTAAAGTACATCCTCATTCTTCCGTAGGGAAAATTCCATGAGAAACTTAAATACAGATTTTCAAAACGGCAGAAATAGTAAATAAGGACTACATGTGCGGTAACAACGCCGAGGATGACTATGGCTGTTGTTCTCAGAGCGTCATTTACATCAGCCAGCAGGTAAATTCCACCGAGCATGATCCCTGCGGATAGTAGTTTGGTAATGACCAAAGCAACCTTCAGTTTGTTAAAAGCATGATAAAGGAATAAGCTGAAAAACGGTTTGCTCCAATTCTTTACAATACGTGTCAAGAAGGGTCTCCCCTGATCCCGAACAGGTCTGTTGCTGTACCTTACATACACCCATGCACTGACCGAAGCCAGCAGCAGTACGTACAGCAGCATAGCCACCGGAATGATGTAATGACCAAAAACCACACCCGTCGCTAAAGAAAACAGCCCGTATCCGGCCACCGGAAGCAAGATCATACATTGAACTACAAACCAGCTCCTGAATTGACGCCATACAGGAAAGGCCGTGCCGATGTACCACAAAAACCGGTTCGATGTATTTTGCAACTGGCTCAGAACGTAATTCCAGCTCTTGGCAGTAAGAAACAACCAAAGAATGAGAACAACAGTGGCTATGGCCGGTGAGCTTATGATTGTCAACACCACCTTCAGATTATGCATTACTACTTCATCAGGTGGCAGGTGGGTCTGATTCAGCACATTAATGAAAAGGCCATACACGATCAGTGTGACAAAAAAGAACAACAGCAACGCTGCGTGGGCCCGGTAAAAACCGAGAGCAAAAATCCTGATCAGCACCCTCGTCAATGGCGATGACATCAGTTCAGGAGCTTCACGGTCTGCTTTTCTACCAGAAGCTCCTGCATAGCACTCCATGATGCATCCTCCAATGGCTGATGAGATGACAGGAAAAAACTGACATTCCCATTAAGGTATTTTTTCTCGATCCATTGATACAACAGCTCAAGAGACCGTGCATCCAGCGTGATCAGGGGCTCATCCAGCAGAATAACCCGTGGATCGCCCAGAAAAGCCAAAGCAATGGAGAGCTTTTTCAGCATACCGCTGGAGTAGGTACCCAGGGGCTCATTGATATAGGTTTTCATCCCCATACTCTCCAGAAAGTATTCCTCCTGTCCCGCAGGAGCCTCTTTGGCAGTAGCAAACAACCGGACCATGTCCATTCCTGTAAGGAATTCGGGATAAACGGGCTCTGCTTCCGCAAAATTCACCCGTTTTCGGTAAGCAACCGGATGTTTTTTAATGCTGATATGCTCATTCAGAAAAATATCCCCTTCAAAATGAAGGATACCGGCCAGCGTTTTCAGCAGTGTGCTTTTGCCTGAGCCATTTGCGCCTCTAACCCAAAAAATGCCCCGCCCGAGTTTCAACTGCGGGATATCGAGTACCAACCGGTGATGGTAGGACTTGCGAAAGCTGGTAATAGCGAACATGAGATATCAGTATTTTTTCCAATAGTGTTGTGTAGGGTAGATTTATTACGTGGGGTAGTTTTTTTTGGAAGAAATTTTAAACTGAAAACCATCTTCGGAAATATGGACATTATCATCCTTGCCATTGGTCATCTTGCATTTAATATATATCCGTGCTTGTATCGTTCACTTATATCCATTGTACACCAGCAGTGAATCACGTAGAAATGAATAAACAACAATTTCACGTGGTTAACCAGGATCATTGCTTTTTGAATATAAATACTGGATATTTAGGTCCAAAAGTCTTATATAAAAATTATTCGTTAAATCCAAATCATATGAAAACGAATTTCGTGGTAAGCAAAAAAGATCTGTACAGGTTACCCTGGTCCATGAACGATAATCCTATCGGCTGGGTAGAAGTCACCGATGTGTGTAACATTCGTTGTGAGGGATGCTATCGTCTGGTCATGGGTGATGGACACAAGGACCTGGCTCAGATAAGGGAAGAGATATGCTTCATGAAAAACTGGAGGAACTGCGATAACATATCCCTCGCTGGGGGTGAACCTGTCTTACATCCCGACATTTTGGAGATCATCGCCTTTATTAAACAACAAAAGATGAAAAGTATCATCCTCACAAATGGCTATGCTCTCACGGAGAAGATGCTTGCTGATCTGAAAAAGGCCGGGCTTACAGGGTTCAGTTTTCATATTGATACTACTCAGATCCGTCCTGAATTCAAAAAGAAAAAAATCGAGAGTGAAATGGACCTGAGCGATCTTAGGATCAAATTCGCCAAAATGTCAAAAAAAGCGGGGCTCAATGCAAGCTTTGGCATTACTGTACATGACGGGAATTATCATGAGGTACCTGCTTTTATCCGATGGGCCATCAGGAATTCCAACCTGGTGAGCGGCATATCACTGATCACCTACAGAGTAATGCCAACACAGGGTATTGCGTATTATGCCAATGGCGAAAGGGTGAAGGTAGGTTCGGAAAGCCTGGGTTATACTGGTGAAAAGGATTCCTCAGACAAAACACAGACCATTACCTCAAAGGAATTGTATGCCTTGATCAGGAACCACTTCAGAGGATATGAGGCCAGCAGTTACCTGGGCGGCACGGCTGATCATACCTCTATAAAATGGCTGATCGGTAATTTAATAGTCGACAACAAGGGAAAAGCGTATGGAGGTTATGGAAAAAGTGCAATGGAGCTGATCCAGGGCTTTCATCACTTTGTCAGTGGTTCGTATCTTGTCTATCCCAATCGAAAGGTAGGCAAGGAGGTATTCCTGCTGTTCCCTTTTGACCGACCGCTGAGAAAGGCATTTTTCAACTTTATTAAACAATGCCTGATAAACCCTCTCAGGCTCTTTAAACCTGTGAATGTACTGGGTATCGGCATTATACAGGCGCCAGACATTCTACCCGATGGCAGGATAGACATGTGCGATGACTGCCCGGACCTTTGTATCCATGAGGGAAAACTTGTGAACTCCTGCAGGCTGGATGAATGCAGGATCTACGGTGAATTCCTGCAGCCACGTATGGAAAGATCTGATGAACCTGCAGTGGAAAGCGAACCCGTATAGGTACTGTGCAGGACATTCAGAAGTTGAAATCAGAGCTGGAAGTAGGAGTAGTATCCAACTTCCAGCCCTCTCCCACACTGACCTTCCGGCGGGTTCACAGAATTCCGTGAGCAGGCAGCTTCTGACCTCCAACTCTTAGTCAGACGGCAAAACCGGCTTTTCCCAGCACCCAACAGTATCGCCGGCGGATTCATGGCTCATAATTTTCTATACTCGGGCCATTGCTCGTATCCGTCCAGATCATCCAGATCAAAGCCTGCCGGGGGCTCAATCCTCAGATTGTTCCGCTCATAATGCTCAAAATACCTTGCCAGTTTCCTCAGCTTCACATTTCCTGATCCCCGTATCTCTTCCACGGAAAGTTTCTGATTCACCAGTTTATCAAAGGTCTCTGTCTCTCTGGTCAGTACACACCTTCCGGCAATAGGATCAAAGGCTGTTGAAACCCCCGAAAAGGTCCCTTTCAGAACAGCAGGTACTTTCCGCCTGCCTATTTTGTAAATGTGGTAAAATGATTTTCCTCCTGTTGATTTCATCAAACAGAATATACAGCCATGCTCCATCTTCACCTCTCCCTCAAATGAAGCATCCGGCCCTTTCAGCAACCAGTATATTCTCTTTCCTGCCCTTTTTATCTCCACAGGAGACTGAAATATCATACCCCTCTCAGAGTTCTTTCTAACGTAGGAATAATAGCTTCCAGGTAGTGACAGTAGTATAGGATCTGCCGGCATATTCTGAGCCTCATGGAATGCATTGAAATTGTTGTATCCCAGGAACTGAGCCAGCTCATCCATTTTATTGGGAGCAAGGCTAAGCTTATCCTCATCATTCCGCGCACGTTCTGCTGGTCTGACCAGACTGTCATACAAATACTTCCGGCTTATTGATCCTCCTACCTTCCGGCTGATCTGTCCCAGCCCATAATGATCCAAAGATTCCCTGGTTTCTTCTGATAATCGATTGAGTAGCAATCGAATATGCCCTACCTTGAACTTTTTTGCCATCTCCACACAGACTTCAAAATGAAGGTAATCAAAAGCAATTGACCTGCAACTACCCGTTTTCCGAAGGTGCAATTTCGGTTTCCCAATCGTGAGATTTGTAACGTTCTGATTGATCAATCACACCGAAGTGTCATTCGCGAAGGCACTTCTACAGGTTCCGCTTGCCAGAGCTTGACCCGTTCGATCGTGGGAGTCGAATGAAGTTAACTCCGGCGGCAGGTTCCTCTCCCACGCCTCGAAGGCCGGGGCTTTTTCCAGAGCATAAATGTCTGATTTTCAATTGCTTGTAACTCAAGGAGTTTCAGGCCCGGACTCTCATTGCCTTCAGAATTCCGACCCGGCCCAATGTAGAACCTCAAAAATTTAGAAAAATGAAAAAGTTCAGAGATTTCTTCATTCTCGCTTCGGTTTTTGGTTCGTTGGCAGTGGCTTGCAATGATGATCCTGTTTCACCTTTAGGGACAGGTGGCGACGACGAAGATGATGATCCGATTATTATTGGAGGGGGTGGCGGCAGTGGTCAGGGAGGTGGCTCAGGCGGCAATACAATAGTGGTCGATACCCTGAATACCAGTAACTGACATTTCATAGATCGCATCAAAAACCACTCGTTTGAGTGGTTTTTTTTATACTTTGCATTACCTTAAATACAATTTAGTACGACACCCCTATGTTTCAATGGATGATTACCTTGTCGTTCGTTAATTGTCTCACCTGTGCATGGGCGCAATCTGGTGCCGACAGCGCTTTGCATGTATTGTTCGATTCACTAAAGGGAGAAGTCGAAGACCGGTCATCCATTTACCAGACAATTGCAGAGATCTACTATGATCACGCAGATTATGACAGTGCAGAGCAATTCTATCATCTTGCATTGAACCTTACAAAGGCCAAAGGAGATCAGGAGCAGATATCCACCCTTCTGAACGACCTGGGTGTAGTGAAGCTCAGGAAGGGAGATACCGACAGCTCGATCTATTACTATGAACAGGCTCTTAAGGGTTTTATGGAGCTGAGGGACCCTGTAAGATCAGCCTTTGTAGAGATAAACCTGGGAATTATTTACAAAAACAAAGGGCAGTATGGACAGGCATGGAGCAACCTGTCAGGTGCTGCGCAAAAACTGGAAAAAACTGATGAAAAAGCCGCGTTGTCATCATGCTACAATACTATAGCCATTATTTACTCGCGCCAGCAGAACTTCGACAAATCTCTTGAATACCACAGGCTGGCATTGCGGATCCGGCAGGAGTTGGGAATGGAAAAACAAATAGCTTCTTCGCTCAACAACATAGGGATCATCTTCAGGAAAAAAGCTCTGTACGACAGTGCGCTTTTCTACTATCAAAGATCCCTGGCCATAAAAAGACGGCTTAACAATGCACGATCCAGAGGAAGTACCCTAAACAACATAGGGACTGTATTGATGGACCTTGAGAAGTTCAACGATGCAGAGCCATACCTGCTGGAAGCGCTAAGCATACGATCCGGCATAGTAGATAAAGCAGGAGAAACCATTACCCTGAATAATCTGGGGCGGCTGTACATAGAACAGAAGCAGTACTCCAAAGCACTGACACATCTGGAAAGGGGCGCAACTATTGCGCATGAGGTCCGGCTTACCGAGGAGATCAAGGATAATCTTGCGCTAAGGATCAACGCCCATGAGCATCTTAACCATGCATCAAAGGCCCTGGAGCTCAGCCAAAGGCTAATGCAGCTCAAAGACAGCCTGTTCAATGTAGAAAGAAAAGAGAGTCTGACGGAAATGCAGACAAGGTATGAAACAGAAAAAAAGGAGCAGGAAATTGAGCTACTGGAAAGTAACAGGAAACTCCAGGAAGCCAGACTAAGAATAAAACAGGCCTGGATAATTGCTCTGGTAATCATAACATTACTTCTGATAGTCATTGGTCTTTTGATCTATTCCAAATTAAAAACGGCAAATAAAAACAAGCGACAGATAGAGTTGTTATTGCAGGAAATGCATCACAGAGTAAAGAATAATCTTCAATTGCTATCGAGCATATTCAGTCTGAAATCCAGAGAGCTTTCTGATCGTGTGGCGCTGGACGCCGTTAAAAGCAGCGAAAACAGGGTAAATGCCATGGCGCTGATCCATCAAAAACTATATGCTCTGGAGAATAAACGCACCATAAACCTGAAGGATTATCTCGGCAACCTCGTGGAGGAACTGGTACATAGCTATGGATACTATTCGCAGCAGAATATCAAACTTTCTCTTGAAAGTTTTGAAATTGACGTAGATAAAGCGGTGCCTATTGGCCTGATTGTAAATGAACTGGCCAGCAATACCCTGAAGCACGTATTCCCAAAGGTCAGTAATGCAAAGCTGACAGTGAGTGCCAGGGTGATGAATGGCTCAACACTAAAGCTGGAAGTCAGTGATAATGGAGAAGGATTCCAGTATACAGCCAAACCGGAAGAATCCATGGGACTGAATATTATAGAAACCCTTTCACGACAGCTTAAGGCAAGGGCTCAATGGGCCACCAACCATGGGGTCAGGTTTAACTTAGAGATGCCAATAAATTAGTATGGAAAAGATCAACGTATTAGTGGTGGAAGACGAACTACTGATCGCTCAGGATCTGAAGGCGAGGCTGAATGATCATAATTTCTCCGTAACGGCGACAGTGGATTCCGGTGAGCTGGCCCTTCAGGAAGTAAAGCGAAAAGCTCCTGATCTGATCCTCATGGATATTAAGCTGGCAGGTGAGTTGGATGGTATCTCAACTGCCGAAAAAATCAACGAATCGAACAATATACCCATCATTTATTTAAGTGATCACGTGGACAGTACTACGGTCAACCGTGCAAAAGGCACACATCCGGCCAATTATTTGTCCAAACCTTTTAAAATATCCGACCTGCTGCGGGCACTTGAGATTGCCTTTTACAATGCAGCCCGGTCCAAAGGGATGAAGGAAAGCAATAAGCTGATGGATCGGGTATTTCTGTCCAAAGATCACCAAACCAGCACAATGGTGGCCTATTCGGACATACTCTATCTGGAGGCCGGCAGGTCTTATTGTAACGTGGTTACAGAAGAAAGGAAATATGTCCTTTCCAGTAATATGAAAAAGGTATTTGAACAGCTTGACAATCCGGATTTTATAAGGGTACACCGCAGCTACGTGGTAAACCTTAAAAAGATCTGTGGTATTGAGGGTAACCGGATCAAATTAGGATCGGGCCGTACTATCCGGATGAGCAAAGAGTACAGAGATGCCGTTTTTGAAAGGTTGAAAATTGTGAAATAAAGGTGCAAGTCACCTGGAATGTTGGGAAATCAGATTTTGGGTATACAAAATCTTTTAGGACCGTCGAAGCAGATGATATCCAGGATTATGTCTTCTGATGACTATGAGTATGATGTCTTTATCTCCTATGCCGTTGAAGATAAGTCTGGCATTGTAACGGAGTTGGTTCAAAAGCTGGAAGAGGCCGGAGTAAGGGTATGGTACGCCTTCAATCAGTTTGTGCCTGGGAAAAGTGTGCACGAAACCATTCGGGAGGGACTCAAAAAATCAAAATATGGTGTGGTCATACTGAGCCCCGGCTATTTTGCCAAGGAATGGCCCAAAAAAGAACTCCATGCACTATGGGCGAGGGAGTCAGCGTCCGAAAGAGTGATCATTCCCATATGGCATCAGATAAATGAGGAGCAGATAAAAAGTATTGATCCCATTCTGGCGGATAAGTATGGGATACCCAGCTCGCTGGGAATTGACACAGTGGTAAGAAGGCTCATCAGAACCATCCATGAAGAAAGACCACCGGAGCCAAAAGGTGAAACACTCCTGACAAGAAAGTTTGTAGTCCGTTTTCTAATGGTTTTTATACCTGGCGCTCTTTCGATCTTTGGCTATTTTTTTTTTCTCAGTGATAAGCCAGCCGCCGAACTGATCGACACCACCATTTCCAAACGTATTGAGACATTCCAGAGAAAGCTCATGAACGAACATCAGCAGGAGTTAAAAAGGACGAAGGGAATCGCGGTAACTCCTGAGGAAATCATTGGTCATCAGGAAAGATATGATAGTCTCAGCGTGCGCTATCGCAATCAATACTATTTCGAGAATGGCTATACCAGGATCCGTTCCAGAAAAAATGTTGAGCCTGCATTAAAAACCGATGTGGAATTAATGGGTCCGGAGAATAACTACGGATTTGAGTATCCCAATATGTATCTCATTGACAAGAAGCCAGATTCACCACGCATGGGCCTGAAATACATATACATCAACACCCAGCCCGTTGCCTATCGGGTCAGCAACACCGAAAGTATGACCAATTCCCGTTACCTCATTAGGGTTATCTACCAGAATAATCTCCGGTACATCTCGGTCGATCTCACCTACTCAGAAAGGTCACAGTGGATGAAACGACGGCAGATCACTTTCCGTGGTTTTCTGCCAGAAGAAATCTATGAATTCAAGAAAAAGGGACACGAGTGGGTTTTTTCCGGGTTAAATTAACATTGGCTTTGCTTTCGGAAAGTAAATAGGCATGTTGGGAAAATTGCTGCAAGTAGTTTGACGGAAATCTGTTAACTAAGCCTAAAAAGGCTATGCCCTGCATGATAGGAATAACAACCGATCTGGCCCGCCGCAGAACAGAATGGGAAGATGAATTTCCTGATCTGTTCGGGTGGAGTGTGATCGCCGGACCGTACAATACACAGGAAGAAGCGCAGGTGGCAGAGGAAGAACTGGCAAGTCTTCTGGGGTGTGAAGCACACTTTGGAGAGGAGGGTGAAGGAGAATGGTATGTTTACAGATTCTTTTATGTCCGATAAAAACTATGCTTATCACCAGATGCCTGATAAGTGATTTTATTTCACCTCCTCTGGTGGTTTATAAAAGCCACTAGCCACTGTAGTGCCTGAAGGATTACTTCTTCGTGGGGCAAACCTCACGCCTTTCATGAGCAAGGAATACCGGCGATCCAATTACCATTAACCTACATGTATAGTCTGGATCACATCCTTGAGCATTTCATTGCCAAATTCCTTTTCCCGGCCATTCATGTTTATTTCCACCCGCATGGCTTTTAGTCCATGAGCACCCTGCAGCTCCTGTAGTTCAAGATGTTCTACCTTATCGGTCAAATAGTTAATGGACTGCAGATAGATAATGTATTTGCTGTATTCCTCCGCTTCTTTTTGCCCCGTATACACTATTGCCAGTTTGCCCGGTTGGGTCAGTCGCTCGTTGCTGTTTTTTATGTAGGCCTTGTCTATCCGTTTTTTCACGATCTCATAACGAATGTTATAGGCACCGTCTACGTCAAAGTGTTTTTCATCTTTTCTGAACCGAATGGCGAGAGAGTCTCCATGTACCAGGATAAGTTGTGTGATGTCCAGCTTTTTTGGGAGCTCCTTCTTCAAACTTTCCGTACGCCTGGCTATTTCACACATGGTGATCAACTGCCATAGCCTGAAATTCCTGAGATAGATCTCATCAAACTTTTTATCCTTGACCAGAGACTGCCCCAGGTAGATATTGTACTCCACACCATCAGTTTTGTACTTCTCAAAGTAGTGTGGGAATATTTCCTGCGCCTGCTGCACCACACGGTCCAGGTAGGATGAGATACATTCATTCACCGTCATTAAGCTGGTCTCAAAATCACGTCGTTTCCGGTAGATCACACCTAGCTGGGGATCGAGCTTGTTCTCATATTCCTCGATGATCGGAAGAAGCAGGGACTCTTCCTGCCTGAAATGCCTGAATGTAGGATGAACCTCATTTTTAAGGAAGCGCAACACCTCGGATTCATCGCCGGAGTTAAGGCCTGATGATATTTTTTCAAGCTGCTGGTCCACCCGGAAGTTCACCTCATCCAGGATGGGCATTTTTTTGTATTCCAGGATGGTGGAGATCACTTTTTTAACTTCCTTCAGGTTGGCCATAAGGTCCTGCTGTATGGCCTTGCTTCTTTCTACGGAGGAATTCCTGATATCGGACAACCCATACAGGGGATAGACCTCCGGGAATGAAATGTCATCCAGTGTAGCCTCCATACCTCCCCTGCGGGCATTCAGTATTTCATATCCTGCTTCAAGAAATCTCCATTCCACTGTAGGGTGAATGGCCGTACATTCCTTTTGAATGAGTGCTCTTACCTCGGTACGCATCTCTCCCAATACTCTGCCCACTGCAGATGTGAACATCGGAAGTATATTCTCAAGCCGGCCTGCATTGACCGGATTCAGCTTGCCTGCATAGGGAGTCACCAGCTCCAGGATACCCACTACCTCACCGGCGTTTATCAGCGGAGCAATGACCACATTTTTGAAACCTTTTTCCTGCAGTTTATTTTCTATATGCGTTCTTTTCTCCAGGTCTTCCAGGTTTTCCACGATCACAGGCTGCCGTGTTTCATAGGCCCGCTCGTAAATGGACCCTTCAAAATAGGTACATGTTAGCCCATCTCTATGCTCAGGCATGATCAGGCTATCCCACTCATTGGCGCCATAGTTAGTGATAATATTATTGTTGGCATCGAAATAGGCTATGCCCAGTTCCATTTCAGGCAGGTTGAAGATAGACCTTAGCCGCTGCTGTATAGCCAGAAAATTCTGCTCGCAGGTGATGGCATCCTTCCGAAGCAGATAATACTTGATAGAGGAAAGCATTTCCTCGGAAGTAACGTCAATCAGCTTAAATATGGTAAAGCCCTGGAATTCGAATCTGTCTGGTTCGATGTTCTTAAGCCACAGCTCGGTATCATACAGATTATCCAGCATGTGCCTTATGGTCTTCTTATCCAACGGTTGCAGCTTACCTTTGGCTACCACATCGGTGAACTGAGTATTCATTTCCACCTTATAGACCTTGTCAAGCCCAGTTTTCCCCTGAGGCACAGTAACCAGAATAGGTACCTCCAGATCTATATTCACATCATAATACTTCTTAAGTATAATAAGGCAGGCATGCATTATCTTACCTGACTTTATATCGTTGCCAGGAATATTAAAGGTAAGATCCTCCCTTATCCTGTCAAAGGGCAGAATTTCCTGATAGCCTGGTGTACTGTAAAACCCCTCATGTGTAAATGGTATCAGTGCTCCAGCCAGTTCGGATTCCAGCATAGCCGTAGGGAATACAGCGCTCATAAGGAGGCCGAGGAGATCCTTATGCTTATCCAGCGTTTTCAGATCTTCGATGGGCTCCCTGAATTCCGGGGCCTCTTCGATCATCTTCAGAATGCTTTCGGCCGGATACCCGGTAAGAACATTTTTCCCTTTCAGGTTTTCTTCCCAGTATGTTACCAAGCTGGACAGATTCAGTATGGATCTGAAAGGAAATGATTCGTGTATATCTTTGGTAATTTTATGATCCATATAAAAGAAGATGTCTAAGCTTAATTTAGAAACGATGATTTGCGAAAATAGGTTTGCCTTTTTTCGGTCTCTTTCGCAGGCTGGGAGGCTTTTGACTAAAGCAGAATGTCGCCTACAGGCTCTACTTTTGGAGGAAGTTCTGTTTCTCCCAGCATCTCCCGAAGATCAATCTCTATGGTTCTGCTGATGGCCGTCATAGGCACGTCATTGACATAGTTCTCGAAAGGGTCTTCACTGTTGTCCCCCACGATCTCTATGGTAGTGAATATCCATGAGATCAACACGGAGAAAGGTATGGTGAGCCATATAATGGAGCCGTCAGCAATTTTCTCAAACTCCTCCACAAGTCCAAAGGGTAGCAGCACGACGAATATCCAGACAAAGAGAGAGCTGAAATAGGCATATTGCCTGGGAAAAGGTGTGTTCTTTATCCTTTCACACATACCCTGAAGGTTATAAAATTCCTCCAGCGTATCCATCATTCGCATGTGCCGGAATTCATCGATCAACCCACTTTCTCTCAGTTCCTTAAGTGCCTGCCCCTGGTTTTTGTTAATATGGGTAGCGCCATTGGCTTTTGATATGATATCGGCATATTCACCGGCATCCAGAAAAGTCGAGACATGATTGGTGCAATCACGGTCGTTGGCCAGTTTAAAATCCGGAACATAGGAAAGGTTATGACGATCGTGGATCGTGGTCTTTCGCAGTTGAATACGCAGGGCATTGACCCAGGCTATATGACGGTATATCAGGCTACGGTGTACCTCTTTAAGCTCGTTTTCACCCAACTTCACCTCTGCGTGCAGGTTCGACACGAAGGATAACACCTGATTGGCCCAGGTACGGCTGTAGTTGACAATACCACCCCATATTTTTCTACCCTCCCAGAAGCGGTCATACGACTGGCTGTTTTTGAAACCAACGTAGAAAGCCACGGCTATGCCAATGGTACTGATAGGCAGAAACGGAATACCTATGTTAATATCTATTGTTTTTAAATATATGAAGGAAACTACCACTATAGTGGACCACACTGTGAATTTGATAAGATTTCTCCATGCAAATGATAATATGATACTGGCTCTTATATTCCTTTTCACATACATAGCTCCAAAATAATGCTGCCCCTGCACATTAAAAAATTTTGCAGGATAATTGTTTTCAACCGGGCAACTTTGTGAGTAGTACGATTGAGTAACCCAATAACTGAACTAGTGCTTTGCACTTTTCAGGAACCGGTCAAAAAAATCAGTAGTAGCCTCATAGGCAGCCAGCCAGTTTTTGTGTAATAAAAATCCATGCACTTCATCCGGAAAGATCAGCTGTTCGAAATACACTTCCTGTTTCCTCAGGGCTTCTGCCAGATCCACGGATTCACTGAAAGGCACGTTACGGTCATCGTCACCATGAATGATGAGCACCGGTGATTTCCATGTATCCATATAAGCCATTGGAGATGATTCAAAAGCCAGACGGGCTACTTCCTGCCGTTTCGCTGCGTTGTAGGTGGGCACGAAGTTGCGGATCACTACGTTCCAGTCATGGACCCCATGGATATCCACGCCTGCGGCGAAAAGGTCGGAGGCTTTTGCCAGGCCCAGGGCTGTCAGGTACCCGCCATAGGAACCACCCCAAAGCCCTATTTTTGTGGGTTCTACATCATTTCTACCAGCAAGGTAGAGCCCGGCTCCTAGTACATCATTGAATTCGCTGGCTCCACGGGCACCATAGTTTATGGCTTCACGGAATTCCATGCCATAGCCTATACCACTGCGATAGTTAACAGAGAGTACCACATACCCCCGGCTGGCAAGGTACTGATTGAGTGCATAGGCATTGTGATAGTAACCGCGGTGATGGAAGCCCAGCAACATCTGTCTTCTGGACCCGCCATGGAAAAATATAACGGCCGGAGCTTTCTGCCCGGTTTTCAACGTCTTAGGCCTGAAGAGCTGGCCATGGATCCTCATACCGTCTGCCGCGGGAAATATAACCTGCTCAGGCTGTACAAGATCACCTGTTGGAAAGCCCGACGGGATCGAAGCCGGTACAATATTTTTCCTTTGGCCGTTTTCATTCAAAAGGGCCACATGGGCTGGGGTACCAGCGCCGGAAGCCAGCGACAGGATAGCGCCACTCCTGGTCATTTTCGGTGACCATTCGATACCTGTACCTTTTGATATCTGCCGGGCCCTGCCAGACGCAATACTGACCACCCAAACATGCTGCCGGTCTATATCCTTATGATTGGAGGAATAGATCATTTGCTTACCATCCTGGGTAATATCCACAAACTGCACCTCGAAATTGCCCGGGGTCAGGTTGCGAATGGGTCCACCTGCTGCATTTACAGCGAATAAGTGAGTAAAACCGTCCCGCTCATAGGGAAACACGATGAAACCATCACTGCTGTAGAATAGCTGGTTGCGGGCGCTTACAAACCGGAAAGCGCTACCGGTTCCCTCCCGGGCTGTCCATAGCACCTCTACCTTGCCGGTACGCACATCCGCCTTAAGAACAGACCATGGGGCAGCACTTCTTCTGGGTATAAAGGGCAATCTTGATCTTTCATTCGGTTCACGTATCCATACCAGCGAGTTCCCATCAGGCGACCATGCTGGGTTACTGTCACGATCAACGCTGGGCGACAGGTAGGCCACCTCTCCGGTGGCAATATCAAATATCCCTGTAAAACCATGATCACCACGGTTACTGATAAAAGCCAGTTTGGAACCGTCAGGGCTCCAGCGAAGCTGAGAAACCCCGCCTCGTATTTTGAATAATGGCGCTGCTGCCGTGTCTTCTTTCAATACTTTAAGCCATACCTGTCCTTTATGAATGAAAACGAGATGTTGATCATCCGGGGAAAGGCTGGCACTGCTGCCCTCATGGACCAGCTCAGGCTCAGCCCCTTCACGTATCATCCATATTTCCCGTTTCGGCCATTCGCCGAGACTTATGGGGTTGGGCACTTCACCCCGGCGATTGGGAGCCCCGCCTCTGACATACAGCAGCCTGTCTCCACTCTTTGTAAAGATCAGGTTGCTGATACTTTGTCCATCGTCCTGCTGATACCGGGTGATCTGACGGGAATTGATGAACTCCGGCCCGTCAGCTATCCAAATGTTCCTTTTCCCTTCATCATTAAATACCCATGCTGCCTTGTCAAGCTCCGGATGAGTAGTCAGCCCCGACGGGAACCAACTGCTCATAACATCTTCCAGCGTGAAAGATTGCGAATAGAGAACGATAGCAAAAAACAGAAAGAACAGACTAAGAGGATATCCTTTTTTAGGCATGGCAAGAGAAGATTGATTCTGAGGAAATATATTTATAATTGAAACGACTACCAAAGAGTACTTATATCAACGGACCATAAACATAAGAAAAGTGTATCAGCATAATATTACCCCCCTTGCTCAATAAGTCATGCGCCACTGTTGTTCGACCCAATGAAAGTCAAAATTCATCCCTCATTTCAACAAATTGATCAAAAGTAAGTCGTGGCACCACTGGTACTCAGCCCATTGAAAGCTGAAATTCATTCCTGACTGTAATTCCAACAAATCGGCAAAGTGAAATGGGAGTGGTGCCACGACTGCCTTCTAATACCAGCTTGGTTTTGTCATCAATACTCTTTAATATTTAAATCAAAATGAGTGATCCTAACGATGGAATACAAACACCTGGGCACATCTGACCTGAACATAAGCCGCATAGGGTTCGGTTGCATGTCGCTGCAAACCCATAGCCCGAACAACGAAAGGCTCCTGAAAATGGCTTATGATTCCGGTATCAACTTTTTTGATACAGCCGATCTGTATGATAAAGGAGAGAACGAACGGATCGTAGGAAAAGCTTTAAAGGAGGTGCGGGATAAGATCCATATTGGCACCAAAGTAGGCAATCAGTGGCGAAAAGATGGTAACAGCTGGGACTGGAATCCCTCCAAAGCCTATATTCTACAGGCCGTGGATGAAAGTCTCTTAAGGCTCCAGACGGATTACATAGACCTTTATCAGCTTCACGGTGGCACCATCGAGGATCCGTTCGATGAGACACTCGAGGCTTTTGAGCTTTTAAAGGAACAGGGTAAGATCAGGCACTACGGTATATCCTCTATTCGTCCCAATGTGATCCAAAGATGGCTGGACCACTCCGGTCTGGTCAGTAACATGATGCAGTATAGTCTGCTGGACCGCAGGCCGGAAGAGCAGTGCCTTGACAGGGCAAAGGCGAAATCCGTAGGCATTTTGACGCGCGGCAATCTGGCGAAAGGATTGCTGGCAAACAAACCTGCCTCGGGCTATCTGAATTACAATGAAAGTGAGGTGGAACAAATGGGTCTACTTGTGCATGAACTCAGCCAGCAAAGAACCCCTACCCATACTTCGCTACGTTTTGTGCTAGGGCATCCCGCCGTGAGCTCGGCGGTGGTGGGTATAAGAACGGAGCAACAACTAATGGACGCAGTAAAGACCTTTTCCACACCCAACCTGACGGATGACGAGTATCAGCGGCTTACCTCCGTACTATCACCAAACCAGTACAGTGATCACAGGATGAAATAGCGTGGTTAGGCATAGAGCATGGTGCATAGAGCATAGCGGACTCTCTGCGCCATGCGCCATGCGCTTTGCTCTATGCCTCAGAGTTATTCATCCCTAAGGCATCGCGCAGGATTTACATTGGCTGCCTTGATCGCCTGAGACCCTACGGTAAGCCATGCTATGAGCAGTGCCACCAGACCCGATGCAACAAAAAACCAGATCTCCAGCTCTATGCGAAAAGCGAAGCGCTCAAGCCATCTGTCGATCAAGTAATAACTCAGCGGCAGGGCAAAGATGATAGAGATCAGCACCATTCTGGTGAAATCGCCTGACATCAGGTAAACAATGTTCAGGGCAGTGGAACCCAGAGCCTTGCGGATACCAATTTCCTTGAGCCTGCGCTCAGCGGTAAAGGTGGCCAGGCCAAAAAGCCCAAGACATGAAATAATGACCGCAAAACCAGCAAAATAGCGGGAAAGGGTGGAAACACGTTGTTCCGCTGCATAGAGCGACTGATATTCTTCATTCAGAAAGTTATACTCAAAGGTAAAACCACTATTGTATTCTTCGTAAAAGCTCTTCAACCGGTCCAGTGTCTCCTTCTCTTTGCCGGACGCTATACGGGCCATAATGTTCCATGTCTGGTCAGGCACCAAGCGAAAGAAAAGGGGATTGACCTTATCATGTAGCGACTGAAAATGGAAATCCTTCGCCACACCTACAATCTCCATATCGTACTGATCCCACAGCCTGATCACCCTTCCAATAGGGTCCTCTTCATATCCCATGATCTTAATGGCGGCTTCATTGAAGATAATTCTAGCTGTATCTGCACCAAACTCTCTGGAGAAGGATCGCCCCTCAGTGATCTCTATACCAAGGGTTTCCAGTAGTCCGTAGTTCACTCTCACATTTTCAAACAGGATCTTATCATCCTGGTTTTTTCCCTCCCAGTTCAGTCCGCTGGTATTGTTCTGCCTTCCCACAAGATTATGGCCTATGCTTGAGGCGCTCACCACGCCCGGAACACGCTGAAGCTCTGTCAGAAAGGTCTCCATGTTCTGCTCCACACGGCCTTCAATGCTGAAATAGATCACATTGTCCTTGTCATAGCCGAGGTTTTTGTTCTGTACAAACTCTATTTGTTTAAAAATGACCAGCACAGCCACAATAAGTACTATGGAGAGTGTGAACTGAAAGATCACCAGTCCTCTGCGGGCCCACAATTCACCTATGGAGCCACGCACCTCCCCTTTTAGCACTTTTACCGGTTTGAATGCCGAAAGGTAAAGCGCCGGATAGCTGCCTGCAATAAAGCCGGTAAAAAGGGTAATGCCCAGTAGGGACAGTACCAGACGTAGGTCCGTCAGGTCCAACACGATCTGTTTTTCGGTGATGTAATTGAACTGAGGCAGCGCCACCCATACAATCAGTAACGCCACTACCAGTGACAAAAGGGCAACAACCACGGACTCCGACAAATACTGAATGATGAGGACGCCCTGATTGGCTCCTGCTGATTTCCTGATGCCCACTTCTTTTGCCCTCCTTGATGCCTGCGCCGTGGACAGGTTCATAAAGTTGATACAGGCTATGATCAGAATGAAAATGGCAATGGCCCCAAAAAGCCTTACATATTCTATACGTCCTCCTGCTTTTTTTCCATTTTCATAACGTCCGTAAAGGTAACGCTGCGCAAAAGGCTCCACAAAAAGGGTCACATTGGTCTGCTCTCCCCGTTTGGTTACAAAATCAGCGATCTTCTCGTTGAACTGTTTTACATTGCTACCTTCTCTCAGGATCACGTACGTTCTGGGGCCATTGCTACCCCAGCTCAATACCCATTCGTTATCATCCTTATATTCTTCAAAGGGCAACACAAAGTCAAACTGATAGGAGGACTGTTTAGGAGTGCCCTCAAAAACACCTGTAACCTGAAATGTTTTTTCATGCTGGTATTCCACCTGCCGGCCTATCACATTTTCTGTGGTGTTAAACAGTTTCATGGCCAGCTCTCTGGAGATGACCATACTGGACTTGTCTATCAGTACCTGACTGGCATCACCCTGTAGAAGCCCGTAGGAAAAGATATTGAAAAAATCACTGCCTACGTGGAAGCCTTTGGCCTTGATATTGTGATCATCAATGGAAAGCGTAACGGAGTTGACCCATGTGGTGGTAGCGGCATACTCCACCTCCGGGATCTCCTCTTTCAGTGTTTCCGCGAGTATCCCCGGAGTGGACCGGGTGGTCATAATCCGGTCAGCATACTGCTGATGCTCTATGGCCTGATAGAGGCGATCACTCTTTTCATGGAATTTGTCCATTTTCAATTCATCATCCACCCAAAGAAAAATGAAAACAGCACAGGCCAGGCCGGTTGACAGCCCGGTAAGATTGATGAAAAAGGTGTTGGTAAAGCGTTTGAAATTACGGTAGGCAATAAGCAGACTGTGTTTGAGCATTGTGTTGAGATTTTGAGTTAAAGGACCTTTGTAAAGACCATGAACACCAGACAGGGTTGCATGGCAGCTAGCTTAGAACAATACTTCTGGTTTTTGCAATGGTTACAGGATAGCTGTATAATCAGGGTCAGGCTAAAACCCGAACCGGAAGTAGCTGGACTGCGGAAATTTGCAGTTTTCAGAAGAATCGGAAATCCGTTAGATTTAAATCTTAGAGTATAAAGTCGTCATATTTATACATTAGTCCCAAACCCAAAAGGAATTATGAAGAAGTGGAAATTGTCAATTAAAGTCACCGCCACTCTAATTCTGTCTTTATTAATGAATTCCTTTACTCTCGGACAGTCGATAGGTTTTGATGACCTGGTCAGAATCCATAACATGAAAAACTCAATTCAAATTGATGAATATCTTAATAAAATAGAAGGTTGGAATTGTGCCTGCTATCGAGAGCTTGATAACATGGAGTTGCAAGATCTTTGGGTATTCAATTTAGATACCTTGAAAAATTACAGTGATCGAACCGAAAGAATCGAAATATCTCGTTCATCTCAATACTATCAAGAACGAACTGAATATTTTACTGCCGATGAGACTACGTATAAAAATATGGTTAATGATATACAAGATAAGGGATTTATTGAAGAAGGTATCAAGGAACATGTCAGCGATACCTTAAGAGCAAAGCTCTCCTTTTTTGTTTCAGACAAGCTAGTTATTCAGATCTTTGAAAAGATAACGGTAAATGATCAGGACAATAAATTCACATTTATTCTACTTGATAAAAAGGACTATGAAAGCGGACTAATAATTAAATAATTATTGCTGTGGTGTCAATCAGCTAACAACCTGTGAAGAATAAACCCTCTTGCATCAGATAAGAAAGACAGGGAGCTTAAATCAATATAAAAGAAGGCTACCAGTAAGATCAACTCTGTTATAAGTAGATAACCCGCATCATACAGTACCTGTGATGATTACTGTTAAAACTGAGGTGAATAATAACTAAAAAATGAGTGCAACCATTCAGTATCCATGGGATATCTATAGTTTGAGCTCTGCTATGACGTTCCTTTCAGAATAACCAGATGTAAGCGTTTGCGATCTTATCCATAAAAAAAGTAAGCCCAGGGATTCAGGTAAAGAATTATTTACTTATTCTGACAGAGCTCCGATAACTATTGAGAGCGGAAAGAGGGAATGACGTTATTTTTGATGTACCTTACTGTTACACCCTCTTTATGTCCGTCAACATCTGCCGTTGGTCTAAAACACTTTCCAGGTTGTCTATTCACACGTAAATTATTGGTAAATCCACGCTTACATACTATGAACCGAAGTGACTTCATTAAAGGAATGGGCCTGACTACACTGGGTATGATGACCCTCCCTAACAGAATACTGGGACAGGATGATAAGCCTGCTGCCTATCAAAAGGACATCGTCAAAAAATTCGTAGGTGCTTCTCACAGGGATCTAGACAAGGTGAAGGAGTTACTGGAAGAATATCCGAACCTTATCTACAGCTCATGGGACTGGGGCAAAGGCGATTTTGAGACTGGTATAGGTGCCGGAGGGCATGTCGGTCACAAGGAGATGGTCAACTTTCTTATTGACAAAGGTGCGCGGCCTACCCTGCACGTGCTGACCATGCTGGGCAAAACCGACCTGGTAAAACCCATCCTTAAGGCCTATCCACAACTGATCAATAGTTTGGGACCCCACGGTTTCACCTTCCTGCATCATGCACAGCGGGGAGGGGAAGAGGCTAAGGAACTACTGGCCTTTTTTGAGGAAAAGGGGCAGACGAAGACGAAAGTCAGTCTGGGGTAGGTTGGCTGTTGGTTGATGGTTAAGTAGTTGATTGTTAAGGGGTATCTGCCACTGGTAGTCGTTATTCTTTAAGTTGCAGGATGTTGTGTTACCCAGTATTTCTGGCTGGTCTGCTTTTCATACTCATTCCCATGGCAACCTTCCTCCTGCTGATCTGTCTTTAAGGTATCTTCAAACAACATCCATTTGCCATGATCCGTAATTTTATCAAAACCGCTCTGCGCAATCTGGTTAAAAACCCGCTGATCTCCTTTATCAATATTTTCGGATTGTCCATAGCCATAGGCTGTGTTCTTGTAGTTTATCTGTTCGTGGATTTTGCCTACAGCCAGGATGAATTCCATGAAAAAAAGGAAAGCGTTTTCCTG
Organism: Flammeovirgaceae bacterium BBD 1991-12; assembly: GCA_001657315.1. Lineage (GTDB taxonomy): Bacteria > Bacteroidota > Bacteroidia > Cytophagales > Cyclobacteriaceae > Fulvivirga. Next base: position 21,861 of record LYSV01000020.1, on the reverse strand, counting down.
CTGAACTGTGTAATGGACCGCGATGGGAAAGAGCAGGTGTGGGGTGACTCGCCTGCTCCTGTAGGTGAAATGATGAAAGCGGATTTTCCGCAGATCAGGCATATGGTAAGGGTGGATGATCGTGAGGTGGTTATAAAATATGAAGATAAGGTGTTTAGGGAATATGTTCGGTTCGCAGACGCAGAATTCCTGGATATGTTCACGTTCCCTCTGGCGCTGGGTAAAAAGGAAGCCCTGCACGACCCTTCCCAGGTGGTGATCAGCAGCCTGATGGCAGAGAAGTATTTTGGAAGCCGAAGTCCCATCGGTGAGCAGATCGTGATCATCGCCAATGAAAAAAAGGAATCCTTTACTGTAGGAGGTGTAGCGGAGCCATTCCCCAAAACAGCCAGTTTCGGATTTGATGTACTCATCAGCTTTGAAAAGAAATTCAACCTGTACCATAAGGAAAGCCCAGATGATTGGACTGATTTTATCCGGGCTACTTTTATTGAACTGAACGACCCGGCAGATACAGACCTGGTCCGTACTCAAATGGAGAAGTACATAACCCTGCAGAACCAGGCAGAAGAAGACTGGCCGGTAAGGGCTTATGTATTTGAACCTCTGAAGACACTCTCACAGCACTCCTACAGGATCAGGCGTGATATTTCCGGTGGTACGGATCCTATTGCCATGACGGTGATGATCACCATAGGTGCTTTTATGATCGTGCTGGCCTGTTTCAATTATATCAATATTTCCATTTCATCCGCCACCAAAAGGCTACGTGAAATAGGGGTGCGTAAAGTGATCGGGGGCACCCGGGGCCAGCTTGTATTTCAGTTCATAGGGGAGAATCTGATCATCTGTGCCTTTGCCCTGTTGCTGGGTGCCTTGTGGGCGCGCGCACTGTTCGCTCCCTGGTTCGACGCACAGTTTTCCATAGGCATGGAACTGGGATTTTACGAAAGCACCGAGGCATGGATCTTCCTGAGCCTGCTGCTTGTGGCTACAGGGGTGGGGTCAGGAGCCTATCCGGCGCTGTACATCTCATCCTTCAGGCCAGTGAATATCTTCCGGGGAAGGCAGAAATTTGGCAAAAAGAACATTTTTACCCGCGCTTTCCTGACGTTCCAGTTTGTTCTTTCAGTCATTACTATTGTATTTGGCATCTCCTTTACGCAAAATGCTGACTTTCAGCTTGCCCGTGACTGGGGATATAACCAGTCGCAGACACTGGTATTACCCATTGAAGATGAAAGGACCTACACCGTACTTAAAAACAACCTCCTTCAGCATGCTGATATCACCGGCATAGCGGGCTCCGCCAATCATATTGGCAGATCCAGCGGTCTGCGGGTGATTGATATCAACGGTGAAAAACATCAGGTAAGAAAAATGGCAGTAGGTTATAATTATCTGGAAACGCTGGATCTAAGGCTAAAAGCAGGCCGCTTTTTTGAAGAAACACGGCCCACGGATGCGGACCAGAGTGCAGTGGTCAACGAGACCTTTGCCAGGAATATGGATTGGGACAACCCTATCGGCCGGTCCTTTAACATCGACACTGCCACGTATCATGTGATCGGGGTGGTAGAGGACTTTCATTACTTTGATTTCTTTGACAAAATAGGTCCCGTATTTTTCCGTATGGCAGAAGAGGACAAATTCAGCTTCCTTTCTCTGCGGATCAGGGAAGGACAGATAGCCGGCACGGAGGCTTTTGTCAGGGAATTATGGAAGGAACAGGTGCCTGACCTGCCGTACACCGGCTTTTTCCAGGATCAGGTTTTCGATGACTATTTCACTCAGCTGAAGGGGCACGGGAGGATCATGGCGTTCACCGCTATGCTGGCCATTGTTCTTTCCTGCATGGGCCTGTTCGGGCTGGTGTCCTTGAACGTAGCCACACGAATGAAGGAGTTCAGCATACGTAAGGTGCTGGGTGCTGGGGTAGCCGCCTTATTCAACGGAGTGAACAAACAGTATATCGGACTGCTTGCCCTGGCCTGTGCTGTTGGTCTGCCGGTGAGTTACTTTCTGGTGGACCTGCTGCTGAAGGAGGTATATGAATATCCAATGCCTATGAGTACTGAGCCGTTGATCCTGGCGACCGTTTGCCTTTTTGCTGTAGCATTGTTCACAGTTTCCAGCCAGATCTACAAGGTGGTGGTGGCTAATCCGGTAGATGCCTTAAGGAATGAGTGAGGCATAGGGTTCACCGCGAAGGCGGAGAGGCGCAAAGACAAAGTGTGTCTGACTTATTTCCTTCTATAGGTTAGGCCTGTCATACCTGTTTCATAGGCCTTGGCCTCCACCAGTTCAAAAGTCGCTTCCTTTGGCTTATCCGGGAATAAAGGAATGCCTTCACCCAGAATGACAGGAGTGATGAACAGTATCATTTCATCGATCAGGTCGGCGTTCAGGAAAGTAGTGACCAGTTTACCCCCTCCCAGGAGCCAGATATCCTTACCTTCCTCATCTTTCATCATCCTTACCGTGTTTACCAGATCTTCCGGGATGAGCCAGGTGTTTTTGGTTTTGATCTTCAGCGCCCTGTCACTGCTCACCACATATGTTTTACCGTTGGCATAGGGCCAGTCCACGTCAAAGCTCAGCACCTCTTCATAGGTGATCCTACCCATGATCACCGTATCGATGGTCTTATAAAATGCATGATATCCATAGTCAATTTTATTGGGGTTAGGAAGACCTTCCAGCCAATCGAGTGATCCGTCCGGTCGTGCAATGTAGCCATCAATGCTGGCAGCAATGTACAGTTTTACTTTTCTGTTGCTCATTTGCTTTTTTGCCAAAGGTCGGGCTGTCTTCGAATATAAAATTGTACAAAAGTTACCTCAAAGGATCAGTGTATTTGAAAAACTGTGGGATTGGGCCAGTCGTTGTGCGCGGAAAGTGTAGGGTGTCATCCCGGACCAGGCCCTGAATACCCGGATAAAGTGGGATTGGTCGTAGAAATCGTGCTCCAGCGCTATTTCCGTGAGCTTTTTTGTGGGCCGGGCTATCATGGTCCATATAGCACAATTGAGCTGCATGAGTTGAAGGTATTTTTTGGGTGTTATCCCCACCACATCCCTGAATGTAGAGATCAGGTGCTTACTGCTGAAATTCATCTGTCGGGCAATTTTTCTGATCTCTGCTGGCTTGCCGGCCATAGCCGATATCGCCTTAAAGAAATCAGTCACTACTGTGGGGCATTGCTTCTTTGCTGAATTCCGGGCCAGAAATGAAGCGAGGGCTTCCAGTTTTTCATAGGGTGTGTCACGGGCATTGATCAGAGTAGCCAGCTCTTCGTGTCTGCCAAAAAGCAGCTTATCAGAGTCATACAACTCTGCCACACTCAGTCCGAAGGTTTCATAGATACCAATAGGGTGGAACAGAATACCCACCGCATGGTAATTACCCTTGACCACAGTAGTCATGGCCTGGATCCGGATAGCGGAAAAAAGAATATTATTGTTTTCGCAGCTATGGCTTACATCGAAAACATCCCCCATGTTGATAATAAGTTCATGCCGCAAAAATGGAATGGTCACGGCAGTGATATCCACGTCTTTGCCCGTGCCAAACCAGAGGGTATCCATAGAGGAATGGTGGAGTTTTTTACTGATAGAGAAGGTCTGGTCCATACAATGACTGTAATTAGCAATGCCTTTAGAATTCTTATGTACGATTACCTTTAAAATTCAGGCATTTCCTCTCAAATATAACATGTTTTTGCCGGCCAAGACCCTTGCTCATACATCTCCAGGGACATGCATCTTGTTACTTTTCCCGTTCAAAAATAAAATTCCGGAAATCGGGAGCATTGACTTTCAGTCGGTGTACACGCTTGTTTTCATCGCGCTGAAAAATGAAGAGTGCAATATTATTGGGTGCATAAAACTGATCCGTACCAAAGGATATCAAGGGTATTTTAATGATGCCCTTGTGAGCGACGATCTTATCTTTCTTGCTTTTTATCTTCAGCCTGGCACCGGTGCTTTGGTTGAGAAATGTCCCGGCAAAGTGGCGGTAGGTAGTCCCCTCGTTTTTATGAAAGTAATATCGCGCCAGCTGATTTTCCCCATAAAACTCATCCACATATTGTACGCCGGATTCCAGTCCGAAACGAATACCGATCGTTTTACCATCGTTACCTTTTGCCACAAAATAATTGGGAGATATAGAAAAAAACCGTGTGCCTTTTCCATACCATGAACGATTACCAAACAAGGCACCGTCTGTGTGGGTCATCTTTATAAGCTGCCCCAGACCCCGTTCATCAATACGCGTGTAAAGGCCGCTTTTGGACTGTAGTACCGAATCAGGAAGTGTAATGAACGTGAAGCTGTCCTCTTCGGATTTCGGATCCTTAAGCTTATTCCTGAGTAAAAAGTCCGCAATCTTATAGGTTTTCCCTTCGGTCTGCCTGTATTGCGATGAATTGGCCAGCACAATAATGATCAATTCTTCTTCAGGAAATTTTATGATATGTGATGTATGCCGGCCGTCGTCCCCACCATGACTTATCTGCGGAAGTGACCGGTAATCTGAGATCCATAGACCATACCCGTATCCACTGGGATCGCCATTGTTAAGCGTACTACTGGTAAATACCTTACTGATCAGGGCGGGATCACCCTTTCCCAGTTGATTGTCAAAAAAATTAAGCTCCCAACGGATCATGTCATCCAGTGTACTGAGCATATTATGGTCTCCCAACACCCCTCCATAGGCCTTTACAGGTTTATACTTTTCTCCTTTGACGCGATATCCCTTTGCCTCCATAGGAATATCCATATTTACCTTGTTACGAAGGACGGTATTATCCATTCCCAAAGGCTTGAAAATAGCGCTGTCCATAAACTGTGTAAATGACTGACCACTTACTTTCTCCACAATATCAGCCAGTAGCACATAGTTGAAATTGGTATAGGCCGTTTCAGAGCCCGGTTCAAAATTCAGGTTGGTCTCCCTCAGAAAGCATTCGATATAGTAGTCCTTTGTGTTAAACTTTTTCCGCACCCCTCCCTTCAGGTTCATCTTTCCTGAAAGTATAGCCAGCACGGATGCATCCCGAAGACCGCTGGTATGATCAATAAGGTTTTTAATCCTTATCTCATCGGTGATCTTCATTTCAGGATAAAATTTTTTGAGATCATCATTGGCTGAGAGCTTACTCTGCTCTTCCAGTAAGGCAATACACATGGCCGTGAATTGTTTGGCAATAGAGGCCAGATCGTACCTCCACTCCGGGGCATTCGGTATTTTCTTTTCCATATCAGCCAGTCCAAAGGCCTTTCGGTAGATGACCTTGTCATGATGAACTACAGCTACAACTCCACCGGGTGTGGAGGAGGTCCAGTCGTTAAATATGGAGTCAAGGGCCAGAGTGAAGTCATGGGGCTGCGCCTCTGACAGACAGGAAAGGAAGAGCAACAGGTTAACCAATACGTATCGCATTTCTTTTTTGGATACAAATAACTGCCCGTACAACATTCAAATCTTCTCAAATCCAGATCTGAGACAAGTTTATCTTATTTCTGGCAGTGAAAAAGACTGATGCATTCGCTGGTATTCCTTTGGAGAAAGTTTGGTGAACTGCTTGAAAACACGCTGGAGGGTGGCCTGTGAGTTAAAACCACAATCGAAAGCGAGGCCTGTAATAGTTAAATGTTCATTTCCCGGCTCCAGCAGTCGCCTTTTCAGTTCGTCTGTCCGGTATCCGTTAACAAATTCATTGAAGCTTTTCTTCATGTGTTGATTAAGCACATGAGAGATCACTTTCATGGGAAGGCCCGTATGGTCGGCCACGTACCCAAGGGTGAGCTTCGGGTCGAGAAAAAGGCGGTCCTGCTCCATAGCCTGCTGCAGGGCCGACCCGGCCCGGTGAATAAGCTCGGGAGAAAGATGCCCCCCTGAGCGACTCTTTAACAGGACAGATTTACCTTCAATATGCCTTAAGAAACTGTTGATACTGAGCCAGTACACCAATATTGCCAATGGAATGTATATGGGATACCACTTAACAGCTTCTATCCATACTTCCTGTGAAGACGGAACCACATAGGGAATCAGGTGCCCAAGCCAGATCAGTTGAAAGAAACCAAACACCGCAAGAAACTGCCTTAACCACTGTATGGATCGGTCCTGATCCGAGGTTTTCTTTGTTCTGACCATCCATTTAACCGTTACAAAGAGATATATACTCACTGAGACCCACCGGGGTATATCAATATACACATGAAAGAAATCGATCAGGTCTTTCCATTGCAGCTCCTCCTGTGGGTAGATGTACCCAAAACTTTTGCCCAGCAGGTAAACAGTACCTGTGAGATAAGGTAGAAGATCAAGTACTACCGGACAAAAATGCACGAAATACCAGGAGGGCAACCTGAAATCAGCATGTAACAATGACCGCACATAGAAATAGATCAACGGACCAACGGGCAGTGTAACAATGAGTGGAAATGTGTAGCTGATCATATGGAAAAAGGTGGACCGGTACTTTATTCCTGACTCCATCAGATAGATATTGAGGCATGCCAGTGCAAAAAGAAAGATCAATACGGCCAGAAGCCTGCTCGAGAGACGGTCCTTACCTTTTGACCAAAGTAGTATACTACAAATAAGGCCCTGAATGGCTCCTGCCAGGATCAGTACGTTGAGGATATCCACTGCTGGTCGTTAAATTTACCGATGAATTTACTGGTTTGAACTAAAACGACCTGGGCTGGATGATATTCTTTGCTGAAGGATAAAATCCGACGTATACAACAGACCTTGCCAGGCAGACGGTTTAAAAGAGTCTTTTTCAGTCACCCTTGAATACCCTCTGTGTTCTGAGTAGCTGAAATTACTGACCTACTTCAGAATAGACCTGGAGATCACAAGTTTCTGGATTTCCGAAGTGCCTTCTCCTATCGTACACAGCTTTGCATCACGGTAATATTTTTCTACCGGGTAATCCTTGGTAAAGCCATAGCCACCGAATATCTGTACCGCTTCATTGGCAGCCTCTACAGCTACTTCGGAAGCATAATACTTGGCCATCGCAGATTCCTTGCTCACCTTTTTTCCCTGGTTTTTCAGATCAGCTGCCCGGTGAGTAAGTAGCCGGGCTGCTTCTATTTTGGTAGCCATGTCCGCAAGCTTAAAGGATATGGCCTGAAATTTGGATATGGACTGGTTGAACTGCTCCCGCTCTTTGGAATACTGAAGAGCGGCTTCATAGGCACCCTGTGCAATGCCCAGGCTAAGCGCAGCAATGGATATCCTACCACCGTCCAGTACCTTCAACGACTGGATGAAACCTTCGCCAACATTGCCAAGAATGTTCTCTTTGGGTACACGGCAGTTGTCAAAGATCATCTCGGCCGTTTCCGAGGCACGCATGCCCAGCTTGTTTTCCTTTCTTCCTCCGCTAAAGCCTGGCGTACCACGTTCTACGACAAAGGCCGTCATACCGTGTGAGTCGCCGGGTTCACCGGTGCGGGCTATTACCACCGCTATATCACCGGATATACCATGAGTGATGAAGTTCTTGGCACCATCAATTATGTAATGATCTCCATCTTCTCTTGCTACGGTTTTCATATTACCGGCATCGGAGCCTGTGTTGGGTTCTGTCAGACCCCATGCACCTATCCATTCAGCAGTAGCCAGACGAGGTAAATATTTTTGTTTTTGTGCTTCGTTGCCGAATTGCATGATATGTCCTGTGCATAGGGAATTATGAGCAGCCATGGATAAGCCTATGGATCCGTCAATCTTCGACAATTCGGCAATGGCCGTTACGTATTCATGATAGCCAAACCCGGAGCCGCCATATTCCTGCGGAACAAGTACTCCCATCAGCCCCAGCTCTCCCAGCTTTTTGAACAACGCCAAAGGAAATTCCTGCGACTCATCCCAATCCATCATGTGCGGGCTGATCTCACGCTCACCTAAGTCCCTGATCATCTGGGAGATCATCACCTGGTTTTCATTTTCCTCAAACCCAAAGGCCAACTGTTTTTCACTTATTATCGCTTCCATGCTCGTTTAAATCGTTTTCGGCAAAGATATACAAAATGGCTACCAAACGAATGTTAGTTCGGTGATATTATTAAATTTTTCAATTTCCGGTTTGCAGAAGGATTAGATCAAATATTCTATTATTTTTGGGCCGTTTTGTAATAGATTTTTTAAACTCATCTTAAACTATGAAAATTGCGGTAGTAGGAACCGGATATGTAGGACTCGTAACAGGGACGTGTTTTGCTGAAACAGGCAATAGTGTCACCTGTATCGATATTGACGAGAACAAGGTCAAGAGCCTTCAAAATGGCAAGATCACCATTTACGAACCCGGTTTGGATGTAATATTCGAGCGTAACATAGAGCAGGACCGCTTACACTTTACTACCGATCTGGCAGAAGGAATAAAAGATGCAAAGATCATTTTTCTGGCGCTCCCTACACCTCCCGGCGAAGATGGTTCTGCGGATCTGCAGTATATTCTCAGGGTAGCAGAAGACCTTGGTCCTCTGCTTGATCAGTATACGATCATTGTGGATAAAAGTACCGTACCTGTAGGCACAGCGGAGAAAGTTACTTCCAAAATTGCAGAGAAGGCCAAGGTTGAGTTCGACGTAGTGTCCAATCCGGAATTTCTGAGAGAGGGAGTAGCTGTGGAAGATTTTATGAAACCGGACCGTGTGGTCATTGGTACTTCATCGGAAAAGGCGAAAAATGTTATGGAATCCCTCTATGCCCCACTGGTGAGGCAGGGAAATCCGATCATTTTCATGGATGAGAAGTCTGCCGAGCTGACCAAGTATGCGGCCAATTCATTTTTGGCGACGAAGATCACTTTCATGAACGAAATAGCCAATATGTGTGAACTGCTTGGAGCAGATGTGGACGCCGTCAGGAAAGGAGTAGGTACCGACAGCCGGATAGGCAAAAGGTTCCTTTTTGCGGGGATCGGGTATGGTGGAAGCTGTTTCCCCAAAGATGTACAGGCTCTGGCCAAATCTGCCGAACAGGCAAAGTATGATTTCAGTATCCTGAAATCTGTGATGTCCGTCAATGAAATCCAGAAAACCAAAATGATCCCGAAAATAAAAGACTTTTTTAACGGCGATCTGAACGGCAAAACCATAGCACTCTGGGGGCTGGCCTTTAAGCCCTATACGGACGACATACGTGAAGCACCATCACTTTACAATATTGATCAATTGGTATCAGAAGGGGCCACGGTGAAGTGTTATGATCCGGAGGCCATGGAAAATGTAAAACAACTGATTGGGGACAAGGCTACCTTTTGTCATGATGCCTACGAAGCAGTAGATGATGCTGATGCCCTGTTCATAGCTACCGAGTGGCCGGTATTCAGGACTCCTGATTTTGACAGGATCTCAAAAGGTTTAAAAAACAATGTGATCTTCGATGGCAGAAACCTGTATGCACTCAGGGATATGGAAGAGCTGGGATTCACATATTACAGTATAGGAAGAGCAACAGTCAATGGCTAAGAAAACAGTACTCATTACCGGTGCTGCCGGTTTTCTGGGATCCCACCTTTGTGATCGCTTTATTCGTGAGGGGTACCGGGTGTTGGGAATGGACAACCTGATAACAGGCTCTCTTAAAAATATCGAACATCTTTTTAAGCTCAGGGATTTTGAGTTTTATGAACATGATGTTTCGAAATTCGTGCATGTACCGGTAGAACTGGAATACATATTGCATTTCGCCTCTCCAGCCAGCCCCATTGACTACCTGAAAATACCCATTCAGACGTTAAAGGTAGGATCACTGGGCACCCATAATCTGCTGGGACTGGCCAAGGCCAAGAAGGCGCGTATGCTGATCGCCTCTACTTCTGAGGTTTATGGTGACCCTACAGTACACCCTCAGACTGAAGAGTACTATGGCAATGTGAATCCGGTAGGACCACGGGGAGTATATGACGAAGCCAAGCGCTTTCAGGAAGCCATGACCATGGCCTACCATACCTATCACGGTCTGGAAACGCGTATTGTAAGAATATTCAACACCTACGGCCCCAGAATGCGGCTGAATGATGGCCGGGTACTGCCTGCTTTCATAGGTCAGGCCCTCAGGGGTGAAGACCTGACCGTTTTTGGTGATGGATCCCAGACACGATCATTCTGCTACGTGGATGATCTCATTGAAGGCATCTACAGGCTGTTGATGAGTGATTACCCATGGCCGGTAAACATTGGAAACCCGGACGAGATCACCATAGGACAATTCGCCGAAGAGATCATTAAGCTCACTGGTACCACCCAAAAGGTTATTTACAAGCCCCTGCCCAAGGATGATCCCATGCAACGCCAGCCCAATATTGACAAGGCAAGGGAAATACTGGATTGGGAACCGAAGGTCTCACGGGCTGAGGGGCTGAAAATCACCTATGAATACTTCAGGACACTTTCAGAAGAAGAGCTCTTTGCCAAGGAGCACAATACGTTTGAAGGTTATATCCGGAAGTAGTGAGTAACAGGTTGAAAAACAAATAAAAAGGCGTTAAAAAAACGCCTTTTGTTACCGATCAATAGACCCTGCCGATAAGTCCAAATTAACTTTCTCAATAAACCTAATGACTTACATACAATCTGCATTATTAAAGCTTTCATCCCAGCACAAATAGTCCCCCTGTACTGTTCCTTCTGTCACACGGATCCTTCCATCACCTTTTTCCCGGTTCCACTCTATTTCCACTAATCTGTCTTCACTGGTAAGCCGGATATCATAGTAGGTATCAAAATCGCCTGTATCCACACGTCCATACTCAATATAGCTGCCAAAATCATCGGAGCTTTCATCGATCAACTCGTACTTTATTTCTCCTACCTCATCATTCTCTTTTTCCCAGTCAATCGTCAGGTAGTCATTAAGGTCCGTACCGTTATGCTGCAATATCCAGTATCCGGAAGATCCGTCAGCAGACATCTGGCCAGTGTACCAGGGCACATTCTGAAAACCATTTTCCTGAGATATAGTCATATTCCATTCTACGCCATTGGTGATGAGAGCTCCTGTCAATTCGGCTGTGTGTCTTTTACTGTCATGAAAAAAGTCAAAGGACCAAACCCAAAGTTGCCTGTCTCTGTCAAATTCAGCGTCCTGCGCTATGGCCACTTTAAAAGCCGCTACGGGGACGGCCAGGTTCACCGCCAGTACAATGTTCCAAAAACCCACAGTCAGTGCTGCGCCATTCCGGTTGCTCTGGCTTTTAATGCGACCACCGGTATTTCCAGCCTCCTCAAAATCGGAAAAGTTCATGGTCATGGTTTCCACCGGGGGTATTTCAGGTGCCTCTCCCGGCGAAAACTCCTCATCATCGGAAGTACAGGAAGAAAAAATTACAACGGCTGACAATAGTAAAGCCGCGATCTTATTAACAGTTATCATAGATAAAAAAATTTTATTGTGATCTTATATACGTTACCAAACAGAAATGTAAGTGGCTGATTTTTAGACGTTAAGATAAAGAATGCAGGGGCCGGCCCGCAGGCAAGGCCCCCACACAACTCAACTCAACTAAGCGCCTTCTATTTCGTCCAGGTCTATAATGATGGTGATCCCGGGAGCGGTGATAGTCACAATATTGTCACAGGTGCCCTCCCCAAAGTCCACGGTAGCGGTATCTTCATTGAAGCGGAAGTTCTGCGTGCCTTCCGTATAGATCTCAAGTGACTCACAGGTAAGATCATACACCAGCGGCTTCACTACTTCGGCATAAAATTCATCTCCGGTATTGTTTTCTCCGCTGATCACATGGCTGAGCACTACATACTTCTGCTCATTTCCACGAGCCTCTCCGGATGCTTCCACACTTTCCACTGTGCCATCCTTGTAGTCCAGCCTCAGGTCCAGATCATAAGATTCCACATAATCAAACTCCGCGTCAGGATTCCATGCAAACTCGCCCTGATAGTAGCCGTTGATGGTGAAGGGCTCGTCATCTTCAGAGCCGTCGGCAGGTTCTTCAGAAAAGTTGTCAAATTCCACCTTCAGTGTACCGGATGAATCGGTCTCTGAGCCTGTGAATGTTACGATCCCCTTGATCAGCTGGCCATCGTCCACACATCCCTCTTCTCCAAAATCAAGAATAAGTGAATAGCTGCCGTCCGGATTTTCCTTTATTGTAACCAGCGCACAGGTTTCGTCATCCTGAGTTCTGCCACGCTTAGAAGTTTTTGCTTTGGAACGGCCCAGGGTGGAAAGCTTTGATAAACCAAGGTTCTCAAAGTTTTGGTATACCCCATTTACACCCGTCAGGTCATTGATGCCTTCCTGCAACAGAAGTAGCTCCGTGGTGTTATCCACCACACCATCATTATCATCCGGCTGAACTGATTCCTCCGGCTCACAGGAGAACAGGAAGATTGATATAAACGCTATTATATACAATCCGTTTTGCAATTTAACTTTCATAGTCATATTCATTTGGTTATACATTTAATTCCTGATAGATCCGTATTTTTCTTGCACTAAGTATTTCATACTTAAGCCCCAGCGGCAGGCACACAAACCTGAGCGCTTCGTCAATGTCCCTGTTGTTGAATGAGCCCGTGTAGATACGTTGTGTATTGATGGCCGAAGCATCGATGATCACATCGTATTGTCTCCGGATCGTATTCAACACATCTTCGAACGGCGAACCTTCGAAGTAGAATTCACCATTTTGCCAAGCAATCTCTTTTTCCATGTCAAAGGATTGTGGAGCATGCAATCCCTCCTGCTTAGCTGTTACTGATAGCCCGTGAGTAAGTATCTGCTGATGATCACCTGTGCTGTTTATCACCCGCACCCGTCCTGAAATGCAGGACACCTTGTATTTTCGGTCCCTTGAGATGATATTGAAGCTGGTACCCAGTACCTGCGTGATCCCGTTAGGACTTTTTACCTCAAATGTCTCCCCGCTCCGCACCTGGAAAAATCCCTCACCCGTGAACTTTACTTCTCTTCTCCTTCTCCAAAAGAGCCTGTTGTAGGAAATGGTGGATTCCGCATTCATCATCAGGCTGGAGCTATCGGGCAGGTAAACCATTTTCTGCTGAGCACGTGCGGTACTGATCTCTACATGCTGAAGCTGATATAACAGTAGGGTTGCAGAAACCAGAAGAGCCACACTGGCGGCTATCTGCCAGTAACGATTCAGTGAAATGAGCCTGCCTTTTTTCTCCAGTCTTGTCTCCAGCAGGTGCCATGCCTCATCCCTTGTCAGCCTGCCCGGGACCCGAAGTTTTTCCGCCTGCCGAAGCAGGTACTGGTGTGATTCGATATGATCGTGTTGTCCACTCATTTTCGTACTGTCAATGAGTAGTACAGGCACAACAGTGATCACCCTACCTTAGATGAAGAAAAAATTTCTAAATATCTGATAATCAGATATTTAAAATGTAAAATTTACAAAAACAGAAGGTGTGAAGTCTACGAGAACCAGATCACGGTAGGTGAGCTCTGGCTGATCAGGGGTGCCCAGTACTGCCTGAAGATCAGCGATATTCACCTTTCTGGTTTTAATGTTTTTTCTGCCGTAGGCATTGAAGATGGAAAGGCCAACTTGCCCTTTATACACCCTGGCCCTGAAATCATAGGCCACGGAAAGGTCCAGCCTGTGATAGTCAGGGAGGCGCAGTGTATTTCTGTTGGTTTTGGTTACGGCAAAATCCCGGACCAGTCCCTGATCATCCGTAACATATTCCACGTCAAACTCTGCAAAAGGCCTGCCGGAGCCGTAGATCCACGAAGAGGAGAGGTGCCAGTTACCCAGCTGAAGCATATTTACAAACTTCACCTCGTGGCGCCGGTCCTGCAGGGAAGGATAGAACCGTCCACCGTCCACTTCAGGAAAGGACTGTTCGGACTGGCTTAGCGAATAGCTTATCCAACCCTTGTATTTACCGGTTTCCTTCTGCAGCAACATATCTACCCCTCTCATTCTACCCTCGCCATCGACCAGAAACCCAAGGTCGTCCAGCTCGTCCGATATAAAAAAGGGGATCAGATTCAGCTCTACCAGGCCCTCCATATTTTTATGATAGGCCTCAATGTCAAACAGCAGATCGCCAAATCTGAAGGTGGCGCCGGCAATCAGATCATCAGCTTCTACAATGCTCAGGCCATTGTCATTGGAAAACACCCAGAAATTCTGATTGCCCTGATAGGGATCATCATAAACGATCTGATTTACAAATTGGTGGTACTTACCAATAGCGCCCTTCAGGTTTATGTTATCCGTCAATTTGTAGTTCAAACTCAACCGAGGCTCGTTGTATGATCTCTGATTGATCTCATGGTGATTGATCCGCATGCCTATTGAGCCACTGAAACGGGGTGTGAACTTGAATTTGGCAGTACCATAAAGACTTGAGATGTTGCCTTCATCATTATCTTCAGTAACCAGACTATCCTGCACAAAGGTTTTATAACTGATACCGTGCCCCACAAAGGAAAGCCCAAGGTCAATGTTGAGGATGTCATTGACTATGATCTCATTGTCAAAGGCCAGATTGGTATCGAATATCTCATTGTCCTGTCGGAAGGCAGCATCAAAGCGGGCTATTGAATCCGGTCGTTCAAACCGGTAGTCATAATTAAAATTGTAGTCTTTGAAAAAGCTGGCTACTGACAGTCGAAGGTTGGAGAAATGACGTTCATTCCACTGGCGCCCCCATTTCATGCTAAAGCCGGTGTTTCCCCATTCGGTTACCTCATTCAATGTTTCCTGAAAGGAAGCACTGGTCTGAGCATCTTCTATCTGTGTGAGATTATTGATGCTGAGATTATCCGTTCCTGCATAGATGCTCAGTGCCAGAATGTCCTTTTCAGAGGGCCTGAAGCTGAACTTGGAGTTAAAATCCGTAAAGAAGAAGTCGGGCTCTATTTCATCAAATCTCGGATCATCCACCGGTCTGGTGATCTGCTCATCATTTCTCCGCACTATATTGAAAAGCTTGTTATACAATCCGCTTTGCACCACATCAGTAAAGGCCCTTCGCAGGGAGATAAGCATGTTGAATTTCTCGCCAATTGGCATCTCCAGGGTACCTCTGACACTTATCAGGTTAGCTCCAAGGTTAAACGTGTGCTTTTTGGTGTTCCCCGACTTTCCTGTGATATCCACCACACCAGCCACACGTCCCCCATACTTGGATTCAAAACCACCTTTGTAGATCTGTACATCCTTAACCACGTCCGGATTCAGCGCACTGAACAGTCCGAAAAAGTGATCCAAATGATACACGGTAAAGCCATCCAGCAGCACAAGATTCTGACTGGGCAGGCTACCCCGGATGATGAGGTTGGCCGAGGACTCATTTTCACCACTTATTCCCGGCATAAGTTGCATGGTCTTGAAAAGATCCAGTTCGCCCAGTGAGGGGAGCGAGGTTACTGATTTCGGATTAAAGGACACTTTACTTACCTTTTCCGTCACTTCCAGGGTCTGATTGTAGTGATCGGTAATGGTGACATCTTCCAGCATCCGTACATCGTTTTGCAGTCCGAAGCTGAGGTTGTTCAGATCAAGATCGGGCGTGAGTTTGATCGTTTTGGTGACGTAGCCCAGGTAGTCGATGGAGATGGTGCTGGTATCATAGGGAACTCCCAGTATGGTAAAAAAGCCATCCATGTTACTTACAGCACCTTTTTTGGTCCCCATAACCCGGATGATCGCGTTAGGCAGTGTTTCTCCTGTGGATTCATCCCGTATCACACCACTCAGATTGAAATCATATCGCCTGGGTTGTACATCGGTTTCAGCGCTCTCCACCTGGGGCACGATGATCACCTTGTTGTTGATCAGTAAGTGATTGAGTGGGGTGGCATCCAGTATACGTTGAAGGGTCTGATCAACAGACAGGTCCTCAAGACGGTCAGTGATGTATATTCCCTTGATCAGTTCATCGTCGTAGGCCATTTTGATCCGGTACTCTTTGCGCAGTGTTTTGAATACCTTGTCAAGAGGCTCATTGTCAAATACCTCATTGATAGAAATCTCCTCCAGAGACTGCCCCAGGACGGCGGAGCCCCTTAGTAAAGCCATCAGCACAATGATCTTCCGAATGAGCTTCATTTCACGATGACCAGATCCCCCTGTTTCTCATATTCCAGTGACATAGGCAGGAATACCAGCTTCAATGCCTCATCCAGATCCTCATTGTTAAAGTAACCCGTGTATCGTCGCGGAGTCTCTATTTCCATACTCACGGTAACATCAAACTGCCGCTGCAGCTCTTCAATCACATCCTCAAACGGCACCTGATCAAAGTAGAATTCACCCTTGCGCCATGTGGCTGTTTTGTTTTGCTCAAATGGCCTGGGAGGGTCCGGGGCTGATCCTTTTGCTACAGTAAATTCACCCGGATCCAATGTTACCGCTTCGTCCTTCAGCGATTTTACTTTTATGCTACCCTCAAAACATGATACCTCTAACCTGTCCGGTCGGGAGTATGTATTGAAGCTCGTACCCAGCACTTCTACCGAGCCATGACTTCCGGTGATCACAAAAGTGTTACCCGGTTTTACATCAAAAAAGGCTTCACCTTCCAGTTTCAATGTTCGTGCGTTTTCCCAATTGGACGCCTGATAACTGAGGATGGTTTCAGCATTGAGTACGGCTGTGCTACCGTCCGGCAACAGGTGAGTAAGCTGTTCTCCCCTGCCTGTTTGCACCTGGATATTTCCGGGGAGTAAAAAGTAAACGGCCAGGAGCAGGGCAACAGCCGCTGCAATACTCACCGGAAGATATCTTTTAAAGGAAACGACTTTACCCTGTGGCTGCGTCGGGGTCTCGTCTTCTTCCATTTTGGTGAGAAGCTCGTCCCATGCCTGAGCTTTCGATCTGCGCTCCGGCACTTTGAGGTCACTTGTGACATCCATAACACCTTCCAGTTCTTCGATCACCGACTGATAAGCCGGGTCCTGTCGGCGTGCCGTCATCTCCTCGGGAGTGATATTCCCTTCCAGCCAGTCCTGTATGAATTTATCCTTATTCATATTTTGTGTTCAATATGGGACTTCAAAAGCTCCAGTGCCTTATGCATCCGTTTTTCAACAGCTTTCACACTGATGTCCAGCCGCTGCGCTATTTCCTTATAGGTCAGGTCATCAATACGGTTCATCAAAAAAACGACACGCTGATTTTCAGGGAGTTTCCCAATAACTGACTGCAGCTTTTCAGCAAACTCCACTTCCTCCATCCTGTAATGTGGAGATTCTCCTGAGGCTTTATCTTCATGGTTCAGCCCAAATTCATACTTGTGCCGTGCACTGTTGAAGTGGTTAACTGCCAGGTTACTGGCAATGGTATACAGCAAACTCTTCACTGTTTCCATAACGATCCCGTCCCGCTTTTGCCATGCCTTCAGGAAAACTTCCTGTGTTATATCTTCTGCAAGATCTACATCTCCCAACTTATAGTAGAGGAAATTTTTTATCGGATGATAAAACTGATCAAATATCCGTTTAAACTCCTCTTTCTGCATCGTGAATGTTGAATTCTGATTTTTTTGTTAAGTGACCAGTCTTGAATTACGAGCTATGAATTTTCAATTATGAATATTTTTAAATGTTGAACTTAGAACAATAAATTTCGAACTTATCAACGATCCGCCTAACCTACCGGCTATCATCGTGCCAATCGAAATAATCATCTTCTTCCAGCTCAATGGTCTGCTGTTTTTTCAGCCCCTTGTTTCTAAATGCTTCTTTTAATTCATTCACCTCTTTCCTGAGGTCGCTCACTATTTTTTGTTTGACGCCATCCTTGTCATATACCACACGATAGTCTGACGTAGTTCCTACAATTTTCAGGTACAATCTGCTTTGGCCGGTCACATTTTCTTCAATAGCGCCAAAAGCCTCATCCTTATCTATTTTCCGGTGACTACGCAGCGGTGCAATGATCCGGTAGTCGATCTTTTGATCAAAGGTGTGTGTACCACTGACCTTGATATTCGTCACGTTCGAGCCCACCTCCATCTGAGGCAGGTAAATGGTTTTGTTTTCAATATAGATATCATTTTTCAACTCTGAAAACCTCAGGTGATCCAACTTGTCCTCGTCCAGGTAGCGGTCCAGGCGTTTCATAGGCTCAAAATCAATGAGCTCCCCACCAATGATGGAGGTGGAAATATTGGAGGTAAGGGTTTCCGTAAAAAGCCTAAGATTTTCATTAAAGTCCATTTCCGCTTTTACCTCTGCCACGATCTTGCCTTTCAGGTGCCTGTCTTCCAGAAAGTTCTGATTGAAATTCTCAAATACATAAAATATACTGTCAATATCAATTTTGTTTAATGTAAATGAGGTATTTACCTTAATATCCTTAACATTTCTGGCATCAACCAGGCCGGAGAGGTGGATGGTGCCTCCCATAGATTCCAGGTCGAGTTTGTCTGCCAGAGCTACCTTGTCCTTGATCTTCAGGTTACCAGAGATATTGCGCGATGTAAATCTTCGAAACTTAAGGGACCTGACGTTGCAGTTGAACCTGAGCCTTAGCCTCGGCGACAATTCAAATACGTACTCCCCACCGGCCTGCTCCTGCTCACCGGCACCCAGCAGCTCATCCATATCTATAAAATCAGATTCAAGGGTAGACTCTATACCAACAGGCTCGTCCTCAAAGAGTACATAGGCAATTATATTCTTAAAAAATCCATTGAGCAGAAAATCACTGTTCCCGAACCTGCCGCTTACATCACTCAGCGCAAGGTCATTGTTATTAAAGAGCAGATTGCCGTTAAGTTCCTTCAGTGGTAGCCTTAACTCTTTCATAGTCAGATCTACTCCCCTGAGGTCGATATCGCCTGAAGTTTTGATCCTGGCAGCGCCTGCTTTACTTCTAAGGTCTTTCAGCTTACCCTCAAACGTAACATTGGCTGAAAGATCACCTTTGGCCTCTTGCACGTTGTCTACCTGATAGAATTTAAATACTGAGTTGATATTCAGATCTCCTTCAAAATCAAGTTTGATGAACGGATCGTCAAAATTTTTGTAGAAAAGTTTTCCTCCGAAATGCTGTCCTTCCAGCGAGCCTGAAACATCCTTCAATGTGAGCTCATAAGTGGCCGGATCGCTCAGACGGGAAGTATGGAATCTACCGTCCGCCCGGGTTTGAGAAAGTGAAACGTCATTGTCAGGGTAGATCAGATCACAATCGATCAGTCCAAAGTTGATGTCAAGTGCGGGAGAACCTTTCCTCCCTACTTCACCTTTCATAGCAAGGTCAAAATATACATCGCCCTTGCTACGATACTTTTCAAAGCGCTCGCCTGCCTCATTGGGTAGCAGTGACAGAATGGTCTGAATATCCGTGTTTTGCCCTTCCACATTCAGATCTATAAGTGGGGTATCGCTGAACCTGTAGTTCCCATAGACCGCAAAATCGGAATCCGAGATCCGAAATTTTGATGAGTTAAAATCGATATCCTTTTCCGGATCATTATAAACTACTTTTGCTTCAAGCTCTATGGCTTTGTCACTCACCCAGGTCTTTTGCTGCACAAACAACTTATTGAAGACAAAATCCCCGGAGGCCCGGATATCATACACATCCTCGTTCACATTCAACCTGCATTGTGTTTTGTTTGCAGATACCTCAAGATATACCTCACGGCGGTCGCTGGAATAGTTGAAATTGACATTATTCAGGTGGATGCTGGACAGGTCGAACGTTACGGTGGCTGGGCCCTTACCTTCGGTACGTTTAACAATACGATAATTCACTTCACCTTTTTCATTCATCTTCATATGACAGGACGCATCTTTGAGGTGGACCTCTTCAATGATATAACTGCCTTCGATCAGGCGGAATGGATTAAACGTGAAATCGATCCTGGCCGCTTCCAGCAATGGATAGCTGCTTCCGGGAAAGCTCTCCTCCACCACTACGCCTTTGAAGCTGAGCGCTACCTGCGGAAAGTTGGTCAATGCAGAAACAGAGATCTTTTCCACATGGATCGGGGTGTTGAGGCTTTTATTTGCTTCGCGGATGAAATGATTAATGAGCCGGTCCCTGTATAAAAACGTAGCAATAACACTCGCGCTGACAATGGTGATGATCATCAGCAACGTATAGATGACAATTTTTTTAAGGACCTTTTTCAATGTGATAGTTTAAAAAATAGCCGCCGATCCTGATGGAAAGCTACGTGATAGTGTGATAAAGGTCAAACGAAGATCGATGAATTAAATTTTAAACTTCAAACGTAATTATTTGCAATCAATAAAAACTGTATTACATTTGCATTCCCTTTTGCAAAAGCGCCTAAAAAGGAGTAATAAATTGAAATCCGTTCCCGGTAGTTATCGGGAAGAGGGGTTCAGAACAACAACAAAAATATTGGGATCTTAGCTCAGTTGGTTCAGAGCACCTGCCTTACAAGCAGGGGGTCGCTGGTTCGAATCCAGCAGGTCCCACGTTGATTATCAAGGAGTTACAAATAGTATTTGTAGCTCCTTTTTTGATTATGCACACTTTGTGCACACTTTTTTTGAAAGGCTTGATAACGGGATTTATGGAATAAGCCAGTTTTGCAAAGAATTGACCAAACCTCCAAGCAAAAGTTATTCAGACGTTGGGAACATCCAACCCATTGCAAATTCGATCAACGTAAGGAGTATTATGATTGCGAACATTAGCAATATGTATTTGATCGCATCGCGTGTGTTTTTGCTGTTTTTATGACGAATTCCAGATCGGTAAGACTTTATAGCTTTTCCTGCTCCTACAATTATTACTATGGTTTTTACAACGGTTAACAGTCCAAAAATGATGGTTTTAGTTTCAGAATTCATCGTTGTTCCTATTTTTCAACATTAATGGAGCCATATATTCCCTATTCAAATGAATCAATAATCTTCTTTTCCCTTTTGCCTGTAAATACAACTTCACAGTCTCTTCGCCTTTTTTCCAGGTTAAAAAGCTCATTGCCTCGCCTCATAAGGATATCGCCTACTCAATGAGTATGCGTCGGTACAAATTTTGCTTGCCGTTAACTACGTTTAGTATGTACATGCCACTTTTAAAACCGTTGCATTCAATTTTATATTTACCATCGGTTTCTTTTACTACTTTGCACTCGATAGAATTACCGATAAAATCAAAGAGTTGATAGCACCCGCCTGAAAGATCAGTCCCTGTAATATAGAATTCCTGAGTGGCTGGATTTGGATAAATTTGAATGTCACTCGATGCTGTTTCTTCGATGATTTTAGCAGTTTTTTCCGTAGATTTTTCATTACGCGTCAACGCATTCAACCCGCAGCAATTGACACACATGGATTGAGGTTCATAGGCTGAGAAGTCCCACCAAAAAGAACTATAATCAAAATTATTCCTGTTCAACACCGGGTTCCAATTATTCTGTAGCAAGTGAAAAGCAGGGTTTCCATATTCATTGTAAATTATGGTCAGGTCATCCATTTCTCCATCATTATCATAATCACCGGGACTGACAGATGCTATATTGCTTAAATTGAACCAGGTTATCGGGTTATCAGACCCCGACGGGTCAGCCCACCAGTAAGAATCATAGACGAAATCGTTACGGCCTAAGGACGCATTCCATTTACATAACAACACATGGATGGCGGTATGACCATTTTCATCATAAAAGACCGCTATATCATCTATCTCCCCATCCGAATCATAATCACCCGACGTCACTTCCCGTATGTTATCCAGGTTGAACCAGGTTATCGGGTTATCAGACCCCGACGGGTCAGCCCACCAGTAAGAATCGTAGACAAAGTCGTTGCGACCCAAGGAAGCATTCCATTTACATAACAACACATGGATGGCGGTATGACCATTTTCATCATAAAAGACCGCTATATCATCTAGCTCCCCAT
>LYSV01000273.1 GCA_001657315.1 Flammeovirgaceae bacterium BBD 1991-12 | reverse complement strand
ACATACGGCTCAATATCAATTATTACTGGAAACCAGGAAAGGAAAACAATCACATTATAAGACACTTACACTCTTAGCCTGACGGCTATGGTTCGGCAGACAGGCTCTGCCCAATAGATTTGTCTTAGGATCGCTTCGCTAAACCTGAGACCAGGGTGGATTCGCTTTGCAGTTCTTTCTTGATATCTGCAATTTTTCTGTTATTAAAGATACCTGATCAAGCCCGACATGACGCCAGAAAAGAATAAGTGCTCTTGGCTATTGAGTCATCCTAAACTTGTTTCATGATCTATATGTGTTTTCCCTGACTCTCGCCCAGGCTAGAGGCAGGACTTTGAGGAAATGAAAACACCTTCCATGCTACGAGCAGGGCTTTGTTTGATTTGAAGTATTTACTTCTTACAGTTTTTTTAACCCTATGGCGTATACTGTTGTAGTGCCATCATCATAATACAAATGATCTTTCGAATAAGCAGTTGCAACTCTTCCAAGTGAGCCAGGTTTTAGGCCATAAAGCATTCGGCCTTTCCCAACGTTAGATCCTATCTCTCCACTCATTGCACTTCCTCCTACGCCTGTCAGTACATATCCTGTATTATTTAAACTAATTGCTACATTAGAATATCCACCATTTGTATAGGTAAAGGCAGTGTATACATTTGTATCAATCGTGCCGAAATTTGGAATGTTCCTTAATATACCTACGACATATGTTGTTATTGTGGTAGGACAATAATATAAATGATCCTTGCCCTGTGAGTACCAAGCATGGGAACCGATGGGGCGAGAGCTCACCGATAGATTACCAGGATGTACCCAATCAATTTTAGTCCCACCTGACAATAATTCGTAACCTGAAGGCAAATTTACTTGCTTGAATGGATATTGGCTTGACATACTTGGCGCATCGTCGTGGTATATATACGACTTTAATGTTGACTCAGAAACCCCATTAATTTTCATCCCAATAGCATAAACGGTTAACTTATGATGGTCAGCTACTGCATGATCATGAGAACTAGCCAGCCAGGATTTCTTGTTCGAAGATGGGTAACTAGCGGTTAATAAAGCTCCTTTATTATTAGTCCAATCATGAATTAAAGCACCTCCTCCAATGCATACAAAATCCGCTCCCACTGTTGCAGATCTATCAGTGTGGCTTCCAGCGTACCCGGATGTTTCAGAATAAACCCTAAACTCAATAAGTCCAGAATCGTCGAAATAGGTCAAACCACCTATTCTTCCTCCTTCAGAAAAAACTTCTTTTGGGGTTTCCACTGACTCAAGTTCAATGTGATCATCAGACAGTTCCTCAAGGGATAGTACTGGCTGAATCTCAGTATCACTTTCTTTTGAACAGGCAACTGCCATGAGTAAAAATGAAATGAGAATAATGTTTTTGGCTTTCATTAGTTCATGTGTTTTCTCTTAAAACTACAAATAATGTTGTTAACGTCAAGATATTTTCAAGTATATCTCCACTCCATTATACATTATAAGCGAAGCACAGATTTTTTTATAGTTCCGGATATTTCTTCAAAAAGTAATTTTTTTTACTCATTTGAGCTACAAGATTTTGGAACGGAACTTTGATCGGTGCAATTATTCACGCTAACATTTGTTAGCATCTTTTAGATTGGTATAGCATTTATTTGTTTAATTCTTCTAACATTTCTACAAGTTCTAACTGGAAGCATAATTAGACCCACCCATATTGAAATCATCATCTTTATAACAAAGTAAATTACCCACCCAATCAAAGGGAGAAATAAGAAGACTTGAGGAGTGATTCTGTTCAATGTGTACCATCCAGCCACTAACCCTGAACACATATAAAACATCATGAAGAACATTAAGCTTGTTTCAATAGAATTGTTGCCAAATGTCATTTGTCCCATTGATCCCCTAGATACCAAAAAAGTAAGACCTAATCCGAGTCCATAAGTCCAGAAGAGTTCTTTTATTATTCGATCTTTCTCAGATTTTCCTCTTGAAGAATTACATATAGAACAAATTGGTATAGAATATTTTGTTGCACATTCATTACAAAGACCTTTGCTACAATCTTGGCATTGGGCTATAGCGCTCAATTCATGGTGATTAAAACAATTCATATTTTTAGTTTAGTAAGTTAGGTAATACAGCAATTACCGCTAACGTCCAGATAAAATGAGTGCGCTCGTACTTAGCTTACAGGACAAACCTTTCGCACTGAAGCTCTAATTTCCACGCAGAAGGCAAGCGCATTCATTTTATTGTTTGTTAGCTTTTATTTATTCCATTCTGTTCAGTTGCCCGACTTTCTCCCAGGAAGGATCTGCCTCAGGTGTCACAGCAAAATAGATTTTGTCCTCACCTGTGCTGATCATTTTTCACAGGCAACGTTACGCTTAGCAGAACGGCTGCTAAGACGCTTCTCATAATGGTTTTCTTCATCTTTCTTTATAGCTGATTGAAATTTAACATGATACTAAACTGTAACAGAGGTCTGAAGAGGTCTGATACTTTGTAACAAAGGTGGGAGGACAGGAGTCAAAACGCCTGTGCGAAAAACGTTAAAATCTATGCGAAAAACATCGAATGTAGAATTATAGGATGTTGGTCAGGAAGGCGTTGCTACAGCCTAATGTCTGGATGAGGGGCATGACTATGACTATCCG
>LYSV01000272.1 GCA_001657315.1 Flammeovirgaceae bacterium BBD 1991-12 | reverse complement strand
CTATCCTTGAAAATTCTGTTGACGGGTGGAGGGGGGACGTCCACGAACAGTGTGGGCCATTTGAGGCCCCGTGGGTAAGCGGCCTATAGGGTCCGGGAAGTGCGTTAAGCGGGGTTCCGATAGCAATCGGAAGGACTTTGTTCGTGGTGCCTTTTTCTTTTTGTTTCTTTTTCTTTTGAGCAAGCAAAAGAAAAAGAAAACTGGACTTAGAGTCTCAAAATTCAGCAAAAACTGCTCATTTTGAGGTTTGCATTCACTGTGGAGCTTAACAAAACATGTCCATTTGACTCGGAATCAACATTTTTTGACTTAAATGTAATTTTCAAGGGCTCCCTGTCATAAAAGAATAGTTACGGTACCCTTGTATGTATGCGATCCGTTCTGGATCAGATATAAGTAGGATCCGGTGGGCAGTGACCTTCCACGATAGGTGCCATCCCAGGGATGGGGATATCCGTCATCGGAACTGAAAATGATAGTGCCGTGTCGATCGTAGATCCTCACGGATGCATCCTCGGAAAGATTATCGATGATCCAGGTATCATTTGCACCGTCACCATTAGGGGTAAAAGCCGTGGGGATCATAGGGGGGGAGTACGGTGCTGGCGGTGGAATTTCAAATAATGGGGCATCGTTCTGCACGGTCACCGTCCAGCTTGTTTCACTGGAGTTGCGCTGGCTATCGGTAGCCGTGATGGATACTTCATAGACATTATCCGCATTGGCATCTGCGGGCGCTTCGAAGTCCCTGGCGATCATGGTTACCACGCCAGTGGAACCATCGATGGAGAAAGCTTCTGCATCTGTGCCACCCAGTGTCCATGTCACAGTGCCCTTAGGATCATCTCCGTAAAGAGAAGGCGTAACGGAGGTGTAGACGGTGTTTTCCTGGAGGGTGACGTCCGCGATGGCGTTAATGGTGAATGCTGCGGACTCACAATTGCCGGCCGCCTCCACGGTTACTGTGGCGATAGTAGTAGATGTTTTGTTCCCCTGGGCAGCGGTAAGGGTCACCGTTACCGGGGTTCCCACATCGCCACAGTCAAAGGTATTCCTATCCAGACTCAGTTCCGGGATGTTGCCACAGCCATACGTGGAACCATTGTCCACATCCTCCGGCGAGATGGTCGCCCGCCCACTGGCATCCAGCTGCACGGTTATATCTTTTGCAATGGCCATGGGGCCTTCATCATTACCGACCGTTACGATCTGCTCACAGGAAGCGGTATTTCCGGTATCATCGCTCACGATCCAGGTCACGGTAGTTACTCCGGTACCGAATGCATAGGTGCCGGGGTCTATCTCCGTACCATTTACCTTGGCGACAATAGTAGCAACGGAACAGTTATCATCGACAATAGGGTTACCAAGGTCAACCGTGGTGGTACAATCGCCCGTACCATTATCAGCGGTATTGGCCACCACATCGGCGGGACATGTTATTGTTGGATCAATGGTATCCATAACAGCTACGCTTACCTGTTGCGCCGCCTGATTGGGGAAACCTGTAGTGGTGCTTTCCGCTACATTAGCCGGCACATCTATGGTAATATTGCCATCACAGAGCGATGTGGGTGCAATGGTAGCGGTATATGTCGATCCGCTGCCTGTAAAATCGGTCACCGTAACATTGGTAACCTGAATATCCCCCAACTCAAAACCTGTAACCTCGCCATCAAATGTAATGTTTACCGTAAAGGGGTCCAGGTTATCAACACTTTGTGGCGCATCAATGGCTGGCCGGGGAGGGGTAGTGCCATCCGATATGGATCTGAAGCCGCTCCATCCATTATCTTTATAAGCTTGTACCCTGCCTGCGGGCACTACCAGGTCTATTTGATCACGGCCTGGATTTTGAAAGGCACCTTCGCGGAGTATTGGCGGATCGTTACGCTCCACCGTCACCAGGGTAAGGTTCGGGTTGTAATCAAAGGCCTCTGGCATTATTATTTCCACACTGCCCGGTATGGTCACCTCGGTCAAATTGGCGAGCTTAAAAGACTGGATCCAAATAAGGAACACCGTAAAGGTGTCCGGGCCATAGTCCACCGTTGGGGGGATGGTCACCACACCTCCCGGACCGGTATAGTCCATCAACCCAACCGTTTTATTGAGCCTATTATTAGCAACCTGGTATGTTATATGATCGACTATGAACCTGTCCCCGATCTCTGCCAGTCCCGTGATGGATCTGAAGCCCGTCCAGCCGTTGGTTGGCTCGTTATAAGCATCCAGGGCACCCCTGGGGACGAACACATCTATTTGGCTGCGGTTTGTAAAGGCATTTGCGGCAAACAGCCGTGGGGGATCGGTAGCCTCTACCGCCAGCACCCTCAAAGTTGGGTTGTCGTTAAAAGCATTACTCCCAATACTTACCACACTACTTGATATGGTCACACTGGTCAATCCCTTTTCCTGGAAAGCTTCATTACCAATAGCGGTTACCGTATAGGTTTCACCGTTATCATCGACCGTTTCGGGAATTTCCACCTCTGTGGCCGTACCGGTATAGTCCACCACCATTACTTCGGTTGGAGAGGTAATTCCGTATGTGATGTCATCAACGGTAAAGATTCCGAAGCTGATGGACCTGAACCCGTCCCACCCTCTATCTAAATAAGCTTGTCTCTTGCCCATGGGCACCACAAGGTCTATTTGATCACGGCCTGGATTTTGAAAGGCACCTTCGCGGAGTATTG
>LYSV01000271.1 GCA_001657315.1 Flammeovirgaceae bacterium BBD 1991-12 | reverse complement strand
ATAAAAGGACCATTCAAACCAGCGACAAGCCAGGAGGTAACTGCATGGATGAATGTACGTTCCTTCTGAAAAGTTTTATCCCGGCGATATAAACCGGGCGGACGTATACCTGCCGAAGGAAGGCCGTGGATCATTATAGGTCGTAGTTCCGCTCTACCTTTGTGGGGAGAGGATTGAGGGGATTGGGAGGGGAAAGGTTTAAGAGAGTTTTCAGTAACAAAACCTAACTGGCATAAGACGCAGTCTGCCTATCAATAATTAAGAAGCCAAAGCATAGAAGCCTCAAGACTTGACAAGATATTGAACACAGGTGATGTTACCGCTTGCTATATATCCATTTGTAAACTATAAACATTTAAAAAATAGTTAGCGAATTGAAATTAAAGTCTTTTTACGCAACATTTGGACTCGTTTTAGTAGATGAGCACTGGTATTATTGTTAGTTACTAGTTGTAGGGCATAAAAGCATCACAATGAGCAAATTAATTACCAAAATTTTAGTTGCTGTTTTCACAGTGTTGTTTATCGGTAAAGGCCATGCTCAGACGGCTAAAAACCGAATAGGTATCAATTACTTTTGGTATGCTGGCTTAAACTACGAAAGGATAATTGGTGATCAGAATTCCTTAGCCCTTTCTATGAACAAACACGACTGGAACTATGCTAATATCCATGAAGATATAACGCTTCTAAAAGGACAATTTGAATATAGGTTATACAATTCCAATAATTACGGATTTTATCTTGCTCCAACTCTAACATATCGATACCGAGCTGACCCTTCAATAAGTGAAGAAACTGAATTAATATCCTTCGGAGGAGGTTGGGGACAAGATCCTCCTAAAAGGTATTCAATCAAGCTACACTCCATTGGGATCGCTTTGGCAGGAGGATATAGATCAAATCTGATTTTCAAAAGATTCAGTGTTGATGCATCACTTAGAATGGGAAGATTCCCGGTCAACATATACAAAGAATTTAATGCAGTAATAAGAACTGAAGAAAATAAGATAGTTTTGTCAGACAATGTAACGGACGAAGAAAAACAAACCATTTCAAGGAAGTTAGCAGGTGAATTTGTTCTTTCAGCAAGAATCAGCTATTCGTTTTAACTCCCACTCTGGTCTTAGGTTTAGAGAACCTGTCTGCCGGAGTTCCGATAGCTATCGGAACTCCGGCAGACTCACATTCACATTCGCATTCGCAGAATCCCGTGGAGAACCCCGTGGATCCGCAGGACTCTCCGCAGGATTCTGTGAATGTGAGGAGTCCGGTAGACAGGTGCGCCAATGCTACGACCCGGATAGTCATAGTCATGCCCCTCATCCAGACATTAGGCTGTAGCAACGCCTTCCTGACCAACATCCTATAATTCTACATTCGATGTTTTTGCATAGATTTTAACGTTTTTCGCACAGGCGTTTTGATTCCTGTCCTCCCACCTTTGTCACAAAGTATCAGACCTCTGTTACAGTTTAGTATCATGTCAACTGTCATTATACACTGCCTTTACCGAAAATTTAAAGAACCATGAAAACCAATCACTTAACTAATTCTAAGCTTTTTGCTGGTGGTGGTCTTTACGAGTTGTAAAGAATTAGCAGAAACCGAACCAACACCTATAATTCAGGAGGATATTTATCAACCCGGGAGAGTCGTACTTGGAGAGCAGTTTGAGCCCTCCTGGAGTGTAGAAAGTATGCGTTCTTTCTACTCGGATATGCCTGAAGCTTTCCCAAATGCACGACTTGCCAGTGCTGAAGAAGCCATCCAAACCAGTCATTATTACATTCGATTTCTCCCACAATCAACAGAGGAATACGATACGCTTATGAGTGCTGGTGTAGAAATGTATTCTTACCCTCTGGACTATACCCTGGAGCAAAACGGAGAAGTCTATTATGATCCTGAAAATGAGTCTGATACGGTTGTCTGGCAATATGCGGTTATCGATAAGGATTTGAATTTTCCCGATTTTGTTGAATACGAAAACGTACATGCCACTAGAAGAAGAAGCCAAGAGGATAGCCTCTGGAAGGACACAAAAAGTAATGCTGGATGAGGAAGTATCCACAGCCGAATTCCTGGAGATGTGTGCTCTATTAGACAATCATTTACTTGATAGTGCTTTAACAGCGATGAATCTAATGGATTCTATTTACTATCTTGAAGAGGAGGAAGATTTATCCGGAGGAAGAACCGCTTTTTTTAAGAAAAAATGGAAGTTTAGGTTGCGCTCTCCGTTTAAGACTGTAAAAAGAGTGATGCGAACAGTACGAAATGTCATCAGCTCCATTAGAATTTTGAAATGGGGACCTAAAGGAAACATCAGGGTACAGTATGTTCATCCGAGAACCGGAGCAACTGTAACAGAAGGAGTGGCCAACGTGGAGGTCATCGCAAGACAGGGCCTGATCAATAGAAGAACGTTTACCCGAACAGATGGCAGCTACAATTTTAACTTTCCGGCATTTGCACCTGTTTGGTACAACATCAAGTTTCAAAATAACCATGCCACCTTACGACAAAACTTTGGATTTCTCACAGCCATTAAGTCCGGTGGAGTAAGAGCCGTTAATAAAGGATGGAACCATACATTCACCAGCTCAGATAGCTGGGGATATAGTTGGGCTTGTGTTATGAATGCCGTGAACGATTATTATAAAGTACTACCGGGTCTTAGAGATGAGTATCGTACTGATGCCCCGCCGCGGCATTTAAAGATCAGGGTGACTTCTGGTAGTGGATTATTAAACTGGCCACTTGGTGATAGTCAAGGGTTGATGCACAGCCTGAATCAAACGCTTCCTCAAGCCTTAAATCCGCTGGTGAACGATATATTGGTCAGGAGGATTGGCGAAGGAGGCTACACATATGACAGAGCCTATGCCACCACCATTCACGAACTTGGTCATGCCGCACACTGGAACCTGGTAGGATGGAACTCTGTCCAAAGCGGTATCAGGATGATCAATACTGATGAAAAAGTAAGGGAAACATGGGCAGATGCGGTGATGCAATTTGCCTACAGAAGAAAGTTTAATCCTAATGTGGCTTTGAACGCTAACTCGACTTCACGTAATGGAAGCGGGCCTTGGGTAACAAGGCATCAACAATGCAACCAATCAATTGCAGATATGGAAAACTACATACACATCTTAGGTCCCGATATGTGGGATAATTTTAATCAGTCTTGTCAGGGAGTGACCGATAATGTGCGTAATATTCCGTTGATTGACTTGTATAAATCACTGAAAGACGCAAGAACCTGGGATGAATGGCGGGATGAGATCATCGAACGGCATCCTGACCAGAGAACTGAGATTATCAATTATTTTAATCAATTCTAGTGATGAGGCAGCTAATTCTTTTGTTCATTAGTCTTTGTATGATCATAAGTTGTGATTACGGAAATATTGAAGTGGGTCGGGGTATAGATTCAGAATTAATCTGTGAATTTTATTTAGGGGACGAGATTAACAGGGTGGAATTGCAAATTGGAACAAATATTTATCATCCTGAAAGCGCAAATTGGGATAAAGACGCAAACTTCATCAACAATCTTATTGCCACTGGCATTTCGAGCGATGACTCTATCAAGTTTGTAAATTCTGACTCAACGATGCAATTAAGATTTCTCAATCCAACTGTCGATGACTCAACAGATTTTAACTCTAAAAAGCGGGCCCATTTTTGGAATATTGATAACTGGTACGCAACAGATGATGCGGTTTATTACATCCTTACAGAGGAAAATTTTGAACAGTATGCCGAAGATATCTGATCAAAAAAGTAGCCAGTCTTTCTTGGTAGGTTACTTTTTTATGATACAAATACCTGGAATGAATGGCGGGATGAAATCGTTGAACGGCATCTAGGTCAGAGCACTGAAATTACTAATTACTCCATCTCACATGGTCGTAGGTCTGCACGCGGTCGTAATTCATAAAAGGACCATTCAAACCAGCGACAAGCCAGGAGGTAACTGCATGGATGAATGTACGTTCCTTCTGAAAAGTTTTAT
>LYSV01000270.1 GCA_001657315.1 Flammeovirgaceae bacterium BBD 1991-12 | reverse complement strand
AATAGAAGTATTTTGTTTACTTCCACGGTGAATGCAAACCTCAAAATGAGCAGTTTTTGCTGAGTTTTGGGGTTTTAACTTCGGTTTTCATCCCGCAAGCCTGCGGGACGAAACAAAAGAAAAAGGCACCACCACCAAAAGCCATTTTCCCCGCGAAACGCGCTTTCCAGCCTCTATGGGCCGCTCACCCGCAGGCCTCAAATGTCTCTCGCTGGTCGTGGACGTCCTCCCTCCATCCGTCAACGGAATTTTCAAGGATGCCCTACATAGAGGATCCGGTTTGAGCATGGAGCATAGGGCATGGAGTATAGTGGGGCTATTCGAGTAGGAGCTTGCCTCCCTGTACAAAGGTGGCGTGGGGCATGAACCACGCGTCATGCGGACGGCCGTTCCACGTGATCCTGCTTACCTTTCCTTTGTGATCAACGCTTTTGGATTTTTCAATCACGATCTTCGATCCCTGGTAAAACCGGTTGTCCAGTTGGATTGTGATCCTGTCAAATACAGGCAGGCCCAGCGCATAGTCGGGTTTTCCCGGCAGATCGGGATAGAAGCCCATCATGCTCATCAGCAGCCAGCAGGAAATAGTCCCGCAGTCATCATTGCCCGGCAGGCCATCCACTGCATTGCTGAAATGCCGGTTTATGGCTTTGTGCACTTCCTTTTGTGTTCGCCATTCTTCACCTTTAAAGTAGTTGAACAGGTAGGGATAGGCCATATCCGGTTCATTCCATAGTACAAACTGATCATCGTCAAAACATTGCTGAAGCTTGTCCAGCATTTTATCCCTGCCGATCAGCCTGCTCAGTCCATCGATGTCATGAGGTACAAAGAAGTTGTAGTTCCATGCATTACCTTCCACAAAGCCCACCTCAGAAGTTCCAGGACCGGCAGAGTGGGGCAGGGGGCACCATGTGCCATTGGCCATCCGGGGAAGCAGGAATGTGTTTTCTCCATGAAAAAGATTTTTGTAGTATCCTGCCCTCTTTTCAAATTGTAGCGCCACATTGTTTTTGCCCAGCGCTTTCGCAAACCGGGCTATGTTCCAATCGGCCAGTGCGTACTCAAGTGTGGTGGAAACAGAACCCCAGGGGATGGGCTTGATGGCCGGAGTAGGACCACTGAATTCATGGGGGATGTAGCCATAATCCAGGTAGTTTTTGAGTCCCGGCCGTATCAGGTTGTGCTGAGAGGTGTCATTGGCACTTTTCAGCATGGCTTCCAGGGCCAGCTCAGTGTCGAATCCTCCTATCCCACGCAGATAGGTATCTGCAATGACAATCACGGCGGGGTCTCCCACCATCACGTAAGTTTCCTGCCCGGAGAGCTCCCACTTGGGCAGCCATCCTGTTTCCCTGTACATGTCCAGCAGTGAGGTGACCATGTCCTGCTGTCGCTCAGGATAGACCAGGCTGAGAAAAGGATGCAGATTGCGGTAGGTGTCCCACAGGGAGAACACCGAATACCGGTCCCCACTCTTCACCCGTTGGATGGAACCATCCATGGCAACAAATTCACCATTGACATCATTGAAAAGGTTAGGATGGATGAGCGTATGGTATAAAGCTGTATAAAAGCTGATCTTCTCTTCCCGGGTACCTCCCTCCACCCGAATACGGCCCAGCTCCTGTTCCCATTGCTGTTGTGCTTTCCACTTTATGTCTTCAAAGGACAGTTCATGTTGTTCCCTATGGAGGTTTTCGCGGGCATTTTCAATACTTACATAAGAGATCCCCACCTGAACTTCTATGGGCACATTCTTTCGGGCTTCAAAGGTATAGAAGGTTCCGATCTGGTCACCAATGGCGCTTTTCCTGTGACCGGTTTGCTGATAATCATCGTGCCAGCTACCATATTCTACAGCAGACTGGCTGAATTTTATGACAAAATAAACCTTACCGTTGTAGTGTTTCTCAAAGCAGAATTGACCAAACATGTCAAAACCTTCGATCTCGGTATCGGAGACAATTTTTAACATGCCTCCTCTTTCATCGGTCACGCCCAGACCAAGGTTAAGAATAAAATTGGCCTGCCCTTCTGGAAATGTATGCCGGTGTCTGATCGTTCTTTTGGTCGCACTCACTTCGGAGCGTATGCCGTACCTTGACAATGTAGCCCCATAGTAACCCGGGCGGGCTACCTCCCTTTCAATGTAGGAGCCATAGTTGCCGGGGTTAGTTTTCAGTTCGCCTGCTGTGGGCATGAGTATGACGTTTCCGAGATCCGGACAGCCCACCCCACTTAAGTTGACATGCGTGAATCCGGTGAGGAATTTTTTATCGGAATAATAAGCTACCGCCCCTTTCTTTGTGAATTTACCCTGGTCACCATAAGGGCCGGCAATCGTGTAGGGAGAGCAGGAGGCCATGCCCCAGGGCACCAGAGCACCCGGATGAGTATTCCCACCTCCTTTGGTTCCAATGAAGGGGTCCACATAAGAAACAAGAGAACCATTAAAAACCGGGTCTGTGGATGACACAACACCGGTGGAATTCAGCGCCAACAGGGACAACAACAGCTTTTTTATCATGGAAAGCAACCTCGCATTGTATTCCCGAAAGAGATCCGGTGCCTCATCGGAAAGCGTTCAAAACAAAGCCTGTCTGAAAACGCTCTGTTATTTGAGCTACCATCAACTTTTCACGGTCAATACCTTGTTGAAGTTTTCTTACAGACACTATTTAACGTGAATTCCAAGACAT
Organism: Flammeovirgaceae bacterium BBD 1991-12; assembly: GCA_001657315.1. Taxonomy (GTDB): domain Bacteria; phylum Bacteroidota; class Bacteroidia; order Cytophagales; family Cyclobacteriaceae; genus Fulvivirga. Next base: position 76 of record LYSV01000270.1, on the reverse strand, counting down.
TGTAAAGTAACGTAAAGAAGCTAACTTGACAATAGGAGCCAGGCAAAGCCTAAACCGATAATGGTGAATTTATATC
>LYSV01000019.1 GCA_001657315.1 Flammeovirgaceae bacterium BBD 1991-12 | reverse complement strand
TCTTTGGTTCAATAGGTAACTATGAACGATCTCTCAAGGCCGGGCAAGGATCAATTCATTAGATGAGAGTTCTGCCCGATGGTTGGTCTGGCCCTGTCCTGTACTGGATCAGTACAGAATATATCAATGTGGTCAATATCGCCCTGCCTGGAGGTTTTGGGGCTTAAAGTGAATGGTGCAGTTATTTCAGTAGCAGAATGCTACCATTGTTGTTACATTGGATCATGCATCAATAGTGATCGCTGGTAAAAAAGTAAGCCGAGATAGCTCAGGGGTAGAGCGCTTCCTTGGTAAGGAAGAGGTCGGGGGTTCAAATCCCCTTCTTGGCTCTGATTTGAGAATAATTAAGTGAGCATGTTGGTGATCGGAAAAGCAAAACTTAAATTACAAGAATAAATTTTAAACTAAACTTAGGGATTTTCACATATGGCTAAAGAAACTTTCGACCGTTCAAAACCCCATGTAAATATTGGAACTATCGGTCACGTTGACCATGGCAAAACCACCCTGACCGCTGCTATTTCCAAAGTATTGTCAGACAAGGGTCTTGCCGAGACAAGAGACTTTTCTTCAATTGACAATGCTCCTGAAGAAAAAGAAAGAGGTATCACAATCAATACTTCACACATTGAATACCAAACTGAGAACAGACACTACGCCCATGTTGACTGTCCCGGTCACGCTGACTATGTAAAGAATATGGTTACGGGTGCTGCCCAGATGGACGGAGCTATTATAGTGGTTGCTGCCACTGACGGCCCTATGCCACAAACCAGAGAGCACATCCTTCTTTCACGTCAGGTAGGTGTGCCCGCTCTGGTAGTTTTCATGAACAAGGTAGACCTCGTTGATGATCCTGAGCTTCTGGAGCTTGTTGAAATGGAGATCAGAGAGCTTCTTTCGGACTATGACTTCCCCGGTGATGATATTCCTGTGATCCAGGGCTCTGCTCTTGGTGCACTCAATGGTGAGCCTCAGTGGGTAGCCAAGGTAGAGGAGTTGATGGAAGCTGTAGATAGCTATATTCCTATTCCTGAAAGACTTGTAGACAAGGATTTTCTGATGCCTGTTGAAGATGTATTCTCTATCACTGGTAGGGGTACAGTAGCCACCGGAAGGATAGAAAGAGGTATCATCAACAGTGGTGATCCTGTGGATATTCTGGGTATGGGTGCTGAAAACCTGAAATCAACAGTTACAGGTGTTGAGATGTTCAGAAAGATCCTCGACAGGGGAGAGGCTGGTGATAACGTAGGTCTTCTGCTGAGAGGTATTGAAAAAACGGATATAAAAAGAGGTATGGTGATCTGCAAGCCAGGTTCAGTAACACCTCATGCGAAGTTCAAAGCTGAAGTCTATGTACTTTCAAAAGAAGAAGGAGGCCGTCATACACCATTCTTCAACAAGTACAGACCTCAGTTCTACCTGAGAACTACAGATGTTACAGGTGAGATCATGCTTCCTTCCGGTGTGGAAATGGTGATGCCCGGTGACAACGTGTCTATCGAGGTGCAACTTATCAACTCTGTAGCAATGGAAAAAGGTTTGAGATTTGCGATCAGAGAAGGTGGACGAACCGTGGGTTCCGGTCAGGTGACAGAGATTCTGGACTAAGATAAACTAAACAATAAAAAAGCGTTCTGAAATTCTTCAGAACGCTTTTGCTTTCTAAAAAAGTTCACTACCTTTGCAGACCATTTTGGACTTTGGGGCAGGTGCAGTAAGAAAAATATGTCCAAAATTTACAGGATTTGAGAGGTTTTGGAGATTGAATTTGCTCCTGTAAAATTATTGAACGGGTGTAGCTCAATTGGTAGAGTAGCGGTCTCCAAAACCGTTGGCTGGGAGTTCGAGTCTCTCCACCCGTGCTAGAACAAAACAGAAGGATGATGCAAAAGTTAAAGACATTCATTTTGGATTCATACGATGAGATGAAAAACAAAGTCTCATGGCCAAAGTTCAGTCAACTTCAGAACAGCTCTGTGCTGGTACTGATAGCGTCTTTCATTTTTGCATTGATCATCGGTGCAATGGACTACGTTTTCCAGAACGGAATGGATGTTTTTTACAAGGAGTTTTAATTCAAACCCCTACTAGTCGTGAGTGAACTTAAGTGGTATGTAGTCAGAGTCGTGAGTGGGCAGGAGAAGAAGGTCAAGTCCTACCTTGAAACCGAGGTGGAAAGAGAGGGCCTGGGCGATTTCATACCTCAGGTGCTGATCCCTTCTGAAAAGGTTTATGAAATGCGGAATGGAAAGAAAAGAGTAAGAGAACGCAATTTCTTTCCTGGCTATGTTTTGGTGTCTGCCGATCTGAGTAACGGAGAGGCCAATCACCTGGTGACCAGTATCCCGGGTGTGATCGGATTCCTCGGTAACAATGGCACCGGATCTTCGAAAGAACCTGTCCCTTTGAGACAGTCTGAAGTGAACCGGATATTGGGCAAGGTAGACGAGATCGATGAGTTCGAAGAAAAACTTGATACACCTTATATAGTAGGTGAGTCTGTGAAAGTGATGGACGGACCGTTCAGCGGCTTCACCGGCACAGTAGAAGAGGTGTTCGAGGAAAGAAAGAAATTGAACGTGATGGTTAAGATATTCGGCAGGAATACGCCCGTTGAATTGAACTATATGCAAGTAGAAAAATTAGATTAATAGAATGGCTAAGGAAATTAGTGGATACCTGAAGTTGCAGATCCGGGGTGGTCAGGCCAATCCTTCACCTCCCGTAGGGCCCGCATTGGGTAGTAAAGGACTGAATATCATGGATTTTTGCAAGCAGTTCAATGCGAGGACCCAGGAAAAGCAAGGTCAGGTACTACCTGTTTTGATAACAATCTACACGGATAAATCATTTGACTTTGTTATCAAAACCCCTCCTGCTGCGGTGATGGTACTGGAGGCGTCGAAAAAGAAAAAAGGTTCTTCCGAGCCTAACAGAAACAAAGTAGGAAGTATCACCTGGGATCAGGTGAAAACAATAGCGGAAACCAAAATGCCTGATCTGAATGCATTCGAAGTGAATTCAGCTATGAAAATGGTTGCCGGTACAGCCAGAAGTATGGGTATACGTGTAACGGGTAAGGCTCCCTGGAATAATTAAACTATTAGGTTGATGGGAAAGTTAACGAAAAATCAAAAAGCAGCTCTTGAAAAGGTGGATTCCACCAAAGAGTATTCTATTACAGAGGCTTCTGCGCTGGTAAAGGATATCACCTTCACAAAATTTGATGCTTCCGTAGATATAGATATCAGATTGGGTGTAGACCCTAAAAAAGCTGATCAGATGGTGAGAGGTGTGGTTACATTGCCACATGGAACAGGTAAGGACCTGCGGGTGCTGGCGCTGTGTACCCCTGATAAAGAGCAGGAGGCCAAAGATGCCGGAGCTGACCACGTAGGTCTCGATGAATACATTGAAAAAATAGAAAAAGGCTGGACTGATGTTGACGTGATCATCACCATGCCTACTGTAATGGCCAAGGTTGGTCGTCTGGGACGCATATTGGGTCCGAGGGGATTGATGCCCAATCCGAAATCAGGTACAGTTACCCTTGAGATAGGAAAGGCTGTGAAGGAGATCAAGGCAGGTAAGATAGATTTTAAGGTAGATAAATTCGGTATTATTCATACCAGCGTGGGTAAGGTATCCTTTACTCCCGAGAAGATACAGGAGAATGTTCAGGAGATGATACAGACTGTCTCGCGACTGAAGCCGGCATCTGCCAAAGGGACTTACTTCAAAAGTATTAATCTGTCTACGACAATGAGTCCTTCCATTACGATTGACAAAAATTCAATATCCGGAATATAATCATGACAAGGCAAGAAAAGGCAACGATAATAGATGAACTGAAGGATAAGTTCACCAAAAACGGACATTTCTATATCACGGATGCTTCAGGTCTGTCAGTGGCACAGATCAATGCCTTCCGCAGATTGTGTTTTGAGAAGGGCGTAGAATACAGGGTATTCAAAAATACCCTCATTAAAAAGGCGCTCGACGATATGGAAGGGGATTTTAGTCCGTTGGACGAAGCTCTGAAGGGAACTTCCGGCGTAATGTTCGTAGAAGAGACCGCAAACCTTCCGGCAAAGGTCTTAACAGAATACAGAAAAAAACAAGGGGGTGAAAAACCCTTGTTAAAGGCTGCTTCCATAGAAAGTGACATCTTCCTTGGTGAAGATAACTTAAAAATGCTTAGTGAGCTCAAATCCAAAAATGAGCTGCTGGGTGAGGTTATAGGTCTTCTTCAGTCACCTGTTGAAAATGTTGTTTCTGCACTACAAAGCGGAAAAGGCACAATTGGTGGCCTGGTGAAGGCACTGGCCGAAAGAGAAAATTAAATCAAGAACAAAAAAGGAATAAAATAAGACGAAAATGGCAGACGTAAAAGCACTTGGAGATCAGCTGGTTGAACTGACGGTTAAGGAGGTAAACGAGCTTGCAGAATATTTAAAGGAAACCCACGGCATTGAGCCTGCCGCTGCCGCTGCGGTAGCTGTAGCAGCCCCTGCCGGCGGTGGAGCAGAAGGCGGCGATGGTGGCGCTGAGAAGACAGAGTTTGATGTAGTTCTGAAAGCTCCCGGAGGCGCTAAACTAGCTGTAGTAAAACTGGTAAAAGAACTTACAGGCCTTGGATTGAAAGAAGCGAAGGAAATCGTGGATAATTCACCCAAAGCCATTAAGGAAGGTATAGCTAAAGACGAAGCGGAAGGTCTTAAAAAGCAGCTTGAAGAAGCTGGGGCAGAGGTAGAGTTAAAGTAAGCCTTGACGGCAGCATTAAGTCGTCTAAAAAAACACAGGCCCTTATCCCGGTGGTCCATGAGACTAGCGGGGTAGTAGGGTCTTTTCCTGTTTGTGCATATTCACAAACACATTATGCTCCTTCTAATCGATACGCAATCAATCAATAACGGAGGAGTTTTGCAACATCTGTTAATTAAAAAATTTTAAAGCTTTGGCTAACTCAGCAGAAAACTCAAGAATCAGTTTTTCATCTATTAAGAAGGTAATAGATTATCCCGATTTCCTTGATATTCAGTTGCAATCTTTCAAAGACTTTTTTCAGCTGGAAACCCCGGCCGAGAAAAGAGAGCAGGAAGGATTGTTTAAGGTTTTCTCCGAAAACTTTCCTATTTCTGACTCAAGAGAAAACTTTGTACTTGAATTCATCGACTATATAGTTGATCCTCCAAAATACTCTGTGGATGAGTGTATCGATAGGGGACTGACCTATTCTGTTCCTCTTAAGGCAAAACTGAAGCTAACCTGTAATGATGAGGATAACGAAGATTTCGAGACGATTGAACAGGAGGTCTTTTTAGGGAATATACCCTACATGACCAAGAAGGGCTCTTTTATTATTAACGGAGCTGAAAGAGTCATTGTCTCCCAGTTACACAGGTCACCCGGGGTGTTCTTTGCTCAAAGCAAGCATACAAACGGCACAAAATTGTATTCGGCCAGAATTATTCCTTTTAAAGGCTCATGGATAGAGTTTGCCACGGATGTGAATAGTGTCATGTATGCCTATATTGACAGAAAGAAGAAATTTCCCGTAACCACACTTCTACGTGCCATTGGCTATGGAACGGATAAGGATATTCTGGACCTCTTTGGTCTTTCCGAAGAAGTGCAGGCCACTCAAAAGGATCTGAAAGGCGTGAGTGGCAGGAAGCTGGCGGCACGTGTGCTGAGAACGTGGACAGAAGACTTTGTGGATGAAGATACCGGTGAGGTGGTCTCGATTGACAGGAACGAAGTATTGCTGGAACGTGATCATATCCTTTCTGAAGAAGATATAGATACCATTCTGGAATCCGGTGCAAAGTCCATCATTCTGCACAGGGATGATGTGAATGTCACCGATTACACCATTATATTCAACACACTGGCCAAGGATAATTCAAACTCTGAAAAAGAAGCCGTTGAACAGATCTATCGTCAGCTTAGAAATACGGAAGCTCCTGATGAGCAAACCGCCCGGGATATTATCCAAAGTCTGTTTTTCAGTGAGAAACGATACGACCTGGGAGAAGTAGGACGCTACAGGATCAATAAAAAGCTTGGCCTGGATCTGGATACCGACCAGAGAGTACTGACCACCGAGGATATCATTTTGATCGTGAAGTACCTGATCGGACTGATCAACTCCAAGGCAGTTGTGGATGACATAGACCACCTGAGTAACAGGAGGGTTCGAACAGTCGGTGAGCAGTTGTATACCCAGTTTGGGGTAGGACTTGCCAGAATGGCCCGAACCATCAAGGAAAGAATGAACGTCCGCGATAATGAAGACTTCAAACCAGTTGATCTCATCAATGCGAGGACGTTGTCATCCGTGATAAATTCCTTCTTCGGAACTAATCAGCTTTCTCAGTTCATGGACCAGACGAACCCGCTGGCTGAGATCACGCATAAAAGAAGAATGTCTGCCCTGGGGCCTGGTGGATTGTCACGGGAAAGAGCAGGCTTTGAGGTCAGGGACGTTCACTATACGCACTATGGACGTCTTTGTACCATTGAAACTCCGGAAGGACCGAATATTGGTTTGATATCTTCACTCTGTGTGCATGCCAAGGTAAACCATATGGGATTCATTGAAACTCCCTATCGTGAGGTAAGCGAAGGCAAGGTGGACATGACCGGAAATGTGAAGTACCTGACAGCTGAAGAAGAAGATACCCATAACATCGCTCAGGCCAATGCTCCTCTACAGGACGGCGGAAACTTTGTCAATGAAAAGGTAAAGGCCAGATTCGAAGGGGACTTCCCTGTAGTGGAACCCTCAGAAGTGAAATATATGGACGTAGCGCCGAACCAGATCGTATCGGTAGCTGCCTCTTTGATCCCCTTCCTGGAGCATGATGATGCCAACCGGGCTCTTATGGGATCGAATATGCAACGCCAGGCCGTACCATTGATGAAACCTCAGGCGCCGATAGTAGGCACAGGCCTTGAAGGACGTGTGGCCCTGGATTCGAGGGCGTTGATCCTGGCAGAGGAAAATGGTATCGTTGAATTCGTAGATGCCAACAGGATCATTGTAAGGTATGATATGGATGAGGACGACCTGCTCATTAGCTTTGATGAAGACAGCAAAACCTATGATCTGATCAAGTTCAGAAGGACCAATCAGGACACCTGTATAAACCTGACACCTATTGTTAAAAAGGGTGAACGCGTAAGCAAGGGGCAGCCCCTGGTAGAAGGATATGCTACCAACGGCGGTGAACTGGCACTCGGTAGGAACCTTAGAGTGGCTTACATGCCATGGCAGGGGTATAACTTTGAGGATGCCATCGTGATTTCCGAAAAGGTAGTTAGGGACGATGTTTACACTTCCATTCACATTGAAGAGTTTGAACTCGAGGTGAGGGACACCAAAAGGGGAGAAGAAGAGCTTACCTCTGAAATACCCAACGTAAGTGAAGAGGCTGTTAAGCATCTTGATGAAAATGGTATTATCAGAACAGGAGCTGAAGTAAAGGAAGGAGATATTCTGATCGGTAAGATCACTCCTAAAGGAGAAACAGATCCTACCCCGGAAGAGAAGCTCTTGAGAGCTATTTTTGGTGACAAGGCAGGCGACGTTAAGGATGCCTCTCTGAAAGCACCTCCGTCTCTGAGAGGTGTAGTGATTGATACCAAATTATTCTCAAGGCCCAAGAAGGATAAAGAGCTCAGGGCCAAGTCAAAGAAAGAAGTTGAAGTACTTAAGAATAAGTACAGCAAACAGCTTCTTGCGCTCAGAGGGGAGATGATCGAAAAGATGACCCGCTTGCTTGAAGGCAAGACAAGTCAGGGGCTCAAGCATAAATTCGGAGATGAACTGATAAGTAAGGGAGTGAAATTCAATGCCAGGAACATCGAAGAAAATCTCTTCCCTGAAAAGAATATCTACAAGGATGAGAGTACCTACAACGTTCCTGAGGAAGTAAACCTGATATCCGATGTGAATCTCGACAACTGGACCAGTGATGAGAAGACCAATGAGCTGGTTCTGAGGCTTGTCAAGAGCTATAACATTAAACGTAATGAAATTGCTGGTGATTTTAAACGTGAAAGATTTACACTTGAGGTTGGTGACGAACTGCCGGCTGGTATCGTTCAGTTGGCCAAGGTATACATAGCCAAGAAGAGAAAGCTTAAAGTAGGGGATAAAATGGCCGGTCGTCATGGTAACAAGGGGGTTGTAGCCCGAATCGTAAGAGAGGAAGACATGCCTTTCCTTGAAGACGGTACGCCTGTTGATATCTGTCTTAACCCGCTTGGTGTTCCTTCCCGTATGAACCTGGGGCAGATCTATGAAACTGTGCTGGGCTGGGCTGGACTGGAGCTTGGTAAGACCTATGCTACGCCCATCTTCGATGGGGCTTCCATGGAGGAAGTAGCTACCGAGCTTAAGGAAGCAGGACTCCCTACCTACGGCAGAACCTATCTGTACGATGGGCTGACCGGTCAGAAATTCGATCAGCCGGTTACCGTGGGTGTGGCCTACATGTTGAAGCTGGGCCACCTCGTGGATGACAAAATGCACGCCAGGTCAATAGGACCTTACTCATTGATCACACAGCAGCCTCTGGGTGGTAAGGCACAATTTGGAGGTCAGCGCTTTGGAGAGATGGAAGTGTGGGCGCTGGAGGCCTTTGGTGCGTCAAATGTTCTCCAGGAGATCCTCACCATCAAGTCAGATGACGTGATCGGAAGAGCCAAGGCCTATGAGGCGATCGTTAAGGGTGAGAACATGAAGAAACCCAATATACCGGAGTCATTCAATGTATTGGTTCACGAACTTCGTGGATTGGCACTTGAGATCACTTTGGACTAAAACTATTAAAACAATGTCCGGGCTCCCCGCCCGGACGCCTTGACATTAAAACAGCAAACTATGTCGTTCAGAAAAAACAAGAAGTTAAACAACGATTTTTCTAAGGTTACTATCAGTCTGGCCTCTCCGGAGTCGATCCTGGAAAGTTCGCATGGAGAGGTGACCCAGCCTGAGACCATTAACTATAGAACGTACAAGCCTGAGATGGGAGGACTTTTCTGCGAAAGAATATTCGGGCCCGTCAAGGATTGGGAATGTCATTGTGGTAAATACAAAAGAATACGATATAAAGGGATCATCTGTGACAGATGTGGGGTAGAGGTGACGGAAAAGAAGGTAAGGCGCGAAAGAATGGGGCACATAGAGCTGGTCGTTCCGGTGGCGCACATCTGGTACTTCAAATCACTTCCGAATAAGATCGGTTACCTGCTTGGATTGCCTACCAAAAAGCTTGACCAGATCATCTATTATGAAAGATATGTGGTCATTCAGCCGGGTATAAAAGAAGAAGACGGTCTGGCTTATATGGATTTCCTTACGGAGGATGAATATCTTGACATACTGGATAAACTGCCCCGTGAGAACCAACTGCTGGATGATGATGATCCTACCAAATTCATAGCCAGAATGGGTGCCGAGGCGCTTGAAATGCTGCTGGCAAGACTGGATCTGGACACACTTTCGTATGATCTGCGGCATCAGGCTGCAACAGATACTTCGCAGCAAAGAAAGGCAGAGGCATTGAAAAGGCTTAAAGTGGTGGAGGCTTTCAGGGACGCCCGTACCCGAATAGAAAACCGTCCTGAATGGATGGTCATTCGTATGGTACCGGTGATACCACCTGAGTTGAGACCGTTGGTGCCTTTGGATGGTGGCCGGTTTGCCACTTCGGACCTGAATGATCTTTACAGAAGGGTTATCATTCGCAATAACCGCTTGAAAAGGCTGATAGATATCAAAGCGCCGGAAGTGATCCTGAGAAATGAAAAAAGGATGCTTCAGGAAGCGGTTGATTCACTGTTCGACAACTCCAGAAAGGTCAATGCTGTACGTTCGGATGGGAACAGGGCGCTGAAGTCGCTGAGTGATATGCTCAAGGGTAAGCAAGGCCGGTTCCGCCAAAACCTGCTCGGTAAGCGTGTGGACTACTCAGGCCGTTCGGTTATTGTGGTAGGGCCTGAGCTGAAGCTACATGAATGTGGCCTGCCCAAGGATATGGCAGCAGAGTTGTTTAAGCCTTTTATTATCCGAAAGTTGATAGAAAGAGGCATAGTCAAGACGGTTAAATCTGCCAAGAAAATTGTAGACCGGAAAGACCCTGTAGTGTGGGATATTCTTGAGAATGTACTGAAAGGACATCCTGTACTGTTGAACAGGGCTCCAACGCTGCACAGATTGGGTATTCAGGCTTTCCAGCCAAAACTTATCGAGGGTAAGGCCATTCAGCTCCATCCTTTGGTGTGTACAGCATTTAACGCGGATTTTGATGGAGACCAGATGGCCGTTCACGTGCCGCTGGGTCAGGAGGCTGTGCTGGAAGCTTCATTATTGATGCTCTCCTCACACAATATCCTCAACCCTGCCAATGGAGCACCGATCACCGTACCTTCTCAGGATATGGTTCTTGGGCTGTATTATGTGACCAAGGGAAGAAAGGGTACCAAGGAGCAGCCTGTGACAGGGGAAGGTAGAATGTTCTACAACGCTGAAGAAGTGATCATTGCCCTGAATGAGGGACAGCTTTCCAAACATGCTCACATTAAGGTAAGGACTAAAGTGAGAAATGAGAATGGCGAGCTTGAGACCAAAGTCATTGAAACCGTTGCGGGTAGGGTACTGTTCAATCAGTATGTTCCTGATGAGGTAGGATTTGTTGACGAATTGTTGACAAAGAAGAAGCTACAGGCTATTATTTCGGATGTATTTAAGATCACCGGTATGGCGCGAACTGCCCTGTTCCTCGATGATATTAAGGAACTTGGCTTCCAGTCAGCGTACAAGGGTGGCCTTTCCATGGGACTCAACGATGTCGCCGTACCGGCAGAAAAGGAAAAACTTGTTCAGCAGGCCAAGGAAGAGGTAGATGGTGTTTGGAATAACTACCTGATGGGGCTTATCACCGACAATGAGCGATACAATCAGGTGATCGATATCTGGACCAGGATCAACACACAACTTACCAATACGTTGATGACCAAGTTGGAAGAGGATGATCAGGGTTTCAACTCCATCTATATGATGATGCACTCAGGAGCGAGGGGGTCAAGGGAGCAGATCCGTCAGCTGGGGGGAATGAGAGGCCTGATGGCCAAACCTCAGAAAAACCTGGCCGGCTCGGTAGGTTCCATTATCGAGAACCCTATCCTTTCCAACTTCAAAGAAGGATTGGACGTACTGGAGTATTTCATCTCCACACACGGAGCACGTAAGGGTCTGGCGGATACCGCCCTCAAGACAGCCGATGCCGGTTACCTGACAAGAAGACTGGTGGATGTGGCCCAGGACCTTGTGATTACGGAGAAGGACTGCGGTACGTTGCGCGGACTGACCGTGGCGGCCTTAAAAGATAATGAAGATATCGTTGAACCTTTATCAGAAAGGATATTGGGCCGGGTTTCCGTCCATGATATTTACGATCCCATTACGGATGAGATGATTTGTGAGTCGGGTACGGAAATAACAGAGGATCTGGCGAAAAGAATAGACGAGACAAGCATAGAAGAAGTAGAGATCCGCTCACTGCTCACCTGTGAAACAAAGCAGGGTGGATGTGCCAAATGCTATGGAAGGAACCTTTCCACAGGAAGAATGGTACACGTTGGCGAGGCTGTGGGTGTGATTGCTGCTCAGTCCATCGGAGAGCCCGGTACGCAGCTTACACTGAGAACGTTCCACGTGGGAGGTACTGCTTCCAACATCGCTGTTGATGCCAATATCAAGGCGAAATTTGATGGTGCTATCGAATTTGAAGGTGTAAGGACCATATCTACCATAGATAATGAAGGAGAGAAAGTAGAGGTAGTAATGGGTAGAACCGGTGAGATCAAAATTGTTGATCCTGATAAAGGAAAGATATTGATATCGAATCACGTACCTTACGGTTCATTCATAACCGTTAAAGACGGCCAGAAAATAGAAAAAGGAGCACAGTTGTGCTACTGGGATCCTTATAATGCGGTGATCCTTTCCGAATTTGACGGCTCCATAGAGTTCGAAGCGATCATAGAAGGGATTACCTACAAGGAAGAATCTGACGAGCAGACAGGACACCGCGAAAAAGTGATCACCGATACCAAGGATAAAACCAAAAACCCTGCTATCGTAGTGAAAGCGAAGAATGAGTCAAAAGGTTACAACATACCGGTAGGAGCTCACCTTTCCGTGGAAGAAGGACAAAAGATCAAGGCAGGACAGATCCTTGCCAAGATCCCGAGAACCATGGGTAAATCCAGAGATATCACAGGAGGTCTGCCCAGGGTAACGGAGCTGTTTGAAGCCAGAAACCCTTCCAACCCGGCAGTAGTCAGTGAGATCGACGGCGTAGTTACCTATGGTGGTATAAAGAGGGGGAACAGGGAGATCTTCATCGAATCAAAAGATGGTGTGAAGAAAAGATACCTTGTACCGCTTTCCAAGCACATACTTGTACAGGATAATGACTTTGTCAGGGCAGGCTATCCGTTGTCAGACGGCGCTATTACACCATCTGACATTCTTGCGATCAAAGGACCTACTGCTGTTCAGGAGTATCTGGTGAATGAGATCCAGGAGGTGTACAGGTTGCAAGGGGTGAAGATCAATGACAAGCACATCGAAGCGATCGTTAGCCAGATGATGCAAAAGGTTCAGATACTGGATCCGGGAGATACCAGCTTCCTGACCGGCGAAAGTGTTGATAAATTCGTGTTTGCTGAAGAGAACGACACAGTGCTGGATAAGAAGGTGATTACCGATGCCGGGGATTCTGAGAATCTCAAACCTGGTCAGATCGTAACGGCAAGGGAGTTACGCGATGAAAATTCAACGCTTAAGCGTAAAGACATGAAACTGGTGGAAGTAAGAGAAGCCATGCCGGCCGTATCCAAACCTACCCTTCAGGGAATTACGCAAGCCTCGTTGAAAACGGAAAGCTTCCTGTCAGCAGCCTCATTCCAGGAAACCACCAAGGTATTGAGCGAAGCGGCGATCAGAGGTAAGGCGGACCAGTTGCTAGGACTGAAGGAGAACGTGATCGTTGGACACCTGATCCCTGCCGGAACAGGACAACGACGATTCAACAACCTGATCGTTGGTTCTCATGAAGAATATGATCAACTGATGTCAGCCAGTGAAAGCATGGATCAGCAAAAGCAGTTGCAGGAGGATAACTAATGGCAGAAGATCAGGAAAAAAAAGCTAATCCCAATCAGATCAACATCGAGTTATCTGAAGAGGTAGCTGAGGGTGAGTACGCCAACCTTGCCATGATAGCACATTCCAACAGTGAGTTTGTTATTGACTTTATACGGTTAATGCCGGGTGTGCCCAAAGCCAAGGTAAAATCAAGGATCGTTATTACTCCAGAGCATGCCAAAAGGCTTCTGAACGCTCTGAATGACAATATTCAGAAATATGAAGATACTTTCGGACCCATTAAGAAGACGGAGGAAGCTCCCAAGTTCCCCATCAATTTCGGTGGAACAATAGGAGAAGCCTGATTTTTATAAAACGATTTACGGAACACGTTGTTAATGCAATACCTGACGGTTCTGTAAATCGTTTTTTGTTTTATGGGGGGGAAGCACAAAGATTAATTAAACTGAATTTGTTTTTTTAATCAAGGGCTTTTTATACCTTTGCAGTCCAAATTTCGAAACGTATAATAATTAAGAGGAAATACTAAATGCCTACTATTCAACAATTGGTAAGGAAGGGCAGAAAGAGTTTGGTTTCAAAATCAAAATCGCCGGCTCTTGATTCATGTCCGCAAAGGCGTGGGGTTTGTACCAGAGTATATACCACTACTCCCAAAAAACCTAACTCGGCAATGCGTAAGGTGGCCAGGGTACGACTGACCAATGGTAAAGAGGTAAACGCCTATATTCCGGGTGAAGGGCATAATCTGCAGGAGCACTCTATAGTCCTTATCAGAGGAGGTAGAGTAAAGGACCTGCCGGGAGTAAGATACCACATCATTCGTGGTGCGCTGGATACGGCCGGAGTGAATGGTAGATTGCAGAGAAGGTCCAAATACGGAGCTAAAAAGCCAAAAAAATAAACTACAGTAAAGAATGAGAAAAGCCAAACCCAAGAAAAGGTATATCCTTCCTGATCCCAAGTTCAGGGATACTTTGGTGACAAGATTTGTGAACTGTCTGATGGTGGATGGTAAGAAAAGCATTGCCTACACCATCTTCTATGAGGCGATCGCACAGGTAGAGAACAAAACAGGAGAGAATGGTCTGGAGGTATGGAAAAAGGCATTGAACAATGTAATGCCTGCGTTGGAAGTGAAAAGCCGCAGGGTGGGTGGTGCTACCTTTCAGGTACCTATGGAAGTAAGACCGGACAGGAAGATCACGTTGGGTATCAAATGGCTGATAAGGTTTGCCCGGATACGTGGAGAAAAGACCATGAAGGAGAGGCTGGCTGCTGAAATTGTAGCGGCATCCAAGGGAGAGGGCGCTGCTGTAAAGAAAAAGGATGACACTCACAGAATGGCCGAGGCGAACAAGGCGTTTTCCCATTTCAGATTCTAATTATTACTTACCGGAATAATGGCAAAGAGAGACTTAAAATATACCCGGAATATCGGTATTGCTGCGCACATTGATGCGGGAAAAACCACTACAACAGAGAGGATACTGTATTATACCGGAGTTAGTCATAAGATAGGAGAGGTCCACGATGGTGCCGCCACCATGGACTGGATGGAACAGGAGCAGGAAAGAGGGATCACCATTACATCTGCGGCTACCACTGTATTCTGGCCCTACAAGGACAATGAATACCACATTAATATTATAGATACTCCGGGGCACGTGGATTTCACCGTAGAGGTGAACCGCTCGCTGAGGGTATTGGACGGTCTGGTATTCCTGTTCAGTGCTGTGGACGGTGTTGAACCTCAGTCTGAAACCAACTGGAGGCTGGCGGACAACTATAAAGTAGCACGTATCGGTTTTGTGAATAAAATGGACCGCGCAGGTGCTGATTTCCTGAATGTGTGCAAGCAGGTAAGGGAAATGCTGGGTACCAAAGCAGTACCTTTACAATTACCTATCGGTGCCGAGGATACCTTCAGGGGAGTGGTTGATCTTGTTGAAAACAAGGCGATCGTCTGGAATGAGGAGGACATGGGGATGACCTATGAGGAGATTGAGATTCCGGCCGATATGGTAGACGAGGTGAATGAATATCGTGAAGGCCTTGTAGAGGCGGTAGCTGAATACGATGACGGACTATTGGAGAAGTACTTTGAAGATCCGGATTCAATTACTAAGGAGGAGATCATAGCTGCTGTGAGAGCGGCTACGATAGATCTGGCATTTGTGCCTATGCTGTGTGGCTCTGCCTTTAAAAATAAAGGCGTACAGACCATGCTCAACTATGTAATGGAGCTTCTTCCTTCACCATTGGACAGAGATAACATTACCGGAACCAATCCTGCCAACGAGGAAAAGGTGAGCATTGCGCCTGATCCCAATCAGCCTTTCTCAGCGCTGGCTTTCAAAATTGCAACGGATCCCTTTGTAGGCCGGTTATGTTTTATCAGATCCTACTCGGGTATGCTGAATTCCGGTTCATATGTGTACAACTCCAGAACGGAGAAAAAGGAAAGAATATCCAGGATCTTCCAGATGCATGCCAACAAGCAGAACCAGATCGATCAGTTGCATTGTGGTGATATTGGTGCCGTGGTAGGCTTTAAGGACATAAAGACAGGGGACACACTTTGTGATGAAAAACATAGGGTAGTACTTGAATCTATGATCTTCCCCGAGCCGGTGATCGGCTACGCTATTGAACCCAAGGCTCAGGCAGATGTGGATAAGCTGGGTATGGCGATCAGTAAACTGGTAGAAGAAGATCCTACCCTGCAGGTGGAAACTGATCAGGATACGGGACAAACGATCCTGAAGGGAATGGGCGAGCTTCACCTTGACATTATCATTGATCGTTTGAAGAGAGAGTTCAAGGTAGAGATCAATCAGGGAGCTCCTCAGGTAGCTTACAAGGAAGCACTCAGAAATACAGTTGAACACAAGGAAGTTTACAAGAAACAAACAGGTGGCCGTGGTAAATTTGCTGATATCGTATTTGACCTCGGGCCTAAAGATGAGGAAGTAGAAGCAACCGGATTGCAGTTCAAGAACGATATTGTAGGTGGTGTTATTCCCAAAGAGTTCATCCCTGCGGTGCAGAAAGGTTTCGAGCAGGCTATGGCCAATGGGCCCCTCGCGGGATATCCTATTGATAATATGAAGGTGAGATTATTCCACGGATCATTCCACGATGTTGACTCGGATTCACTTTCCTTTGAGCTGGCCGCGAGGATAGGTTTCAAAGAGGCTGCCAAAAAGGCAAAGCCTGTACTTCTGGAGCCTGTAATGGCCGTAGAGGTAGTTACTCCTGATGAATATACCGGTTCGGTAACAGGTGACCTGAACAAGCGAAGAGGTATTATGAAAGGCATGGATACCAGAGGAGTAGCACAGGTGGTGAAGGCAGATGTACCATTGTCGGAATTATTTGGGTATGTTACTGATCTGAGAACGATCACCTCAGGAAGAGCAACCGCATCATTGACCTTTTCGCATTATGATCCTGTACCACAGAATATCGCTGAAACTGTAATAGCAAGTGTAAAGGGACAACCCGCTTAATGTTTGAACTATGAATCAAAAAATTAGAATAAAACTAAAATCTTACGACCACAATTTGGTGGATAAGTCTTCTGAGAAGATAGTAAGAGCGGTAAAAACTACAGGAGCAGTAGTGAGCGGCCCAATCCCTCTGCCTACTGTTAAGGAGAAATTTACTGTGCTGAGGTCCCCCCACGTCAATAAAAAGTCCAGGGAGCAGTTTCAGCTTTGTACCTATAAGCGATTGGTAGATATCTATTCCAACAGCACCAAAACGGTAGACGCCTTGATGAAACTGGAGCTTCCCAGCGGTGTCGATGTTGAGATCAAGGTATAACTGAGACCATCGGTCAGTAATCGAATCATCACAGGCCCTTAGATTGACTAAGGGCTTTTTTTGTAGTTTATTCGCGGCAAAAATCTTAATTTAAATCGTTTGAATTTAGAAGTAACCTCTGGTGCATTTTTAGTGGTACGCGCCCGACGATATTAAGCTATGAGCACAAAGTTATACGATGAAATACCGTCCCTTGATCTGGCAGATTTCACACAGGGCACGACGGATGAGCAAAGCCGGTTTGTCAAAGACCTGGGTGAAGCCTACAATACCATCGGTTTTGTTGCAATAAAGAATCACTATTTAACCGATGAGTTGTCGGAAAAGCTCTATGATGTTATCAGGCGTTTTTTCAGCTTGCCTGATGATATAAAAGGTAAGTATGAGATAGAGGGCCTGGCCGGTCAGCGCGGATACATTGGTAAAGGAAAGGAGCATGCCAAAGGACGGACCACCGGTGATCTTAAGGAATTTTATCACATCGGACAGGAAGTAACCGATGGTGACCCCATAAAAAATGAATATCCTGACAATGTTTGGGTAAATGAGCTTCCTGAACTGAAGGAGATCGGCCTTGAGGTTTATCAGCGACTTGAGCATACGGGAGTGGAAATGCTCAGGGCGATTGCCTTGTACCTGGGGTTGGATAAAAACTATTTTGACGATAAGGTCAAAAACGGGAACAGTATACTGAGGCCCATCCACTACTTCCCCATCGATGATCCGGATGCTGTGCCAGAGGATGCTGTAAGGGCTGCTGAGCATGGAGATATTAACCTGATCACTCTACTCATGGGCGCCAGTGCCGATGGTCTGCAGGTGCTCAGAAAGGATGGTAAATGGATATCTATTACGGCGCTACCCGATCAACTGGTGGTAAATGTAGGTGACATGTTGGAGCGATTGACCAACGGCAAATTGAAGTCCACTATTCACAGGGTGGTGAATCCTCCGAGGGAGCTCATGAAGTCTTCGAGGTTTTCCATTCCGTTTTTCATGCATCCCCGATCTGAAATGGATCTTTCATGCCTTGAAAATTGCATAGATGAAAGTCACCCGATACAGTTTGACAACATTACCGCCGGAGATTTTCTGAATGAGCGGTTAGCAGAAATAGGTTTGAAAAAGAAATAATGCGGCTAGTGAAAATGATATAGCTACTGCGTGTTCAAAAGAGTACGATATTACATTTTCCTTAGAGACGTATTCATTTTATCTATATCGGCCTTTGGAGGTCCTCAGGCACACTTCGCTATGTTTTTGGATCTGCTGGTCAAAAAACGGGGTTATCTGTCAGAAGAAGATCTGATCGAGCTGACTGCTCTGTGCCAGATCCTGCCCGGACCTACCTCTACACAGACCATTACAGCAGTAGGCTTTAAAATAGGTGGACCCAATCTGGCTTACCTGACCCTTTTGATATGGATGCTGCCTGCTGTGTCCATCATGACGACCGCTGCGGTTATTATCAGCAATCTGCAGGAAAAAGACATGTCCATAGGATTCACCAAGTACATTCAGCCTATGGCCGTGGGCTTTGTAGGATACGCTGCGCTGAGGATTGCACAGAAGGTGATCAAATCAAAGACGGCCGTTGCTATCATGTTGATGGCTGCGACAGGCTCGTTTCTGCTCAGGTCCCCCTATGTATTTCCCCTGTTGTTGATAGTTAGTGGAGGCATCACGGCATTTAAGTACAAGACACAGCCCATTGAGGAGAAAGACAGGATCAGGATCCAGTGGGCTAATTTTGTACTATGGTCTTCCGTGTTCATCGGAGCGGCACTTATCGGTGCATTTACCAGAAATGAGCCCAGTCTGCTGCCCTTCCGGTTATTTGAGAACTTCTACAGAAGTGGTTCGCTGATATTCGGAGGAGGCCAGGTGCTGATACCCTTTCTGTATACGGAATTTGTCCAGTTTAAACACTATCTGAGCTCGGAAGAGTTCCTTTCGGGCTATGCCCTTATGCAATCGTTGCCCGGTCCGGTATTTTCATTTTGTGCCTATATAGGCTCCCTGTCCATGCGCAATTTTGGTATAGGAGGAGAGATAGTGGGGGCATTTGCTGCAGCAATAGGTATTTTCCTGCCGGGCACTTTTCTGATCTTCTTTGTTATCCGCTTCTGGGAACAGCTAAAAAAATACCGGATCATCAAGGCTTCTCTGGAGGGCATCAATGCCGCCAGTACGGGTATGGTAATAGCCGCCGCATTACTTATGTTCATCCCTCTGGAAAACAACATTCAAAACCTGCTGATCGTACTGGGTACATTCGGTACGCTTACCTTTACCAAAATACCAGCCCCATTCATCATAATTGCCGGCCTTGTGGCAGGATTTGTACTCTAACCATGAAATTAGAGATCTCAAGAAAAACGAAGGGGTAGTCTTAAATCGTCAATCTGCCTTCAAAAATCACTAATTCTCCAGTAAGGTCATCTTATTTCTACAGTCAATCTGTTTTTGTATTCGAAATGTATGATTCGATGATGGAAAGATCAGAACCAAGACTATATTTGTATTTTGTATACAAAATACAAATATTGCTATTGTGATAAACCATACAGATTTGAGTGCTCCTATTTATCGTGAGCTGAAGCGCATGATAATGGATGGTGACCTAAAACCAGGGGAAAAGATCATACAGGAAAAAGTGGCTGAACAACTAGGGGTGAGCCGTACCCCTATGACCAAGGCCTTGCAGCTATTGGAGAATGAAATGCTGGTGGAAAGCATACCCAGGCGTGGATTTTATGTAAAAGTCCTCAACCTCAAAGAGCTGATTGATGTGTATGACTGTAGAGAAGTACTGGAAGGAATGGCGGCGGGAAGACTGGCGGAAATCCTGACCCCTGATGATGCCATTAAACTTGATGGCTGTTTCAAAGGCTATGATCTAAAAGATCATATTGATCCATCCGCCTACTTCAGGTCAGACGAGTTATTTCACAGACTACTCATTGAAATGGCCGGCAACGTGGCACTTAACAAAATATACTTTTTGGGTAATATTTACGGTGAGGTAATGAAACAGGGCCTGCTTCGCCCTCCACAGGAAACACTTCAGGAACATTGGGATATCATACAGGCCATTAGGAATGGTGATAAGGCAGAAGCCGAAAAAACGGCGCGCCTGCACATTGCAAGATCAAAGCAGGTTTTAATCAATCAAATAAAAACAGTAGATAAATGAGTATTTACAATATAGCTGTAGTTCCTGGAGATGGTATTGGAAATGAGATTGTTCCTGAAGGATTAAGGGTGCTTCAGGCAGCAGCCAGAAAACATGACTTCCGGCTAAACACAAAAAAATACGATTGGGGAGCCGGGTACCATATAAAGCATGGGAAATTCCTTCCGGAAGAGGGGTTGGAGGAACTCAAAAAATATGATGCCATTTATTTCGGGGCAGTTGGATTGCCTGAGGTGGATGACACACTACCGGCCAGGGATTATACTTTCAAAGTGCGGACCAACTTTGAGCAATATGTGAACTACCGGCCTGTGAGGACCTACAAGGGAGTGACCCGTCCTCTTCGCAGTGAAAAGGGATTTGATTTTGTGGTCATACGGGAAAATACCGAAGGTGAGTTTGTGCAGATCGGCGATCAGTACTTGCCTGATGCTGAAAATGGCATGGGGATAGATACCAGTATTTTTACCAGAAAAGGGATTGAAAGAGTAGCGCACTATGCCTTCAGGCTTGCGGAAAAAAGAAAGAAAAAAGTAACGCACATCACCAAATCCAATACGCTTATCCATAGTCTGACATATTGGGACCGGGTGATCGGCGAAGTAGCCGCCCGGTACCCAGGCGTCCAACATGATCAAATGTATATTGACAATACTACAGCCAACTTCGTATTACGCCCTGAAATATTTGATGTGGTGTTGACAACCAATTTGTTTGGTGACATTCTCAGTGACCTGGGTGGTGCCATCATGGGAAGCCTCGGACTTGGCGGAAGTGGCAACATTAATCCGGAAAAAGACTTTCCTTCCATGTTTGAACCTATTCACGGGTCTGCTCCGGATATTGCAGGGCAAAATATAGCCAACCCCTTTGGACAAATATGGTCTGGCGCCCTGATGCTGGAACACCTGGGAGAAACAGTGGCTGCCCAGGGTATTATAAGGGCAATGGACAGAACCACTGCCGCCGGTATATTCACAGTAGATCTAGGTGGAAAAGCAGGTACTTCGGAAGTAGCACAGGCTGTTATTGACAATTTATAAATATCTGAAAATGGCCAGCAAGGTAGTGGATCTTACGTTGACGTACACCTCTGGTTTAGCCGGATTCGATATATCACCGGCCAAAACAATGGATAAGGAGGGCTGGAATGCCAGTGTGCTGACATTTTACTCACACAGTGGCACACATATGGATGCCCCCATTCATTTTAATGCCAGCAATGAAACCATAGATCAAATACCGGTATCACAGTTCATCGGGAAGGCCTGGGTCATTGATGTGAGACATATTGGCAACAAAGGTCTGATCACTTACCTTGATATAAGTGCTCAGCTAACTGACTTTCAGCAAGGGGATAGCCTGATCCTCTGGACGGACTGGTCCAACTATATAAATTCCGACGCGTACAGAAACGACCTGCCTCGTGTGAGTGAAGAACTGGCCAGATGGTGCGTACAAAATAAGGTAAAGATGCTTGCCGTGGAGCCACCATCCATAGCAGATGTAAACAATCTGGAAGAGGTAACAAGGATCCATCGGATCCTGCTGGGAAATGTCATCATTATAGAAGGACTGACGAATATCGGAGAGATCAGTTCACGATGGGTGGAACTGATCGCCCTGCCTTTAAAAATAGCCGGAGGTGATGGCTCTCCCACCAGGGTTATTGCTATTGAAAAAGAAGCATGAAAAGGTCCTTATCAGATATAGAGAAAGAACTTCCTTCCGCAGACAGGAATGATTACCGGGCACTGAATGCCAGCCTTTTCAGGTCACTGGATAAAACCTGTATCGTTATAGATGATGATCCCACAGGAAATCAGACGGTCTATGACATTCCGTTGCTGTCCGATTGGTCACAGGAAACGATCGCGCAGGAGTTAAAAAACAAGACTCCTGTCTTTTTCATTCTCACCAACTCAAGGAGTCTTACCCGTGAAGAGGCCTATCGGACTTACCTGGAGGTGGGCAGGAATATCAGTGCCGCGTCAGCAGCGACCCACCGGGAATACGTACTGGTGAGTAGAAGTGATTCTACGTTGAGAGGACACTTTAAGGAAGAGTTGGACGCTTTAAGAGCTTCAGAAGCTATACACGATGCCATTACTTTTTTTATCCCTGTAATGTTTGAAGGTGGGAGGGTTACGATAAACAACATACATTATATTGCTGAACAGGACACCCTGATACCAGTTGCTGATACACCGTTTGCCAGAGATGCCACTTTTGGATATTCCCAATCCGATCTGGGTGAATGGGTTGAAGAAAAAACAGCCGGTGAGGTAAGGTCCGGTGATATCCGTTCCTTTTCCGTGGAGGAAATAAGGACAAGGACCACAGCGCAGCTGGTCGAAAAAGTGAGACAAATAAATATTGGAGAAACTGCCATTTGCAATGCACTGGGGTATACGGATCTGGATAAGATGCTTCAGGCGCTATTAATAGTGGGTAAAGAAGGTAGGCAGGTGCTGTATCGTACGTCAAGTTCATTTTTGCCATCTTTTATTGGTCAGGCTCCCAAACCTCTGCTGTCTAAAGAGGAGTTGAATTTGAGTAATAATAATGGAGGCCTCATTGTGGTCGGTTCGCATGTATCAAGGTCCAGTGAGCAGTTGAGCTACCTGCTGGAGAGAACCGCTGCCGATGAAGCGCTTGAATTGGATGTCGAACAGATTATGGACGGAGCGGAAGACTTCAACAAGGAGAAATTTTCCGGCCAGATAGACGAATTGCTCTCCACCCGGCAAAAGGTAATCCTCTATACAAGCAGGAAACTAATAACGGGCACATCGGCGAAAGGTAATCTGGAGATAGGGGCAAGAGTTTCCAATGCATTGGTGGAAATAGTCAGTGGATTGAAAAATACTCCCAAATATATCATGGCAAAGGGTGGAATTACAGCACACGATCTTGCAACAAGAGCGCTGGGAATGAACAGAGCCATGGTACGGGGTCAGATCCTTCCTGGCGTACCGGTATGGGAAATAACGGGAAAGGCTACAGGCTCTGGTATCCCATATATCGTATTTCCGGGCAATGTAGGGCAAAAAACATCACTTCACGATATCATTCAAAAACTGGGATAACATGACATACTTTCCCCGGCGTTATTTTTTCTTTGCAGGTTCGTTTTTCATCACACTGCTCCTCTATATTGACCGTGTCTGCATTTCATCTGCAAAAGGGGTTATTGCCAATGACCTGAGTTTGACTGATCCGCAAATGGGCTGGGTACTGGCAGCCTTTGCTCTGGGTTATGCCCTGTTCCAGGTTCCCGGCGGAGCGCTCGGTGATAAGTTCGGTGTCAGAAAAGTGATGACTGCCATTATGTTTATCTGGTCGATCTTTACTGCACTGACCGGGATGGCGTGGAATTACCTCTCCATACTTTTTTTCAGGTTCGTATTTGGCGCGGGAGAGGCCGGAGCGTTTCCTAATTTTTCCCGTGCCGCTTTTTCCTGGGTTCCACTGAAGGAAAGAGGAGCTTTTCAGGGGATCAATTTCTCAGGGTCACGCCTTGGAGCTGCCTTTGCACTGCCTTTGGTAGCTTATTTGATCGAGTCCTGGGGCTGGAGAAATGTATTCTACTTTTTTGGATTGATAGGCATTGCTGCCGCCGTAATATTCTATTTGTTGTTCAGGAATAAACCTGAGGAGCACTCTGGTATTCCAAAAGAGGAACGCGGGTTTATCAAGGCAAACAGACAGGCGCAGCAGTCAGGTGCCGGAATTTCACTTTCGAAAATGTTGAAGTCCGGTAATGTATGGCTGGCTATGGTGCAGTATGTAGGAAGCAATTTTATTTTTTTCTTCATGCTGACCTGGTTGTTTCCCTACATCAAAGAGAGGTATCAGCTGGATCTGGTGACCACCGGTTTTTATGCCATGCTGCCTCTGCTCGCCGGTGCCCTGGGTAACTGGATATCCGGCTTTATGGTAGACTACATATTCATGCGGGATAAGTGGAAGTTGTCAAGAAGGGTTCCAGCTATTGTGGGCTTTGCGCTGGTGGTAACGGGTATCCTGTCAAGTCTGTACATGACCTCTGCATTGGGAGCGGTGCTGTGTCTTTCAATAGCCATCTTTGGTGCTGATATGACACTGAGCCCTTCCTGGTCATTTTGCATGGATATAGGAAAGGAAAACTCCGGGAAAGTATCAGGAATGATGAATATGGCTGGAAATCTTGGTTCCTTTAGCACTGCTTTGGCCTTTCCCTATCTTCAAAGATGGACGGGTTCCAATGAACCTTTCTTCTATACAGCAGCGGTATTGGCTGCTCTTTCTATTGTATGCTGGCTTTATATGGATCCCAATAAAAAAGTGCTCAATGGATAAGTTGAAAGGAGTTTGCATCGGGACGGGCTATTTTAGTAAGTATCATTATTCCGCATGGTTAAAAATTCCGGAGGTAGAGATCGTTGCATTTAGCTCACTGGATGGGAAATCGGTCGAAATCACCCGATCAGCTTATGGTATACAGCGATTTTACAAAAACTATCAGGAAATGCTCGTTGAGGAGCGTCCAGACTTCGTTGATATTATCACTCCACCGGCGTCACATGATGAAATATGCAGGTTTGCCGCTGATCTGGGCATTCACATCATCTGTCAGAAACCCCTAACGCCTGAATTTGAGAAATCTATGAAACTCATCAATGACCTGAAGGGTAAGGTACGTTTTATCATTCACGAGAATTTCAGGTTTCAACCCTGGCATAGGGAAATAAAAAAACTACTGGTAAACGATGAGATAGGACAGA
The DNA here is from genome assembly GCA_001657315.1 of Flammeovirgaceae bacterium BBD 1991-12. Lineage (GTDB taxonomy): Bacteria > Bacteroidota > Bacteroidia > Cytophagales > Cyclobacteriaceae > Fulvivirga. The sequence goes on along the minus strand of LYSV01000019.1, from coordinate 55,435 downwards.
TCTTCAATCTCAATTTCAGATCACGGATGGGAGATGGGTGGGGTGAAAATGCCTACCTGGACAGACAGCCTTACTTCAGGGACTATGAAAGACTACTAATATACGAAACGGGGGTTCATTTCATTGATGTTTTCCGCTACCATGCGGGAGAGGTTCGGTCTGCCTATGCTTTACTCAGAAAGCTAAATCCTGTTGTTAAGGGTGAGGACTGTGCTATCATGATACTTGAAATGGAAAATAATGCTGTCGCAGTATGGGATGCCAACCGATACAATGAAAATAGTTACGAAAAAGACAGGTTTACCTTTGGCGAGTATCTGTTGGAAGGTGATAAAGGAACTATTCGCCTGTATTCTGACGGAACCATAACCCTGCATCCTCTTGGAGGCAGTGAGAGCATACACGATTATTATTTTACAGATGAAGGTTTTGCAGGAAACAGTTGCTATAACTTTCAGAAACAGGCCATTGAATGTTTGTTGAGTGGTAAAAAAGCTGAAACAGAAGCGGATGAGTACATGAAGACAATACAGGTGCAGGAGGCGGTATATACTTCAGCAGGTAGCAGGAAGGTGGTGTCGGTTTCTATAACAGCTTAAAAGAATCGGGCTTTCCCGGGGACCTCAATAGCTCATTTCAATAATTGAATAATATCCGAAGCGGTGATATGAGTGCCGTTGATTTCCTTTTTTGCCATTTTATAAACAGCTAACCTCTCATTCAGGGTCTTTTTGAGTTGTTTCTCAAGGTTTTCGATATTGCCTATCCTGGGCCGTTCCGTCAGATCCGTTTGAGCAAGTCTTGCGCTGAGTTCGGCCAGCGGCACATTGATAAAGATGGAAACCCCGTGACGGTTAATAAATTCAATGTTATTGTGATAACAGGGCGCACCTCCTCCGGTGGAGAGGACAAAACCTGCATGATCACGGGTTATTTCTTCCAGCTTCTCCTTTTCAGCCTTTCTGAACCTGGCCTCACCGTCCTGCTCAAAGATGTGCTTTATGCTTCGTCCTTCGGTTCTTTCAATTTCGTCATCCAGATCAAAAAAAGGGAGCCTGAGCTGTTTCGCCACCTCACACCCCAAAGTAGATTTGCCGGATCCCGGCATCCCGATAAGAAATACTTTAGCCAATCAGATCGTTGATTTCCTGTGGTGAGGGTGTATCATGGTAATGCCATTTCCCCAACACTACCCCGTTTTTCAGCAGCATGATCCCAGGGTTGGACCTGATCATGGCTTTCAATACCGTAGCATCGGTGAAATAAAAAGGAACAGCCAGTTGATTTTCATGACGGAAATTTTCAAACTCCGCCTCTCCCGCAGAAGTCAGGATCATTTTGCCTGCCGGTACATCATCTACTAATTTCCTCAGCCGGTCCATGTAGTCCACATTTGCCTTGATGTTGTAAAATATGAACAGCAGCTTCACTCCCTTGAAAGACTCCTGAGTGTAGTCGTTGCCATCCACTCCCAGCAGTTGATAATCTGTGATTTTAGGGGTAGATGCTTTTTCGTTTACTGTACGTGCAGAAACATACTCATATCCCTGATCCGGACTGAAATATTGGGTGCTGGTCAACTTCTCACCATCCTTGATGAATGTGTACTCAAGTACCGGACTCTCTTTCGCAATCATATTCTGGGGGACACTGTCCCCTATCTTATAGGGTCTGAAATCGATGTACGGCAAATGGTCGATGGCGTACTTACCTACAAAAAAGGAAATCACTGTAGTGGAGATGATCACTATATTGGCTGGCAGTGTTCTCAGCACGGATTTGTACCTCTGTCTGTACCAGAAGAGGTGCAGGATAAACGCTATCAGGATGAGGTCTTTATAAAAAGACTGCCACGGGGTGAGCGGTATGGCATCACCAAAACATCCACAATCTGTGACCTTATTGAAATAGGCGGAGTAGAAGGTGAGAAAAGTAAAGAATATAATAAGACCCAGCAGTACTTTGGTAGTGAGCTCCATCCGGTAGTAAAGCAGCACTGCCACACCCAATACCACCTCAAGTACAATGAGAATCATGCCAATGGCCAGTGACCACGGAATGAACCACTCGAAAACCGCACTAAAGTCTGTGGAAAACACCAGAAAGTAGTCCTCCAGCTTTATTTTGGTCCCTATAGGATCGTTCAGCTTAATAAGGCCTGAAAAAATAAAAAGGGCTCCTACAAATACTCTTGAAAAAAGATCGGTGACAGTTCTAAACATACTGTACAAAATTTAGTTTGATCAGACAGAATACAACATCGTTGATCATATCCTGATATACCCCCTTTGGATACGATGGGCTCTGCCTTTGTTATCACCCGTTTGCTTTACAGGCAGTTTTATTAGGTACGTACCAGCCTCAATACCACGTAGCATCTCACACATCACCATGTTTCATTATGATCATGGTTTTTATCTACTGTAAAGTAGATCATATATTCATTGATCTCATTATTGAAGTCGTGTCAGCTCCGATGTTTTTTCTTTTTGAATAGGCTTTACACTCCCTGATAACCTGCTTATATTCGCTAACTGTACTGCCTCTCAATTTTTAACCGTTTTTTAATTTGGTCCCAGCAAATAAGGTGGCGAAAGTTACACGTTTTTCAACGAAAAAAACACTCAACATTCGGGGAAATCTGGTGGTTTTAGAGGCCCCGGTGGTCATGGGTATTATTAATGTTACCCCGGATTCATTTTATTCAGGTAGCAGGTCATCACTTGAAAGTGAAGTACTTAAAAAGGCAGAAAGTATGCTTTCAGAGGGAGCTGTTATTATAGATATCGGTGGCTATTCCTCTCGACCCGGAGCCAGTGATATTTCTGAAACAGAAGAGCTGGGTCGTGTTTTGTGCCATATAGAAAATATCCGCCGGGAGCTTCCTGAGCTTTACATTTCCATTGATACATTCCGGTCTGTTGTGGCAAGGGAAGCAATACAGTACGGAGCAGATGTTGTCAATGATATTTCGGGAGGCGAACTGGACCCCCAAATGTTTGATACTATCGCCAGCGCAAATGTCCCCTATATTCTTATGCACATGAGAGGTACCCCTCAAACTATGGCACAACAAACACAATATGACAATATGCTCCTGGAGATGTTCGTTTACTTCCGCAATAAGGTTACAGAACTGCGCCGTAAGGGATTAAAAGATATCATCCTTGATCCAGGTATTGGATTTTCCAAGACTATTGAGCAGAACTATGAGTTACTCAGTGAACTTGAATATTTCAGGAAGCTGGAAGCCCCCTTGCTGGTGGGTCTGTCACGGAAATCCATGATATACAAAACCCTTGGGGTGGGGCCTGAGGAAGCGCTGAATGGAACTACTGCGTTGCATATGATCGCATTAATGAACGGAGCTGCCATTTTGCGCGTACATGATGTAAAAGAGGCTGTGGAAACAGCTAAATTGTTTAATTTAACGTATGGAAATAAAGAGGCATAAATAAGCAAAAAGACACAGGTGATATTTTTATTTAGCATAGGGTTTCTGGAAGTCAGTTGGGTGGATATCATCGATATCCTGTTGGTAAGCATACTGCTGTATCAGATATATAAACTGATGAGAGGAAGTGTTGCCGTAAATATCTTCCTCGGGATCCTGTCGTTATACCTGTTCTACCTTATCGTCAGAGCTGCTCAGATGGAGCTGCTGGGGCTTATTCTGGGCCAGTTCATGGGCCTCGGGGTGCTGGCCGCCATCATTCTCTTTCAGCCGGAGATCCGTAAGTTTTTGCTGCTGATCGGTAAGACCACGGACTTCAACAAGGATAGCTTTTTGAAAAATCTGCTGGTGTGGAAGAAAAAGGAAGAGCGTGAGGCTTTCAACATCACCCCGGTAATAGAGGCCGTTAAAACCCTGGGAGGTACCAATACCGGAGCCCTGATCGTCTTCTCAAGGGACTCGGAATTAAAATTTTATGCTGAGTCCGGTGATATTATTGATGCCTTCCTGTCAAAGCGCCTGCTTATGGCAATATTCAACAAGAACAGCCCGCTTCATGACGGAGCGGTGGTCGTTTACCGTGGAAAAATAAAGGCAGCACGCTGCGTACTGCCCGTATCTGAAACGGAGAATCTTTCTGCTCAGTTTGGGCTAAGACACAGGGCAGCCCTGGGCATGAGTGAAGTAACTGACACCATGGTGTTGGTGGTATCCGAAGAAACAGGACAGTTCTCTATTGCCAGGAACGGAAAACTGTCCCACAATCTATCCCCACTGGAACTACGTAAGCTGATCAACGACTACCTGACCGATGTGCGGCGCAACCTGCGCGAAGTAGAGGAAGGCTCAAAAGAAGAGGCCAAAACATCAGAAGCCATAGGAAGCGAAGTAAAGGCAGGAGCGTGAATCGTTGATTGTAAATGGTTGATGGTAAACTAACCAACCATGAACCAACAACAAACAGCAATCAACGATCAACCACCTACAACACCCAGCTCTTTCCCTACCTCAGTAAATGCCTGAATGGCCTTGTCCAGGTGGTGCTGCTCATGACCGGCTGATATCTGTACTCTTATCCTGGCCTGCCCTTTGGGGACTACCGGATAAAAGAATCCAATCACATATATTCCCTTTTCAAGAAGGGCATCTGCAAATTTTTGGGATAGTGGAGCATCATACAACATGATAGGAACAATAGGATGCTCTCCGGGTTTGATATCAAATCCCGCCTTTGTCATTTCCGAACGGAAGTATTGTGTATTACTTTCCAGTTTGTCCCTTAATTCCGTCGTTTCGCTCAGCATGTCTATTACCGCTATTGAAGCACCTGTTATAGATGGTGCCAGAGTATTCGAAAACAGGTAGGGACGTGATCTTTGACGGAGTAATTCAACAATCTCCCTGCGTGCCGAGGTAAATCCGCCAGAAGCTCCCCCCAGGGCTTTCCCGAGTGTTCCAGTGATGATATCTACTCTTCCCATCACATCCCTGTATTCGTGAACACCCCGTCCGGTCTTTCCCATAAAGCCTGTGGAGTGACATTCGTCCGTCATTACCAGTGCGTTGTACCTGTCTGCCAGATCACAGATCTTATCGAGCTGAGCGATGGTGCCGTCCATGGAGAAAACACCGTCTGTCACTATGATCTTTTGCTTTGCACCCGCCTCCTTGGCTGCTTGCAGTTGCTTTTCCAGATCCCCCATATCATTGTGCTGGTACCTGTAGCGCATCGCCTTGCACAGCCTTACCCCATCTATAATTGAAGCATGGTTCAACGCATCAGATATGATCGCATCTTCAGGACCGAACAAAGGTTCAAATACCCCTCCGTTTGCATCAAAGGCCGCAGCATACAGGATCGTGTCTTCCATGCCCAAAAAGTCGGAGATCTTTTGCTCCAGTTCCTTGTGGATATCCTGTGTGCCGCAGATAAACCGTACAGAAGACATGCCATAACCGTGGGTGTCGATCGCTTTTTTTGCTGCCTCGACCACTCTGGGATGAGAGGAAAGTCCCAGGTAATTGTTCGCGCAAAAGTTAATGACCTCCCTGCTATCGGATGTTTTAATATCCGCTCCCTGAGGTGTGGTTATGACGCGTTCTTTTTTGAAAAGTCCAGCCTCCTCTATAGAAGATAATTCCGTCTCTAGTTTCGGCTTCAAGGTATCGTACATGCTTAGTTGATTTTTGGTCTTTTTACTACAGGTTTGGCCGGGTTGACCTTTGGCTTTGCCTGAACGTTCGGCTTGGTCGTCTTTACCACCGGTCTTGCCACCTTTTTGGCCACAGCAGGCTTGCTCACCTCCTCCTTCAGCGGATACTTTCTCCGTACAGGATTTATCAGGTACAGCTTTTGCGCCGTGAAGCTTTTGGGATGCATCTGCCCGAAAAGTGCCCGCCAGTCTGACCACAGCTCAGGTTCACTTTCCTTAAAGGCAGCACTGTCAATTTTTTTAAGGGTCAAAAATTCATCCCAATCCATGAGGCAAATATAGCAGCTACAGGGAAATTATAGGGAGAACCAACTATTTTGTTTTAGAGCGTTCCAAGGCATTGTCATCTTGTATTATAGACTGTAGTTAATTTTCCACAAAAAAAAGGTATTCATACATTTCAATCGTTTTCGATTTGGTCTGGGAATTTTGAAATCAGTAATTTCGCGACACATAGCAGAACAGTACTTTTATGAGCAAGGTTTTGGTGATCGGCGCTTTCGGACAGTTAGGTTCTGAGCTCACTCTGGCGCTGAGAAATATTCATGGGACAGACAATGTCATAGCGGCGGATATCCGTAAACCTCAGGGGCCTTTGTCTGACGGGCCTTTCGAGCAGCTTGATGTACTGAACGGAAAAGAACTGGGGCGGATCGTAAACGTTCACAACATACAACAGATCTACCACCTGGCCGCTATTCTCTCCGCGAAAGGGGAGTCCAATCCGAAATTTGCCTGGCAACTGAATATGGATAGCCTCATAAATGTGCTGGAACTGGCAAGAGAAAAGCAGCTCGAAAAGATTTACTGGCCCAGTTCTATCGCCGTGTTTGGCCCTAATACACCGAAACAAAATACACCTCAAAACACTGTAATGGACCCCAACACCATCTACGGGATCAGCAAGCTGGCAGGGGAGAGGTGGTGCGAATACTACTTTGAGAAATATGGGGTAGATGTAAGAAGCCTGCGCTATCCTGGCCTGATCGGCTACAAAGCAAAACCTGGTGGAGGTACAACGGATTATGCTGTGGATATTTTCTACAAGGCTATTGAAAAGGGCAACTATGAATGTTTTCTGAGACCGAACACCTACCTGCCCATGATGTACATGGATGACGCGATCCGCGCCACTATTGAGATCATGGAAGCGGATCATGCCAGCATCAAAGTACGATCCAGCTACAATGTTGGTGCGTTGTCCTTTTCACCGGAGGAGATAGCACTTGAGATTAAAAAACATCTGGGTGATTTTTCTATTCATTATGCTCCGGATTTCAGACAGGAAATCGCTGATTCGTGGCCTGATTCTATTGATGATTCGCAGGCCAGAACAGATTGGAACTGGCAGCCTGACTACGGACTGAAGAAAATGACCGAAACCATTCTGGCTGGTCTTGGAGAACTACTGAATGCTTAGACGTTTCATTTTTTTCAGGCCACCGGCGGTAACCTCAACAAGGTATATGCCGGGCGAGAAATTGGGAAGCAAAACGGAAGATACAGAACCACTTGTCCTGCTCCGGTAGAGCATCTTCCCCTGAGGATCAAGCACTCTGACCCCCACAGGTTCGTTATCATCAGCACCTGTAATGACCTTCACGGGCTGCCCCGGTTCCACTGGATTGGGAAAGATCTTTATCAAGGAGGCGTCTACCTGTGTGAAGAAAACCGAGATCGGTCCGAAATATTCATACCTGCCATCGAAATCTGTCTGTTTCAACCGATAGTAGGACGTGCCGAAAACAGGATTTGTGTCTCGAAAGACGTAGTCAATACTGCTTAAGCTGGTCCCTGCGCCGTTCAGGGTTGCCATTACCTCATACTGCCTTGCATCCGCGGACCGTTCTATGGTAAAGAAATCATTGTTTTCCTCTGAAGCGGTCTGCCATTTTAGTTCCACATTTGAGCCCGTAGGTACTGCCCTGAAAAAAGTAAGCTCAATAGGCAAAACATCATTACAAAAGGTGCCACTTGCTCCGTCATCGCAGCTTGTCGACGTGATCGTGGGGCAATCTCCATCACCGGAACAGTCAACATTATCGGCATTGTCGATAGTCATGGCATCTATGGAGCCGGATCCATCTACATCTACATTGAAATCTCCAAAATCCAGCGTTTGATCCACTGTAATGGCGCCATCGACCTCAAGCACTTTTCCTGTAGTGGCACTCCCTGTGAAAATGATGTTTCCGGCCTCGAGAGTATGAGGTGATTGTACAATGACCAGGGCTGAGGCTCCCAGCATGTTGATAGTTAATGTACCCGTGATCGTGACGTCACCGTTGATGATCATCGTTTCACCGTTCCTGATACGAATGGTGTAATCGTCCGGGTCGTTGTATGAGGGTCCTCCATCACACGTTGTAAAGAAATTGGTAGTGGTAGCATTCGTCTGACACGTTTGGGCGTCAAGCCTTAAAGTGAAAAAAACAACTGACACGAAAACAAGTAAAGATCTGTTCATATGTTCGGCATTCAAGAGTTATAATATTTCAAGCAAGCACTTCCTGTGCTTGGGAAGAACATATGGAACCTTTAAATTGTTATAATTTATTTTGTCCGGAGTAGCTGTGGATTTTTAGCACTGGTGATTTTCAATTTATGGCTCAATGGCCGTGGAATTAATGAGCCATCTTAACTCAAATACATTTCTGGCAGGAATAAAATACAATGGCCAGAGAAGTCGGATAATTTTGAAAAAAACCTACACTACTTTCATCAAGGAAACATGCCACAAATATGCCTGTCAGGTAATATCTGTGACATTGTACATTCAACTCAAAAATAAAACCTCTATTGGACGGATTTACTGAACGATCAATCGGGCAGTCTTTTGAACATTACCCACTGTAACCTGTACCATATACACCCCTGACCTGACATTATCCCTCAGAGGTATGGAAGATGCATATCCTGATAGTTTGCTTTTATGAATAATATGTCCCTGCAGGTTAAAGATCTTCAAATCGATACTTTCCTTATCATCTGCTCCCGTGAGAATGTGGATGGATGCACCCACTCTGGCAGGGTTAGGATAGACAGATACTTTAGATATATCCACCTGAGTGAAATAAACGGATACAGGTCCAAAATATTCATAATTGCCATCGTAGTCTGTTTGTTTCAGTCGGTAGTAGCTCTGGCCAAACAGGGGATCAGTATCATGGAACTGATAATTGATTGCTGAAAAACTTGTCCCGGCACCCTGTACAGTCCCGATCGCTTCATAGGTCTTGCCGTCTGTGGATCGTTCAATGGTAAAAAAGTCATTGTTTTCTTCAGAAGCGGTCCGCCACTTGAGGAGAACCTTGTCATCCAGGTGTTCACGAATAAAATACACCAATTCAACAGGTAGTGGGCCTCCTGTGCAAAAACCACTACCACTGTCACTGCAAGAGCCAGCATATGACATAGAACCAGTACCAGTCAGTGACGATCCGTTGCCCACATCTATATCCTGCCCGATCGTCACATTGCCACCACTTTGTACTTCCACAGCCGTACCGTTACCTCCTTTCAGGCTTCCATCAATCTGAACATCTCCGGAAATGGTAAGCGTGGCGTTGTTTCCCATATCGAGATCACCTTTGATGATCAGAGCACCGGTCACGTTCATGGTCAGACTGTTTCCAGGAGATAACTTGCCCCATACGATCAGAGTGCCATCCACATTGATCACACCAGTGTTACCCACGCTGTAGTCCTTTGGATCAGAAGAGCTGCCCACATTGAGCTGTCCGGTGCTGTTGATGGTTAAGGTATTGCCATTATTTTGTTGTACGGAACCAACCGTATAATTGAATCCGTTACGAACAGTAACCACACCTAAATTATTATCGAAACTAACGTCTTCCGAAATATTGTCTCCTATATTGCTACCACTCCAGATAGCACTGTTATCCCAATTACCGCTTGAAGTTAGTGTTTGTGCTTTTGCACTAAAAATCAGGCCTGAACATAAAACCAAAAATACCAACCGCTTCATTGCCTTACACTTTAAATTATTGTATACGGCAAATCTAGCAGAAGCAGAGGGTTCATGGTAAGAGCAAAAAACAGTAATTTTTACATACGTGATAGTACCTAAATTGTACTAAGTATTTAATTTAAATATATGATTATCAGTATTTTAACTCAAATTAATATAAAATTTACTCTTTGCCCAACAGGTAGCCCGGGGAATGAAGGCCAAATACGGAGAGATTCATAACAAAAAGAATGGCATACTTTTATGTAATGATGAACAAGTTACCCGAACAGCAACAAATCGTTACACAGTTTGATATTGCCCTATTCAAGGCTCATAATCTATAATACTACCTCTTCATGGATAAATACAACATTGGAAAATGAATGATTCGCCAGTTCATCCCTGTCGTTTTCATTCAGGTACAGTACAAATCCCAACGATGGTCATGTAATCATTTTTTTACCATTATTGATTCTCTTGTATATTTGAGTGCAATCAAAAAGAAAGCAATGTCTTCCTACAACAATCTGCAAACCAACCTCAATGAAGGTATTCTTACCATTACCATATCAAGACCCGAAAGCCTGAATGCATTAAACAGTGCTACCATGACCGAGATCAGATCGGTTATGGATGAGATATATAACAATAAGGAGATCAGAGGAGCCATATTTACAGGTGCAGGTGAAAAAGCTTTTGTAGCCGGTGCGGATATAAAGGAAATTGCAGAGCTCAATGAACTGAATGCCCGCAAGTTTGCTGAAAACGGACAGGAGATCTTTTCCATGATCGAAGAATGTGAAAAGCCGGTCATTGCAGCTATCAACGGTTTTGCCCTGGGTGGAGGCTGTGAACTGGTTATGGCCTGTCATATACGCATTGCTACCAGGGATGCCAAATTTGGCCAACCTGAAGTGAACCTGGGCATTATTCCCGGTTATGGTGGTACACAGCGCCTCACCCAGCTTATTGGCAAGGGCAAAGCACTGGAACTCATGATGACAGGTGATATGATCCCGGCTGAGAAAGCGCTTACGCTGGGACTTGTCAATCATATGGTGGAAGATCAGGAAGAATTAATGTCCCTGTCCAATAAGATAATGGGCAAGATCATCGCAAAAGCACCTCTGGCTATTGGCATGGTCATCAATTGTGTCAATGCCTTTTACTCTTCAGACGAGAACGGGTACCAGACCGAAGCCAATAGTTTTTCCCATTGCACAAAAACCTCCGATTTCAAGGAAGGGACTACCGCATTCCTTGAAAAGCGAAAACCGGAATTCAAAGGCGAGTAATTTGGGGCAGCTCAAAAAGTTAGCCGGACATACTGCCCTGTACGGCGCCAGCAGCATTCTGGGCAGAATGCTGAATTATCTGTTGGTACCGTATTATACCCGCGTGTTCGTCACTTCAGAATACGGTGTAGTGACCGAGCTTTATGCCTATGCCGCCTTTTTTAATGTGATTTACACCTATGGGCTGGAGACGGCCTATTTTCGTTTTGCTTCTGCTGACAAGGCCAGGGAGGGCAGTATCTATAACTCAGCTGTTACCTCCATCCTGCTTACCAGTCTTGTCCTTTCCTCACTGCTGTTTTTACTGGCAACACCTATCACCGGGCTGCTCAACTACCCGGGCAAGGAACACTTCATCCAGTGGCTGGCAGGTATTTTTGCCATAGATGCCATTGTGGCTATTCCTTTTGCCAAACTACGGCTGGAAAACAAGGCTAAACAGTTTGCCATGGCCCGGCTGATCAATATTGCAGTGAACATAGGCCTGAATCTCTTTTTCATCACCTTTTGCGGTGCGATCTACAAGGGAGAATACCTTGTAGCTCTCAGGCCATACATAGAGATCATTTACAATCCTGAATTTGGAGTGGAGTATGTATTCCTGTCCAATCTGCTTGCCAATGCACTGCTCCTCATCCTTCTTTGGAAGCCGCTTGCAAGGGTAAATCTCCGGATAAACTGGTCATTGCTCAAACCTATGCTCATCTATGGGTACCCCATTCTGTTCACAGGACTGGCCTACGCCACCAGTGAAATGCTATCGCGCATAGCGCTTAAATACTGGATGCCGGAAGGTTTGTATCCGGGGTATAATAACCTGGAGGTGCTTGGGGTGTTCGGCGCCGTGTACAAATTATCGATTTTTATGTCGCTGGCCATACAGGCCTTCCGTTATGCCGCTGAGCCTTTTTTCTTTTCCCAGGCTGCTGATAAAAATTCTCCGGCGCTGTTCAGCAAGGTTATGCACTGGTTCGTGATTTTCGGGTGCTTTGCCCTGCTTTCCGTAAGTATAAATCTGGACATTTTACAATACCTGCTAAGCCAGGAGGACTACCGCTGGGGGATCGATGTGGTGCCGGTGCTGCTGCTGGCCAATCTCTTCTTTGGGATCTATTACAACCTGTCCGTTTGGTACAAGCTTACAGACAGAACCTACTACGGGACATGGATCACCATCATTGGCGCCATAGTTACCATAGGGCTGAATTACCTTCTTATCCCTGTGTACGGCTTCCATGGCAGCGCTGTGGTGACATTGATCGCCTATGGTACAATGACGGTTATCAGCTACTTTCTGGGTAGGAAATATTACCCCGTACCATATGCCACATGGAAAGGGCTGATGTATATAGCTGCTACGTCACTCGTCACTTATCTGGTCATGATTGTGAAAATTGACAGCCAGGTACTTGCCACCAGTTTTCATCTTGGCATAATGCTTGTTTTTGTCCTGGTGGTATTCAGATTGGAAAAAGACAATTTGCCTGCCAAAACCACTTGATTTTTATTAGCTTTGTTGTTGGTTTATTTTTTGATTTTTTAAATACATCGATCTGGATGAACATTGTTATACCCATGGCGGGAAGGGGCACCAGACTCAGGCCTCATACGCTAACGGTACCTAAACCTCTCATACCTATTGCAGGCAAACCCATCGTTCAAAGACTGGTAGAGGACATTGCCACGGTATGCAGGGAAAAAATAGATAAAATCGGTTTTGTTATAGATCGTGACTTCGGTCAGAATGTGGAAGACAGCCTTCAGGCTATTGCCAACAACGAAGGAGCAGAAGCCTACATGTACTATCAGGATGACAAGCTCGGTACAGGGCACGCTATTCTCTGCGCTCAGCAAATGCTGGAAGGCAATGTGATCGTAGCTTTTGCAGATACACTCTTCCGGGCCGATTTTACACTGGATACCAGCCAGGATGGGATTATCTGGGTGCAGCAGGTGGATGATCCGCACGCGTTTGGTGTGGTTAGGGTAGATGAAGAAAACGTGATCACCGACTTTATGGAAAAGCCACAGGAATATGTTTCCGATCTGGCTATTATCGGTATCTATTATTTCAAGGATGGAGCATTATTGAGATCAGAATTACAAAACCTGATTGACAAAGACCTAAGGGAAAACGGTGAATATCAGCTTACAAATGCGCTGGAAAGCATGAAAGAGGCAGGTGTGCGATTTGTGCCTGGCCAGGTGGAAGAATGGCTGGATTGTGGCAATAAGAACGCTGCCGTCTATACAAACAAGAGATATCTCGAATATCTCACAGACGAAGAGCTTATTGCATCCACGGTAAAACAAAAGAATACCGTAATCGTGCCGCCGGTCTATATGGGTGACAATGTAGTGGTGGAAAACAGTGTTATTGGCCCTCACGTATCCATTGGAGACAACACCCGTGTCAAGAACAGCATCATACAAAACACGATCATACAGACCAATGCAGCACTGAATAATGTAAATATCAAAAACTCTATGATCGGGAATTTTGTTAACTTCGAGGGAAAACAGGATGATTTTAGTGTCGGAGACTACAACGTTTTAACTTAGAATCCCGTTTCTTTCTAAATGCATTCGATTAAAATACATATTTTTTTACTATTGGCGCTGGTCTTGTTCATACCGGATCACACGATCCATGCTCAAAAGATAAAGGGCAAAAAAGGTAAGACCACGGAAGCCAGCCTCAGGGAGGCAGAGTTCTATTTTACGGAAGGAGAGAAGTATTATATCCTTGAAGATTATGCCAAAGCATTGGTATTGTTTCAGAAATCGCTGGAGATCAATGGCGAAAACGCCACTGTTCATTACAAGATAGCCCAGATACTGTCAAAGGGCAATGAACTTCAAAAGGCCCTGGAAAGTGTAAAAGAGGCCATAAGGCTGGATCAGGATAACAAATACTTTTTTGTGTTGGCCGCTGAGATCTATTCGCAACTGGGGGATTTTGAAAATGCTTCCGTTACCTACGAGGAAATGATAGGCCGGCTGGAAAATACCGATCAGTATTTGTTTGAGCTGGCAGCGCTCTACCTTTATCAGGGAAGGTTCGATGACGCGCTGGACAGCTACGACAAGATAGAAAAAGCCTATGGATTAAGCGAAGAGGTCGTTTTTCAAAAGCAAAAGATCCATTTGCAAAACAACAATCTGGAGGCTGCCTTGGCAGAAGGACAAAAGCTCATTGATGCCTTTCCAGGTGAGGAGTCCTATCTGATAAAGCAGGTAGAAATATTGCTGTCCAACGATAAGCAGAAGGAGGCCAGGACCTTATTGGAAAAATTCATCAATGAATATCCCCAAAGCGCTCATGCCCGGCTGGTAGTGGCAGAACTAAAGAGAAAAGATGGCGATACAGAGGGTGCCAGGGAAGATCTTAAGATCGCTTTTAAGAGTAACGACCTGAGCGCCGAAAACAAAATTCAGCTTCTGGCAGAGTTCCGCACACAGATACAGAGCGACGAACTGGAAACCTATGGTATTGAGCTCGCCCAACTCCTGATAGAAATGCATCCGGATGTATCCGATGCCTACGCCATTTACGGTGATATTCTGCAGGCGCTGAGCAAAAGTGACCAGGCAAAGGACCAGTATATGCAGGCCCTGCAACTGGACAATTCCAATTTCAGTATCTGGCAAAATGTACTTCAGCTCTATTTTGAGTTGAACAAGGTGGACAGCGTGATCATTGTATCAGAACAGGCGCTGGAACTGTTCCCCAATCAGGGCTCGCTTTACTACTACAATGGAGCAGCCAACCTGCAGCAACGGAATTATGATGAAGCAGTACCTATGCTGGAGCAGGGCAAAAAGCTTTCCTCATCCAATCTGGGGTTGATAAGTGCATTCAACAGCATGTTGGGTGATGCCTACAATGGGGTGAAAAACTATCCGAAATCAGATCTTTCCTATGAAGCTGCCCTCGATTTTGACCCTGAAAACTATGTGGTACTGAACAACTACAGCTATTACCTGGCACTCAGAAAGGAAAACCTGGAAAAGGCAGAAAAGATGTCTGCCAAAGTGGTGAAAAACAACCCCACAAATGCCACATATCTAGATACCTATGCATGGGTGCTGTATATGAGAGGAAAATACAAGGAGGCCCGGAAGGCAATGGAAAGAGCCTTTAAAGATGACCCGGATAATGTGACTGCTATTCATTATGAACACTACGGGGACATCCTCTACAAACTCGGGGATATTGATGAAGCGGTAAAGAACTGGCGAATAGCAAAAGGCCTCAACCCCAATGCAGAGCTCATTGACCAGAAAATTGCCGATCGAAAATTATATGAACAATAGTCGAATACTGCTGGCCATTTTTTCTCTGGCGTTACTCACCTCATGCAGCAAGAAACTGTCAGGCATTGGCTGGATGGGGGACCGGAGTAAGCTGGATATACGCCAGGTCGATTTCGAATATTTTTCAGGAAAAGCCAAAATTTACTATAAGGATCACGAACTCGACATCAAGGCCAAGGCTAATGTGCGAATGAGGAAAGACAGTGTTATCTGGATCTCCTTTTCTGCCGTGGGTATTCAGGGAGCGCGTTGCCTGATCAACCAGGATTCCATAACGATCCTGAACATGTTCAAAAAGGAATATTATGTTTTTGACTACGACTCACTGAGCCGCCAATTCAATTTTGACATAAATTTTGAGTCGATACAGTCCGCTGCCATAGGCAATCTGATCAAATCCAACGGAAGTGGCGACAACGTGGCAAAAACGGGCGATTTTTTCATATTGCATCAGAATTCGGGATCCGTAACTATTAACAATTATGTGAATCCCAACACCATGAAACTGGAAAGGGTGGAAATGCTGGAAGATGAATCAAAGAACTCGGCTACCATCAGCTATTACGACTTCCAGGTGCTGAAAAATACTGTTTTTCCCTTTTCAGCCGTTATATCCCTGTTCTACACGGCAGATAACAAGACCTTGAATACACAGATTGAATTTGAGTATAATAAAGCAGAAATTGAAAATAAGGAGCTGAAGTTCCCTTTTAATATACCGAAAAAATATGTGCGGAAGTAAAAGCATATCAGGCATATTACTCCTTCTCGTTCTTCTCTTCTCATCCCATCTCCATGCCCAAAAGACCAAAACGCAACTTCAGAAAGAAAAGCAGGAGAACCTAAAGAAAATCAGGGAAGCAGAGAAAATTCTGGCCGAAACACAGGGTAAAAGACGCAATACACTGGGCCAGTTGAGCGCTTTAAATCAAAGGATAAAAACACAGGAAGCATTGATCAGCTCGATCCGTAAGGAAATAGGACTGCTGAATGAGGAAATAGGGGAAAACAACAACATTATAGAGGCTCTTGGTGAGGATCTCGACCAGCTAAAGGAGGAATATGCATCAATGGTCTACGCTGCATACAAGGCCAGCAGAGGGTCCGACAGGCTCACATTTTTGTTCTCTGCAGCTTCTTTCAACCAGTTCCTTATGCGCTTACAGTACATGCAGCAATATGGTGAAACCCGTAAGAAGCAGGCGGAGCAGATCGAAAAAGTGCAGGACGCACTGAGTGGCCAGATCACTATTATTCAAAGCAGGATGTCTGAAAAGAGTATTTTACTGGCTGAACAGCTGAAGGAAGGAAAAAGCCTGTCAAAACTGAAGAACTCTCAGACACGACTCGTGGCCAGCCTCAGAAAAGAGGAGGCCAGCCTGAGAAAAGACCTTGAAGAAAGAAGAACGGCTGTAGCCCGGTTGGAAAATTACATCAACGACATCATCCGGGAAGAAATGGAAAAAGCACGTCTGGCAGAAAAGAGAGCATCCGATGCCAGCCTGGAGCTTTCCAACAACTTTGCAGAAAATAAATCCAAACTGCCATGGCCGGTAAAGGGATTTGTAGCTCAAAAATTTGGCCGGCAGAACCATCCCATCCTGAAGCGTATAGTGCTGGAAAATACAGGAATTCAGATACAGACCAGCCAGGGTGAAAAGGTAAAGTCTATTTTTGAAGGTGAAGTAAGCATGGTAGCCTTCGTGAAATACCTGGGAAACACCCTGCTGATCAGTCATGGAGATTATTTCACCGTTTATGCCGGCCTGAAGGACGTTTTTGTCAAAAAAGGACAGAAAATAACAACAGGGCAGGAGCTTGGAACGGTACTTACCAATAAAGAAGGAGTGTCGGAGCTGAAGTTTGAGATCAGAAAGAATGACAAACCCCTCGATCCGCAGCTGTGGCTCTCGAGGAATTGAGATTGGAGTTGACTGTTTGAAGCTTGTCACTTTCGACTCATTACTCAAGACTTAAGATTAAGGACTCACTACCCAAGACTAACCAACCACTTTTTACGTTGATCAAATTAATATCTATCTTTACGTTATATATAGGCTGTATAATTAAAACAAGGTATCAAAAAACATGACTCTCATGAATTACATATTAGCTCTGGGTATGCCTGGTGGTTGGGAATGGATCATCATCATATTAGTGGTCTTGATTTTCTTTGGAGCCAAAAAGATACCCGAGCTTGCTCGTGGGTTGGGTAAAGGTATCCGGGAGTTTAAAGATGCTACAAAAGAGATCAAACAGGATATTGAAGATTCGGCCAAGACAACTGACGAAGCCGTAAAAAAATAATGTCCGTTGGAAATGTATACTTCATTCCGTCAAATCCAAAAGGATCTGAAAAATGGACAGCTCACCTGCTCCCGGTTGGTTGAAAAATACCTCCACAATATCCATGAAAAAAAGCATCTCAATGCACTACTGGAGGTTTATGAGGATGAAGTAAAAGCAAAAGCTTCAGAAATTGATAAAAAGCTGGCTGCTGGCACAGCCGGACGCCTTGCCGGAATGGTCGTTTCTCTGAAAGATGTGTTGTGTCATACCGATCATCGTCTTCAGGCCGGCAGCAAAATACTGGAAGGTTTCGAATCACAGTTCAATGCCACTGCCGTAGAAAGACTGCTTGCAGAAGACGCCATCATCATTGGGCGTTCCAACTGCGATGAATTTGCTATGGGATCGAGCAATGAGAACTCCGCCTTTGGACCGGTACTTAATGAAGCGGATAATAAGCGTGTGCCGGGAGGTTCTTCGGGAGGTGCGGCAGTGTCTGTACAGGCTGATATGTGTCTCGTGGCACTGGGCTCCGATACAGGGGGCTCTGTCCGTCAGCCGGCTGCATTTTGCGGCGTTATAGGCCTGAAACCTACCTATTCCAGAATATCCCGCCACGGGCTGGTAGCATATGCTTCGTCGTTCGACAGTATTGGCATATTCGCCAAGAATACCGAAGACATCGCCCTGGTATTGGAGATTATAGCAGGTGAGGATGATTTTGACAGCACTGTATCCGGAAGGTCTGTAGCTTCCTATGGAAGAAAACTGCATGAACCGGCAAAAAGGTACAAATTCGCCTGTATCCGGGAGACTATTGAAAGTGAAGGACTGGCGCCGGGTGTTAAAAACAATGTGCTCGGTTCTCTGGACCATCTCAGAGCCGAAGGACATACCGTAGAGCAGGTGGATTTTCCTTTGCTGGAACATATACTGCCCACCTACTACATCCTCACATGGGCAGAGGCAAGTTCAAACCTGTCACGCTTTGATGGGGTACGGTACGGTTATCGCAGCCCAAATACAAAGGATCTGGAATCCTTGTATAAAAAGACCAGAACAGAAGGGTTTGGCGAAGAGGTAAAAAGAAGGATCATGCTGGGCACTTTTGTTTTAAGCGCCAGCTATTATGATGCCTACTATACCAGAGCTCAGAAAGTACGCAGGCTCATCAGGGATCAGACGAGGGCCCTTTTTCAGGAATACGATTTTATTATTACACCCACTACCCCCACCACGGCTTTCAGGCTTGGGGAGCATAGTCAGGATCCGCTGGAGATGTATCTGGCAGACCTGTATACTGTACAACCTTCGGTGGCCGGATTACCGGCCATTTCAGTTCCGGTAGGTACGGACCAAGGATTACCGGTAGGACTCCAGTTGATAGCCGATGATTTCAGGGAGGAGGATCTGCTGGTCTTTTCCCACTATTTTTTAAATCTGAATTGAAATGAAACGATTATTTTTTTTCATTGTCTTGTTGGCAGGTCCCGCAGCATGGGGATTGACTGATTCAACCGTGGCAAAAGTGGATTCTGTTCAGTCTTATTTCACTCCCGTATCGGATTATGAGTACATTCCCGGTGATACGGATTATGACTTGATGGCAGACCGGCTATCCTGTATCGAAAAGGAAATACCACTCAACTACAACACTCGCGTGGCCGCGTTTATCAATTACTTTGCCGTGAAAGATCGTGAATACACAAAGATGATCATAGAGCGGAAAAATGTTTATTTCCCCATTTTCGAAAAGTATCTGAAAAAATACGGGCTGCCCGATGAGCTCAAGTACCTTTCCATTATTGAATCCGGTCTGAACCCAAGAGCCATTTCCAGAGCTGGTGCCGTGGGACTCTGGCAGTTCATGTCCTTTACTGGCAGGCACTTTGACCTGCATCAGGATTGGTACATCGATGAAAGAATGGATCCGGAAAAATCCACCGAAGCGGCATGCAGATTTCTGAAACAGCTTTACAATATGTTCGGAGACTGGGAGCTGGCGATAGCCGCCTATAATACGGGACCGGGGAATGTCAGAAAGGCCATAAGACGTTCGGGGTATAAAAAGACCTTCTGGCAGATCTATCCACACCTTTACCGTGAAACAAGGTCCTATCTGCCACAGTTTGTAGCGATGATCTATGTGCTGAATTATGCTGAAGAGCACAACTTCACGGAAGACAACATAAAGCATCGGATGGAAACGGATACCATTATGGTAAAGTCCTATGTGCATTTCGAAACGCTTGCCAACCAACTGAACCTGTGTACGGATGACCTCAGCGACCTGAACCCGGCATTAAAACATAAAGTGTTGCCGGAGATTACAAAGGGTTATGTATTAAGATTGCCCGCAGAGTCGAAAGAATTATTCTCCGCTGACAGAGATGCTATTCTGGACAGTGCCGGTAAAGTGGGCAGGAAGGAACTGGAGTACAGGGCCCGTAACAGTGTAGGCAGCACATATGGCAGGGACAAAATAGTCTATCGTGTACGAAGTGGAGATGTATTGGGCAAAATAGCCCAAAGGTTTAAGGTAAGGGTATCCGATATCAAAAAGTGGAACCGCTTACGTGGCAATACCATCAGGGTAGGTCAGAGGCTGAATATCTGGCAGAAACCGGGCTTTGAGCCTGCTATGGTAAAAAACTCCGCTCAAAAAACGATGCCCATACCGAAGGATGCCAAAACCTATGTAGTTCAGCCTGGCGACACATTGTGGGATATCTCCAGAAAGTTTAATGGGCTCAGTATCGAAAAGTTAAAAAAGATGAATAAACTTCAGAGCAATAAGATCAAACCCGGCCAGCAACTGATCATTGACGGGTGACATTCCGGTGACTTATCGCTTCTTTGGGGTTATAAAAATAAAACCTATATGAAAATAGTATCGTTTGCATTTTCTGTTTTTATCCTACTCCTGGTTTCCGCGTGTAGTGGCAACGAGGGCTCAAAAAGTAAGGCACTCCTCCCCAAAGCTACCGGAAGGGCTGGAGAAATGATCGTCGTAATGGACTCTGCTCACTGGGCAGGTAACCTGGGGAAGGCAGTCAGGGAAACATTCCGCGCAGAGGTGCCGGGCCTGCCCAGAGCGGAATACATGTTCAAGGTAAACAGGGTGGATCCCCGAAGACTCAACGACCTTCTAAAAGGTGTGAAAAATCTGGTATTTGTAATGACACTGGACAGTCGCTCAGCCGAAACACGCACCCTCAAAACCTTTTTTACACAGTCTTCCCTGGAAAGGATAAAGAAAGATCCACGCATATTCGTTCACACCACCTCCGATGAATTCGCGAGAGGGCAAAACCTGATGTACCTTTTCAGCAGCACTGAAGATGCACTTGTGAGCCGTATCCGTGAGAATCAGGCTGCGCTACAGAATTATTTCAACCAGGCCGAAAAAAACCGACTCACCGCCGGTCTTTTCAAGGCCAAGGAATCCACAGGCCTGAGGGATATGCTGAAAGAGGAACACCAATGTTCCATGCGCGTCCCCTTCGGTTATAAGCTGGTGGTCAATGAAGAGGGCTTCGTGTGGTTCAGACAGATCAATGATGAAAGCGACAAGAACATATTCATCACCTACCGGGATTATCGTTCTGAAAATGATTTCAAGCAGGAAAATCTCATCCTTTTGAGGGATTCCGTAGCAAGGAACCAGCTATTCGAAGATCCCGACCTGCCCGAGTCCTACATTGTAACGGAAACGTCAGTTCCTTATATCCCTGTTTTAACAAAAGAAACAAGCTTTAATGACAAGTATGCTGTAGAAATGCGAGGACTTTGGAAAACCAACAATATATCCATGGGAGGGCCTTTTCTGGGATATGCCATTGTCGACGAAGAGCTTGGAAGACTCTACTACATCGAAGGATTTGTGTACAGCCCTGGAAAAAACCAGCGTGAATTTATAAGGGAAATGGATGTTATCCTGTCTACATTCCGTGTGAAAGCAGAGCTTTCTTCATAGGTCCATAGTTCTAAGTTCGATGTTCAATGTTGAAAGTTCAGTGTCGAACTTAGAACCTGTAACTTTCAACTGGAATACTCCCTGTGTTTTCTTACTTTTGCCCTTTGAATTTTACGGCAAAATATGAGTATAAAAATAAGAAGGCAGGATGCTCTGAACTATCACAAGCAAGGTCAGCCTGGTAAAATAGAGGTGGTACCCAGCAAGGCGCTCGGCTCTCAGCTGGATCTTGCACTGGCTTACTCGCCGGGTGTAGCGGAGCCTTGCAAGGATATCGCCGAAGATAAGGATGATGTTTACAAGTATACCGCCAAAGGCAATCTTGTAGGTGTGATCTCCAACGGTACTGCAGTACTGGGGTTGGGCAATATAGGCCCGGAAGCATCAAAACCCGTGATGGAAGGAAAAGGGGTCCTGTTCAAGAAGTTTGCCGGTATCGACGTGTTTGATATAGAGATCAATGAGGAAGACCCTGATAAATTCGTTGCCATAGTCAAATCACTGGAACCTACCTTTGGAGGCATAAACCTGGAGGATATCAAGGCCCCTGAAAGCTTCAAAATAGAACAGGAGCTGAAAGAAAAGATGAGCATTCCCGTCATGCATGATGACCAGCATGGCACAGCCATTATCTCAGCTTCCGCCCTTCTTAACGCTCTGGAGCTGGTCGAGAAGAGGATCGACGAGATCATAATAGTAGTAAACGGCGCCGGAGCAGCGGCTATCGCCTGTACCAGACTGTACTGTTCATTGGGAGCAAAAAAGGAGAACATGATCATGTGTGACAGCAAGGGTGTGATCAGAAAGGATCGTGAGCATCTGGATCCTACCAAAGCTGAATTCGCTACTGACAGGGATCTGCATGAGCTTTCAGAAGCCATTAAGGGGGCTGATTTTTTTCTGGGCCTTTCCGTACAGGACATCCTCACCCCTCAGGACATTATGAATATGGCGGATAAGCCCATTGTATTTGCACTGGCCAATCCAAATCCTGAGATTGCCTATGATCTGGCTATGGAAACCCGTGAGGATATCATCATGGCTACGGGCAGGTCGGACCATCCCAATCAGGTCAATAACGTTCTGGGTTTTCCTTACATATTCAGAGGAGCCCTCGACGTAAGGGCTACTGCCATTAATGAGGAGATGAAGCTGGCTGCTGTACACGCCATAGCCGAGCTGGCCAAGGAGCCTGTGCCTGAGCTGGTGAGTAAGGCCTACGGAGATCGTACCATTCTGTTTGGGAGAGACTACCTGATCCCCAAACCCCTTGATCCGAGGCTGATCACTGCTATTTCACCGGCGGTAGCGAAAGCGGCCATGGAGTCGGGTGTGGCAAGAGAAGGTATTACCGACTGGGACAGGTACCATGAAGAGCTACAGCGAAGGATCGGTATTGATGAAAAGCTGATGTCCAGGGTGATCAACCGGGCCAGGAAGAATCCGAAAAGGGTGGTATTTGCCGAAGCCCACGACATAAAAATATTAAGAGCAGCCCAGATCATTCAGGACGAAGGTATTGCCTCCCCTATTTTACTGGGCAGAAAAGACGTCATACAATCCCTGGTGGAAGAACACAATCTGGATCTTTGCAATTGTGAAGTGATCGACACCTATGATGAAAACGACAGGATACATCTCTATGCAGAGGCGCTTTACAAAAAAAGGAACAGAAAGGGACTTACGCTTTACGAGGCTGTAAAACAGATGCGTGACCGGAATTATTTCGGCTGTATGATGGTGGAAAAAGGTGAAGCTGATGCCTTCATATCCGGGCTCACCAAGGATTATCCAAAAACCATTTTCCCCGCCCTGCAGGTGATCGGGACCAATGAACGAACAGGCCGGGTGGCGGGTATGTATATTATTATGAACAAGAAAGGGACTTTCTTCTTCTCTGATACTACCGTAAATGTAGACCCTACACCTGAAGAGCTGTCCGACATTATTGCCATGACGTCAAGGGGCGTTAGATTTTTTGATATTGAACCCCGGGTTGCTGTATTGTCCTATTCCAATTTTGGTTCAGCCAGAGGTAAAATACCGCATAAAGCTCAGGAAGCTGTGAGAATTGCCCGGGAAAAGTACCCTAACCTCATTATCGACGGAGACATACAGGCCAATGTAGCCCTGGATACTCAGATACAAAGAGAGAATTACCCCTTTAGTGAACTCGCCAAAGAAGGAGCCAACACATTGATATTCCCGGACCTGGCCTCCGGTAATATTGCCTACAAGCTGGTAATGGAAATAGGTGGTGCCGAAGCCATAGGCCCGATCCTGCTGGGCATGAAAAAACCTGTGCATATCCTCCAGTTGGGCAGTTCTGTGCGGGACATCGTGAATATGGCGGCTATAGCCGTAGTGGATGCCCAATTGTATGATAAGAGATTGACTGATGATAGCGTACTTAAAGGGTAAGTTGGTATTTAAGGACCCGACACATGTTTTAATTGACGTGAATGGAATAGGATATCATGTGAACATATCCCTGGCCACGTTCAGTGAGCTTAAGGATAAGGAAAATATCCTGTTGCATACCTGGTTGCATGTAAAGGAAGATTCTCACGCCCTTTACGGCTTCAATAATGAGGCAGAAAAGCAAATGTTTCTGCATTTGATATCCATTTCCGGCATTGGCCCCAGCACTGGCCTGATGATCCAGTCATCACTGTCCTCCACAGAGCTGAGACAGGCCATTGCCAGTGAAGATGTAGGGACCATACAAAGTGTAAAAGGAGTAGGAGCCAAAACCGCCCAGCGTGTGATCCTTGAGTTGAAGGATAAGATACGCAGGGAGGGATTGCAGGAAAGCTCAAAAGATTTCATTCCGGCCAAACACAATACCATAAGAACCGAAGCGTTATCTGCTTTAACGACCCTTGGAATCAGCAAAACTGCTGCTGAAAAAAGTATTGACGCCATCCTGAAAAATTCGGGAAATACGGTTACATTGGAGGAATTAATCAAGCTAGCATTAAAAAGCGCCTGATAACATTTTAGAGTTTTGGTATTCGATAAATTCAACCGTTCTTTATCGGCATTTCTTCTTGCTTTCATGGGTTGTCTGGGACTGACTTTCACGGTGAGTCCAAGACAACTGTCGTGGCGTAAGGTTGATTTCGGGAGTTTCATTATACCGCCGGATACCACGGAAAAGGATACGGTAGAGGGGCCTTATCAACCCTCGAGAAAGCCTACCTTCACACCCAAGGACCGGTTTGGCGACCCTTTTAGCAACACTTCCAGTCATTCCCCGCTTTTACTTCAGGATCCGGCCAGTCTGAATCTGGATGTAGAGATAGATACCGGTATGAACTATACCATCTATGAAAAGATCGGTGATCTTAACTACCGCCCTACCTCATCCATGACTTTTGAAGAATTCAAGCAATACCAGGAAAGAGAGCAGCTTAAGGAATACTGGAAAAACAGAAGTGCCGGGTTGGATGGCGAAAGTGCGGTAAGTGGCAGAAATCTGATCCCTCCCATTTACATAAGCCCGGTATTTGACCGGATCTTTGGCGGTACCTATGTGGAGATCATCCCCAGAGGTTTTGTAACCCTTGATTTCGGAGGCCGGTGGCAACGTATCAATAATCCCAATATTCCTATCCGGCAGCAGCGGAACGGCGGTTTTGAGTTTGATCAGCAGATCAGTATGAACGTTACCGGCAAGATCGGAGAAAAGCTTCAGGTCACCGCCAACTTTGACAACAACAATTCCTTCGATTTTGAAAATAATCTGAAGGTAGAATATACCGGCTTTGAGGAGGACATTTTACAGAAACTGGAGATAGGCAATGTGAGCCTGCCTTTGAACAACAGCCTGATCACAGGCGCTCAAAACCTCTTTGGAGTAAAGGCACAGCTACAATTTGGCGATCTGTACGTTACCACTGTAGCTTCCACTCAGCGGGGTAAATCCGAGACTATAGAAATAGAGGGTGGCGGGGTCCAGGGACGTGAGTTTGAGATCCTCGCTTCCAATTACGATGAAAACCGGCATTTCTTCCTTGGGCATTTCTTTCGTGATAACTATGAACAGTGGCTGGCGGGTGTACCACTGATCAGCTCCGGGGTGAACGTGACCAATGTGGAAGTTTATGTGGTGAACCGTAATAATGATACCGAAACCCTACGGGATGTGGTAGGGCTGATGGACCTGGCCGAACCGAACACGGCGAATATATACAGGGGAAATGTGGTCGCCCCCAACCCCAGTTTTATCGCCAATGCCAATGAGGCCAACTCGCTCTACGGTGCCCTGCCTGACCAGAACTCCGATCAGCGGAATTCCGATCAGATCAATGGCTTTCTGGAAGGGCTGGGACTGTCCGAAGGTCTTGACTTCGAAAAAATAACCAGTGCCCGGAAGCTGGACTTCAATGAATACACGGTCAATACCAAGCTGGGATATATCACACTGTTCCGTAAGCTCCAGAACGATGAGGCACTTGCTGTTTCCTATCAGTACAGCTTTAATGGCCGCCCCTTTACGGTAGGGGAGCTTTCCAGGGACTATACCAATCTGGATGAAGACAAGGTAGTATTCCTGAAAATGCTGCGTCCCAGGAAGATCAGTATAACTGCAGCCCCGGAGCAGGGCGAACCAGAAGAACGGGTGCCTACCTGGGATCTTATGATGAAAAACATCTACTCCCTGAATGCCACGAATGTAAGTCCTGATGGCTTTCAGCTCAGAGTGATCTACAGGGATGATAATACAGGTATTGATAACCCACAGCTTCAGGAGGGTGTTGTCACCAGTACTACACCTTTGATCGAGGTATTGGGCCTGGACAAACTCAATCCCAATAATGACCCTCAACGTGACGGTAACTTTGATTTTGTAGAAGATATTACCATTGATACAGAAACCGGTACGATCATGTTCCCGTTCCTGCAACCCTTCAGTGATGCCTTGCGCCAGGCCTTTTCCGGTGATCCCCGTGAGGACGAACTCATTGCCAAATACGCCTATGATGAATTGTATAGCAGTACACTTATAGATGCTCAGCTGGTATCGGAAAAAAACAAATTCCTTTTGCAGGGTCTGTTCCAGTCCGGCTCCAGCAATGAAATTGTTATACCCGGTTTCAATATTGCTGAGGGCTCAGTAAGGGTTTTTGCAGGAGGGGCGCCTCTTACAGAAGGGATGGATTACCAGGTAGATTATACTTTCGGAAAGGTGAACATCATCAATGAAGGGGTCCTCAATTCCGGTAAGAAGATAACGATCAGCTATGAGAAGGCTGATCTGTTCAATTTCCAGTCCAGAACGCTTTTGGGAGCGCGTTTCGACTACAAGGTAAGTGATGATATCAACCTGGGGGCCACAGTCCTGCGTTTGAATGAAAGACCTCTGATCACCCGAATAAGTGTGGGTAATGAACCTACACGAAATACGAAATACGGATTTGATGTCAATATCCAGAAGGATTCCAGATTTCTCACCAAAATGCTGGATAAGCTGCCTATACTGCAAACGAAGGAGCCTTCAAGCATTACCTTCAATGCAGAGTTTGCCCAGCTGATCCCCGGCACGTCCAATATTATCGACGGGGAGGGTACCTCTTACATCGACGACTTTGAGAATACTGCCACCCCATTTTCGCTGAACAACCCCATAACATGGCAGCTGGCGGCGACACCTGATCAAGGGAATAAACCTGCCTTCTATGGGGCGGGCCCTCTGGGACAGAACTATTTCAGGGCCAAGCTGGCATGGTATCAGATAGATAACCTTTTCTATCGCAACGACCGCAGAACACCTGACGGGATCAGCGAAGAGGACCTGATGAATCACTATGTCCGGTCCGTTACACCACAGGAGATATTTCCGGGCCTGGACCCTAATATCATCAACTTTCAGCAGATCTTCGACCTGGCCTACTACCCACGGGAGAGAGGTCCCTATAACTACAATCCACAGGTATCAACTGATGGAGTGGAGCTTACCACCAACCCCAAACAAAACTGGGGAGGTATAACACATGCCATCAGATCCGAAGTTGACTTTGACAAGGCCAATGTGGAATACATTGAATTCTGGCTTATGGATCCGTTTATGGAAGGGCGCCTTCCCGGCAATCCCAATGTGGGTATAGATGACGGTCGTGGGAATACAAGGGGAAATACAGGTGGAGGAGACCTGTATTTTAACCTTGGCAGTATCTCAGAGGATGTGATCCCGGATAATCAACATGGATTTGAGAATGGCCTGCCTCCGAATGGTGTAGCCAGCAACCCGGAGGCCGTTCGACAAACGGACTGGGGTTTCGTTACTGAGCAGCCCTTTCTCACCAATGCCTTTGACAATTCAGAGCAGGCCCGGGCCAATCAGGACGTAGGCATGGACGGAATGAACAATGAGGCCGAACGTAATTTCGATTCCTTTGGCAGTGATTTTAGAGATTTTGACGACCCTTCAGCAGATGACTTTGCCTATTTCCTTGGCGATGATCTGGATGCGAGAGATGCTGGTATACTGGAGCGGTATAAGAACTTCAACGGCCATGAAAACAATTCCCCCATCATTACCAGTGCCAATTCACTATTCACCCCTTCCGGTACTACCATTCCTGATAATGAGGATCTGAACGACGATAACACACTGAATGAGCTGGAAGAATACTATGAATACAAGGTTGACCTTGAGCCGGGCGATCTTGGCAATAACAAGTATGTAGTGGACCAGGTAACGGAGGACCAAACCGGAGATGATGTGACGTGGTACCTGTTCCGGGTGCCTATACGCCAGTTTGACAGTCAGTTTGGCAATATCTCAGGGTTCAAATCCATACGCTATCTGCGTATGTACCTCACTGATTTTGAGGATCCGGTGGTGTTGCGTATGGCTAACTTCCGTTTTATATCCAGCAGGTGGAGACGCTCATTCAGCCGTTTTCAGGAACCCAATTTTAACGATGGCAGTGATGAGGACGCTGTTCCTGAAGACTTTACAGTATCCGTGGTGAACATTGAAGAAAATGCAGCAGGAACAGCAACTCAATCGCCCTATGTTCTGCCTCCGGGTTTTAATCGTGACAGGGACAATACGTCTGCAGTGGAACGAAGACTCAACGAACAGTCCCTGCAGGTGTGTGTGGAAGATATAGAGGACGGGCAGGCAAGGGCTGTGATAAAACAGGTAAGCCTCGATCTGATCAACTATGGACGGGTAAAAATGTTCCTGCATGCGGATAGTGACTCTGAAGACGAAGACGGACGGGTAACAGCTTTTCTACGAATGGGCACGGATGTGGACTCCAACTACTATGAAATAGAAATTCCACTGAAAATAACTCCTCCGGGATCACAGGATCCCAGTAAAATATGGCCTGAGGAAAATGAAATTGACCTTGATATCAATGAACTGTATGCCTTAAAGTCCGAAAGAGACCGGCTCGATATACCTAAAAGACAGGTGTTTCCGCTGGACAGTGCCAAAGTGGTAGGAAGACACCGGATCAGGTTGAGAGGTAATCCCGATCTGAGCGCTGTGGAATGGCTGACCATAGGAGTGCGAAACCCTAAATCGCGTGACGGCCTGGCTCGGTCGGCCTGTATCTGGGCCAATGAGCTCAGGGTCACTGACTTCGATCGCACCAAGGGTTGGGCGGCAAACGCTACATTAAACGCCAAGCTGGCTGATTTTGCCAACATTACAGCTACCGTAAGGCACACCACGTTTGGGTTCGGCGGCATCCAGTCCAGAATAGCGGAAAGGACCCGGGAGGAAACCACCTCCTATGATGTCTCCGCGAACGTTACCCTGGATAAACTGCTTCCGGAGCGTCTGGGACTTAAGGTACCTATGTTCGTCAGCTACCAGAAGACCACCATAAAACCCTTCTTCGACCCTGCCAATCCTGACATTACACTGGATGCAGCGCTGCTTTCCCGCTCGGAGGAGGACCGGGATGATTATGAAGATATCGTAACTGACACCGAGACGAGACGGAGTATTAATTTTATAAATGTACGAAAGGTAAAGGTGAAGGAGGAGGCCAAAAAACACATCTATGACATTGAAAATTTCAGTTTTTCCTATTCCTACAGTCAATTGGTACAAACCAATTTCAATCTGCAGCGCTATCTGAGGGAAAATCAAAGCGGCTCGATAGCCTATAATTACAGTCCCGAAATGGAACCCTGGGAACCTTTCAAAAACGCTAAATTCCTTGACGGCAAATACCTGAAGCTAATCAAAGACTTTAATATCAATCCTCTGCCATCAAATATTTCCGTGCGGTGGGACCTGGACCGACAGCTGGTTCAGAGGCTGTACCGCAATGATAACAATGGCAGCCTGGAGAACTTTGAAAAGTATTTCACCTTCAACAGGAACTATAATCTGCGGTGGGATCTTACCAAAAGTCTGTCTATTGACTATACCGCACGTGCTGAGGCCATTATTGACGAGCCCAACAGTAGTCCTTTCGGTGGTTTTAGCCTTGAAACTCCGGATTCTGCAGCGGCACAGCCCTTGTTTATCAGTCAAAAACAATATCAGGATTCCGTCTGGTCTAACCTGAAAAGGCTGGGGCGGATGAAGAACTTCAATCAGAGTCTGGGTGCCAATTACCGTCTTCCTCTGGATAAGCTCCCCCTTACGGACTGGTTAAGCGCTGATTATCGCTACCAGGCCAGCTATGGCTGGACTGCCGGTCCCTTATATTCAAGACCAGAAGATATTGAAAGGCTTGATTTTGGGAATACCATCCAAAACAGCAGGGACAACACCGTGAGTGGCAAGATTGACATGGTAAAGCTCTACAACAAGGTGGGTTTTCTGAAGGACATCAACTCCCCTCCGCGCAGTACCAGAAGAAGCAGCCTGCGACAAAATCAACAGGCAGATACCACTGCCACAAAAAAGTCCGAAAACAAGGCATTGAAGGGCTTCGTGAAATTTCTTATGTCCGTACGATCCATCAACGCTACCTATACGCTACGCGAAGGGACCATGCTTACAGGGTTTACTCCCAGAGTATATTTGTTTGGTTTGGACAGCAGTTTCAATGAACCGGGATGGGCATTCGTGCTTGGTTCTCAGGACCCGGGCATAAGAACGCGGCTGGCGGAGCAAGGGCTGCTTACCACGAACCCTAACCTTACCTCACCTTTCACACAGACGGAAACGGAGGATATAAACGTCCGAGCGGATCTTGAACCTTTTAAGGACTTCAAGGTCCAATTAACAGCGAAAAAAACAAAGACCTCAGCTTTTGAAGAAATATTCAGATACGACACCGCCGGAGGCTTCAACGACTTCAGGTCGTTCAGTCCTGCACGTTCCGGGTCGTACAATATTTCATTCCTGACCATAAGAACGGCATTTCAGCGTGATGATGATGATAACAACTCTCCCGTATTCCAGGAGTTTGAGGAAAACCGGCTTGAAATTCTCAGGCGTTTCAGACTGGTTAATCCTGAATACGATACCAACTCGCAGGATGTGCTTATTCCGGCATTTATAGCCGCTTATACAGGCAAAGACGCCAAAGATGTGGATCTGAATCCCTTCCCCAACATTCCTATCCCCAACTGGCGTATTGATTATGCAGGTCTCGGCAAAATACCGGCACTACAGGAGAAATTTCAGTCTGTTAGCATTACACATGCCTATCAGTCCAGTTATGCTGTCACCAATTACAACAGTAACCTTGAATACGAACAGGGACTGGACCTGAGCAATAGCCTGCAGGATTACAATAACACCGTTTTTGCTGACCCGGATAATGATCTGATACCGTTGTACAACATAAGCCAGGTGATTATCAGTGAGCAGTTCGCTCCGCTTATCGGTGTGAACATACGTACCAAGAAACGACTGACAGCCCGGGTAGAATACAAGACACAGCGGGATATGGCTCTGAATATTAACAATGCACAGGTCACTGAAGTACGCAGCAATGATGTACTCGTGGAAATGGGTTTCACAAAAGCCAATTTCAAGCTTCCCTTCAAGTCACGGGGAAGGGTGGTCACTCTGAAAAATGACCTCACCTTCAGAATGAATTTTACCATACGCAATACGGAAACCATTCAACGAAGGATCGACGAGATCAATACAGTCACCAACGGAGCCCTGAATATACAGCTAAGGCCCAATTTCAGCTATGTACTCAATGAAAAACTCAATCTGCAGTTTTATTTTGAGCGTAATATCAACGAGCCCAAAATATCCACATCCTTCAGAAGAGCTACCACCAGACTGGGGGTTCAGGTTCGTTTCAGTTTGGCTCAATAAAATTTCGGCATTCCAAAAAAGAATGTAATTTTGGCCGTAAAATTTCTAACATGAATATACCGGAATCCTTAAAGTACACGAAAGATCATGAATGGGTAAAAATAGATGGTGATACCGCTATTATAGGCATAACCGACTTCGCTCAGGGTGAGCTTGGTGATATCGTTTATGTAGAGATCGAAACAGAGGGTGAAGAAGTAGAACAGGGCGATGTTTTTGGCACAGTAGAAGCTGTAAAAACCGTTTCTGATCTTTTTATGCCCATTAAGGGTACAGTGGTCGAATTCAATACAGAACTGGAGTCCTCTCCGGAGCTTGTCAATGAAGATCCGTACGAAAAAGGATGGATGATAAAGATCTCAATAGCAGCTGACGCCAACATGGATGATCTTCTGGATGCAGTGCAATATAAAGAGTTAACAGGCAGCTGAAATTGAACAAATACCTGATAGGAGCCCTGGCCTGGGCTCTTCTTATTCTGGTACTCACACTTACACCGGGAAAATCCGTACCTGATATTGGCCTCTTTGATTACGATAAACTGGGGCATGCCGGTATATTTCTCGTCCAGTCCTACCTTTTGATCACAGGGTTATACAAAAGAGCCGGTAGAGGTGGTAAAGCCTTCCGGTATGCTGTCACAGGTTCCTTAATAGCGATAATTTACGGTTTCCTTATTGAGTTTATGCAGAGTTTCATACCTGACAGAGGGATGGAGCTTTATGATGCAGTGGCAAATATTATTGGATCTTTTTTGGGCGTTGCGTTGTTTTATTTGCACAATAAGCTATTCGAACAATGAACATTTTGATCGAAAGTTTTGTATATTTGAAAGTAACACTCTAAACTAATTTGGACTAAGACCTATTATTGAATGGAAGCTAAAAAGAACGAGTCAGCGGATCTCGGTAAAAAAGGTGGTCTTTTCTTTAACATTGGCCTGTTTTCTGCGATGTTGATCGTGGTGTTTGCCTTTGAGTATAAGAAGTATGACGACGGATCGCTGGTAGACCTCGGCCAGGTCACGGATGATTTTGAAGACCTGTTGGAAATCCCTCCTACAGAGCAACCTCCACCACCTCCACCAAAGATCCAGCAACCGGAGATCATAGAAGTCCCGGATGAAGAGGAAATCGAGGAAGAGATTGAGGTGGATCTTGATGTTGAGATCACAGAAGAAGAAGTTATTGAAGATATAATAGTAGAAGAAGCTCCGGAAGAAGAAGTAGCCGATGAGATCTTCCAGATAGTGGAAGACCCTGCTATGCCTCCTGGGGGGTACCAGGCATTTTACGATTACGTAGGTAAGAAAATGAAATACCCTGCTCAGGCACGCAGAATGGGCATAGAAGGGAAGGTATATGTGCAATTTGTAGTAGATAGAGACGGAACTTTAACCGATGTACAGGCTGTCAAAGGTATTGGTGCAGGTTGTGATGAAGAAGCCGTAAGAGTGATACAGGGTGCTCCCAAATGGAGCCCTCCGAAGCAACGTGGGAAACCGGTGAAGCAACGAATTATTTTGCCTATCACGTTCAAATTAGGATAACACTTAAAGATAGATCCCGGCCAGAAATGACCGGGATTTTTTTTATCCCGAAAATTCCGGGGCTTTTGGGAGTTGATTAAAATGATTGACTTTTGCAGGAACTTAAGCCACGATTGGTAGCTGCAAATGAAAAGCCCAAAGTAGGAAATAAGATTCAGTTTATATTCCCTTGTTTTTGTTGAGAACCATTCCTCCGATGCTCATCAAAGCTGTTGAGGGTATCCTTGAAAATTCTGTTAACAATTGGAGGGAGGACGTCCATTCCGAAAGCTTGCTGAAAGAGAGACTTTGAAGCCTTTGGGTGAGCGGCCTATAAGGGCCGGGAAGCACGTTCCGCCGGGAAAATGGCTTTTGGTGGTGATGTTTTTTCTTTCCCGTCTGCCAAAATCTTGTACAGCGGACAGGTGCCCCTTCCCGCAGGCGTGTGGGATTAAAACCGAAGTTAAAACCCCAAAACTCAGCAAAAACTGCTCATTTTGAGATTTGCATTTACCGTGGAAGTAAATAAAATAGATCTATTGAGACCAACCAGTAGAGAAACCAGTCTTTAATAACCACTAAAAAGTGAACCCCACAGTAAAGGTAACCCGCATGTTGTCGTTCTCCACAATAGCCAGTGGCGCCCCGGGATATGGGCTTATCTGTGACTCAGGCCCGTTTACACTGGCCACAGCGAGGTCAACATAAAACTCCTTTTTTCTGATACCAGCTCCGAAGGTGATCTGGGTTTCTGTCTCGTCGAGGTCATCATCAAAAGGGTCATCAAGGTAGGCAAATCCTCCGCGTAACCGAAAAATGTCATATCGATATTCTCCACCTACTCTAAAGTTGAAAGTTTGGTTGAAATTATCAATGACCCGATTATCCCCGTCAAATGATTCGCCGTCATCAGCTCCGGATAATCTGCCACCGCCGTAATCCACATATTCCACCTCACCGGTAATGAATCCGTTCTTGTTGAAAAAGAAGGAAGCTCCTCCTCTCAACCTTGAGGGGGCAGTAACGTTGTAGTCAAAATCCGGGTAAAGAATAGATGCCGGGAAAAATTCACCATCGTTAAACTGGGCGGTAAGTTCCAGTTCCTGGGTTTGGGAGACACTGTAATAGGTAGGAGTGGTGTAGCTCAACCCTAACAATACTGGATTCACCGGTCGTGCCATTATGCCAAGTGTGGCGTTTATCCCTATGCCGCTTTGTTCGTAGACGTCCGTCAGCCGAAGTTCTGACAGGTCAGATCTGGTAGGTGCCTCGGTAAATATACGTTCCACATCTTTATTGAAACTGGCTATCCCTATACCGCCTCCCAGATAGATCTTATCATCGTAATTTGCTCCATATGATAAGCTAAACTGGGAACTTGCCCCCCGTACATCTACCGTTTCTCTTTGACGGGTAGGGAAATCCTCCACAGGTAATGCCGGCTCGCCGGTTTCTGTATCATATATATTCCTGTCTACAAAAAATTCACCCGGATTGTCGGCGTCTTCAAAGACTTCAGTAAGGCCTATGGAAAAAGCAAGTTCTGCAAAATCGCTGAAAAAAACGGGGTTATTTCCATTGAGCTCGGTATCAAATGTGGCTGATTCCAAAAAATCTGCCGGCCGATCAGCCGGGAACATTTCAATGAAAGTGTTCCCTTCGTATGTAGTTCTCCGCTGAAAGTCTGCCATGCGATTAATGCTTATACCAAAGGCCTGACTTTTCCATTTTCCTCTGCTTCGGCCGCTTTTGATGACCGCACCCAGATTGGGCAGGTTCACATTGAGTTTGGAGTCATCGGCCGTGCTTCCCAGGTAGGTAGAGGATGAACTGATGCCATTGAACTGTGCGCTAAAGGATGCCTCAGACCGGTTGAAGAATCCCAGCCCGGCAGGATTCGATGAAACCGAGCTGATATCTCCTCCTATGGCTGTTTGCGCTCCACCAAGGCCCAGTATTCGGGCGCTACCGCCGTTGTTTGCCCGGCTGAGGTCGAAGACAAGGCCCGGGAAATCGGACGCATCCTGAGTATAGCCGGCAAAGCTCAGACATACTCCTACCATGCTTATTACAATAAGCTTATTCAAATCTCTCATGGCTGTGCTTTTTAGCTCCTGATATCAGGTAGTTTAGTTTCTTCTTCTTCCTGATGAACTTCTGCTTCCAGAGCTTCTGGAACCTCCGCTGGATCTTGATACGCCGCTGCTTCTGCTGCGAGAGCCAGAGCTATAGCTTCCTGAAGATCTTGATCCACTGGATGGTCTGCTATAGCTGCTCGATCTTGATCCGCTGGACGGCCTGCTGAAGCTACTGCTGGACCGGGAACGGCTGGAACGATTGTATCCGGAACTGTTCGAACCAGTGGATCGGCTTCTCGAACTGTTTTGATAGGATCGTGAATCCCTCGAGTAGTTGGAAGTTGAGCGTGAAGACCGTCTGTTGGTATAGGTACTTCTGCTGGATTGTGAACTACTTGTCCTTGAAACGGCACTTTCATCGCTACCTGAACGTGATCTGCGATAGTACCTGCTTTGGCTATCATTGTCCGCAGTTCTTGATGTATACCTGCTTCTGCCGGATTCACTTGCATATCTTGTTCTGGTAGTACCGCTGGAAACGCGTCCGTTTGATCTTCCGTTTGCCACCACATTGTCCGATACGGTGTTGCTTCTTCTCGTTGCCGACCTGTCCGCTGCGGCTACCCTTGAAGAGCTTACTCCCCTTCTTATGGTTCGAGTGCCCCGGGTGTCAGAATTGTTGATCACTACAACATTGTTTCTGAAAGGTGAAGGACAGAAGAAAGGATCATAGAACCATGGATCATAGAAACCTGCACCTCCGAAACCTGCACCTCCGTAGAACCAGGGATCATAAAATCCCCATGGATTACCCCAGCCATAGCTTATCCCAAAACCTGTATTCCATCGGTTCCACCTGTTCCATGAATTCCATCCGAAACCTACATTAACTGACCAGCGGGGTCCAAACCTGTTCCATCGGTTCCACCGGTTGAATCCGAAGCCCGGTCCATAGAAAGGATCGAATGCCGAACCACGATAAAACATGGGATCACTCCAGTATACATCGTTGAAATCGTTAAAATAAGTGACATTACCAAACCTGTCCCTGACTACTACATCTGCATTGTTAGGGAGGTTATTGATATTTTGATCGTTATAGCTTTCGTCAAAGTATTCATCTTCCCGATATGAATCTCCTTTATCACTTTCTTCCTGATCCGCTCTGTATTTTGCCAGGTACTCCGGATTTACATTTTTCTGGGAATAGCTTTCCTCCGGGTTTATAAGCGCAGTTTCCTCTATTTTTTGAATTTTGGCATTTTCCCTGGCTACTTTTTTCTCTTTCACCGTGCGGTCATTGGGGCCAAAATACATCGGATCATATTCGTCAGACTGAGCGGATACCGTAGCAATAGCCGAAAGTACCATCAGAGTGACCAGAGCGTATATTTTATGGTAGGTATTCATAGGACAGCTGTTTTAATATATAAACATAATTTATTCAACGACAATTCCAAAAAACGGATACATAATTATCATTATATTTGTCGCCGTTTATCACTTAATGTATAACAAAAAACATACCAAACTAGTTTATGGCTAAGGGCTTACCCAAACGCAGCGAGGACTATTCTCAGTGGTACAATGAGCTGGTGAAAAAGGCAGATCTGGCGGAGCATTCCGCTGTTCGGGGTTGTATGGTGATCAAACCCTATGGGTTCAGCATTTGGGAAAAAATGCAGGCTGCCATTGACAAAATGTTTAAGGATACCGGGCATTCCAATGCCTATTTCCCATTATTCGTGCCCAAATCATACCTCAGCCGTGAGGCTGACCATGTTGAAGGTTTCGCCAAGGAATGCGCTGTGGTGACGCATTACAGACTGAAAAATGCGGATGATGGCAGTGGTGTGGTAGTGGACCCGGAGGCCAGACTGGAGGAAGAACTGGTAGTGCGGCCTACCTCTGAAACGGTTATCTGGAGTACCTACAGAAACTGGATACAGTCATACCGTGACCTGCCTATATTGGTAAATCAATGGGCCAATGTAGTAAGGTGGGAGATGCGTACGAGACTTTTTTTGCGTACGGCGGAGTTTTTATGGCAGGAAGGACACACCGCCCATGCTACCAGGCAGGAAGCGGAAGATGAAACCATGCAAATGCTGGATGTATATGCTGATTTCGCCGAGAATTTTATGGCTACGCCGGTCATCAAAGGGGTAAAGACAGAAAGTGAGCGTTTTCCCGGCGCTATTGACACCTACTGTATCGAAGCCCTGATGCAGGACGGGAAGGCGCTGCAATCAGGCACCTCTCACTTTCTGGGTCAGAATTTCGCGAAAGCGTTCGATGTACGGTTTGCCGGTAAGGATGGAAAAGAGGATTATGTCTGGGGTACCTCATGGGGAGTAAGTACACGACTGATGGGTGCCCTGATCATGGCGCATTCCGATGATGACGGTTTGGTGCTGCCCCCTAAGTTAGCTCCCATTCAGGTGGTTATCGTTCCTATCTTTAAATCGGAAGAACAGCTGAATTCCATCAGGGAAGTGGCAGACAATATTCAATCTCAATTGAGGGACATGGATATCAGCGTCAAATTTGATGACCGTGAGACCAACTCGCCGGGATGGAAATTTGCAGAGTACGAGCTAAAAGGTGTGCCTGTAAGGCTGGCCATCGGTCCAAGGGATCTGGAAGAAGGCACTGTAGAAGTAGCACGCCGTGATACCAAAGAAAAGCAGACTAAAAATGTGGAAGGTGTTGCAGAATACATTCAAACTATACTGAAAGATATTCAGTCCAATATCTACCGCAAGGCACATGATTTCAGGACTGAGAGCACTTCTTCTGTGGATTCCTATGACGATTTTAAGCGCGTGCTGGATGATAAGGGAGGGTTTGTAATGGCTCACTGGGATGGTACCGCCGAAACGGAAGAAAAGATCAAGGAAGAGACCAAAGCCACTATACGATGTATCCCGCTTGATTTCAGAGAGGAAGCAGGCAAATGTATCTACAGCGGGAAAGACTCAAAAGGAAGAGTGGTTTTTGCCCGGGCATATTAGCAACATAGGGATAAGGGTATTGGTGCACAGAAACATGGTATATTGACCTGACTCATCTGTTTTTGCCTCTCTGTGCGTTTTCATCTAAATCAGTAATTTCACCTGGAGGTAGTCGGTAAAAGTGTGTATATCACTTCATTAGCTGTATTTCAGGGGTTACTCATACCCGGCTTTGGGAATACATTATTAAGTAAAACCCTGAATAGCTGGCTTTATTATGCGACTACACGGCAGGCATAAAATTCTATTGGTGGTATTTTCGTCCATCGTGCTGTTAGTGATCTACTTCATAGTCCAGGCCCATTTTTCCTACGTTAAAAGTTCCAAAATCGAGGTTTTAAGCAGATTAAAGGCTATTTCCTACACGGCCTCGCTACAAGTAGACGGAGATAAGCTCCGGAAGCTTCAAAGGGCTTTCCTGCGTAAAGATGATATAACAGATAGTGGTCAGGACACACTTTACAGGCAGATACATGATCAGCTTAAGAGGATTTATCAGATCAATGACCTGGAAAGCCCGGTATATACCATGGTATATGATGCGAAACTTCAAAGGTTCCAGTTTTTGGTCACTTCTGCTGAGCGACCTTACTACCGGCACGACTATGAGTTGTTCCCCGGAGAGTTGCTGGAAAACTATGAAAAGGGTGGAATACTCGATTCCTATGAAGATGAAAATGGCCGTTGGTTATCAGCGTACGCTCCGGTAAAGGATTCCAATGGATCTACCGTAGCACTACTGCAGGTAGACGAAAGTATTAGTTTTTTTATTCAAAAGTCACTGGGCTCTCTGGCGAGAAACACATTGCTGGCATTAGTGATCCTGATCCCTTTTTCCATGTTGCTTTATTCGTTTGTTAACCGTACTCTGAGGGCAGAGGAGGAGTCCAGAAAGTTTTTGGAAGAAAAAAATGAGGAGATCCGGCTTCAGAGCGAGCTCATAAAACTGAACAATGATAAGCTTGAAGAAGCCAAGAATACGATAGAGGCCCGCAACAGGAGCCTGGATAAACAGGTAAAAAAGCGAACGCATGATTTATTAAAGGCCAATAAAGACCTGGAAACATTCCTTTACCGCTCTTCGCATGATATTCAGGGACCTATTTCCACATTAAAAGGGTTGTGTACCATTGCACAATATGATGTCAGGGATCCTCAGACCCAATCCCTGATCAGGATGATCAACCAATCTGCCAACAGACTTATTGACAGGATAAAAAGTATCAACGCTATTTATCAGATCAAAAGCAAGAAGCTTAAACGGGAAGTTTTTGAGCTGCGCGAGGTACTGGATCATATCAAAAAGCAATTCCGGTACGAGATTGAGAATGCTTCCATAAATCTGAGAATGGAAAACATCTCCGATATCACATTGAATACGGATCGGGAAATTCTGACACTTGCTGTAGGAGAGTTAATAAAAAATGCTATCCAGCATGGGGCTACTGATTCTTCACCGGAAATCGTGATCTCAGCTGAAAAGCAAAACGACTCATTGAAGTTGTCAGTCATTGATAACGGCGGTAATATAAATCCGGCTGTGAAGAACCGGATATTTAAAATGTTCCAGCGTGGAACCCACAAATCCATGGGAGCGGGGCTTGG
This sequence comes from Flammeovirgaceae bacterium BBD 1991-12, assembly GCA_001657315.1. Classification (GTDB taxonomy): domain Bacteria; phylum Bacteroidota; class Bacteroidia; order Cytophagales; family Cyclobacteriaceae; genus Fulvivirga. The sequence continues at coordinate 15,435 of LYSV01000019.1, read as the reverse complement.
ACTGTATGCTGTCAGGCTGGCCCTGGGCAAGCTCGATGGAACTGTTCAGTTAAGCGCCTATCGCTCGTCCGTTACCCAATTTGACCTCTCGCTGGCCGGAGTGTGAGCGTTACCTGCTTTTGTCTTATAAATGACCTCTCTTTACCGTTTGATTCCTACCGGATTCAATTAGTTTTGCATGCTCGCTTTAGAATAGAAAATGAGCCTGATTGTCAAAGTGATCATCCCGGCGTTCAATGAGCAGAACGGGGTGGGAAATGTGATAAGGGATATTCCGGGAGACGTGGTTGACGAGATCATTGTTGTCAACAATGCATCGACTGATGAAACGGAACGGGTAGCCCGGGAGGCCGGTGCTACTGTACTGAAGGAAGAGGTGAAAGGCTATGGAAGAGCCTGCCTTAAGGGAATGGAATATGTCAGGTCGTCAGTTGACAAAGCGGATATTATTGTATTTATTGATGCTGATTATTCTGATTATCCACAGGAAATGACAGATCTGATCCGGCCCATACAGGAGAATGGCATGGACCTGGTCATCGGGTCAAGGGCTTTGGGTAATCTGGAAAAGGGATCTATGACCCCTCAGCAAATTTTTGGTAACTGGTTGGCAACACGATTGTTAAAACTGCTGTACGGCATTAAATTTACTGATCTGGGACCTTTCAGAGCTATCAGGTATGATAGATTGATGGCCATTGGCATGGAGGACAAGACCTACGGATGGACTGTGGAGATGCAGTTAAAGGCAGCAAAGAACGGCCTGAAGTGTACTGAGGTACCGGTGAGTTACAGGAAAAGAATAGGGTTTTCCAAAATATCCGGCACAGTAAAAGGTACGATCATGGCCGGATATAAGATCATATGGACGATCTTTAAATATTTGTGATGTTGGAGTACGTTATCATATCGCTGTACTGCGTCAGCCTGTTTTTTATCTTTCTGTTCAGTCTGGGGCAGCTTCATCTTGCATGGCACTATTTGAAAAGTAAGAAAAAGACAAAGGGTGATATAAATACCTTCCCTGAACAATGGCCTAAAGTGACCGTTCAGTTGCCTGTCTACAACGAAAAATATGTAGTAAACCGGCTGATCGATGCTGTTTGTCATTTTGATTATCCCCACACCGCATTAGAGATCCAGGTATTGGATGATTCCACTGATGAGACAGTGGAGATGGTAAGTGAGAAAGTGAAGGAATGGAAAGCCAAAGGGCTGGATATTGTACATATCAGAAGAGACGGCAGAGAAGGATTTAAGGCCGGAGCGCTGCAATATGGTCTTGAGATCTGCAAAGGGGAGTTTATCGCTATTTTTGATTCGGATTTCCTGCCTGAGAAGGACTTTTTACAACGTACCGTTTCGCAGTTTGGTAAAGATACCGGCCTCGTACAGACCCGGTGGGGCCATATTAATCGCGACTATTCGATGCTGACCCAGTTGCAGGCTTTTGGACTGGATGCGCACTTTTCCGTGGAGCAGAGCGGAAGGAATCATGCAGGAAGTTTCATCAATTTTAATGGCACAGGAGGTGTATGGCGCAAAAGCACCATAGTGGATTCAGGTGGATGGTCAGCAGATACACTGACCGAAGACCTTGACCTTAGCTACAGGGCTCAGATGAAGGGTTGGGAATTCAAATACCTGGAAGATTGTGTAGCCCCGGCAGAATTACCGGTGATCATGCCTGCTATCAAGTCACAGCAATACCGATGGAACAAAGGCGCTGCTGAAACAGCCAGAAAAAATCTTCCGCAGGTACTGGCATCCAATATCAGAACGATGGATAAAATACATGCGATGTTCCATTTGCTTAACAGTTCAGTCTTTGTTTGTTTGCTTTTGGCTTCAGTACTCAGCATACCCATGCTTTTTATAAAGGATGCCAATCCTGGTCTTACACTTTTATTTGATCTGGGAAGTATATTTTTGATCGGCTTCTTTTCCATTGCCTTTTTCTACTGGGTGGCAAGTAAGAGCATTCATCCAGTGAAAACGAGACGGTACTACTGGAAGATATTTCCTTCCTTTCTCATTGTATCCATGGGGCTGTCGCTTCACAACGGTCTCGCTGTGCTGGAAGGATTGTTTGGTTTTAAAAGTCCTTTTATCCGCACACCGAAGTTTAACATTACCAAAAAAGGGGAGTCCTGGCAGGGAAATGAATACATACGGCCTTCATTAAGCTGGCTGACGGTGCTGGAGGGATTACTGAGCCTCTACTTTATTGCAGGGATAGCTGCTGGTATTTACCTTAATGACTGGGGACTCATTATCTTTCACCTCATGCTGGCACTGGGTTTTGCCAGTGTGTTCTATCATTCCGTTAAGCCTTTCAGCTATGGGCGCTGAGCGGTCGGGTTTGAGGTTTTATGGTTTCACACTCCTATCTGCTCTATTTTATATTTACATTGCCTACTTCCTCGAAAGGCACCAGTCATGGAATCTCATGGTCGCCTATGGCGTACTTTTTTTGGCTTACGTCGCTATTCTCAAGGTTTTGGAGCAGTTCAGTGTAAAGGGTCTTGTCCTGGTGGGCATTGTGTTCAGGTGTCTGTTACTGTTTTCCTTTCCGAACCTGTCTGATGATATCTATCGTTTTGTGTGGGATGGAAAGCTGATCAGTGCAGGGATCCATCCGTTCGCCCACTTGCCAGGCGATCTGGTGGAGACAGCACAACTACCGGAAAACATTTCCATGGAACTGTACGGCAAGCTAAATTCCCCTCATTACTATACTATTTATCCGCCTGTAGCGCAATTTATATTCTGGCTGTCCACGATAGTATCGGACTCGGTACATGGCAGTGCTGTATTCATCAGAAGTTGTATTCTGATTGCTGAGGCAGGTACGTTATGGTTGCTTTTTCAGTTGACCATGGTGTATAACATCAAGCCTCACGCTTTGCTGATATACGCTCTCAATCCCCTTGTCATTCTGGAATTGACCGGAAATCTGCATTTTGAGGCTTTTATGATCTTCTTTGTGCTACTGGGGGTCTATTTTTTTGAGAAGAAAAAGATCCATTTTGCGGCAGCCGGTTTTGGCCTTGCTATAGCCGGGAAACTCTTGCCGCTTATGTTCATGCCGGCATTTATACGCAGGCTCGGCTTTAAAAAACTGGCACTCTTCTTTCTAATCACCGGCACGGCTACCGCGCTTTTGTTTGTTCCTTTGCTTGACCTGGCGCTGTGGGATGGGATGGGATCCAGTATTTCACTTTACTTTCAGAAATTCGAGTTTAATGCCAGCATATATTATCTCGTGCGTGAGGTAGGTTACTGGGTAAAGGGATACAACATCATTGGAAGTGCCGGCCGCTGGCTGTCGGGGATCACGTTTTTGTCCATTGTGGTTATATCCCTTGTTACCGGGGCTAAGGTCCGTTTGCCTCCGGTGCTGCTATGGGTATTGTTGGTTTATTTGCTGATGGCTACTACTGTACATCCGTGGTATATCACCACACTCATCGCACTTGCCGTTCTTACGGGCATCAGATTTCCGGTACTCTGGTCAGGACTTATATTTCTCACCTACATAGGTTACACTGAAACCACTTACCATGAAAGTATGTTAGTGGTGTTACTGGAATATACCTGTGTCATGATCTTTATGGGTTATGAGCTGGTCAGGGTGTTCAACAACAAAATGTCTTTACAATGACGAAGTATATATATACACTGAATTTTCTACTATTGCTATCTGTTCCGTTTAGTTGTATGTCACAGAAGGATTTTGATAAAAAGATCAATTCATTGCTAAGCCATACCGTAGAGCTGATCCGCGAGGATGAGTTACGTGAAAAGCTCATGAAGGAGGACATTGTTCTGCTGGATACCCGAAGCGTGGAAGAGTATGAAGTAAGCCACCTCAGGGATTCCCGTTTTATCGACTATGACAACTTTTCTGCTACCATGGTGGAAGATCTGGACAAGGATAAGCCGGTTGTTTTGTACTGTTCAGTAGGCTACCGTAGTGAAAAGATCGGAGAAAGGCTACAGGAGCTGGGCTTCACGAATGTATTTAACCTTTATGGAGGGATATTCGACTGGAAAAACAACGATAATCCTGTGATAAACCAGCAGAACATACCCACCGACAGTGTTCATACCTATAATAAGAACTGGTCAAGGTGGTTGGTCAAGGGAGTGAAGGTATATGACTAGATGGCGAGGCTTCTGATCGTTTTTTGTAAAAACCCGCAACTCGGAAAGGTTAAAACACGGTTAGCCAAAACTCTTGGCGATGAGACTGCGCTGGCTGTTTATTTAAAGCTGGTGAATCATACACAGCAGGTAGTTCGGGATGTGAATGCTGATGTAGCGATCTACTACTCAGATTATATAGACACCGAAGACCACTGGGAAAAGAAGTATATAAAAAAGCTACAGCAGGGCACCGACCTTGGAGAGAGGATGTACTGTGCTGTTTCGGAAGGCCTGGGGATGGGATATCAATCGGTTTGTTTGATAGGAACCGACATTTTTGAGCTTACTTCTGAAATTGTGGAGCAGGCATTTCAGAGCCTGGAGAAAAGTGATGTGGTCATTGGGCCTGCAAGGGATGGGGGGTACTACCTGATCGGTATGAAGAGGGCTGATGCCAGGGTTTTTGAAGTCAGCCAATGGAGTACAGCCACGGTGCTAAAAGAAACCCTGAGGAATGTAAAACAGCAAAAACTTAGCTATTCCCTGTTAAAAGAGCTCAATGACATCGATGATGAACAGGATCTGCGAGGTACGGATCTTTGGAGGTAGTTATTGGAAAGACGTGTTATTTATTACTCCTAACCTTGTCAAGTTAAGAATTTACACGTCATTTTAGCAATTTTAGGATAGTCAATGATTACTGGGTTGCCTGTTGCGGGTTCCTTTTAACTGGCAACCCGCAACCGGTTTTCTGTAGAATGAACTGTTCTTAAAACCAATCTGACAGAGTAGGGTTAGTCATTGTTGATCTTTCCTCCAAAATAAAACCCGATGATCAGACTTATCAACCCATAAAGTGCTTGAGAGGAAAATGACTACACCTTTTCCATTTCTTCGTGAATATCAAGGTACTTGCTGGTAAGGTATAGGATCATTATGACCAGAAACAGGGCCGCGCATGCTTTCAGTATGTCTTTGGCGAGATTGAACTTATCTTTTTCACTGACCTCGGTTTTGATTAAGTCTGAAATATCCTGTACCGGGTCCTGTGTCCAGTCTACCTGATCTGAATCTTCTGGGGTCATACTTAATGGATCAGCTCAAATTTGGTTTTGACGCCACTGGGGCTTTCAGCTAAAAAGGTATTGTTTTCTTTTTCCTGTAATTCAAGTAGCCTTTTATAAGCACTCAATGCCATTGCAACAATTGAAGTTCGATTATTGATCCCTATCATTTTTGATATGGCTTCTACATCTTCAATGGTTTTACTACTCATGTTCATTGTAACTTTTAACACATCCGATTGCATCATGATAAGTATTTAGATTTGACACGGTCAATATACGAAACTATGTATAAAATACATATAATATATGTATTTTATTTCAGCTTATCCAGGTCCCGGATCAGGATTTTTCTCCGGTCAAAGTTGATGAGGTTACTCTCCTTGAGCTCGTTAAGAATGGTGGTTACCGTCTGACGGGAGGTACCGGTCAGGGAAGCAATGTCCTTGTGAGTAAGTTTTGTTGGGATCATGGTTTCGAAGCCTACCTTTCGGCCTTTCCACGCAGCGGCGTCTTTCAGGAATTCGATGATACGGGTGCGTGCGTCCTTGAATACCAGCGATTCGATTTTACGTTCCAGCTTTCTGACCCTGAGTCCTATCAACTTGTAGATCTTGAGGCTTAATTCCTTGTCGTCTGCCATCAGTGCCTGCATGTCTTCAATACTCATTGGACACACAACAGTATCCTCATCCATGGACTGGGCGAAATCCGTTCGCACTTCTTCTCCGGTCAGGGCCAGCTCTCCGAAGATCTCACCTTTGCCAAGTATAGCTTTCACTACTTCCTTGCCACCTTCGGTATAATGGCCGATCTTGACCCGCCCGTCAGCGATCATGAAAATGTGCTTGGCCTTGTCATTGGGAAAATAGATGAAGTCATTTTTTTTAAAATGATTGAACTCATGGCGCTCTTCAATGCTCTTTATCTTATGAGGACACAAAACATTGAAAAGGTCAACGTCCTGAAAATACCAGAGATTTGATTGTTCACTCATGATTATTCTTTTGCAATTGTACTTTAACTTGTTTTGCTCACCGGCGCCATATTTTCCCACCCAAAGACATTTTCCGACCTCAGGCGCTCAACAAAGATTCTATTTTTAAACAAAATGACAGGTATTTGAATGAAATTTTACCATTATCTCAACGATCTTAGCGGATAACTTTTCAATGTTAAAAGTAATACTTCTGTCAATAAAATATAATCCATCGTACCAAACATGACAAAACGCTATCTGTCCGATATATACGTATACCCTGTTAAGTCTCTTGGCGGGGTATGGTTAAATAACGCAAAAGTGATGGAAAAAGGTCTTGAGCATGACCGGAGGTGGATGCTTGTCGACGAAAACAACACTTTCATGACCATTCGCAAGTATTCGGAATTCCTGTTTTTTAAGGTAGAGATCGGGGAGGAGACCTATAACATATCCTACAGGGGGGAGGCGATGACAATTCCTCACAAAATTCAGGAAGGAGAGCGTATTCACACGAGTGTCTGGGGTTCTGAGGTAGAAGCCATAGCGGGTGAACGAAACTGGGATGACTGGTTTTCCGATCGTTTAGGAGTCAGATGCAGGCTGGTACATATGCCTGAAGCAGCCGATCGCCGTATCAAGTCTCAATGGGGTGACGGTACGGTCAGCTTTGCAGATGGGTATCCTTATCTGATCGTAGGGAAAGCATCCCTGAATGATCTCAATTCCCGTCTGGAGGTTCCGTTGGAGATGGAAAGGTTCAGGCCTAATTTGGTTTTTGAAGGAGGTGAGCCTTTCGAAGAATTCCGTTGGAGTAACTTCTTTATTGGAAGTAACCGGTTTCAGGGTTTAAAGCCGTGCGAACGTTGTGTGGTCACTACCTATGATCCCGTTACAGGAGACAAAGGACGTGAACCACTTTTGACCTTATCCCGGCAAAAGATCAATGAAAAGATCGTTTTTGGTCAGCATGTCAGCGCTGTGGACAAAGAAACGGTGTCGGTTGGCGATGAGGTAGTAGTGGGACAGTATAAAGATTCCCCATATGATCCACTATAAAACCATTTTGTGATTTAAATTTGGGGCCGATATGCTATTCCTGTATTTGAAAGCCCTTCATGTAATTTTTATCGTCACGTGGTTTGCAGGGCTTTTTTACATTATCCGCATATTCATTTATCAAACGGAGGCCAATACCAGAACAGAACCCGAAAGGAGCATACTGATCAATGAATACAAGAGAAACAGCCGTAGGTTGTGGTTTGGGATCACATGGCCGTCTGCCGTATTAACCCTGATCCTTGGTGTCTCGTTGTTATGGGAGATGCCCTACTTTTTGGAGCAGCCCTATATGCACGTAAAGCTGGGCATGGTGTTTCTCCTGTATGTTTATCATTTCATCTGCCATAGCATTTACAAACAGTTGCAGGCGGATGTTTACCGTTATTCATCCCAAAAACTGAGGGTTTGGAATGAGGTAGCCACCATATTCCTGGTGGGAATTGTATTCATTATTATCCTGAAAAGCACCTTGAATATGGTTTGGGGGCTGGTAGGGTTGATGATTTTTACCCTTGTATTATTGCTGGCTATCAGGATCTATAAAAAAATAAGAGAAGGAAATGGAGAATAAAGTTTTGAAAGTGTTAACGATTGGTCTGGTCGTCCTGATAATGGGGTGCGATCTGGACCAGAACAAGAAGCTGCCTTATCTGGGCAGGAAAGAGATCAATGGCAATGATACCATTTATCATACTATTGCCAATTTCAGGTTTGTGAATCAGGACAGTAATTTCGTGACCAAGGAAACTTTCGATGGTCAGATCTATGTAGCTGACTTCTTCTTTACGTCCTGTCCTACGATATGCCCTATCATGAAGACACAGATGTTGAGGGTCTATGAAAGTTACAAGGACAATGGCCAGGTGGGTATACTCTCTCATTCCATTGATCCCAAACATGATACGGTAGCTGTGCTCCGGGAATTCGCCGGAAGGCTGGGGGTGGAGAGCAAAAAGTGGCATTTCGTGACCGGTGACAAGGAAGAGATCTATAAAATAGGTCAGACCAGCTACATGGTGAGTGCTGTGGAAGACCCCTCTGAGCCCGGAGGCTTTATCCATAGCGGCGCATTTATACTTGTGGATAAAAAAAGGAGGATTAGAGGGATCTATGACGGGACGAAAGAGGATCAGGTAGACAGGCTGATGACAGATATGGATATTTTATTAAAGGAATATGAATAAGATGCTTAGTGCAGGGCTGATAACCCTGTTTTTTTGTGCCTGTACCGGACAGGGTGGTGGGAAAAACGCCTCAGGAGAAGAAAAGGTAAAGCTTGAGCAGTATCTTGTAGAAGGTCAGCAGCTTTATCTTCAGTATTGTAGCACCTGTCATCAGAAAGAAGGTCAGGGGCTGGCCAGATTATACCCCCCTCTTGATAATTCAGATTATCTGGACAATAATGTGGATGGAGTGATATGCATTGTAAAACACGGCTTGCAAGGTTCCATCGTGGTAAATGGTGTAGAGTATAACCAAATGATGCCCGCCAACCCTGCACTCACGCCCCTCGAGATTGCTGAGATTGTTACCTACGTGTATAACAGCTGCAGGAGGGACTTGTCTCTGTTTTGGAGGTTGAAAAAGTATTAAAAACGTGTGAGACTGATGGGAGTTAGTGCTTCCTCCCAGGGTATGTCATACATATTTTGATACTATTTTTGTTGACGGCTTAATTTAACCCTGCGAATCGAACCCCATCCTTTTGTCGTCAGTCGGCAATAAACAGGTTCCGTGTTATTACTATTTGCCAATTGTCCACGGGGTTCTCCACGGGATTCTGCGAATGTGAATGCGAGCCAGCTTATTGGGAATGTGACATGATACTAATCCATCCCTTTTGATTTCCTATGGATAAGCTAATCAGTCAGCGACTTGATAGTTCAAAGAGGAAAGTTCTACATTGAACGGGGTGGTCCACAAAACTTAACTCCATACAATTATGATTGCCTGACCGTCGGATATGATTCGGGATTTGTTTGCCATTGCTGCGGATAAAACGAGATGGCTGGCGGCTTAGCGGGGATTGGGTTGGCCGGGAGCAAATGTGGTAGAAAGATGGTGTTGGCTCTGGAACAGATCATAGCAAAGAACCGTGGATCGGATCTCATTAAAGTTCAGAATAAGTACCCATCAAAAGCGCCGTAAATGGCTTTGCATCTCACAGGAGATCCTTACTTGAAAAGGCAGCATTTACCTCATGTTTCCTCTCTTTTTTGTTTAGTGATTGGTAGAAAACTTTAAACAAAATGTTACTGAAAGTGATGTAAGGTTTGTGTCGAATATTGCACATTTCTAAAAAAAATATAAGGATTTTGCTCAAACCTTATGTGTTGTGAAATTTATAAGTTGGTTACCTTCAGGAAGATAAGATCATATGTTTCAATTTATTCATTAATAGTATTTTTCTTACATCCCGTATTTGTATATGGCTGAGGATAATAGGGTTATAAATTCGGAGTTATGTAGGGGGGATCCCTGATATAAGGAGGTATACTAAAAGGTTAAGTTTACGATCAGACTTCAAATGGTGCAGTTGAGCAAAGTAGGCTGGTGAAAAACCGTGATCAAAACAAGGGGCTTGTCTGGATCGCTTCATCACTCTGCCATGTTGATCAATAAATCTGAGGAGGCTTCCTGTAAAAGACTGTAGGTGGATTATAAAAAAGGCCTGGAACCCTCAGGAAAGCGATCTCTCTTCCTTATAGGACACAACAGGCCAACGACAAACAATAAGACGGTTCCGGGGAGATCAGAACTGATTGCTATCCTCCAGTGCAAACCCGGACTGAGGTTGCTGATGTTGAGCAACAGGTGCTTTTTCAGCTTGTCTTTCCTGCTTGTTGATCAGCGTAAAGGCAAAGGACATGGCCACAGCTACTGCGAACAATGCTATAAATATTTTAGATTTCATGTTATCCGGTATTTTAAGTGTTAATAATTTAAGTTAAAATTGATCTGCGTCTTCCAAAGCAAAGCCAGACATAGGTTCCTGCTGAACCTGATCCATCCTGGATTTTTCGGAAGTGTTTTTATCTATCGTGATGAAAGCGAATGACGCACAAACCGCTATCACAAATGTTGTAATGAGTTTCATTATTTTAGGGTCATTTGACACTGAAATTAAAATCCATCTTCTCTTCCCTGACCATCCGCTTTCACTTGATGGGTATTTTGAGGTTCTACTACCTCTTCAGAACAGGCTGAGAATAGACCAGAAAGAAGAATGATTGCAAGAATAGTGAGTAATTTTGATTTCATAGTAGTGCCGTGTTTAAGTGTTAGAATAGAGTTTAAAGTACGCTAAGTTAAAATCCATCTTCTCTTCCTTGACCGTCTGCTTTCACTTGATTAGAGTTTTGAGGTTCCACTACTTCTTCAGAACAAGCTGTGAAAATTCCTGATATTAGAACGAACGCGAAAATTACTAGTAACTTTGATTTCATAGTTTTATTGGTTTAAATGATTTAGTTGAAGTTTTAAATCTTGTTTAAGTATCTTAATTCTTATTTTTTCTTACATTCGAAAATTGAATGAACCACATTTATAGTTTAGGTATTAAGAGTTGCTGTTTGATAATGATTAACCAAAGTTGAGCGCAAAATCTTAACTAAACTATCAAAAGGTTATAGCTAACTTACCCGTGTGCACTTACAGCAATAAAAAATCAATCAGGAGACTTTTGTCAGTAATAGCGCCTCTACTGATATTCATGTCATTTGACGTAAGATGTCAGGGTAATCTTGATTCTCTGAAAAGGCTAAGGTTTTCAACGGAGGCAACGAAATTACCTGAACTGAATCTTTCTATATTTATTAAGTACAGCCGAGTTAACCTCGACAGCGCATTGAAATATGCAAATGAGGCGAAGAGTTCTGCTTTATTTGTTGGAGACAGTTTGATGGTCGTTCGAGCAGAAAATGCTATAGGTTGGGTCTACAAAGAAAAAGGTTATTTTAAGATAGCCATAGATCATTATTTGGAAGCGTTGGGTATGGCAAGAAGGAATAATTTTGCAACCAGGGAAAAACACATACTCAATAACCTTGGGTTGGCTCATTACTATGATGGAAATTATGACAAATCACTGTCTTATCATTTCGAGTCTTTAAGTTTAAGAGAGGCTGAAAATAATTTGAGCGAGATCGCAATTTCATGTAATAATATTGGTTTGGTGTATTTTAGAATAAGAGATTATGAAAATGCCATAAAATATTTTATTCGTTCAAAAGAAATAGATGATCAAACAGGTAATTTCAGACAAACAGGTGCTACATTGGCTAATTTGGGGCTGAGCTATGCAGGTATTGGAAATCAGGAGGAAGCATTAAATTATTTCAAGGAGGCTTTAGATAAATGCAATCAATTTGGATGCCAATCAAAGGTATTGGTAGAAGCCTACCATGGAGTTGCTAGTTCATATTATACTTTAGAACAGTTCGATCTCGCCGAACAAAACTATTTAAAAGCTTTGGAATTGTCCGTTCAGGATAGCATTCAAACTCTTATTGTAATTACCAATTATAGTTTGGCACGACTAAAACTACAGCAAAATCTTATAAACGAAGCCTTGGATTATTTAGGAAATAGTAACAAAGTAGCTTTGAAGATTAATTATCGCACTTGGATAAGGGATAATTATCAATTATATGGTCAAATATATTCTCGACTTGGTGAGTTCGAAAAGGCGTATACTTATCAAAAGAAATATGATTCATTAAATAGTGGGATTTTGAATGAAGAGGTGATAACCAATCTTGCTAAAATTCAAGCCGATTATCAAGAAAGAGAAAATCTTCAAACCATAGCCTCCCAGGACGAAGAGATCTCCAGAAGGACCACTCTCCTTACCCTGTCACTGATCATCATACTTCTCATTACTGTTATTCTTTTTATACTGTATCGTATTAATCAGTTGAGAAAAAAGGCCAATACGCAACTATCTGAAGCTAACGCGATCATTGAAAAGCAAAACAAGGAGCTGACGGATATCAATAATGTCCTGGAGGATAAGGTGAAGGAACGTACCAAGGAGCTCAAGGATACCAATGCCGCATTGCTTAAGTCCAATACCGACCTGGACAACTTCATCTACAAAACCTCTCATGATATCCGTGGGCCACTGGCTACGCTACAGGGTATGTGTAACATTGCCCTGATGGATATTACCGAACCCAAATCCGTGGATTATTTTGAAAAGATCGGTAAAACGGCCGATCGTTTGAACGAGATCCTGTCCAAGCTGCTGGTGATCAATCAGATCAATAATTCCATGATAGCCTCCAGCCAGGTAGATGTAGGTCAATTGATGCAGGATATTCTTCAGGAATACCAGCATGCCCCCGAAGCAGATAAGATACGCGTAGATAACAATGTGCAGGAAATGAATAGTTTCAGGTCTGACGAAGGGCTGTTACGGATCATTTTGAACAACCTGATCTCCAATGCCTTTAAGTTCTATAACAGCTCAAACCGTGTGGATTCATGGATCAGAATAGATGCTGACCGGTGCAACGGTCATGTGGAGTTCAGGGTGACTGACAATGGGATAGGCATTGATGAAGCGGCTGCCGGCAAGATCTTTGAGATCTTTGCCAAGGCTTCTGAGGTATCCGACAGTGCGGGACTCGGACTTTACCTCGTAAAACTGGCAGTGGAAAAACTCAACGGTAGTATCAATCATAGTAAGACAGAGGAAGGGTATACGCAGTTTACGGTAGAGCTTCCTTATAAATAGTTTTAATGGCCGAAAGACAGATACTAATAATTTCTTTTGACCGATTGGTACATCTGGCGGACATAATGGATCAGTACCGGCTGGCCATGGTTAACGCCAAACCGGACAGTGAAGTCAGCGCTACGCATCTTAATCTTAAGAAACGAATATTGAAAATGATCGAAAAGAGTGACAAACGTGCGGAAGTAGAACTGAAGGGAGTAAGGCGTGAGTGGGTATACCTGCGAAATGTTATTTTTCAGTATTTTATAGGTCTGTTAAAACTGGGTTTGGAAAGCGAGGATCTCCGGTATCATGAATTATACGGGAAGTTGGGTATTTTGGTGAATGATGGGGCGGATGAGATAGAAAAGGTCCTTATAATGATCGGAGACAATAAACTGGGTTTCAGCTCATGAAAAAATGTAAAGGCCCCTAACGTATATCAATAGTATGTCTGCAAAAAAGGTAATACTGATATTGGATGATGAACCGGCTATTTTGGAAAGTGTCAAATATCAGGTTTGGAAAAGGTTTGGCGATGAGTTTGATTATGAGCTGGCTTCGAACGGGGAGGAGGGACTAATGATCGTTGATGAACTGATCGAAGAAGGGGTGGATATACTGGTCACTATTTCGGACTGGCTTATGCCCGGAATGAAGGGAGACGACTTTTTGATAGCATTACATAAAAAGATACCGGATTGTGTAAAGATCATGCTTACCGGTCAGGCGGATGAAGCTTCTATTGAACGTGCCTATAAACAAGCCAATCTTTACAAGGTAATCTATAAACCCTGGTCCAGGGATCAGATGATCGAAGCGATAGAAAAGGGTATTGATAAATATTATCCGGGATGATTTATTTGTTCATTTGCCTCGTGAAAAACTCCTGACCCATCTGTTTGTTTTAAGCAACTGAACCCACCTGGCAGGTTTCGGATTCAAAAGAAGCCCGCAAAGATTAAGGTATAAAGTACACAAAAAGGGCCATGTATACATGACTTTTGGTAAATGTCCTGGACTAGCCTGTAACAATAAGACAGTGTATGAGGCATTTTTATAATTCATTTGACTATTATTCAGTACGATTATATATTTACAAATCGTATATATTTTTATACGTATTGGTAAGTTATAACGATCTGATTCTGGTCAGGCTTTGTTACCATATAAAACATGATCCTTTCATACCGTCCCTTCGTTCTGATACCAGTTCTCATCTTTTTGCTGCATTTTTTTTCATTGGGTCAACAAAAAAAACAATACTCTTTGGAAAAAGAACTGAATGACGTTCTGAAAAAGATCAATGCATTTAATGAGGATAATCTCGATAGCTTCAGGTTGTATGTTGAAAAGGGAACCCTATTGGCTCACGAACTTAATGATCCCGAAATGCTGATCCGTATTCTGACAGCCAGAGCTTATATGTATGGTTGGCAGTGGAATTATGATAGTGCTACTTACTATTTTCATGAGGCATTAAGGCTTGCCAGGGGTAATAGGTCCGAAAGGGAAAAATACATACTTAACTTTCTGGGGCAGCATAATAGCAGGTTTAACAGGTATGATAGTGCATTGTACTACTTCTATCAGTCCATGCAAATGAGAAAGTCAGCGGATGGTAAAGGGCTGGGAATAGTGTATAATAACATTGGGCTGGTACATTATGCGATGTTCAACTTTGAAGAAGCCATCAGAAACTTCAGAAGGACCCTGAAGGAGAATCCCCAATCCGGAAATGATCGGCTGGATCCAATTCTTAACATTGGCCTGAGTTATTTACGCCTGAATAATTATGATTCTGCCTTCTATTATCTGAATGAATCTGTCATGTTAATGGATAGTTCAACACCCGTTCTTACCAGGATTAAAGTATACAATAGCCTGGGGATTTTTTATATGGAGCATTCAAAGGATCCTGAGACATCCGATAGATATCTGAAAGATGCCCTTGAATTATCGGAAGATCACTTTCCTAACCAGCAAGCTATGGTCCTGTCGAATTTAGCCAGTTTAAAGTTGGCGTTAAAAGAGACTGACTCGGCCTGGTTCTATGTTGGAAAAAGTCAGGGATTGGCCAAAGAATTCACGGCTGAACTTTGGTTGAGAAACAATTTTCAAACCATCAGCAAACTTTACTTTGAGTCAGGAGATCACAAAAACGCTCATATCTACTATCGTAAGTATGATTCGCTGGCTAATAAAATCAATGGTCATTCTGTAAGTCACCAAATGTCAGCCATGAAAATGAAGCTGGATGAGAAGGAAAATGCTGCCCTGAAAGAAGAGCAGGACAGAAAAATTGAAAAGCGCAATGCTCAGCTGCTTGTTTTATTGGCGGTACTTCTGACTGTAAGCAGCTTCGTTGTAGTTCTCTACCGCAGCAATCGCTTCCGCAAACGCGCCAACGAACAGATCAGAGAGACCCTTGAAGAGCTTCGTACCACGCAGGACCAACTCAT
>LYSV01000269.1 GCA_001657315.1 Flammeovirgaceae bacterium BBD 1991-12 | reverse complement strand
GACCGGTTGAACCATTAAATCTTAAATGTCCATGCCTGTCTATTATTAATCTTTCTTTTAGGCTTCCATTATCATCTGCCGTATAAAACGACAATCTGCCATCTTTATATGTATGCTCATCTCTCTTTCCTTCAATCCTGGCTGCAATAATATTTGCATTACTGTTCCCATTATAGAAGTCTAGCTTACCAAGCGAACCAAATGCCTGACCAGTCGAACCATTAATTGTAATTAAAGAATTCATTGAACCAATGGTTAAATTCCCAGTTGTTGTATTATCCCCAATAGGATTCCACTGTCCAGAAACAAAATAGATGTTTAGAATTAACATTGAGAAAAGGAAAACAATTTTTTTCATTTTTTCTGATTTTTAAAGATTAAAACTATTTTGATTTTATCTGTTTTTTTATGCAGTATGTTCATAGCAATTTTTTATAACGTCCAACTATCACCTGTAAGCTGGACTTTTCATTCCGATAATTATCGGAACTATAAAAGTATCGGATAGCACTAGCCTTTGCAAGTAGCTCCGTTAGCTTATGGATGATAGTTTGTTAGCATCTTTACCGCTTATGAGAGTATTCTTTCCCTCTGTCATCTATTATGGTAATTGTGCAATCGAAAGGGTTTTCGAGATATTTGTTATCGTTCGGATAAGGTCTTGTGATTGTTAAATCATACTGGATAACCATGTTTGCCTTACTTACAAAGTCCATTGAAGATCCACTGTCAGCTACTAAAGTAGGGAACCACTTATTCCAATAGTTAATTGATCTTCTCATGGGTTTAGTTAGTAGTTCTGCAGGCTCGACAGTATTGTTCAAAATGTTCACTTCAAGCCTATCCAATCCTGTTTTTCTGGCTTGTTTAAGAAGTTCGCCCATGAAGTAGTCATTACCGATGTAATTCATTAGGCTAATAAATGAATGGCCGAAATTGTGAGATATACTCTTTAACGGCTTATGACTTCTCAAAGGCTCTTATTTAGGAGTTGTTAGGAAAAGTGTTATCCAAAATATCGAACCAGCAATTCCAGAAATGTTAATTCCCAGAAGAACTCGACTCTTTCTGTATTTATTCAAGAAAGATAGAACACTCGGTATCAGATACAAGTTGCCCACAATTGTTACCGGCAGAACCAAAAGTCCAAAACCCCAAGGCCCACCTCCAGATTGAATCAATTCGTAGGTTCCAGGTAGAAAGAAAACCAAATTGAAGAGGATCAGAAAGGCACTTGTTATATAATTCAGTTTTTTCGTCATGCAGTGATTGATGCTAATGCCAAACTAAGCTCTGTTGACTCAGCCTTTCTAATATCTCAAAAGTATCTGTTTCCAATGCACTTTGTAAGTACCTAAGTAAGCCGATGGAGCTTAGTGCCTGTTATGATCTTTTAGTTACTTTTTAGCGTAGATATTTCTTCTTTAAGTTCTTGATTTTCAATCCGTAATTCCTGAACCTGTTTGTTCAAATCAATCATGTAAAGTGTTAGCTCCTCGATCTTTTGGAGAAGTTTAGCATTCATCTCTCCAAGATTGATTCCATTTTCAATCACATGTGACTCACTCGGAATTTCAGGAAGGTGACCATTTTCATTTATATGTCTTTCGACTTCTTCCAGAGTTCGTAAGTCATAATCGTTCTTGAAAACAAAATCAGACCAGCCACTTGCTTCTACTTTTATTTCCCTTGCACCGATTGAACCTTCAACAGCTAATTTGTGAGTTCCAGTGCTTGTTGTTCCGATTCCAACATTACCATTGTCGCGTCGTATTGAAATGGAGTTATAATCGTTTGAAGTGTTTGAGTCATTGACATTATGTACTCCGATGTTAAAAATATTAGTACTTCCATCATAATGCAAGAATGCTCCCTGAAATGAATTAGTGAATTCTGAAAACCTTAATCTCCCACTTTCAAATTGATTTGCTGAGTTATGACCGAAGAATAGTTGACCATCAATTAAGGATAATTTCTGGTACGGAGTTGAGATTCCTATTCCTATATTCCCATTATTAAGAATTGTTAATTTATTTGTTCCAGATCCTCCATCTGTGGAAGTGGCGAATCGCATGTCCTTTCCGTTTCTTGCAAAAAACTGTAAAGCATTTTTGTATTTATCATCTCGATAATTGTCATCAAAGGAGGCTATGTTAGCTCGTTTACCATCATGATCAATAATATTGATGTAAGTTCCTGCGTCATCTGCTGAGTTATCCAAAATGAGTCCTTGACCATGGCCGTTAAGGTTTATTGTCTCCGTTTGGCTCCATGCCAGAAAGCCTGTGAATAATACCGATGTGGTAATTAAAAATCTTTTCATTTATCAAAGGTTTTAAGTTCTGGTGAAATTGATCATAACGTCCAAATAAAATGAGTGCGCTCACACTTTGATAGATGTACAAACCTTTCTATTTGATATTTCAGTTTCTGCAAAGAAAGCAAGCGCATTCATTTTATTGTTTGTTAGAAACAGTTTATTCAACTAAGTAAGTTAAGTTACCTTTTTCCCATTCATCTAAAGTCATTCGAGCAGTGAATGCTACCATTGAGTCGCCCTCTGCGATCTGAGTCAAGATTTGCTTTGAGAAACCTTCATTGTATACAAGTAGGTGGGTAGCGATCCATACCTTATTCTTGCTCTGAAGAATTATCTAAATATTTAATTAGCTTTTTTAATTCACCATTATCTCTCAGAGTTCTGAAATTTGAATCCATAACACTGTAGTATTTTTTGCCTTTTTACTTTCATTATTTGCAGTTGCATTAACAAATGCTCTTAATGATTTACGGTATTCATTTAGATGGTCCTCCATTGTCTTAGTTTAGAGGTAATTCTCTCATCGCTTTATCAAAGATTTTGAGACCATACTCCATTTGTTTTTTATAATTCTGAGAGCTAAGCCATTACCTTACATGACCATTGGTAAATGGCTGTATGCTTGAATAATGAGCACTTATTGATCCTTTTCCTACATGTATCCCTTCGGGAACTTTCACTAGATTCTTCGTATTGTGAATTGATTTAGCTCCGAATTTGGATACATTTCCAGAAGTTTTTTCAACAATATGATGCCAATGGTTACCATTACCTGCAGAACCATGGGCATTCTTGATAATACTAAACTATAATAGAGGTCTAATACTTTTGCGACAAAGGTGGGAGGACAGGAGTCAAAACGCCTGTGCGAAAAACGTCAAAATCTATGCGAATCCCCCCGATTGGCGCAAGTTTACAACTTGTACCTTTTTTATGATCCCCAAGGTTTATAACCCGGCTTACAGATGGCAAAAACCGACAAAAGGTCACAAAGTAAAGTGGGGTTTGATCTCGTATTTTAGTTATTCGCTCAACTTTAAATTTCTCTTGGCCTGGCTGAGTCGAAGACTCTCATTTTCATTTTTTAAAACACAAGTCACAGGCTTGCGCCAGGTGGGAGCA
>LYSV01000268.1 GCA_001657315.1 Flammeovirgaceae bacterium BBD 1991-12 | reverse complement strand
CCCAAAATCCCCTGGCTCTTCGATTTTAAACTTGACTTCCGGTTTAAATAAAAAACACTAAAATAAATCAACCCAATAAAATCCTTGATAACTATCGGAAGAGCATTAAAATATTTCTTATCCCGAACTGAGGTTAGTAATATGTGTCATGGCGTATCTTGTCGAACCGGGCAAAAGTCTAATCGTTTAGAGCAAATCATGAACCAGGGACAGGTTTAATTTAGTGGAATGCAAACCGGAAGATCCATAACTTTTTTAATTATATGCTTCATTCTATTGGGATGTAGCAAACAGCAACAGGCTGAGCAACCGACCAGGCCAGATATTCTCATGATAGCCGTGGACGACCTGAATGACTGGGTGGGATTTCTAGGAGGCCATCCGCAAGCAAAAACGCCAAACCTGGACCGTTTAGCCAGTATGGGATTGGTTTTCGAAAGGGCCTACTGCGCAGCTCCCGTTTGTAATCCGTCAAGAGCAGCACTGCTAACGGGGGTATCTCCACACAGAAGTGGTATTTACAAAAACCGGGATTCACTTTCTCGATCACCTATTTATGGTAAGGTAGAAACCCTGCCCAAGTACTTGGGTAAATATGGATATCATTCTTCCGGTAAAGGAAAGTTGTTTCACCACATGAAAGGTCCAATGTCTCATCCCGACGAATGGGATGATTGGCAAAATCCTACTGGGAATAGCATGGGGCAACACCCGGGAAGAAAAGATGGAATGTTGGCGAACGGGATGCCTTACCAGGGAGTTTTTCAGTATGGCCTTGACTGGGCCTCCAATAATTTAAGTATCGAAGAAACCCAGGATTATCACGTGGCTAAATGGGCGGCCAATGAATTGTTAAAAGAAAGTGAAAAGCCAAAATTCATTGCGGCAGGTCTTTTCCGGCCTCACTTACCATGGTATGTTCCGCAAGAGTATTATGACAGGTTCCCGATCGATGAGGTAATTGTACCCGAGATCAATGAAAATGACCTGGATGACCTGGGAAAGCTGGCAAAACAAAACTCTGGGGGGCTCAGGCAGGACAAAGATTTCCAACGGATCAAAAAGCATGGACTTCAAAAGGAGGCGGTGCAAGCCTACCTGGCTTCCATGGCATATGCTGACGATTGCCTGGGGATCTTACTGGATGCGATCCTTAAAAACCCGAATAAGGATAATACCATAGTGGTCTTATGGGGAGATCATGGCTGGCATTTGGGGGAGAAGCTGCACTACAGGAAGTTTACCATGTGGGAAGAGGCTTGCAGGGTACCTTTGATAATTTCTGTTCCGGGCGTAACCCAGCCCGGGACCAGCAGTGACAAAATGGTCAATCTACTCGATCTGTACCCTACGTTAGTTAACCTGGCAGGGCTTCCGGCCAATCCGGAAAATGATGGACGAAACATTGCGCCATTATTAAGTAATCCACAGCTGGAGTGGCCTTATGCTTCGGTCTCGTTTGATCAGCCTAACAGGAGCAGCGTGCGAACTGAAAAGTGGAGGTATATACTTTATGAGGACGGTTCAGAAGAGCTGTATGACCATGATACGGATTCCCTGGAATGGAATAACCTGGCATCTAATGATCAGTACGCACCTGTATTAGAAGAAATGAGAAGATGGATTCCCGATGACTTTGAGCCGGCAGCATCCAGAAGTACAGATACACGGGGAGTAGGCCAGCATGATATGACAAAATAGTATATTGGATCATGCCATCGGGAACTTCACTTTTACTCACCACTCTCTTATTTGTATTGATTGGTTGCCAGGAACGAAAAGATCAGGGCATCAATTATTCCTTGGGAAAAAGGCCCAATATCATCTTGATCGTAGCTGATGACCATGGCATGAATGACCTGGGCTGCTATGGCAACCGGGCCATAAGTACCCCCAACCTGGATGCGCTGGCATCAGAAGGTCTGCGGTTTACGAGGGCTTATGCTACGGCTCCATCGTGTGCTGCCAGTCGCTCCGTGATCCTGACAGGTTTGTACAATCACCTGAATGGTATGTACGGTCATGTACATAGCTACCATCATTTCAGATCACATGAATTTTTGAAATCATTACCCATGTACTTGGAAGAAATCGCGGGTTACAGGACTGCCCGGATCGGTAAATACCATGTAGGACCGGAAGAGGTATTCAGGTTCCAAAGAGTACTTCCATCCAGTGGGCGAAATACGGCAAAAATGGTGGAAGAATCGATCAGGTTCATAGAAACGACGAACCATCCCTTTTTCCTGTATTTCTGCACCAATGACCCTCATAGAGGCGGGGGCAGGGTAGAGGCGCACCCATTGAAGCCTGATCGGTTCGGTAATAGGGATGAGGGATATGAAGGGATAGAGGAGTACGGGATCAGTCCCGATAGCGTTTTGGTGCCAGCGTATCTTCCCGATCTACCGGCGACAAGAGCAGAATTAGTACAATACTATAGATCTGTAAATCGTGTGGACCAGGGGGTAGGGAAGTTGATGCGCTATCTTAAAGAAGCAGGAAAATGGGACAATACGATCATAATTTACATCTCTGATAATGGAATAGCCTTCCCGGGAGCCAAGACCAATATTTATGAGCCCGGTATCAATCTCCCGTTGATCGTTAAAAATGTAAACCAGCAAAATGCGGGATCTGTCACCGAAGCGCTCGTAAACTGGTCGGATCTTACCCCCACCATTTTGGATTTGGCGGGGATCCTGGGACCAGCGACTGATTCATTGAAGAATTCATTTAAAGATTACGCTGCCGGAGGACAAAACCTTCAAACCCCGGTAGATGATTTTCATGGCATTTCATTTAAAAATGTGCTGGAGTCCCCCGGAGAGGAAGCCAGGACAGAGAGCTTTGCGAGCCACACTTTCCACGAGATCACCATGTATTACCCGATGAGATCTATCATAAAGGGGGATTACAAGTTAAT
>LYSV01000018.1:102695-158620 GCA_001657315.1 Flammeovirgaceae bacterium BBD 1991-12 | reverse complement strand
AAGTCCGGGGTTGGCCGTATCCCAAAGGGTATTATTATCGTTTTCACCAGGCTGTGAATAGCCCCCGGCATCGTACCATACATCAAAATTACTGTTTTCAAGTTGTGGAGTGGGTTCGGCAATAACTGCTGTCACCTCCCACTCAGCAACCGAGCCATCTTCAGCGGTTACAAAATAGCTTACCGTCTCTCTAAAATCCTGAACTTCTCCTACACCAGGTTCAATGCTGGCCAGGTTGGATATTTCAATAACTGTAGGTGTGAGGGCTGAAACATCTGCACCCTCAGCAAAGGGTACAATGACAGTATTATCTGAGGGATTGATCGTCGTAGGTCCTGCTTGCCCTGGGACCTCAAAAGCCTTTACCTGCTTGTTATCGGACAAACCAAATATGTCTTCTTCTATACAAGAAGGAACTAAAATCAAAGTAATTAATGTGGCGGTTAACCATCCTGATCTTTTCATGATTATGAGTATTTATTCGGGTCAGTCAAAGTAAAAAGCTACTCCAAGATTAAGTTCCAACAAATTAAGCTGGAGGTCTACGCTGTTCTCCTGGATCCTGGTCCGGTTGTCCGTGTCATTATTAACGGTTTCGGTTGTCCACCTGGAAGTCAAACCCACCAAACCCACCGAGGTTTCAAAAGCCCATGATCGGTTAAAGAAGATAATCAGACCCGGGGAAACTCCTACCCGGCTTTGAAAGAATTCAGTTTCCAGTTTTTCTACCTCATCCACAAAAATGTTTCGTCTCAGGGACTCGCCAAAATTGAGTCTCAGGTCTGTTTGAATAAAAACCTGGAATTTGCCTGGGCCTAAAGGAATGTAATTGCGCATGTTCGGAGTGATCGTGAAATCCTGCCCCACGGTCCTTGTGAAAACTTCCTCCCCATCCTGGTTGACTTGTATTAAATCTTCACGGTTTCTCCCATATCCAAGGCCGAGTCCCAGGACAAAGTTATCTTTGATGGCGTATCCTCCATTACTGGTTATCCGGTAATTCAGACGATCCTGATCTATGACATCCCTAATGAATTGGTTTTCATTTTCTGCCTCTCGCTGATCCAGTGAGAAAGCCAGGTTAACGAATCCACGACCCTTAGTGATAAGGTTGGGATCACTTCTTTCATTGGTCTGAGCCATTATGGAGGTATGGCAGAGGGTACTTATAAGAAAAAGAGCGAACAGGGAATATTTGTTGGAGGTAGACATGGTTCCGTAATATTTGATGGATTGAACCCGAATATCATTATTTACTAAAATATTGATATTGAAGCAGTGGAAATATTTTTCTCACTTAAAATTTCATTCTTTATAAAAGTTGTATAAATAGACTTATTAGACCAACAATTTAGAAAAAAACTATGTTTTATGGTTATTATCCTGAAATACTTCACTCGCTATGAAACCTATCACATTAGTTTTATTCACCTTGATCCTTTGCTCCTGTTCGACAATTCGCACCTCATATGAATATGATAATCAGGTTGATTTTACCAAATACAAGACTTTTGGTTTTTCCGAAGATTCTGAAAAACTTCCGGTTAATGAGTTGGTTAGAAAGAGGATTTTTGCAGCCATTTCCAAAAACATGGTCACAAAGGGATACGTGGCTGCAGATAACCCCGGTGTTTTGATTGATTTACAAATACACACAGAGGATAAACAACAGACCTCAGCCACGACCATGAATGTTGGAGGGAGTTATGGCAGGCGTTGGGGTTTTCGTACTGGTGTTTCGAGCACACAGTTCCATACAAGAACCTACACAGTAGGTACCCTCTTCATTGACATCGTTGATATGGGTACAGAGACCCTTATCTGGTCAGGACAAGGCACGTCGACGGTAACTAAAAAAACGATTCCACAAGAAAAAATGGAGGCAGGTATTAATAAAATCCTGGCCAATTACCCTCCTCTTGCAGAATAGTTCGTCAAAAAAGACTTCTGATACCACTACGCAGATATAGAGAGGCATTTATACAGATTTTAACTTCATTCAACCGGATTTCAAATGAAACTACAACATAAGGAAATGAATAATGTCTTTTAACTATTCAAAGTTAACCTCACTTAAAAATCAATAAGATGAAACAGTTTTTCACCTTATCGCTGGCATTCATACTGCTATTTTCACACCAGTTGTATGCCCAAAAACATCTTAATGCTGAAGATTCCGACCCCGGGAAAATGGGATGGATGAAAGGATTCCCCCCTGCACAGGATAGAATTATAACTGCTGCAGATGGAAGCTTTTTTCAATTTCCCGCCATGCGCTACAGCGTCTGCCACATGCGCCAGTTTATGCCTACAACAGAGGTGTCTGCCGCAAGAGCCAACAGGTATAGCTTTCAAGTCAGTATTGACCCGGGAATTGATAACGTAACCTTTATACCCTGGCACTCTGATCAAACCATGACCTGGGAAGAGTCACTGTCAAAAAACTACACGGATGGCATGCTAATTCTCCACAAAGGGACGATTGTATATGAGAAATATTTTGGAGAACTGGAACCAGGAGGCGTCCACGCAGCTATGTCCGTTAGTAAAACTTTTACGGGAACATTGGGCGCCCTACTGTTGGCAGAAGGTGTTTTAAATGCTGATGAAGTAGCTGCCGCTTATGTTCCGGAACTGAAAAATTCAGCCTTTGGTAATGCCACTATCAGGCAGATACTTGATATGACCACAGGCTTGAAATATAGTGAGGATTATTCTGATCCTACAGCTGAAATCTGGACCTTCTCTGCAGCCGGGAACCCACTCCCAAAGCCAAAAAACTACAACGGCCCTGCAAACTACTATGAATATTTACAGACCGTACAAAAAGAGGGCAACCATGGGAATGTTTTTGGTTACAAAACCATTAATACGGACGCCATGGGATGGATCATTTCCCGGGTAACAGGCAAGAGTTTAACCACCCTGCTTTCCGAACGCATCTGGCAACCCCTGGGAACACATGTAGATGGCTACTACCAGGTGGATGCCGCAGGAATAGCTTTTGCAGGAGGTGGTTTCAGCGCCAACCTGAGGGACCTGGCAATGTTTGGGGAAATGGTTCGTAAGAAGGGCTTTTTCAACAAAAAGCAAATACTCCCAAAGGAATTGGTGGAAGATATAATGAAGGGTGGAAGCCAGGAAGCCTTCAGGAATTCGGTATACGGATCACTCACGAATTGGAGCTACAGGAGCATGTGGTGGATCACGCACAATGAACATGGGGCTTTTGCTGCGCGCGGTGTCTATGGTCAAACCATCTACATTGATCCAAAGGCCGAAATGGTATTGGTACGTTTTGCCTCACATCCGGAAGCTAAAAACGCAAAAATCGATCCTACTTCCCTACCAGCTTATCATGCAGTAGCTAAGTATCTATTGGAAAAATAATACTGGTCTTGAAACTAAACCAGCATGAAATCGACTTTAAACTATCTGCTCAATGGCTGGAATCTTATTTTAAACCTAGATTAAGCTATCCGTTGGGCAAGAGGCTTTGTCAATCCCTTTCTGAATTATTAAGCACTATGAATAATCAATCCCTGATCCTATGAAGCAAATAAACAAAATATTGCACGCTTTCACCTGGGTACTGGTAGGTATACTAGGTGTCATTCTGGTTTATTCTACGTTTGAATACCTCGCATTGGTCATACGTACTATTATTAACAGAACCACCGCTTTTGACCTCAGTCAAAGGACCATTAATGTAGATGATCTTTTCCTTGTTCATGTCCAGGGACTAATTGCCGGGATTTTGTTGATCACTATCATTATTGAACTCATTCATACTTTACTTACATCGCTGGATGAGAAAAAAAGAAATAACTATCTCGCAATACTATTTGAGATAGGAACGATTGCCGTAATCCGTCACCTTTTCATTTACGAACTGGATCATATCAAAGGAATAAATGTCATTGGAATTGCTTTGCTATTGCTTGTGCTGGGATTACTCAATCTTGCGTATCGTCCTGGGGTACTTGAAAGATTAACCAGGACGAAAAATAAGCAATAGGACTCTATGGTGCCCTGGCTCTTTATTTGTAATCCAATCAAGTGAATAAAAGGATACTGATAATACTCCTGGTAACTGGTTCATTTGCCTGTAAGGCAATTAGCAGTCCTGATTCGCTCTTGTTTGACAATGGAAATATCCTCGTAGGTGAAATCCAGGGTATGCAAAGAGGAGTACTCGAGATAGACGTTTCCTATGGAGAGAGTAATTTTCTAATCAAATGGGTAGAGGTTAGTGAGATCTATACAGGGACCAGGTTCATTATCAGTATTAACAAAGAAACGTACCAAGGCAGGATTGCCACTATAGAAGAAAATAGAATTAAGATTTATGATACCGATACTATATTTAAAGAGGCGGATCTAAACGAAGTAGTATTTATACGTCCAATCAAGGACAAATTTGCAGATCGGTTCAGCGCTTCCGTTGAACTTGGGTTCAATGCCACAAGAGCCCAGAACCTACGCCAGTTTTCTAACCGCAATGCTATTGGTTATCGGGCGAACAAGTGGATAGCTGATGCAAATTACAGCAGCCTCAGGTCGTTCCAGGATGATATAGAAAATATAGTAAGACAAGATGGTCAACTTAACTTCCGGGTTTTGTTGGATCGCAGCTGGTATGTGATTAACAGTTACTCCATTCTTTCCAATAGTGAACAAAACCTTGATTTGAGAGTGAACTCGCAACTCGGCTTTGGAAATTTTTTATACAGTAACAATAAATCTTACTGGGCTCTGAAAATTGGAGTAAATAACAACAATGAAACCTTTTCGAATGAACAGGGTAGCCAAAATAGTTGGGAAGGTTACATAAGCACCGAGCTTAGCCTATATGATATTGGAGATTTAGAGCTTTTGGCAGAATATATTGGTTTCACCGGACTAAACGATTTTTCCAGATTTCGTTTTGACACCAACATAGATCTAAAGTATGAATTACCATTTGATCTGTTTATTCGGACAGGAGTGTCTCTTAATTTTGACAACCAACCCGCATTGAATGGCACTCAAACAGCCTATATTATTCGTACAGGCCTTGGATGGGAATGGTAGAACTATTGATCGTGATTTAAGAAACTTTTGCTTTAACTGATCGTTGAAGCATTATACAATTATTTCCACACCTTCACGAGCCAGTTGACAGTTTGGAAACCGATGCTGACATTGCTGTTCTATCTTTTTTAGGAATTCATCATTATGCCCGGGGTCATGGTGTGTCATCGCAAGCTGCCCAACCCCGGCTCTTTCAGCTACTTCCATCGCTTGCTCATAACTACTATGCCCCCACCCCTTATGATTGGCCAATTCAGCATGTGTGTACTGGGCCTCATGTACCAGGAGATCTGCTCCCTGGCAAAAATCCACAATCTCTGAAGATACGACATCACCATGCTCCAGGTCCGTACAAATCACCACACATTTATTATTATCCTCTAATCGGTATCCATAAGAATCACCCGGGTGTTTTTGTTTGATCACCTTGACTATCATGCCATTACGCTCTATCTCGTTTTCATCCAACTTCAAAAAGTTAAATTTTGCTCCCATTCCATCAAAAGGTACAGGAAAATACTCTGAGCGCATTTGCCCCCTGAATATATCCTCCAGATTTTCCAATTGCCTTGCTTTTCCCATAGCTAAAATGTTAATGATCTGATCTTTGTTGTATGCCGGATCAAAAAACGGGAAGCCCTGAATGTGGTCCCAGTGAAAATGAGAAAACCCGATGAATAACTCCGGCTGTTTCCATCCGGTCCTGATCAAGTCCATGCCTAATTTTCGAATACCGGATCCAGCATCAAGAATGGAAACACGCCCATCATCCCTGGTTATTTTAATGGAGGTAGTATTGCCACCGAACTCCAAAAAGTCACGATCACATATCGGGATAGAGCCCCTGGTACCATAAAATTTGATTCTCATAAGAACAGTTCGATTTGGAATATAATATCATCATGTTGACTTGATCCTTTTGAAGGATACTTATAGTATCTCCTGGTTGAGAGATACTCTCTTTGTCAAATTCAGGAAGTTCCAACTCTCCATCCTGGACCCACTCCTTAGCTCTCTTGTCAGCTTCCTGGGATTTCACCCTGGATAGTCCTCCATCCTTTGATAAACAGACTGTCTGTGACAGAAGCGCTAAACCACTTCCGCTTTCTTCAACCACATTGGCAAGTCTCAAATTGAGGTTCTTCTAAAATAAAAAAATCGAGGCGGGCTTTAAAACTTTCAATCAGGTTTTTGATTTGGGCGTTATCCTTCGGGCCGGATTGTCATACCCATTCGCAATTGCCACTAACCTCAGCACAAACCAAAAATGCCAAAAGAGTCTGTCTAAAATCGGCTGCTGCTGATGTCAACCTACCGGTATTAGTCCTCTACATGGCTGTAGAGCGACCTATGCTGATCGCAGAGGGTATCAGGAATTTTTCACCCATGTCCTTTGGGTATGAGTAACTTATGCACGGCTACACGGGTGTTCTTATCCTCGTTCTGAGCCCACTAAGAATTGGATACATAAAAAGGCCTCCTGCAACTCAGGAGGCCCTTAATGAATAAGCCGTCAGGATCTAGTGTTTAACGAATTTAAGCTGCGAAACTATTCCTCCCGACTCATTGATCACCTGCATGTGATAGAGACCCGGACGATGCTGTCTCAGGTTTATCACACCGTTTTCTTCGCCATTGGTTATCCGCACAACAGACCGATGTATAATTTCACCACGCATGTTGTAAACAACTGTGGTCATACGGCCGTCCTCACCTTTGAATGAGAAGTTCAGATCATCTTCAACCGGGTTGGGGAAAGCCCTTATCTCTACATCTTCTTCATCAGCAACTACATTCACCTCTTCGGTAAGCGCTTCCACAAGCTCGACCTGGCTTGCAGTATCCGGCACAGTGTTGATCACCACAATACCATCCAAGTCATAACCATCGGCATTACTACCTCTGAAATCATTGGGATCACTGATATCTGTGATTCTGAAGAAGCTGGCACTTTCCAGGCCTCCATCAGCGAGGTCCACTGCACCATCCTTACATATTTCACTGGCTACCACTACCCAGTTGATCCCATCTTCTGAAGCTTCGACCTGAGCCTTCTCAGGATAAGACTCGCAGAGCTGGTCAAAATCCCGGAAGGAGGTTTCAACAACCAGTACATCATTGCCCGGCCTGTCGATCACTTCGCATTCCATGGAGATCTCTATCGACCCTCCAAAGCCCAGGGCTACGAAATTGTAACTGTCGTTCTCCTGTGGTGCACCCAGTGCCTTCATTGGGTTGGATCTGCTTTCAGGTAGTGGCAATCCGTTTTTCCGATTTCCGGGCAAATAAGACAGCACTTCGTCTCCGAAGCATGCATCGGCCGGGTCGGATCCGATCACTTCAAAGTTTACCGTCAACCCTGTACCTTCCCTGCCATTGCCGTTTCTTCTGGTGAAAGGTGTTGCCGTTATGGTATTCAAGCCCGTCGGGAACTCCACCGGATTAAACCTTGTGCCGCCACGGGTATCCCCTGCCAATGCATAGGGCGCTCTGTTTTCCCTCTGAAATCCCATTATTTCGTTGAAATCAAAAATCACACTACCCACTTCGGCAGAATCAGGGTTGGCCACTACGCTAAAGCTGTTACTGAGATAATTATTCAGATCAATAACATCACCTTCTACCAGCGGGCCGACCTCCTCATTCAGTTCGGCATTGATCAAAGTAAAACTCAGGATTTCAGGAAGTTCCAATACCTCAACAATTACAGGTACATTTACCTCAGGCGTAACAGGGTCGTTACTGGATATTTTGATATCACCCGTTGCTGTTTCACCTCCTTCAAGGGCATCACTGAATATGGTAATCGGTACTTCTTCTGTTTCGCCAGGAGCTACCGTACCTAAGATCGGCGGCGTGAATGTGATCGCCAGCTCGTCGGTCAGGAATTCCGTATTGAAGATGACCTGCAACCCATTCATTCCCATAGGCCCTTCCACACCAACGGTAGAGCTTGTTCTGATGGTCGAATTCACATTTTTATACTGCATCTTAATGGACCCGTCCGGGAACAGGATCACTTGGAAACTTACCGGATCAGGAACAGGGAAGAACGGAGGAAATCCGAAGCCAGGAACATTTTCATACTGAACGATGAAATAATCCGCGGTTCCCTGATAGTAAACACCGTCCCCATCCTGAGGTTCCAGGTCATCCCACATGGCAGCGATCAGGAAATTTGGGTTGTCCGTATTCGGGATAGGATCATTGACAAAGTTTGACCCTACGATCTCCGCAAAAGTCAGGAAACCATTGGCACCTATAGTGACACTATCCTGGTTTATACCAAAGAAGTTGAATGTGAAGGGCAAAGGTACTTTTTCATCCCCATCAGCACCAACATTGGCTACTTCACCCGTCGCACTGATATCTATAAAGTCATAGGCAGGACCACCGCTGTTGTTATCCACCCAGGTATACCCGAAAGTACCCGGTCCGCCGCTGGCATTAAGAAATGGTGTTCCTACTCTGGAATCCAATGCTTCCTTGCTCCTGATCTTTGGAAGATCCAGAACAGGATATTGCCTGGCCTCGATGTTGTCACCGGCTTGTGCGAAGAACGGAGGACTTAGCGCATAGCTTAGCGGGAAGTTCCCTTCATTGGTAATACTTACCGTTTCCACGGCCGAGTCTCCCTCATACAGTACCACGGACAGGGAGTCAGGCGAAACACTTATCACAGGAGGATCCACACCAATACCGGACAAATACACCATAGCACTTTCATTGCCGAATGCATCATTACTGGATATGGTAAGGAAGTCCTCAATGAGTCCGAAACTAGTGGGTGTAAAGCTAACGCCCACAAGCAGCGACTCATCCGGTAGCAGCGTGATTGGTGCCAGGGTATCTATCGCGAAATCAGTATTCATATTGGAAATGTCAGATATCTCAAGCGTTTTGGAACCAACATTTTCAATCAGCAATGAAGCTGAGGTGCTGAGGCTCACGAACAACGAGTCAAAATTCAGGCTGTCCGGAGTAACCGTTATCTCAGGGAACCCGATCACTGTCAACTGAAACAAGGCAGAACTACTTGTATCCGTGGGTGCATTGCTTGACACGTTCAGCTCATCGAAGTATACACCATCGTTGAGTTCGGTAGCGTCAAGTGTTACTGAAATATTCCTGCTGCCTCCCGCAGGCACAACCCCCGATAGTGGACTTACCTGGCTTATAAATGGTGTCAGGGCAATCGCCGGCTTGACAAACCTCAAGGCCAATCCGTTTTTGACATACTCGGTGTTGAAAGCTACCTGTGCCCCGTCCGTACCATCAGCATTTTCAATACCGACCGTAGCAGAATTAAGAACTGCGGTCTCCACGTCGTCATAGAATACATCAATATCCCCATTCTTGTAAAGTACTATTTGGAAGGTGACCGTCTCATCGGCAGTACCCAAAAACCGGGATACAGTGGTCCATTGAATAATGAAATGATCCCCAAAATCCTCGTAGTGTAATACCGGAAGGTAAGGTAACAGCGATTGTGGGGATGAGTGGAAGTGGCAAAACGACCCTACTGAAACTTTTGCTCAAATTCTACCGGCCTGCGGAAGGCAAGATCGAAGTAGGCGGAATGGACCTGCAGGCGATACATAGCAAAAGGTGGAGAAGCCTTTGCGGCGCCGTAATGCAGGATGGTTTCCTGTTTTCCGGCTCTATCGCCTCAAATATTGCCATGAGTGATGAGCCGGAGCATCTGGACCTGCAACGCCTGCAAAAGGCAGCCGAGCTGGCAAATATTTCACAGTTCGTTCATGAACTGCCACTGGGTTTCAACACCAGGATCGGTCAGGAAGGAATTGGCATGAGTCAGGGTCAGAAACAGAGGATATTGATAGCCCGGGCTGTTTACAAGGATCCTGACTTCCTCTTTTTCGATGAAGCCACCTCAGCGCTGGATGCTACGAATGAAACAACAATAATGAAGAACCTGACAAAGGTATTTGAGGGGCGAACAGTGTTGGTCATAGCACATCGGCTAAGTACCGTAAAAAATGCTGATCAGATCCTTGTCATGGATAAGGGACGTATTGTGGAAAGAGGTGTACATACCGGATTGGTAAACCAAAAGGGCCAGTACTATGCACTGGTAAAGAATCAACTGGAGCTTGAAAGATGACTTATCAGGGATAACATTCCCGAAAAAATCAAGATTGCCCATATTCCGCATGAGTGATACACAGAATGTAGACAAACAGATTGCCGGGCTTAACCGTGCCTTAATTTTTGATATGCAAAAAAAGATTCACGTTTCCTTCCTCTCTCCCCACTCCTGTCTGTTCCCGGGTAAATCCTGCTTTGCCGGCCAGATCCAGGAGCTGCTCTTCCGTGCGATGATGAAGAAACCATTCACCAAAGATCTCCATGTAAGGCCGGCTGGGATTGTAATCTTCATTGAAGTTTCCGATGATCATTTCTCCTCCTTTTTTGAGATGCTTTTTTAGCTTTAACAGTACTGACAAAAAGGTTTTGTCGTTAAAATAATCGAACAGGCCGGCGGACCAGATCATGTCGTATTCCCTTTCATCGGTATAGCTGAAGATATTCCGATGTCTGAAATCAATGTGGGATAAAAACATATTATTGAGTTTTTTGGCATAAGAGATGGCATTTTTATCCATTTCAACGCAGGTGGTCCTTACCTTCTGGGGAGAAGACAATTCACCATACATTTCATAAAGGTCACGGGCCGGGCCGGAAGCGACGTTAAGCAGATGTAAACAAGGATTGTCCGCGGTCTTCTGATTTATAATTCGTTTAAAATATTCCTTCCTGTTCCTTACAGCTTTGGTAGCTGCATGTTGATGAAAGTATTCATCCCAAAACCTAAATTCAGGGTGTCCTGACTTGTAAAATGTGTATATCTTGTCTATCATCAAAAAATCCCCCGCGTACCCAAAGGGTTTCTTTAAGCCGTGGCCCTGAACGGTATTTTCAATGAACTCTCTGTCAAAACATCTGATGAGTTGGGAAATAGTCTTCCTTGTGAGAAACCCGTTCTGCAAACCTTCCTGGATACGCACAATCAGTTCATCCACTTGTTGAAAGTCCCCGGGATACGCCAGGCACTTTTGCCGGACAAGTTTTCCAATCTGTCTGTAAAGTTGTTTTTTCTCGATTTCAAGCATTGGGTGTCAGGTTATCGCTCTTGATACTTTATCATCAATCTGACACCAACATACATACATGAATATCCGATTATCCTATCCCTGTGATCTACGAGGCATCTACATGGGGGCCACAAAATGACTAGTGGAAGTAAAATCGAAGTCAGCCGTGCTCAAAGTAGGGAACTACCTGAGGAGGCACCGTTATATACCCTGATAATGCCAGGTGTATGGTGGCATATCTTTCCAGGTGGAGACTGTATGGGTTACGGGCTTATCATTGATAGCGGATTGATTTTAAAAGGGCCTTGTAGTGCTCTTCGTTGGCTTGCAGGTCTTTCAAAGAGGTTTGTATCACCATATGGAAACCCACTTTTTCATTCCAGAAGGTGACCATCCTGAGGTGCTGCCCGTAAGGGTTGTTTTCAAGACCAGAGATCCCTTCTGAATAGTAAGCGCTGATCATGAGAGGGCTTTCCATATTTTCCGGTGATACAGTCCTGAGGATCGAGTCATCAAGTTCCTGATGGTAACCCAGTTTTTCCTTCAGGTAGTGTGACTCATCATTGAACCAACTTCCTTTATCCAGTGTCACGATGATAGTCGGGTTGACGAGTTGCCCCTCTCCTTTCACATGATCGTGCGTATAAACATACTGTACCATACCTTGCCCAGGGTCACCGGTTTTGGAGGCTAATGTCCATCCCCCGGGGGCATCGAACAAAACGCCTGCCTCCTCTATTTTGAAAGTATTGGTTTCGGCTATCTGTTGCCCATGGATCGTATTAGAGCATAAGATGATCAACAGAACGCCACCAATATTATTTAACACTGTGATATCTTTTAAATTAAAGGATAAGGTCCATCTTCAGCAGGCCGCTGATCTCTTTCTATCTACTGTTCTTCAAGCAGTTTCTTCAGGGCAAGCAGGCCCTTTTTTAGCTCATCATTCTCTTGCTTCAATGCTTTCACTGCTTCCACCAAATGGGGGATCATGCCAATGTAATTCACCCTGAGATAATCACTTTCTTCGTCCTGTGTGACCAGTTCAGGAAGAACAGTTTGCACCTCCTGTGCTATAAAGCCGGTTTGCAACGGATCGGGATCGTTATTGTACACACCATTCCAATGGAAATGCACAGGGTTCAATACATTGAGCTTTTCCAAACTCCCTTCCAGGGATTTGATATCGGTTTTCAGCCTTTTATCGGATAAAAAGGTCGCAGGGTCTACCCAACTCACTGTTCCATTATTATCGGACATCATTACATAGCCGATCACAGGTGCGTCCTGTTCAGGAAGTGTATACCCGCCATTGCCCCCTTCATTATCAGCATCTATAGTGACCTTTCCAAAATGGACAGCATCCCCGTTTTTCAGGATCCTGAATGCGTCAGATCTGTCATTGTGACCGGTCCCATTGCCAATTACAAATAAATTGTCCTGAGGATTAAACTGAACATCGCCATTCACTGACGGAGGAGTATCTGTGTTGAATATCCCCAACACCGTTTCGCCGAAAGCATTGGCCCGTAATCCGGTACCCATGGTGGTGGAACGGTCACCTGAAGAAATGCTGCCTGAGCCAAAACACCGTGCACCTTCACCTGCGGCAATCAGACGTGTTCCCACAGCTATGGCTTGTTCTCCATCAGCAATAATATTACTTCCGATCGCTACGGCATGTGCCTGAAGTGCATCCGTTTCATACCCGGCCGCAAATGTGGCCGTAGCAAGAGCTGAGCTACGACGCCCGAGGGCTACTGCAAAATTATCTGTTGCACTTGATTCATACCCTATAGCAATGGAGCCTGTTCCACCGGCAGTACACCTGAACCCTCCTGCAAACGAATAAAACCCACGATTGCCCTCATCCCATTCATCGTTCGAGGCGTGTCCTGCGCGAAAGGCTGCCTTCGACTTATCAAAGAACATTCTGTTGAGATGAGTGGTTACTCCATCATCATCCGTTTGAGGGCTTCCAAAGACAAAATCATCATTGCCATAGTCACCATTTGCATTGGAGGTAACACCGCTGGTCGTGGAAAATACACCCCCAAGATAGGGGCTCAGATCTATTTCCGTTGCGGTTGGATTGTTGGTAATGGTGAGGATATTGTTCGTCAGGCTGAGATCCTGGATCGTGCTCTGAGGATTATTGTAATCCACCCATGTCAAGGTTCCGTTCCCGTCGGTAACCATGACCTGGTCTGCCTCACCATCCTGGCCTGGCAGTGTATAGGGCTCACCGGGCCCGGGCACATTATCAGCATCTATGGTTAAATGGCCATGAAGACGGGTTGCTCCACTTTTAAGCATGACCAATGCATCCGAACGAACGGAAGGATCATTGACGATACCGTTTCCATTGCCAATAACAAAAAGCCGGTCAGCAGGATAAAAGGTGGATATGCTGTTCACAGGATCGAAGACCTCATAATCTGTACTGCCCAAACCGACGACGGTTTCTCCATAACTAAAAGCTTCGGAGAAGGCCCCAAAGACTACGGACCCATCACCTGAGGCAGTGGTTAAATTCCCGGTAGCAAGTGAGTAATCTCCTGAGGCAGTGGTGTGTGTTCCAAATGCAGTTGAAAAAAGTCCACGATACTGATCATCCCAACTGTTAAACGTAGTCCAGCCCGCCCGGAATGCTCCTTTACTTTTATCAAAAAAGAACCGGAAATGGGTATCTGTGTCAGGGCTAAATATATAGTCAAGTGAAGGACTCCCAAACACAAAGTCATCATAGGCATAGTTTCCGATCTCATTGGAAGTGACACTATCGGAAGTAACAAAAACACTGTTGCCGACCGAATTGGTCCAGCCCAACGTTCCGTTGCCGTTGGTGGTCAATACCTGACCGTTGATGCCATCTGCATCAGGGAATGTGTAGCCCGTATTGTCATTGTCAGGGTCAAGCGTCAGTAATCCGTTAAGTTCCGCATTGCCGGATTTATACACGATCAATGCATCTGAACGACTGGCATATGTCCCATTGCCCAGCACAAAAAGGCGGTCAGCGGGATCCCAGCCTAATGTTCCGCCCAAAGGTACGTAGGTTGTATTGAGTCTACCCAAACTCGCCTCAGTATAGGAATAAGCTTCCGCCCCCTCTCCAATGGCCAGACTACCATTGCCATGGGCCACTGCATATAATCCTGTTGAAAAAGAGTAATCTCCCGATGATATGCATGCAATCCCAAAAGCAGCACTGGATGTTCCCCGGGCTTCTACTAATCCACCAGACACAAAAGATGCAATTCCGGGTGCATAATTCATAACACCAAATGCTGTGGATGCCTCACCCAGGGCCCGGTTGTCATAGCCAAATGCTGTGGAATAATCACCCACATCTGTCCAGCCATTCAGGCCAAGCCCTGCCCTGAACGCGCCGTTGTGCTTATTAAAAAACAGCCTCACGTCATCATCTTCTGTGCTGGCATCATCTTCAAACTGAGCGCTGCCGAAAAGAAAACTATCACTTGTCAAGTCTCCGGAAGCGTTGAAGGTAATGTTGTTACTGGTAGAAAAAGCACCGCTTAGGAAAGAATTCAGGTTTATTTCAGTGGCCGTACTGTTGTTGGTAATTGAAAGAAAACCGTTTTCGAGTGCAAGGTCCTGGATCTCATTAAGTGAATCGGCGTCACAATCATCAACATTGAGCCGGATCTCAGAGCCATCCGAGATCGCCAGTTGCCCAGGGGACGCGTCTGTACTGATATCCTGTATCTCATTGCGTGGATCAGCGTCATTGTCGTCAACGTTGAGCTGGATCTGTGAACCCTTTGAGAGCTCCATATGCCCGGGGGTGCCATCCGTGCTAATGTCCTGAAGTTCATCCATGTTGTTCCCATCCCCGCCTGAAGCATATGGAGGAATAGTCAGCACTTCTGTACCTAAAAGAAAGAAACCTGCCCCCATGTCCACTTCCACTGCAAGATAATAGGTAGTCTGACCCCAGTGCAGTTCTGTCAGGTCGGCATCCATGATTCGCTCACCCTGACCAATGATACACCGGAAAATACCAAAAATATCTGTGGATGTATCATGCGTTTCCTGAAACACCGTTGGTCCTTCAGGCATATCGCCACGAATGGAGAATCGAATGGTCAGATCATGTTCAGCCAATATTTTTCCTCCCGGATCACGTCCGAAACCCTGTGACTGAGACCGGTCTACGGCTACGGCCTGGTAGGAAAAACCAATGCCGTCCCCCTGGGAAAAAGACACTGTCGCTGCTATGAGTAGAACAAAAATCGAAAAAACAATACCTTTCATATTGATGATCAGTTGAGTTTAAAAAAAGTGGCGAGTGAAAGCTTAATGCTGTTCAGGTAGGCTTTCTGCCGCACATCCCTTTCCACATTGGCCAGTCCTCCGGACCAGGACAAAGAGAATGTTGCAAATGAATCTTCCGAAATATGATAAGCTACACCCGCTTCTGCTATGGCACTGACATTTGACCTGGTCAGATGATCGGTCAGGTCGTATTGCATGAAACCTTGTGATTGTGTGCCTTCCAGGAGGTGGTCGTAAGCTGCACCACCACCCAAAAAAGGGTTGGCCTTTTCGCCTAATATCCGTGTATAGCGGTATACAAATGAGCAGGACAAGTGATGGAGGCTCCAGATGGATAGTAACTGGTCTGCTTCATCGGTCACTCTTCCGCTTTTATATCCTGCTTCAGCGTATACCTGATGTATGTTCAATGAAGTCTCATCTTCAGACTGCCCCAGGGTTTTTATAAAGAAGACAGAGGCCGTAGCTCCGGGAAGGCTTTCGAGGTTGTGCTTAACAGGATCTTCCTCACTCTCAAACCTCACGTTGAGCAAAGTTGTACCTATCCCTACGCCGACATGCTGAGCAAAGGTCAGCCTGGTAAACAGGAACATGGAGGACAGCAACATGATTGCCTTCATTGTAATACCACTTTCGTCCTGAAATATTCCCGGGATGCATGGCCAAGCTTCAGGATGTACATTCCCCTTTTAATGCGCGTATAATCCACTATGACCCGGTCGTTTGTTGTGATCACCCTGTCCTCCCTTACTGTTCTGCCATCGGTACTAACCAGTGAAAGAGTGATCTCTTCGAAAGTAGCGAGGACCTTTCCATAAACTGTCACTGGTCCTCCAGTTGGGTTAGGAAAAACATATAGTTCTTCTTTTTCCATAACAGATCGGTTCAAACTGATATGCTCAAAACCCTGAAGCAGATACAGGTCATTATGTTGAAGACCGGTAACCGGTGAATGCTGGCCAATGGAATAGCTTATAAAATACGGACCGTTCTGTGTGTAGAATTCAGCCGATCCTCCTGCTGTAGCCATACCGGACTTTTGCAGTTCAAGACTTTGCCCACCTGAAGCTGATGTACAGGCAGCTACCAGAAGCATCGCATTTAGCAATGGTTTCATTCAGATCACATTTTTGGCCAAGCTAAATTCCTCTGTCGGAAAAAAGTGGATACCTGTAACTACAAAATGACTACAGAGGTTGATTAATGGCCTGGCAAGGCCCTTACTGGCATTTTTGCTGAAAATTATGAAGGCACCTATTGAAAATGTGAACAACCTTTCAGGCAACCTCCACAAGCGGGATCGGTAATGATAAAGTAACGTTGAGCAACGTAGTGAGTGAATGACCAGAGCTGTTTGATGTGAACACCCGAATTTTTTCATAGGGACGGGCTCATGATGTGTGAGTTTATCGCTTGCTTCCAGACTGGTAATGGCACCCATTGCAGATCAAATTGATAGTCAGGTTACGTGTTTGCAGTGTTAAAGCAGAGAGGTATGCGTTCAAAAAAACCTTTCAACCTTCGAACGCCGTACCCCTCTACTCTTTTACTGATGAACTTACGGGTTCACTACGATTCTTGTCAGGTGCTCCTCCCCGGGTATTCCTATCCTTAATATGTAAAGCCCGGCAGGAAGCATACCTACATCAATCTTTGAATCTGTCCCGTTCAATTGCCCTACTAACATATTTTTCCCGGTAAGGTCAACAACGCTCCAGGGCATGTCAGGCTCCATGTTTTTGGTGGAGATATATAATTCATTAGTTGCAGGATTAGGGTATGCGGTTATCAGGCCCGAACTATTCTTCTTCCCGGCAAACCCTGTGATGATATCTCCTTCTTCATCGGCAGGATCAGGAATTGTCGTTATCTTCACCTCTTGCTTGAGGCTGACAATACAGCGGTCTGAGGTGATAACATAAAGTTGCACTTCATAGGTACCACTGGCGACGTAGGTGTGGTCCACAATATCCGAATGACCCTCCTCATCAAAACATATCCTGCTCCCGTAATGGCTATGACCATCACCAAAGGTCATGCTGTAAAAGTCCAGGCCGTATCCCGCAGCAATCCTGAATGAGACCTTCCTGGGTTCGTCCGGTGATATGGAAGGTGTCAACAGCACGTTGCCGGCACAGCTCTGAGGGGCTATATTGAGTACAACCGAATCACTCAGCACTATGCCATAGTACGGACTGTGGGCATTGGTATCCTCTATTGTCATTTTCAGCAACACCGTTTCATTGTCCTTATCCAGCGGCATCACTACACTGGACAGTCCCAGTCCTGTGCTGTCCGCCTTACCGGCCTGCCAGGTATACCGGTAGCTGCTACCTGTATTCCGTGCCATCATATAGACCGAATCCTTTTCAGGCCAGTAATTGAACAGAGCGGAAAAGTCCCAGGGATTGCAAAAGGATTCATCGGTCTTAACTACCTCCTGAAATGTACGCTGGCACCCCTCATAGAACACTTCCAGCCCGACTGTATGCTCTCCGTTAGTCCTGAACATATAGTCAACGGTTTCCTGCTCAAACACCTGGCTATCATCAAATTTCCACACTACCTTGTCAAACGTTGTACCGGCGCCGGTCAGGTCAGAAAGGTTGTGTGAGAAGGTAAACCGGTAATTCTGGCCGTAGGGCAGATCTTCATGAAGAATAGAAACTTCCAGTTCCTCACACGCAAATTCTTCCTCCAGCTCTGTGATCTCAATAACTTCACTGGTCTCCATCAGCGTGCAGCCTGACATGGATATGACCCTGAACGACACAATGTAGGATCCATTATGTGTATATTCATGCGACCTGATACTGTAGTTACTGTGGTGGTAGTCGAGCAGAGCGGAAGTCCTCTCGAGGACTATGCCCTCACCGTCACCAAAATCCCAATGTATCTCACGTGCCTCAAACCAAAAGGCCAGGGCATCATGCTCCATGAGATCATCCGTTTGCGGAAGCCCCAGGTACTTAATGCTGAACATCCTTTTACCGGCCTTAAGATCCTCGTTCGCCCAGTGGGCATGACTTTGTAGCTTTATATCTCTCTTCCATGAATCACAGTCAGGTTGTGCCGGTGTTTCCGACATTTTCAGAGTAGCTTCCCCGGTCACATCACATTGAAACATTTCCCCTGCGGCATCTTCAAAACTATATGATCTTCTGCCTTTTACTATGTATTCGCCCGTTTCCAGATACATATGCCGACGTGGTGAAAGGTGCACGTAGGGCTCTGTCTGCTTGTATATTACGTTACCCTCATCAGTGAAATAGTCATTATAACCCCTGGGTTTCAGCCTTTTTACCGAAGCAAGTGTAGTAGGTACAGTGATCCTTACAATACTATCGCCATATTCATAGAACTGATGCTCTGCCGTAAAATGGTAGGGTTTGGGAAGATCAAAATTGAAGGACACTTCGGGCCATGTAACTTC
Source organism: Flammeovirgaceae bacterium BBD 1991-12 (assembly GCA_001657315.1). Taxonomy (GTDB): domain Bacteria; phylum Bacteroidota; class Bacteroidia; order Cytophagales; family Cyclobacteriaceae; genus Fulvivirga. The sequence continues at coordinate 139,699 of LYSV01000018.1, read as the reverse complement.
GTATATACCCAGATCCTCATTGAGCAGCTCAACCTCCATAGAAGCTGAGCAGTTCATCGAATGCTCCGCACCAACAACCTCTATTGTATCCTCCAGATCAATAAAACAATCCGGAGACAGCACATACAGGTAAATTGAATATTTCCCATTCAGATCAAATTGCAGGTTTTGCTCATAATCCCCGTCGGTAAGGTGATCCATATGATACTCCTGGTTTTTAGAGGGATAGTTGGCATCAAGATAGGTAACATACACGGACAAATGGGCAAAGTCAAATTCCCCCTCCGTGGAAAATGAAAGAAGATATTCGGCTGGTTGTCCGGCTGGTTTTATCACCATTTTGGCGTTCTCTGCAGGACAATCGGCGGCCCTCACTGTAAAAGTTGTCAGCACCGTCAGGAGCATCAGAAAACTCCGGACAATAATATGTTGTGTTTTGGGACAATTCATCTCATCAAAAATGTTTAAGGATGTAGCAAAAAATACATCAGGCGTGTACGCCCTCAGGTTTCAATCGTTTAATGAACGTTGACTCAACATAGTAAGCGATAACCCCTTAAAAATCAGGCAAGAAGGTGTCTACAAAATGTCGACAAACCTTAAGCAGGCCACTGGGTCGCCTTTTTTGTCCCTGTCGGATCGAATAACAAACGCTTTGGAAACGGTATGTGAATACATATATCAGAGACTGTATCTACCCATTGGCTTACTGGGGCTATATCACACCTTTAAACTGGTATGTAATTATTAGCTTTATTAAAACAACTGATCTGTGGTTATGATCAGCAATGAACGAACTGCGCCGTTGAAAAACTGCAAAACGTTCATGTAAAAAACTGTTGGATAAATTAAACCAAACGAATCATGCCTATTGCAGTCTGCTACCTTAGGAACAAAAAGCCCATTAAAGATGAACTTGATGCTCTCGCAAAAAAATGGGCGGATAAAATAAATGTTCATATCAGGGATATCAGCCTGACTGCAATATCCGATTTTGTACAGGCTGGCGAGCAGTACAGTGCCATGATCCACCTGTTTCTCCCATCCCTTTGGCCGGAAGATGACATTGGCAACATTCAAAGGACATTGTGCGAGGTGTTCAGGGAATACCTGAATGCAGACGCCTCAGAAATATTCATTTTAACCTCTATCATTGGTTCAGGACATGTGCTGGAAAACGGTGAGGTAGCTCAATGGTAGGTCCTGATAAGGATTTTTAACATTTCTACAGGCCAAACTTCTTTTTCAGCTCTGAGATCTCATCCCGCCATTGAATTTCTTCTTCCAGCGATCTGAAAATATTCAATGCCTCACCCCTGTTTTGCTCCAGTAAATACGCTTCTGCCTGAAGCAGCAACAGTCTCGGTGAGTCCGGATAATGGCTGAACCCGGATCTGAGGACTTCTTTTGCCTGTTGAATGAATCGCAGGTTTATGAGCGCCCGGCTGATCCCTGCTATCCTTGCTTCGGTGTAGGGTCTTGCCAATACCCTGTCACCGCCTTTGCTTTTAATGACTTCCAAAAAGTTTGTTGCCGTATTGTAGCTGGTATCTGTGAGAAAGGTTTCAAAGAAGGATTGCATAATACCGGATACCATTTCATAGTCTTCCCTGAACGTAAAGGTGGTGTCAGATGAGATAAGACGGGGTTCGATATCAGAAAAATAAGCTAACCCCGTCCCTCCTTCATGATGCAGGTTGTGGACTTCCACCAGGTAGTAGGGATTGACGACTTCATCATAAAAGCTGAAATTGGTACTGTAGCCAGTGGACCTGCCGTAGCTACCCCGACCGCTGTAGATAACACAAAGGGGTGTTTGCCGGTTGACTGACTGGAAAAGGGGATGCTTTTCAAAAAGCTGATGATTGGCAATGCGTATATGATCCGGCTGGATATCCGATCCCTCCAGGGTTAGTACAGCTTTCACTTTTGGACTATTCATTTGTAAAAGCAAAGCATTGACCCCTCCGGTGCTATAGCCCAGCACTCCAATATGATCCGTATCGGCATAGGGTTTTTCGGCCAGTACATTGATCGTACGCCGGATCACAGACAGTTCATCAACAGGATATCTCATGGATGGGATGGCCGCCACCACAAATCCAGGCGCTGCCAGCCTTTCGGCCGTGGGCACCCAATAGTAACCTTTTGTAGAACCCAGCAGCAAGATCACCGGCCAGCGTCCTTTGTACGGTGCCTGATGAACCGCTCTCATCTTTTTATTCAATAGCCTTTGCAGATTTCTCTCCTCTGCACCTATGGACAACGGATGTCTTTTGAAGGCTGCTATACTTTCATCCGACGTATCAGGCCGGTCGGCCAGCAGCCGGATATAGGTTTGAAAAGTCATCGGTTCGTGAGCGTTCGTTTTGCCAGGGTACCATATACTTAATTTAAATGAAAGATCGGTTCCGGGATCACCCGGCACGTTCTGCGCATGGTCAACTACCGTCACTACTTCAAAACCAGGGGAAGCAGGCATTTGCCCATAACTCCATAGCCCCTTACTGAACAGGATCAGCAACAGACATACTCTCACAGCAGCGGTATCTGGCCTTGAGCAGGTCAATACTCCAATGGGTTTTAGGCGTTTCATGTCATATTTCATATGGAATCCAGAAATTGATGCAGATCCTGATCGTCCGGAAGTTCCAGCTTTTTCTTCAGACGATACTTTGCCATACTTACACTTCTTGGCTCTATGAACAGTACGGACGCGATCTCTGAGTTGGTCAGTTTCATCTTGATCAAAAAAGAGAGGCGCTGCTCCGTAACATTAAGTTGAGGAGCCTTCCTGAGAAGCCTGTTACCAAAACCGTTGTGAACATGCCCGAAATAGTTATTGAAATTTTCCCAGTCATTATCCCCTGATTTATTCATGGCAATGATCTGCCTGATCTTTTTGGGTTGAAATTCTCCCTTTCTCACCATGACATCAATTTCCTCTTCTATCTGCATAAAACCGTTATTCTTATGCAGCATGCTCAGTGTATGACTGGTGAGTTTTTGATTGTTGAGCTCCAGGCTCTTTTCCAGCGTTTGCCGCTTGCTCTCCTGCTGCTTATGGTGGTAGAAAAAGAACAGTGACACGGAAACCAGACCAAATGTGAGCCCGGCTATGGCCGTCTGACTTTGCAACCGGTTGATGGTCTGCTCCTGCTGCATAAATTTAATTTCACGTTCATTTTCCAATGTAGCCAGATCCAGCCTGAGGTTATTGAATTTTCTCTGGTTGGATTCATAGTAAAGAGAATCATCATATTGGTGAAACTTCCGGAAATAGTAATAGGCTGAGTCAAACATTCTCAATTGCCGAAACGACAGTTGCAGATAGTTGTAGGCGTTTCGAATAGTCTGTTTCGTATTATGCTTTTGTCCTGCGGTCAGCGCTTTTTTTGCATAATGAACAGCGCTATCCGGCTCCTCCAGTTCCAGATAATTGAAAGCCAGCGTGTTAAAAAGGTTTTCCAGACCATACGGTGGTAAAGCCGGTTGTATTGATCTTAACAGGGAAATGGCTCTGTCATACTTCTGCTGTTGTATAAAAACCCTTGACAGACCGTCTACCGATCTCCTGATAACTGTCGTAAAGCAGAGACTATTCGGATCTGCCAGTCTGATAGCCCGCCCGAAGTAGTAACGGGCACTGTCAGATATTCCAAGGTCTCCATAGATCGCACCCAGTATGTTACAGGCTCTGCACATGCCAATTAAATGGTTTGATTTACGGTTGAGCTCCAGTGAGGCTCTGGCATAGGGAATAGCCTCGTCTTTTCTGTCCATTACATTCATCACCCGGGCTATATTGGTCAAAAGCCCGGCTTTGGTCAGTCGTGATACTTCGGCGTTGTCCACCAGCTCTTTGGCTTTTATGAAATGCTTCAGTGCTTCAGGATAGTCCCCTTCCTGATAATAAATCATGCCAAGACCTGAGATCGTGCCACACAGAAAACTATAGTCAGGCAATTCCCTAAAAGTTACTTGAGCCTTCAGCAAATTTTCACGGGCTTTTTCAAGCTCATTAAGCTCCATAAAGATCTGGCCTAAAAGTTTCCTTGCCAGCCCTAGTTCGTAGGACCGTTTATTAGTGTTCTCCAATTTGGGGATCATCTCCAGCAGAGACAAAGCTGCGGTGTCCAGTTCGTTGTTTTCATAGTATGCCTTTGCAATAACAATGCGCCCCTGCCAGGTCCCCTCTGCATGGTCAATGGCTTTGCTCCTTTCGTAGATGTTTGTGCCAACCTCCATGAGCTTGTCAGGGGTAAGATCAGTTTCCTCCATAGAAGACCTGAAAAGAGATCTCATGTCTTTCCTTTCCTGGGAAAAAGATAAATTGCCTGCAATGAGTATTGCAGAAGTGATAATACACAGTCTCATTTTTTATGAATGGTTGATTTTAAGGTTTTGAACCATTGAATTTGATCTGAAGATAGACAAAAGGTAGACGAGCCCAGACCTACTGTTGTTTACGTAAATACTGCTTTCAAAGTAATGTAATTTTAAACGCCATTAGCTTCCAAAAACATCTACCATTTATATACAGCAGGCCAAACCACTTGCTATTGGGCATTGGATATGTTAAATTTTACTTTATTCAAGGTGAGCATAACAATCGTTTATGAGGTTCACAGGGGTACTGTTCATATTGTCTCTTTTGATCTTATCATGCAGGGATCTTAAAAAAGAATTACCACCTCCATTGGTGGATGGGAATCTGGATGACTTCCACAGGCTTGGGATAGCGCCGATCAGGGTGACTGATAGTGTTATGTTATGTTATATTTTTTCCAGAATGATCACTTTGTATGGATCGGCTATTCCTACCCCACAGGCAGTTACGGTACACTGGACATGAAGATCTATACCGATCTGCTGGCAGACACCCTGAACCTTCATGTTTCCGGTCAGGTAGGCGAATGGCCTGCCAATCAACCGGACCATGCGCCCGCCAATCCCGAAAGTGACAAATGGTGGAACATGAAAGGCTGGATAGCCAATGAAGTGTGGATCAATGGAATGGACAGGTCAACAGATCCTTCACGGTACCGGTTCAAGAATGCCTCTGCGAGGGAACTGCAGCTAAGCAAGGAAAGATTTGGCACTGGAACGTGGCTTATCAGAATGAAGATCAAGGCCATCCAGGGTAAAGATGGCAGGTATAATGCAGACTTTCCGGAGGGTGAGGATTTCTATTCTATGAAAGTATACTGAACTTAAGTCGGTTGTCCATAACCAGTTTGTCAGTGCCATTCCTTTATATGAAGTATGATCCACTCTGGTGAATCATTATAATCAACCTCACAACTTCTCACTCACCGTCCCGGTTGGCGTATGTATATAACCTGCCTGCTGGAATGCTACCCTATATGATCAGTGCCGGATTCCGGCGATCACAAATTTTGGCGCAAAACTTGGATAAAGAGCTTTGAATAAAATTATATGAAAATTTTAAATATTTGATTATCAATATTTTATAATACATTAAATAAAGTAATACATGAATTAAAAAAGCAAAGGTGCGTAACAGGTGTGAATAGTGCTTTACAAATACTCCTGCGTTCCAACGTCCTGGCGTATTGCAGTGTCATATACCAGTACATTAACCGGTAACTTCCTGTAACCAGGTGCCCGGATCATCTTAAAACCATTTAAAATCGTCATGAATTCGTTGCCCCCATTTTCAGAGATAAAACCATTAGAAAAAACTATTTTGATTTGCTTGCACAAACACCATGACAAAAACATCCTGATCCTGATGGCCGTCATGCTTTTACCATGGTGGCAAACCTCCATGGCTCAATCCAGTCTCTGTCCTCCGGTAGTTATTCCTGACACGTTTAAAAACTACGAGTTTGACCATAACGGAGTAGCTATCCCTTACCGGCTGTTTACTCCGGATACCGCGGATGATGGATCAAAACTACCACTGATCGTCGCTCTACACGGTGCAGAGAATTTCGGGGCGGTAAAAGACCAGTTTCTGATATGCGCCGGATCCTATGCTCTCGGATGGTTGGAATCACCCCTTCAGCAGCGCTATCCCAGTTACGTTGTAGCTCCTCATATCTTCAATCCACTGTTCTTTGAGGAGGGATACAACGGTTGGGACAAGGAAAAATCATTGGATCTCCTGAAAAAGCTTATAGATCACTTGCTGTTCACTGAAAGGATCGATCCCAACAGAATTTACCTGACGGGGCATTCCATGGGAGGAATAGGAACATTTACAGTACCGGGCCACCTAAAAGATTATTTCGCTGCCCTTGTTCCCATGAACACGGCAGGAGGATGCCCTGAAGTTTGTGAAAGGGCTGATGATCAACTGTACGACCATTTATCCATCTGGGCTGTTCATCACCGGTACGATGATGCCAATTCGAATGTTCGGGCAGTATTCAGCAAACTCGAATCGCTGGGCAATGAAGTATATCCTACCCACTCCTTTGGTGACGAGATCATCAACCTTTCTGAGGCCGAAATCGAAGAACGTATTGATGAACATCAGAGGTTTTTCTACACGGAATACCGCTATCCCTGCAACCGCAACCCTTTCTTTTGCCATACCAGTTCTATGGACACCATTCTTCGGGATACACTCTTTCAAAAATGGTTATTCCGGCAGTATAAAAAAGACCCTGAAGCCATTGCCATAACCTCAATTGACGAAGATTACAATTACACGATCCGGTGGGAAGCTAAAACCGCCTCAGACGGTGTTGAGGTTTGGTTCAGGTCAAATACAAAGTCAAAATGGTTAATGGCGGGTAAAGTCCCGGCTGGCACCGGGTCATTCAATCTCAGACCTGCTGTAGCTGAACGTAATATCAGATTAAGCTCAAAGGTAAGGCTGGTCGTATTCAATGAGGATCATTTTGTCTATGGCATGTCGGAATCCAGGATCAAACGGATTGTTAGTGATATGCCTGATAAATACGAAAGGACCGGTATTCTCTCTCACCCCAATCCAGCCACTGATGTAGTTTATTTGACCATACCTGAAGCAATGCATGCTGAGTATTGGCAATACAGCATATTCTCTTTGCAGAGAGCCCTGGTTCAAAACGGGAACGTAACCGATGATCAAATTGATATAAGCGGGATGTACCCAGGAGTTTATTTATTGGTATTACAATCCAACACGAAGTTTTTCATGCAAAAGATAACCATTGTTGACTGAAACTGTCTACTCCCCTGACATGCAGCTTTTTTATATATCCGGTTACTTTTCTACAATAACTTTGTAGATAAAGAAGAGTTTACATAAAATTCAGCGTTGCCGGATGATGACAAGAGATATATTGAAGTGTAATAGTGCGTGGCTTTATGAAAATTCCCTAACCGGACTCCTCAGGTTTTTTAATAGCAGTACAAACGGCTTATGAGGCATGCGTATATTTTTTAACCTTAACGTCTTCTCATGAGACAAGATTCCTGTTATTCTCTTTTTTTGGCATCTCATTTCACTCTAAAACAAGCTCGCAGAAGTAATTCAGCCCGGAAATTATTCATGTGCCACAAGCAGGTATGGATAATACTTTTCCTGTTGAGTTCGCTGAAAGGTCACACGGCAGGTGTGGACCTGCTCGTTCCGGCAAACAATACGACCAGGCTACCAGTGGAAAACTCTTTTTTGCTGCTATGGATCGATGAAGAGGTGCCACAGGGCTCATCTGTAGTTTATGACCTGTACCTGGGCACAGCTTCAGATCCTCCATTGTACAGAGCAGACATCTACAACGGTTGGACGGATGGGCCGGCTTCAGCCTTTAGCTTTTCGATCAATGCAGATACTGCTTTATTTGCATATGACGAAAGTACCAATCAGTTTCAATACAATACCACCTACTACTGGAAGGTAGTGGCTAAAATAAGCGATGGCACAACTCAAAGCAGTGGTATATACAACTTTACGACCACACGTGAAAACCATCCTCCATCCATCCCGCAGATCATATCACCGGCATTTGGCGCCAGGGATATTTCGAGTGAGAATACAGAACTGCAATGGTCACAAAGCACCGACCCGGATAATGATCCGGTGACCTACAAACTGTATTTCGGCACGGGCAATAATAATCCACCCCTCATAGCAGCAGATCTCACCACCAACCGGTACACCATCCCCTTCCGGCTCGACGATCAGGCCATTTACTGGTGGAAAGTGGAAGCAGTGGATGGCTATGACGGCAGTATAGTTTCAAGCTCTTTGAGTTGGTTTGCCGCAGAAAATTATTTTAATGACCCTCCCACCCCTCCGGTACTGCTGTCTCCTGATGGCAGTGTCACCAACATAGGCAAGCAGGTCACTTTTAAATGGGCACCCTCCACTGACAAGGATCTCGATCCGTTAAGTTACAGTATCTATGTGGATGACAATCCCGATCCGGCCACATTGGTTGCCCGGGATATCAGAAGTGATGCAATAACTTTATACATCGAAGAGCCCTATAACAGAAAATACTGGAAGGTAATCGCCACGGACGGCGTGAATAATACGGAAAGTCAGGTACTGTCCTATGTTCCGTATGAACGTCCCTCAGCTCCGGTATTGCTGGTAGAAGACAACCTTGTCAATACCGGCAAACGACCAACCCTTCAGTGGACACCTGCGACACTTAATCGGGATGAAGCTATTTATTATGATCTGTACCAGGATAAAGATCCTGATCCCAAAACCCTGGTAGCCCCAGGACTCAGGGAAAATTACATGACAGTAGCAGTTAAGGAACCTTATTCAACCTATTTCTGGAAAGTAGTGACCAGAGGCAAAGACGGAGTGCTCTTTGAGTCTCCGGTCAGGTCCTTTACCCCATGGAAAAACAATAACAGCTCCATTCAAATCGAAATGGTGGAGGTGAAGGGCGGGGAGTTCTCCATGGGACATCCCGAGCTGACGATGATCGTGCCAGGTTTTGAATCGTTTGGTCGGCTTTTCGTCAGGAATATCACCCCGCAACGCACTGTTTTTTTGGAGGATTTCAGCATGGCAAGTTATGAGATCACCTATGCTCAGTTCCTTGCTTTTCTGAATGCCACAGTAGATTCCTGGCATGTGGATGTAGATAAGAACAGTCTGTTTTACAATACCGGTATGCTAAAAACGGATGGAAATGGTCTCTTGACAAATGCTGACCCAATCCTGCTCTGCCATGTAAAATCAGATGCTGCCACATTCGACTTTAAACTACACTCGAAGCTGACCTGGGACGGCAACCAGCTTTCAATTAAACCCGGTTTTGAACAATATCCGGCCAATTGGCTGACCGTAAAGGGAATAGAGTTGTTTCTGGATTGGGCAGGCAAGCGGTTGCCCTCCGAAGCAGAGTGGGAATATGCAGCCAGAGGTGGCAATCAATCCAACGGATATACCTATGGTGGTACCAATGACGCCAGGGCTGCCGGATGGTTCCTGTTTGGAGATATCAATATGGATAATCCTATGACAGGCAATAACTTTGGTGACCCTTCCAAAAACAATAAAGGAACCAACATTGTGGGCCTGAAGGCAGCGAACGAATTAGGGATCTATGACCTATCCGGCAACGTAAAGGAGTTATGCTCGGATTATTACAAGGAAGACCAATATCTATATACTGAGTATTACAATCCATTGGGTCCGGTGACCGGCACATCCCGTTCAGCCCGTGGAGGGGCCTATGAAAGCCTGAATTCAGAGATCATGACACGCGCCCGCGGACTGGCTGATACCGGACTTACAGGGATCCGTGCAGCAGGAAATCATACAGGATCGCTAACGGTTATGTTGCACGGTATAGTACGTGATGAATACGGTCACGCCATGAAAGACATTTCACTAAGTGATGGAAGGTCTGCCGCTGTAACTACCCAAAGTGGACGATACCAGTTCAGGGTGGGTAAAGACAGATCCGTGATCATTACCCCCACTCATCCCCGGTACACCTTTTCGCCTTCTTCCATAACGCTGGAAAGTCCTGAAGAGGTGATCACCAATCTCAATTTTACAGCGTATCTCAAAAGAGAAGTTAACATATCAGGAATAGTGACCAATGAGAATGGTGTAAGGCTCAACCGGGTTCGTATAAAAGGTCTGTCCGATGAGGTATATACGGACGGAAGCGGCCATTTTTCAGCGTATGTCCCGCAGGACTCAGTGTATACACTTTCAGCAGAGATATTGGGATATCTTCCCACGGGAGAATATATAGTAGAGGTCGGTCAAAGTGACATTGCCGATATCAATTTCATACTGGAATATGTGGGTGTTGCCACTTTACGCGGGAAAGTGACCAAGCAGGTCAATGGCAATCCGATAAATAACGTACTCATCAGTGGACTGGACCAGGAGGTTTACTCATTCGGACAGGGATCATATTTTACTCAATTAACTATTGGGTGGTCTGGGGTTATCAAACCTATGCGAACTACCTTCTCTTCGCTGTTTTCACCGGCTATGGTCGAAATAGACAGCCTCGAGAGCGATATGGAGATCAATTTCGAAGAAGTGCATGCAAATGAAGCATTTTACAGCGGCAAGGTAGTAGATGTAAATGGCAACCCGGTGGAGGGGGTAAAGATCCTGGGTTTTGACAATAAAAAGGCTGCAACCAGTAAAACCGGTGATTTTGGCCTTCAAATGGCCCGTAGGTGGAGCGGGCGTATTACACCTCAGCTGGAAGGTTATACTTTTTCACCTCCCTATCATGATGCCTATGTCGCACACTTCTGGGAAAACCCGCCTCCCTCAGAGCCAAACTTTGTGGCATCACCGATAGGTGATCATACGATCTCAGGTACCGTTACTGATGAAAATGGCTATCCGGTACAAGGTGTAAACGTGCAAGGTTTTGGCGAGCCGGTACTGACAGACCTGAACGGAAATTATAAGGTTTGGGTGACTTCAAATAGTTCCTACACCATTCACCCTGAACTGACCGGATTCAACTTCAGCCCATTGGAATTTGAAGTAAGCAGCATTGGCGCGAACACCGTACAGGATTTTGAAGCCATTCAGAGTGTGGGTGCCGGTTTTTCTTTAACGTTTGTTATTCAAAATAATGCAAGTGGGATAGAAAATGCTACCATTACTTTTAATGGTGAGCGTTATATCACAAACAGCCATGGTATTGTGCTCATTAGCAATATAGCAGCGGGTACTTACCATTACTCAGTGACCGCACAGGGCTATGAAGACGCCACCGGAACAATATCCATAACCGATGGGGGTAGCAATGAAACCATCGTAATGACGGCCCTGCCACCACCCGTTTATGCTGTTATCTTCACGGTAAACAATGGCACCAATGCCATTCATAATGCGAGGATATATTTTAATGGTTCAGACTTTTTTACAGACACAAATGGAGAGGTAACAGTAATGGATATAGAAACGGGCACTTACCATTACTCAGTAACTGCACAGGGCTATGAAGATGCCACCGGAACAATAACCATAACCGATGGGGACAGCAACGAAACCATCGTAATGACAGCCCTGGAAATGCCTGTGTATACAATAACCTTCAAAGTAACAGACGGTATACATACCATCCGGAATGCCAGGGTAAATATTGATGGTTCAGTCTATGTCACAGATGCAAATGGTGAAGCAACAGTAATGAATGCAGAAGCGGGCACCTACCATTATTCGGTTACCGCACAGGGTTATGAAGATGCCAGCGGAACAGTAACCGTGACCAACAGCGACAGGAATGAGACCATATTGATGACAGCTTTGCCACCGCCAGTTTATACCGTGATATTTGAGGTGACCAATGGTATGGACGCTATAAAAAACGCTAACATCAGCTTTAATGATGCAGAGTATATCACTGATGCCACAGGGGTTGCTGAAATAATGGACCTAGAGGCCGGCATGTACAGCTACATGATATCGGCAGAAGGCTATGAAGATGCCAATGGAACAGTTGCGATCACCGATACCGATGTGATCAGGACCGTGACACTTTCGATAACGACCGGAGCGGAAGAACATTTTTCAGGGGAGATCAGGTGCTACCCCAACCCTGCTTATGGAAAAGTAACACTCAGCATAAACGGTTATGTTTTCCAAGAAGGTTACTTCATTGTCATCAATCCGCTGGGTCAGTCTGAAACCTTCCCCCTGACGGCGGGGACTAACGACTATATCCTGAATGATCAAAGCAGCCAGTTTTTCAGCAAAGCCGGTATTTATATCATCCTGGTTTATATGGATTCTAAATTGACAGATGTTAAGAAACTGGTTCTTGGCAAGGGCTCCCCGGAATAGAAACAGCCAGTGACAGAAGGTCTGAAATCAGTTCCTCCTTTTATGATATGCAGGGTAGTTTCCTATGACACTTTATCGTATCTCACAATTGGGGTAAAGTACAGGCTCCAAAGTGTTTACTCCTTCCTCAGCAAGGGATCCTCCCTGATCCTCAAACTCTTCGTTTTCCGCAGATCACCGTAAACCAGAGAAACCTGAAAATCGTCGGCTTTCGCCTTTTGAATGCCCAGCGCCGGATCCACCTCCAGCAAATTGATCAGGCTGGTCACTATTCGCCGCTGAACTGCAATGGAGTCTCCGGCCTGACGGAACCTTTTCATAACCATGCGCAAACTGTTTCTGGCGGTATCCAGCCTTTGAAATGCCTGCTGAAGCTGTGTCTTTTCTTCCGTTGTGTAAGGGTTGGGATCAAACTCCCTGTTCCACAGGAACTTATGAAGCCCAGGACCGGACCTGATATTATGCGTTGCAGTACCCTTATCGCCTGATATCTCAAGTTTTAATTCTACTGAATCAGTGGTACCCACGAAATAGTAAACAGGTACATCTACTTCGAACCTGGCACGGGGTATCGATGAAACGGGCCTGATGATATCCGGATTTTCTCCTCCATACCAGAAGTGACCCCGCTGGCCGCCACGGCTCACATTTTCCCAGAGAGTAGCCACCGGCTGATCAAACAGATGGAGGTCAGTATTAATTACGGTTGGATCCAACTGCTGCAGGGCGTGGATATTGTCCATCACAAACAGGCTGCGCCCATGGCTGCCGGCAATGAGTGCATGATCACGTGGATGAACAGCCAGATCATATATACTGACCGTTGGCATGCCGGACATGAAAGGGAACCAGTTTTCTCCCCGGTTGAGTGTGACCCAAACTCCCGTCTCGGTACCGATGTAAAGCAGATTGGGATTGACGGGATCTTCACGAACAACGCGTATTACCATATCTGCAGGTAATCCTTTCGTCAATGAGCGCCATGTCCGGCCATAGTTTTCCGTAACCAGCAACCAGGGCGCATTATGATCACTGCGGTGCCCATCAAAGGCAACATAAGCCCGTCCGGGGCGATGGGAAGAAGCCTCTACCCTGCTCACCCAGATCCCGTCGGGTACATCACCGATGTTTTCCCTGACAGATCTCCATTGCCTGCCTCCATTTCTGGTAAGGTGCAACCGGCCATCGTCCGTACCTGCCCATATAACGGCTTCATCCTGTCCGGAGATGGCCATTGTACTTATGGTACAGTGCGTTTCAGCGCCAGAGTTGTCCGGGGTGATGCCACCACTTGCACGGTATTTGGTCTTTTCAGGATCGTTGGTGGATAGATCGGGACTTATGATCGTCCATGTTTTGCCCCCATCGGTGGATCTGAACATGTGGTTACCGGCAAAGTACAGATTCTTTGATTTAACCATTTTGAAGGGGGCGGACCAGTTGTAACGAAATGGAAGCCGGGGATTGGTCTTCTCATCAGTGTAATGATCTGATAAATTGGAGATATTCTTTCGCCTGGGCCGGATACTCTCAATCCGGTGGGTCACGGGATCATACAGATTCAGGCTACCGTTCTCTGCCGATGTGTAGACGGTACGCCAGTTGTCGGGATCGGAGGCTGTATACTGGCCATCCCCCCAGTGTACTTTCCAATTGGAGTCATTAAGTACACCCCGGATATCCCTTGAGAAGCTTGCGGTGGCATAGAACCCGTTGTCCTGCAGGCCACCATAGACGTAGTATGGATCACGATAATCAAAACCGATCCTGTAATACTGGGCAATGGGCAGATTATCAAAAAGCTGAAACTTATTCCCGTGGTCGTGCGTGACAGACATGCCTTTATCCGCTCCAAGGTAGTAGCGATCAGCGTCGTCAGGGTCCAGCCACATAGCATGAAAATCACCGTGCACTTCTTCATCCAGGCTGCCGTTTTTCAAGGTCTTGCCACCGTCCTCGGACACCATAAACCGGGTAGTAAGCAGGTAAACGCGCTGGTCATTCGATGGATTGATCCGTACCTGACTGTAATAAAAAGGCCGGTTGTTGTAGGTATTGACATATGTCCAGGTCTGTCCACCATCTTCAGAACGATATAAACCTGAACCCGGGGTTGAAAGGTCTTCCGATATGGGAGCTTCCACAAGGGCCATAAGGATCTTTGGGTCTTTTCTGTAAATGGCCAGTCCTATCCTGCCGGTTGAGTCAGATGGCAACCCTTGCGTCAGTTTTACCCATGACTTTCCCCCATCGGTAGTCTTGAAGATGCCTCCATTCTTCCCACCACTATGAAAATGCCAGGGTTTTCGAAGCCGCTCGTAAAAGGCGGCATACATGATGTCCGGATTGGTAGGGTCCATCACCAGGTCTGTACAGCCTGTTTTCCGGTCATCAGGCAAACCATTGGTCAGCTTCTCCCAGTTTTGCCCCCCATCCGTGGTTTTGAATAATCCTCGTTCACCGGAAGTACCCCATAGGTGCCCGATGGCGCAAACACATGCCGCCTCCGGATTGTCAGGAATAGTCACTACCCGTGCGATCTGATGTGTGCTGTTAAGTCCCACATTTTGAAAGGTTTTACCTCCGTCTGTGGAACGGAACACCCCATCGCCCCATGACACACTGTTCCGGTTATTGGCTTCGCCCGTTCCTACCCAGATAACTGAAGGGGTCTGTTGATTCACTGCTATATCTCCAATAGAAGCAGTGGAGTAGTTGTCAAAAATGGGGGTCCACGTGGTACCGGCATTCTCAGAGTACCAAACACCACCTGAACCAGTAGCCATCCATACTTTCCTGAATTGCCCCTCCAGTGCTTCTATATCAACGATACGCCCTCCCTGGTTCGCCGGGCCAATATTCCGCCAGCGGTAGGCATCCAAAGCTGCGGGAGGTTGTGACAAGGCTGCAAGAGGAAAAAACAGGATTACGAGGTATTTCATGGGAAGACAAAAGTTAGTGTTATGCACTTCTCAATATAGCTAAAAGTGAGCATTATCAGTATTGAACATTATGTGGACGGATATGGCGAACGCACCTTATTTACATAAACGAAACTTCATTGAACAGTCGTAGCACCACTGGTACTCTGGAAATAAAAGATTAATGCGCATACCACTCAAGGGGTCCGATGGACGAAATATTAAATGAAAATATCAAAACGAAATCCGTCCACCGGACTCCATGAAGAGTGGTGCCACGACTCCCGGCGAGCATGGGAGGTGAGACGAGTAAATAAAAAAAACCGCCTGACACTGTCAGGCGGTTTTCACAATCTACGAGGTCAAATCAGATACCATAGCCAGGTGCCTGTTTTATCGTTTTATTTACGTCAGTTTCCTCCTGAGGTAACGGTAATATGAACCTGTCATTAGGATAGTTTATCGTACAGGCATTATCGGGCGCTGTACAATCTGTACGTACGACATTCAGTTTATGACGGGTAATGTCAAAAACACGATGTCCTTCTGCAAACAATTCTCTTCTTCTTTCCTCGAGGATCGCATCTACCAAAGGCTGACCTGCCAAACCATCAAGCTCGGTTATACCAGCCCGTTCACGGATCAGGTTGAGGTCGGCCAGTGCTCCCACATCATCGCCGTCCCTGGCACGGGCTTCAGCCCGGTTCAGGATCACTTCTGACAGACGGATGACCGGTAAATTATCTGTAGCAATATCAGGTCCCTCACTGGGATACTTATATACCCGTCTGCCTACACCGTCAGCATCTGCATAAATACCATCATCAAGGTTATCATCTTCTATGAATAGAGTACCTCTTATATCATCGTCTTCGAACAGGGCAAATAATTGACGGGAAGGCAGATAATCACCATAGCCGGATTCCTTATACATACCTCCAAGATGATCTGCCCCAGGATTGTCGACCAGGTTGAAAATAACTTCGAAAATAGCTTCCGACGATCCCCCATCAAAAAACTGGTCAGCATACTTATCTCTCGATACCAGCTCAAAACGCCCTCCGCTGATCACTTCGGTAGCAAGGTCTTCTGCATCTTCATAACGCTCCATATAGAGATATACCCTTGAAAGTAAAGCTTGTACGGCCTCCTTCGAAATAACTCCGGTACTTTTAGGTGTGATCGTGAGTAAAGAAATTGCCTCCTCAAAATCCGATATGACCTGCGCATATACTTCGGCTACAGTATTACGAGCAGGTCGTGCCTCTCTGTCAAATTCAGTAACAATGGGAACACCCGGATGTGATGCATCCGAAGTAAAAACATACGTTTGGGCAAACAAACGGACCAGATCAAAATGAGCCAGTGCACGAATGGCATAGGCCTGGCCAATAAGGTTATTGAATTCTTCCTGTCTGCTTGGAACCGATTCAAAATCAGAATTGATCATTAGATTGGCCATGTTAATGATCTCATAGATCTCAGCCCAAAACTCCCTGTGCTCGTTCTGGTTCGTGGTAGGAGCTCCATTATACTCAGCCCACTCCTTACCCCGGTTGGCGCTGGCATTTTGCTTGATATCCTCACCCATGATATCCGGGATCAGCAGAAAGTAACGTCCATAATAATCCGCAAGCTGCATTTGATCATAGGCACCGTTTATGGCAGCCTGAAAATCATCCACATTCTTTAAAAAATCTTCATTCGGAACCTGCAATGGAGGATCGAGATCAAGGAAATCGTCTCCACAGGAACCAGCGATCAATACCAATGGAATCAATGCCAATAGCTTATATATATTTTTTAATCTTTTCATCATTTCACAGTTATATGCCGATGTTTAGAACAAAATTGATGGTTTTATTGATAGGGGTAACTGTATTGAAGACTCCACTAATGGTCTGCTCAGGATCAAAATACAAGTCATCATCCTTGGTCCATGTCCACATATTATTCATAAGTACGGATACCTGCAAGGCCCGAAGTTTGACAGTGCTTAACAAACTGGCCGGAAAATCGTAAGACAGGCTGACGGTTCTGAGGCGCATATAGTCACCCTCAAAAAGGTAACGATCCGAGTCCCTTTGATTAGAGCTTTGATTCCCTCCCCAGCGATGTTGTGGAAATTTGGCATTCTGTCCCGGAGTAGTCCAGCGGTTCTCAAACGCGTAGGTGGATGTGCTGCGCGGTGTGAACCGGCCGTCTCCGTGGATGACCCAACCAGGACCGTCATACAGGTAATTACCAAATTGATAATTCAACTGACCTGCCAGTGTTACTCCCTTGTACCTTGCACTTAGGTTGAAGGCCCCAAAGAAATCCGGAGTGGCGCTTTTTCCATCATAAAAGCGTCTGGCTTCATTGATGTTGCTGGTGGTTTCAGACTTGGTCTCATCGGTGTACCAAAGAGGATCACCATTGTCAGGGTTAACTCCAGCCCAACCGTAGAGGTAGTACTCCTGAAAGTCACGCCCTTCTTCCCTACGTTTAGTGTCATCCACGATAGCTTCATCCAGCCTGGTAATTTCGTTATTGATAGATGTAAAGTTGAAGCCTGCATTCAATACGAAATCATTGTTCGAGATCACATCACCATTGACCTGTACTTCGATGCCCCGGTTTTCCATGTCGCCTATGTTCGTCACCTGCTCGCGAAAACCTGTAGTACGTGACAGAGGACGGTTCAGGATCAAATCAGTAGATTGACGAATAAAATATTCCACTGTGGCATTGAGACGCTGACCAAATCCGGTGAAGTCCAATCCAACATTATAACTGTTTTGTGATTCCCAGGTGAGAGCAGCATTTCCTGTAGAAAGAGGAGCGGCTCCAGGTGCTCCATCGTATTCACGGCCAAAACCATAGGTTTCGGCCCACAAGTAGTTATCATCTGTATCGACATTGTTGTCGTCAACAGCAGCATTACCTGTTTGACCATAACTGGCACGTAGTTTTAAAAAGTCAATGACACTAATGTTCTGCATGAAGCTCTCTTCACTGATCGCATAACCTCCACCTATTGACCAGAAAGTTCCATAACGATTTTCAGGCCCAAAACGTGAAGAACCATCTCTCCTAAGTGAAGCCGTCGCATAATATCGTTGATCAAAATCATAATTCACGCGACTGAACCATGATTCAAAAGAGAATTCGGATCTGCTGTTGAATGTTTGTCCCTGTGGATTGGCTCCGGCAGATACATGGATCAAGGGACTAGGCACACCCTGGGTAGCAATGTCCAATTGATCGGTGACTACTTTTTGTGCCTCATACCCAACCAGCACGTCAAAATTATGTAATTCCTTAAAGGTATTGGAGTAATTTATCGTTTGAGTACCCAGCCAGTTCAGTTGGTCAGTGGCAGCTTCCTGGGCCTCACCACCTACATTACGACCGTCCCCATATCGACTATTACTAAAAATGAAGTCGTCAATCTGGATCAGATCAAATGACCATGCTGAAGTGAAACTGAGGTTGTCAAGTATATCATAGGATACACTGAAGTTGTTGATGATTCGGGTTTGCTCACGTTCTCTTCGGTCATCAGAGAGGTGTCCTCTGGGGTTGTTGCCCCCCATAAAAAAACTTTTGTGATCCCCGTAGAACCTCCCCTGATCATCCCTGACGGGCACGGTGGGAGCCATCAGATAGCCTACATAAAAGGGGGCTTGCCAGCGGGTTCCGTCGGTAATTCCTCGTTGATCGAAGTAGGAAAGAGTCAAATTGTTGGTAAGGGTCAGTTTTTCCGTCAGACTGGCAGCAAGATTTATGCGGCTCGAATATCTGTCAAATTTGTTATTAACAACTATTCCCTCCTGTTGAAGAACATTACCGGATACAAAGTAGGTAAATTTGTCCGTACCACCGGAAGCACTGATATTATAATCCTGCGTTACGCCCGTTTGTGTAATTTCATCGATCCAATTAGTATTGGCCTGGTCCGGAAATTGCCTGTTATAACGTTCTAGCGCCTCAGCCTCTGTGTCGTCATTACCTGCATTAACATGCCCTTCTATATATAGCTGACGATACTGTTCCTCATTCAATGGTTCCAGCAGGTTATTAAAGGCAGGAGAAGAAAAGCCGATGCGGGTTCTCAGCTCTATTTTTGCATCTCCGGCCTTTCCACTTTTTGTAGTGATCAAAACCACACCATTTGCACCCCGTGATCCATAAATTGCCGTTGAAGCAGCATCCTTTAGTACAACAATGTTTTCAATGTCATTAGGGTTAATAGAAGCCAATGGGTTGGCACTTCTTCCTCCGTTGTCAAAATCCGTAGTGGACAAAGGACCGTTACCGGCGGTGATCGGAATACCATCGATGACGTACAGAGGCTCATTGGACGCATTGATCGAACCAATACCCCGTATACGTATAGAAACACCTCCACCTGGAGCGCCGTCCTGCGCCACTACCTGTACTCCGGGTGAACTACCCTGCAAGGCGTCCTGGAAGGAAGGCGTGGGAACCTTTTGTAAGGTTTCTGCATTTACTACATTCACAGAACCGGTAAGCTGTTCCTTACGCTGACTACCATATCCCACGATCACTACTTCAGTCAACTGTTTGGAGCTAAACACCAGTGACACGTCAATTACTGACTGACCTGCTACTCGCACTTCCTGAGTTTCATACCCTAAAAATGAAAAGACCAGCGTAGCATCATTGTTCACGGTAATGCTGTAGTTTCCATCAATATCACTGATCGTCCCCGTGGTAGTGCCCTTTACGATAATGTTCGCACCGGGAATTGCTTCGCTGTTTTCACCGCGAATGGTCCCCGATACTGTTCTCTGCTGTGCCCGGGCCCAGAAAGGCAGCAACAGAACCAAGGTTAAAATAACTGATAAAGGTTTCGTCATAGTTCTAAAGTTTAGATAGGTGAGAAGTTTAATTAGTTCATAGATTATAGATTTTAATTAGGCTGTTGCTGTATGATTTATCAATCCGGTGTCGGATCGATCTCTTCTAACAGAGTTTATTGTTGGTAAAAGAGACTGTTTTGGTCGTTTGGCTTTTCCCGTAGAGAAGAAAGTAATTTACAGGTGTTGTCCTTGTCATGTCAATGGTGTCGTTGCCCGGGTTTCCAGATAACTGATATATCCGGGATGAGGGTTGTATTGGTTCCTGTATAAAGTTTCCTCCGGGTGAATCATCGATCTTTTCAGACAGAAAGCCACCCGGCCCTCTGCGAATATGATCCCCCGGGTATTTTGCCTTAAAGTGAGTGAGAAAATGACTGATAGTATTGGCGCATACTTCCCTTTGGTCAACAGTGTATTCGGACATCTGAGGAACCAACAGGACAAATACAGACTGTATTATACTGACTATCACCGATGTAAGCTTGTTGTTTAGGTATTGAAACTAATAGATAAAGTAAATCAATTTTTTTTTGAATGGGCATACCAATTTTTGTTCATTAAGCATACCAATTTTATACTGCCCTTAAATTTCCATAAGTAACATTAGTTCATCTTCGCGTCCGGAAATCGATCAATACAAATATCAATGGCCGTTATCCATTCATAAACGGGCTTTTTGCTGACTGTAGCACAATCTTTCATACCCCAGTTCATCCACTGATACCAAAGAATGCATGGAGAAAATGAATAGGGTTATACCTCAGTGCGCTAAAGGCTTTTTTGTTTTTACCGGAGCTGTCATAATTCATTTTTTTTTGATTTGTACCAACTCCAAATTGGATCATTTAGACTACGAGGGGAAAAGAGACTGGTTTACATTCAGTATACACCGGATTGTGGCGGGAAAATTTCACCCTTTACGGGGGGTATGATTTGGATAATTTACAGTTTTTCAAGAAAGTGGTCAAGCCAGTGACAGGGGCTTCTGTAAGTATCACATACCCTGTCTGGCTACAATTATGAACCAACTCGTGATCATAGCTCAGGAGGAATCAATGATCACTAACCCACATGGTTAATTTTTTGCCTCCAGAATCAGGGCAACCAGTTTACCAAATTCCTCTTTACTGACCCGGTTATCCCTAAGGTCGGTGTTTACACGGTGGACAATGACCATATCATGATCAGGTATGATCAATACATAGTGCCCTCCGGCACCTCTTGCAGAATAGGTACCTTCTTTTAGTGTTACTCCCGGAAGATGGGGAAACTTGTTGTGATCCTTCACAACCCACCACATGTAGCCGTAGCCATCGCATGAATACAACGTGGCGTCTGAATGATATGATGTGCTTTCTTCTACCCATTCTTCAGGAATAAGCTGTTTACCATTCCATTGTCCTTTCCGCAGCATAAGCAGGCCAAAACGTGCGAGGTCCCGTGCATTTATTCTGAACGGATAAGCCTTGTGGATAGACTCTTCTCCTGAAACGTAGTTCCCGTCTTCTACCAGGAAATTCTTCATTCCGATGGGGTCCGCTATTTTGGTTTTAATAGCTTCGTATACTCCCTTGCCTGTCAGCTGACTGAAAATAGTGCCTGCTACATTAAAATCCCAGTTATTGTAGTACCAGTGCGTACCGGCCTTTTCCGTGTGTCGCTCAGGCTTAAGCGCCTTCATTCCGGCAGATTCGTATAAAGCAGGATGATATACCCCTGACCGTGCCTTCAGGCAATCACGGATCGTAGCTTTTTTTTCCTCTTCTGAAAGTGGTGGATCATCTTCTATACCCAAAGCTTCCATGGTCTGGTCAAGGTCTATGATACCATCCCGGACATAATTCCCATACAGCGCGCTCAGAAAGCTCTTACGAATGGAATGTGTGTTGAATTTCTTCTCCACCTCTCCCCATTCATAAAGGATCTTTCCGCCTTTAACGATGATGACTGCCGCAGTATTAATACTTTCCGAATAAGCTTTTGCCTTCTCCAGTTGTGCCTGTGAATAGCCATAGTCACCTGCATCTTTTGCATAAGCCCATGATTCGCCGGGAAAAACCGCGGGAGGCGTATCGGTACATGAAACAACGAAGAATAAGAAGGCACCTGCCATCAGTAACAACAAAAATGAATACCTGAGCTTAATCATGGTGACGGGTAGTTTAATGGGTCATCAATTTGCGGACTTTTCTTTTCTAAGCACTTCACCTGCCTTGCGGTGCTGGAATTTTCCATCATCCACAGCCATCTGACCGTTGATCATCACATATCTGATCCCTTCCGAATACTGGTGAGGTGCTTCAAATGTGGCTTTATCTATAACTGATGCAGGATCGAATACAACGACATCCGCCTTCATGCCCTGTTTTATCTGTCCCCTGTCTTTCAATCCCAATGTAGTGGCAGGAAGCTTTGTCATTTTGTATATGGCTTCCGGCAGAGTAATGATGGACTTCCCGCGGACATAATGGCCCAGTACCCTTGGAAAAGTGCCATACCATCTTGGGTGAGGATGGCCGATCCCCGGCTTTACCAGCCTTCCGTCCGAAGCGATCATGGTTTGTGGGTGCTGCATGATACGCTCTACATCCCGTTCATCCATGGCATGGAAAACACATGACGCCCCCCCTTTTACCTGCGCTTCAATTACCAGTTCGGCGCCATTGTCTATGACCGGCTCAAGTCCCTTTTTTTCACACCAGTATTTTAACGTTTTACCTTCCAGTTCTTTCATCCACTCTACTTTGGCAAATTGCACCCGTGTGAGGTCGTCTCCTCCCCGGTCATTGCGCATATTGTAAATGATCCCTGCCTTTATACTGTCCCTTAGTGCCGGATCGGTCAGTCTTTCCTTAAAGGCATCATTACCGCCAGCCCGTGCCCAGCTGGGTATTAAGATGGAAATACCGGTATAGCTGGCATTGTAAGGGTACTGATCCAGCTTTATATCAAGTCCGGCTGCCCGTGCGGAGTCTACCATAGCCAGCGTCTGTACACTTTTCCCCCACATCGGCTTACCTATTACCTTGTGATGGGTAAGTACCACAGGGATCCCGGCTTCTCTGGATATGGTAATGGCTTCCCTGACCGCCGGGAGCAGACCAAGGCCTTCTTCACGAAGGTGTGAGGTATAGATGCCTCCTTTGGAAGAGGCTACCTTCGAGAGAGCAATAACCTCATCAATTTCAGAAAAAGCACCCGGCAGGTATTTCAGCCCTGTGGAAATACCAAAGGCCCCTTCGTCCATTGCCTGTCCGATCTGAGCCTTCATCTGTTCCAGCTCTTCAGGCGCTGGTGGCCGGTTATCCAGGCTCATGACATTTCTCCTTACAGTATTGTGCCCTATTAAGTAGGCTACATTCATTCCCACTCCTATCCTGTTGAGCGTGTCCAGGTAATTACCAAATGGCCATGGACTGGAACCGTCAGGCCCGCCCAGTGCGGTGGTTACTCCCTGCCTGACCATGCTTTCGCATTCTGAAAGCTCGAGTATAGGGTCAAGGTGAGCATGCATATCAATAAAACCAGGCGCTATGGCCAGGCCACCGGCTTCAATAATAACGTTCCCCTTTGCCTTTGAAAGGTTACCTGTCTTTTCGATCACAGAACCTCTTATGCCGATATCCATAACGAC
Source organism: Flammeovirgaceae bacterium BBD 1991-12 (assembly GCA_001657315.1). GTDB lineage: Bacteria > Bacteroidota > Bacteroidia > Cytophagales > Cyclobacteriaceae > Fulvivirga. Next base: position 116,026 of record LYSV01000018.1, on the reverse strand, counting down.
CGGCTCACTGCCCGATCCGTCATAAACTGTTCCGTTTAAAATGATAATATCAAAATCGGGACTTTTTGAGCAACCAACAAGGACAAGCAGGGCTGTCAGTAGCAGAATGAAATTTTTGCTGATCATGGTATTATTGGGTTTGTATCTGATAAACAGGGCATCCGGCAAAAAACAATTCTTCAATCCTGCAGAACCTTTTTCATTCCCTTCTTTAACTCAAAAAAGGCCTCCTGAAGTCTTCTGGTCACCTTGCCGGCATTTCCATCACTGTAAAAAACATGTGTATCAATTTGTCTGACGGACGCTATCTGAGTAGTAGTGCCTGTCAGGAATGCCTCATCCATGTGGGCAATGTCTGTCTGCCGGACTGCTTCTTCCCTCACCTCCAACCCCAGATCCGCACACAATTTTATAACAATTTGTCTGGTTATACCATTAAGAATGTGTTCATCGGCAGGATGTGTATGAACAATACTGTCCCTTACAAAAAACACGTTGCAGTGTGACGCCTCGGTTATCTTCCCATCCCTGACCAGTACGGCCTCGAATGCCCCTTGTTTTATTGCCGTATCATTGGCCATCACATTACCCAGCAGTGAGGTCATTTTAATGTCACAGCGGGACCAGCGAAAATCCGGCATGGTGATCGCTGAAGTGTCATTGGTATTAATATCCGGCAGCACATGAGGCAATGCATACATCATCACTGTAGGCGGTACATTCGTAGGGAAGGCGTGTTTTCTGGGGGCGGTGCCGCGTGTAACCTGGATATACAGCAGACAATCCTTCTCCTGCAGACCTGAAGCCCGCAGGAGATCCTGTATCCTGGCAGGAAGGGTGTTGACGTCAAATGCTATGCTGATCTTTTGAAGACAGTCGGAAAGCCGCTGTAGGTGTGCCTTTTCGTAGAAAAAACTTCCATCAAGTTGCACCATTACCTCATAGATCCCATCTCCAAATAAAAAACCCCGGTCAAAAACGGATACTCTGGCATTCTGATGATCAACAATTTCACCATTCAGATAGACTTTTGAAGGATACTGTCCCATTTTAAAATGATCGTTACATGGAATTAAACTTCAATTGATATAACCGGGCACGGGTACCGTGGACATGGTTTGCAGCCCCGGGGCGGCATTCAGTACACTTTTAATACTGTTAATGGTAATGGCACAAGTGGCTATATCACCATTAACACCGTTGTCAATTTCAGATGTGAAAGATGGAACACCCTTTACGGTGATCCTGTCAAAGGAACGTGCCTCACCTACAGCGGCCTTAAAATGCATTCTGATCTTACAATCCCCATTCAGGTATCCACAGGAGATCTGCTCTACACCGCGGGCATCCCCTTTCTTTATTTCCATAGAGGGTATACTGATACTTTCTTCGGCCATCACAGGATGCAGTTCCTCTGTAACCTTTTCCAGTTTCCACCCCAGACTACCGGCAAGGAAATAAACAGACTCCTTCAGACCAACGTGCCTCAGAGTACCGGTCTGCTCTTTGGCTTTGAAAGCCTCCAGATCCAGGCCTGCCCCTATTTTTTGCTGAAAAGGAATTCTACGGGGCGCAGCATCCTGAAACCTTTCAACAGTAATACTCTCTACTTCTTTGCAGACTGAACTTAATACTGAAGGAAGGTAATCCATCAGAAAACCGGGATTCACCCCGGTACCCAGGCAAGCTACCTTGTATTTCCTGCACAAGGCATCAATGTTTTTACTTGTTTCCGGACTTTCCTCCCAGGGATATGATAATTCCTCGCAGGTGGATACCATAGGTATACCATGTCTGGCTACTTCTTCTATCTGCGATTCCAGTTTCTGAATGCTGGAGACAGTGGTGATTATGGCCACATCAGGTTTCCCGGAAAGATGCTGCAAAGCCTGATCCACGGTGGCTTCTATCATAACACCTGATGGCTTACTATCCACCAGATCGGCAAGATCCCTGCCTTTCCATGCGGGATTTAAATCCACCGCTGCCACGGTTTTCACTCCCTTTTTATCGGTAATGTATTTTGAAATTTGCTGACCCAGTGGGCCAAGTCCGATTTGTAGTACGGTGATCATGATCAAATACTGCTGGTAACTATTTTTTATTTCCTTGTAAAAGCAAAAAGCCAATCGTTCGGGACAAGTATTATTCCAGGTTCGGATCTTCTCCATCCTTGTCTTGCGTCAGCTTATATTCAGTAACTGGTCGTTCATGTCCATGAGATCCTGAAATTGGTAGGCAAGCTATATATATTTTCACTACCTTAGGCATACCAATTTTCTTTTTCAGTACACAACAATTTTGAATAGCAAGCTAAACAGTGTCCTTTTTGAGCATGGTTTCAATGATCAGGAAAATGGTCAAAGCCTGTACTTAAAGCTGTCCAATGCCGTTATGCGGGCTATTCTCAATAAGCAGTTGGTAAAGGGCAGCAAGCTTCCTCCTACCCGTCTGCTGGCGAGGGACCTTGGTTTGTCCCGAAGTACCGTGATCAAAGCGTATGAAGTACTTTGCTTTGAAAAGTATATCAGTGCCACGCAGGGATCAGGCTACTATGTTAATGATGTACAGCATAAAAAGATCGAGTACAGCCTGAAAACCGTTAACCATATTCAGGTAAATCCACGTGTTTCCAAAAGGGCGCGTGAGTTCAGGAAGCATGTGGATCTTATGAACAGGGGCGAGCATAAGGGGATCGCCTTTAGACCAGGCCTTCCGCCCCTTGACGTATTTCCTGTCCGGCAATGGCAAAACCTGACGAACAACTATTGGAAGGAGGTCACTTTTTCAGAAATGTCCTATGGTGCAACACTGGGTCTGGACGCACTGAGGAAGAACATTGTGGATTATCTAAGGATCTACAGAAATATCCATTGTGATTACCAGCAGGTGGTGATCGTAACCGGGTCATTGCATTCCCTTTCTATTGTAGGAGATCTACTACTGGACGAAGGAGATCAGGTGGTATTGGAAAACCCCACCTATGCTAATGCAATAGCAATGTTTAAAAGCCTGAAAACCAATATAATAAATGCATCTATAGATAGTGAAGGTTTAAATATCAAAAGCATAAAGGCCAGCCATCTCAGAGACCCTAAACTGATATACACCACTCCTTCAAACCAATACCCGTCAGGTGTTCAGATGACACTCAGGCGGCGACTGGAACTACTGGACTGGGCCAGTGACAACAATTGCCTTATTGTGGAGGATGATTATGATCATGAATTCAGCAATTGGGAAAAACCCATCACCTCCATTTTTGGTTTGGACAGAAGCAATAGTGTTATCTATCAGGGCACCTTTAATAAACTCCTGCATCCTGCCATAAGGTTGGGGTATCTCATCGTACCCCCCTACCTGGTAGAAGATATAAAAGCACTTTACGAGCAGTCCCTGCGTTTCGTTTCTCCCGTCACTCAAAAGGTGATGTCCTCTTTTATTGAGAAGGACTATTTAAGCAAACATTTACGTAAGGTGGTTCAGATATCCAACGAACGACGGGCCTGCTTCATTGAGCATTTTAACCGGTACTTTGAAAAAACCATACAGCTCCATCAGGTCAGTGGCGGGCTGCATGTTATCGCCAGACTTCCGTCCCATATTGACGATGTTGAGGTTTCCGGTTTCCTTGAACACCACGGAATTGTGGCGTTTCCATACAGCAAGTACTTCCTGAAGGAAAAAAAGGAAAACGGTTTGGTCATGGGATTCTCTTCTGTAAGAGAACATGTGATCAGGGAAAAGATCCTGAGAATGTCAAGGCTTTTTCAGGAGTTTAAAGGGTCAGCCTGTTAAAGGATGTTATTACTGCGTTCTTTATCTGACCTGATCTCTGCGGTATGTAACCATTGGCACCTTTCATTATATCAACTTTGAAATCTAATTACCGATCCGTTTATACCGCGTTCGACCCCTACCCTTCATTCAAGGGTTCGGCAATTCATATTGATAATATGTCAACTGTGCTGAATAATAAATTTGGCAAAACTTTGTTGGTCACACTTCCACGGCAGAATAATAAACGTATAAAAAAACCTATTAAACATCTGCAATTTCAGACCCCGGAACCCAACTTTCTAAGACGTGCCCTTGACTATTCTAAATGGGTGGACAAAATACTGAACTCTCAGTATCATCTGCAGATAGGTCATTTCCGGGATGTATGGGGTGGAATACCTGTGTTAAAAAGACCGAATATTACCTCAGTGTTTGAGGTCAACGGACTTCCGTCCATTGAACTACAGAACAGGTATGCCTACATAACAAAAGATACCATTCAAAAGATCAAAAAGCTTGAGGACTGGTGTCTCCGGCAGTGTGATTCGATTATTTGCCCTTCAGAAACCATTAAAACCCATCTCGTTTCCAGAGATGTACAGGAGGACAAGATCCATACAATTACCAATGGGGCTACGATACCTGGGCCACTCAGGAGAATGCCCGGTTCACCGGAACAATATATTGTTTACTTTGGAGCACTTCAACCGTGGCAAGGTGTGGATGTGCTGCTCAAAGCCATGCAATATCTCCAGGATAAACCCGCCCTTAAACTGATTATTTGCTCTGCGCATAAGGAAAAACTATCAAGGCCATATCAAAAGCTGACAGCCAGACTTGGTCTGGAACAGCAGGTGATCTGGAAACACAAGCTGCCCAAAGAAACCCTGTTCAGGATAATACAACATGCAGTCTGCACTGTGGCGCCGCTTACCGAATGCAGCAGAAACCTAGAGCAGGGTTGTTCTCCATTAAAGATCTTTGAAAGCATGGCCTGCAAAACACCCGTTATAGCTTCTGACCTGCCGGTGGTGAGGGAAATACTGGAACCCGATACGGAGGCCAGGCTGGTCAGGCCGGATCGCCCTGCAGAGCTGGCCAGAGCCATACGTTTGTTAACGGATTATCCCCTTTATAACCGGCAATTGGCGCAAAACGCCTTCAACAAACTGACCAGACAATATACATGGGACAAAATAGATACGAAGCTTTCTGCTTTTTATGATAAATTAGTAACATTAGTCTACACTTAAACTGAACCCAATGGGTAAAGCATCAAAGCTATATAACTCACTCACCCACCAGCAAAAACAATTCTACCAAGAGAAGACTTTAAGTACCACGATGAAAATAAAGGCGTGGATCAGCTTTTTATCCAGGGTCTCTTCACTGGATAAGTTGGAAGATGATATGACAGCCATCCTTATGCGTTGGGCAATAGCCTCATTTGTTGTGGCTTTCGTGTCAATAATTGCAGCGGCTGTTTCAGAAATCGGGTGGATCCTTTTTGGCACTTTATTGCTTGTAATTGTTGGGATTGTCCTTTTAATCAGACGTAAAAAACTAAAGCAAAAAGATGTTAACAACTATCTGAGACTATTTTTCCTGCCAATACTCAACGTATTGAAAGATAAAGCAGGTGATGATGCCAAATTATCAGCCAGTCTGGATTTCAGAAATCCCCGTAAGGTACTTGAGCCTGTTAAAAGCACCATTGGAGTAAGAAAGCAAAAGCTATACAGTCCTACCTATATCATTTCAAAAGTACCTTTGACAGATGACACCCTGCTGGAATTCGCGGTAAAGGATGATATCAAAGATCTCAGGTGGACCAAACGAAGTGCCAGTGGAAAAACAAAATACAAGTCAAAGACAAAGTTTGTACATCAGTGTTTCATAAAAATGACCTTGCCGAAAAAGGAATATACATGGAATGGTACTGAAGCCCCCGGCGTTCAGATTATTGACCACAACGATCAATATGTGGCTAAGGTAAAAGTGAAAATTAAGAAAGTTGGTGATCATGTATTACATGTAAAAGCATTTTTTGACGCTATCCAATCTGTATATGGACAATTCCAACCCCTTAATCCTACTACGAACGCCCCGACCAGCAAAGATGAATCCGTGGAATATGAGGATGTTTTTATGGCGGTTCCCTATGTATGGTACGGAGGATATTTTGACAGATACGACTACGACAGCTTTGACCACAGTGATACCGGGGAGGTAATGATGGACGACGATGCCACCAATGTTTTTGATAGCTGAATGGCCGTCAGACTTCTTTGGCTAACAGAAAACTATCCACCGCAAAGAGGCGGCATGGCCCAATCCTGCGATAGGTTGATAAACGGTTTACGCGGCGTTGGGTACCAAATTGAGATCATTCACTTTATCCACCGGGGTAAAGTGTTTAAAAGAAAACAACAAAAAAACGGTGGGTATACCGCGATCAACTATGAAGAGAGTGAACCCCACACCCTGAATATAACGTGGAACTACATTAAAACCCTGGGAGCATTTGATTATGTGGTATCCTTTGGAGGATATCTTTCAATAATAGGCACACCCATATATGCGCAATGGATGAGCACAAAACTGATCATTTTCTTACGGGGAAATGATTTTGATACTGCTATATTTACTCCGAGGAAACGGGAAAGCCTTCAGTATGCCTTGCAGCAATCTGCCCTCATATTCTCTGTAAGCAGCGAAAAACAGGAGAAGATCAACCGGTGGGTACCGGATCTGAGTGTTCATTTTGTACCAAATGGGATTGACCTTACCGATTGGAGGCCCTCGAAAAGTGAAAAGAACTATGCAAAAAACTGGAAAGCTCAGCATGCATCAAATAAGATCTGCCTTGGTCTCATCGGTCAGCTAAAACCTAAAAAGGGAATTCAGTTTTTTATCGAGGCGCTTACCAAAACAAGCCTCTCCGATGAGATACACCTGCTGCTCATCGGCGATATAGAGGAAGATCATCAACGTGATTTAAGTGAAAAAGGATTATCGTACAGCCTTCTTCCTTTTCAGGACAGGTATGAGCTAATGAAATACTATTTGTGCTGTGAAGCAGTCGTCATACCTTCCTTCTACGATGGTATGCCCAATGTCATGTTGGAAGCGGGATCACTCGGGGTCCCGGTCATTGCCTCCAACATTGACGGTATGGCTGACCTTATTACGCATGAACAGGACGGTTTGCTTTTTCAGGTTGGCGATGAGGACGGGTGCAGAAAAGTATTATACCAGTTTGTATCACTTAATGAAAAAAGGAAAGATCTTGGAGAAGCGCTAAAAGCAAAAATCATCGATCAATATACATTAGACCATGAAATCAATGCCTACAAAAAGTATATTGTTTAATAGCCTTCCGGCACTGTTCATAGTGCTGCTGGCCTGTAGTGGAGTACCGGAAGAAAAGACAGGGGAAAGTCCGGAAGATAATGCTCCCGGTCCATCCACCACTCCAGTTAAAAAACAGTATTACATCAATAACACGAATAATGAGAGTCTTGCTGAAATCTCCGTCGAAGCTGATCAGCTCATTGTTTCCATGGCCACAGTTGACCTTTTTGGTATCGCAAAAAATGATGGTAAACGAAAATACTTCGACCAGAATGATCAAATGCGCTTTGCCGTAAGGTATAAGGGGAATGATTTCAAATTGAGGGATCAAAATGAAGAATTACTGTGGAAAGTAAAGATCGAAGAAGATCATGTCAAAATTGCCCACAACGAAGAGATGACGGACGCGTACAGGATCAGCATTCCAGAAAACCATAGGATCAAGGTAAAAACAGATGACCAGGTAATTGGGGCTATCAGGGTGAAAGCTGATGATCCGTTGACACGCATAAAGGAGCAGTATAGTGTCCGCAATTTTGGAAGCTCTTTCGCCCTTGGAGTTCTGTTAATAGAAGATATTCCTGATGAGCAGAAATTCCTGATCTGTGCAGAGTTGCTAAAAAAGCAAAAATGATCGCATTCTACGGAATGGGTGGTGGCTTTGGTCATCTCACCAGGATAAAAACCTTCATCCGCACCCTTGGGATAACCGAACCCTGCAAGGTAATAACGGCTAACAATTCAGTATTCAGGCTTTTCAAATCGGAAGAAGTTTTGTTCATTGAGGCTGACAACACTACCACAAAAGAAGAGTTAGCTGAAAAAATCCGTTTTCGCACTGACCACTTCCATTTCGATCAGTTGTTTATAGACACTTTTCCATGTGGGATCCTCGGTGAATTAGGACCGCAACTGATCCATTGCAAACAACGGAACTACCTGGCCAGAAGACTGATCTGGAAGAAGTACAAAAATCAAATCACTCAAACACCGGAGTTTGATCAGGCCTACAGATTTGAACCATTGGAAACTGAACATCAGCAATTTATTGACTTTCATTGCAAAAGGGTTGTTGATGTATCACTTGATTACCTATCCGGTCAATCACAAAAACCACCTCCGCTCATGGATTCCAAAGAACCGGTCTGGCTCATTATTCATACCTCTCATGAAGATGAATTGAGAGTCCTTATCGATCATGCCGAAGATATAGCCACGATCGAAGGAATTACACCAAAGCTTGTTATACTGTCTGATGTAAAGGTCCCCCTACCTCCTTCTGCCATACTAATTCACGATCAAAATCCGTTGGATTGGTATCCATATGCCCATAGGATCTTTTCAGCCGCCGGATTCAACACATGGCATCAACTGGCACCATGGAGGGATAAACATATTGTCATTCCCTTTAAAAGAAGGTTTGATGATCAGTTTTGGCGAGTGGTCAGCTCAGGTTAAGTCATCTGCCACACCCTATTCAATCCGGTACACATTGCCATTTATCGGTGATAACGGCCGTGGCATTCGGTCCACACGTTTCATAGGATTGTCCGCCACAGATCTCAAAAGCAAAACTGCACTCCACCGTGTTCGTCCCGCAGCCACCCTTACAGGTGCAGGATCGACCACCTTTTGTAAAGGATCCACATGCTGCTACAAATTCCCATGATCCACCGATGCATTGGACAAGGGAGTTTCCGTTACAATCATAGGCACCTTCCGGCGCCAGGCCACTACAGTTACCATTCCACGGACAACCACCAGGGGAAGTTTCGCCACCATCATCGTCTCCGCAACCGGAATAAGTTATCGCCAACAATAGAACTAAAATGAATCTGTATGTTTTCATTTCTTTATAGATTAAGATGAATAGAATTTTCACACCACGTGTATCGAGCATCAAGTTAGCTCCCATGAAGCAGGAGCTTTGACACCTGTGATTCAATTTTTAACACTCTTGATTCATAGGGGCTGACAGGAGGCAAAACTGACGTTGGAGTCCATGATAAGTTTGAAATCCTGATCCCACACACATGATGAATGATTAAATAGGTATAGGTATTACCAAGCGTTGCAGACAACCCTGATCTGCATGATCTACGTACCGTTCCGAAAAGCAACACCCATGAACATGTTACCAACTCAAACCCAAAAGTCATTTTGCAAAACCTACGGAGAGGATCTGAGGCATAACTACAGATGCTTTGGTGTCATTATCACGATGACCTTAATGCTCCTATGCATTCCCGGAACGGTACGTTCATCGGACATACGTATTTACAATAAACACTTCAGAATATTGCCGGAACGTGAAGCAGGTAACTATAAGGCCATCACGGAAGAAAACTACCCTGACCTAAAAAACGTACTGACCTTTACCATTTCGTGGGATCATAGCTGGCGCAACAAAAGGAATTATGATGCTGCCTGGGTCTTCGTAAAGCTCTATCCCGATCCTGAATCTGGGTTTCCGACCAGGGCCACCGATTATGTGCATGCAAAGATCACCTCTGCTGTCATAGTGGATACACCCGGTGCCGGATCAAAGGGAGAAATAACCATCAGCGATGACCAACTGGGCTTTTTTATTTACCCTAATGAACCAAGCCGTGGCCGGGTAACATGGACAGTATCCCTTTCATTGGCTGCTCAGGATCTTTATCATTTCGGAAGTCCGTTTGCATTTAAAAGTGAAATTCATGCCCTGGAAATGGTATATATTCCTGAAGCTCCGTTTTACCTTGGTGCTGTCGATGAAAGCATGCTTGGCCTTGGGGCATATTACCGGTCAGGAGGGGACGGTTCCTTCGATGGTCCCTATAAAATTGAGTCAGAATTACCCATTGAAACAGGGCAGAACAAAGGCGGGCTATGGTATCACAACTTTGGCGGAGAAGTTTCCCGGGGCGATCATCAGGGGCCGGTACCTGGTGGATTTCCAAAGGGCTATCAGGCATTCTACATCATGAAATATGAACTAACACAAGGGCAGTATGCGGCTTTTCTAAATTCCCTGCATGACTATGGTACTGACTTCCGGTCCAATATTGGTGGCCGGAATTACTATAAGAATCGTGGTACCATTGTACTCAAAGGTCAAAAATACGAGGCAGGTGACCCTGACAGACCGGCTAATCATCTTAGCTGGGCGGATGTCATGTCTTATCTGGATTGGGCCGCGCTTCGGCCGATGACCGAAATGGAGGTGGAAAAGGCAGCAAAGGGACCGGAATACCCTAAACCACGTGCTTATGCATGGGGTGACAGCAATCTGGACAAACTGCAACGGGGCTATTTTGCCGACGGTAGCTATGGCATGTTCAACGATATGCATGAGGGCAATCTTGATGATAGCAACAGAGCGATATACGGTGCCTCATGGTATTGGGTGATGGATCTTAGCGGAGGGCTGTCCGAGGCGGTAGTAGCTGCATCAACAGAACCGGGCAGGAAATTCAGGGGAAGTCACGGTGATGGCATGGTAGAGGTTACATACGCCGAAAAGGGAAATGAGGATTGGCCTCCCCTGGACAAACTGGCTACAGGGCAGGAAGCAAGCGGTGGTGGGTTTAAGGGAGGGGGTGTGGTCCGCCTGAATGAAGTGGGCAATGATGCTCATCCCTTTGACCACGTCAGTTCACGTTACGGAGTAGATCGGGCCGTAGTGATGCTCTACAGGTCCGCCATACTGGGCTGCCGGGGAGTAAGAACTGCTTCAAAAACTTCACGGTAGGTTAACCTGAATATCAAAGGTAACTGATATTGATCCCTGAGCTACACGTAATGGCTAGTGAAGATGAGGCATCACAAAGCACCCACGGCCTTCCACACATCGTGCCGGATCCACATAGCCGTTATCCGGAGCGGCAGGTCCCTGTGTTTTTATGCACCAGCAGGTAGCCAGGTTATCGATATTCAGGTCAACGGCACCGTCATAGGGGCTTTTGGCTCTGAAGAATTTGCATCGTGTATTTGCAGTAAGATGATTCATACTCATGATTGTGTAGCTTTCAAAATGGCTCTTTGAAGAATAGTTTTGAAGACGGTCACTTTATACCCATTCTTTTCCAGCGGAGTGGCTTTTTCCATGGAGGCTTCGGCTGCTGCAAGAGCACTGCTTTCCAAAACACCGTTTTCCATCAATACGGACTCAGCGCCTTTGGCTCTTACCGGTACAGGACTGGCAGCTCCCAATACTACTTTGGCATCCTTACATTTCTTACCAGCCATTTCCATCACCACTGCCACATCAGCCAGCGCCCAGTCATAGGACTGCCGCGCGCCCTGCTTAATGTAGTAACTCCTGACCTTGTCACTTACCGCAGGTAGCACCACCGCCGTAATGATCTCACCGGCTTTCAACACATTTTCCTTTCGGATATCTTCATAAGGCGTTACGAAAAACTCCTCAATGGGAATACTCTTCCTTCCACCATTCTCATCAGCGATCTCCACCACAGCTCCAAAGGCCATCAATGCGGTAGCTACGGAAGAGGCATACACACTGGCACAGGTGCCATTGTTCATTACAGCGTGATATTCATTCTCCCCCTTTTTGGCAAAGCAGGTATCTCCACCCTTGCGGAGACACGGATGATCAATTGACCGGAAATACCAGCAACGGGTCCGCTGTGCCAGGTTACCCCCCAGGGTAGACATATTCCGGAGCTGGGGAGTGGCAGCTTTTGCCACTGCCTGATGCAGCGCCAGATAGCTGTTGCGGATATCACTGTTTTTTTCGATAGCAGCAAGGGTAACATTGGCTCCTATTCTAACCCCTGATTTTGCGCTGAATTCAATTTTATCCAGCCCGGTGACATTCCTGATATTCACCACTTTTTCTGGTGCTATCAATCCCTCTTTCATAAGGTCCATGACGTCTAAGCCGCCTGATTTTATGATCGAGGTACCTCTTTTATTATTCTGCAGGATGGCAGAAACGGTGGTATCCACCTCCTGTTGGGCTTCTTTGATGGTGGTAGCATCGTACCAGCGGATCTTTTTCATACCTAAGGGATTTTAAGCTTTGTTTAAGGCTTCCAGTACTTTTGCCGGAGTAATGGGGATCTCTCTGATCCGTACCCCTATGGCATTGTATACTGCATTGGCAATGGCCGCAGCCGTTGCGATATTGGCCGGCTCTCCGATGCCATAGGCATCTGTAGAGGATTTGGCATTGTAGTCTTCCATAAGGGCTATATCTATCTCCGGAATATCCATGGCATAAGGCACCTTATAGGTATCCAGTGTATGGTTCACCATATGACCGGTATTGCGGTCCAGAATACGATCTTCGTACAGAGCATACGAGATCCCCTGGATGATACCTCCGTTAACCTGGCTTTCCAACTGGGTAATATTGATCGGCCGGCCGCAGCTATGGGCAGCGGTCACCTTGTCAATTTTGATGAAGCCTGTTTCCGTGTCCACATTGAGTTCTACGAACTGTACCGAACCCAGGTCCCAGTGCAGGTAATCCCCCTCATATTCCTTTGTACGGCTTTCCGTTGCCGTGATCTGGCTCACTGGCATAGATGCCAGCGCCTCCCTGAAGGTCATTTTCCTGGACTCATCCTTTGACGAAATGATGTATCCGTCGGTTGCCTTTAATTCCGAAGCACTGACTTCCCATTGGTCGGCCACGATGTTGAAGAGTTTCAATTTGGCCTGATAAGCTGCATTTCTTGCCGCCGGTGTTATGGACGCAGTTACCTGACTACCTCCGGAACCCGGCGCATCCGGGAAAAGCGTATCACCTATCCGCACCATGATATCCTCCGGCTGAAGGCCAAACTCCTCAGCCACCACCTGTGCCAGTATGGTTTTGGTGCCGGTGCCAATGTCCTGCACCCCTGATCGTACCTCTATGGCTCCGTCTTTGAATATCTTCACTTCTGCCGTGGCATTGGTAGAATGGATACGCCACCAGCTTGACTGTGCCACACCTATTCCTTTTTTGATAGTGCCCGGATCAGCACCGGCAGGTTTTCTTCTGGACCAGTCAAATCGCTCAGCGCCTATCTTTCTGCCCATGCCTCTCACTTTGCTGGGATCGATCTTATCCCTGAGCGCCAATGGGTCCATCCCGATCTTTTCGGCGAGCTCATCCATTATCTGTTCCAACCCAAAAATGCCCTGTACGGCACCCGGTGCTCTCCATGCTGCTCCCGGGCCGGCATGGGTAAACACATCGTATT
>LYSV01000018.1:0-102646 GCA_001657315.1 Flammeovirgaceae bacterium BBD 1991-12 | reverse complement strand
CCTCCTACTCCTGCCCCCAGTCCCACTCCGGCCGTACCATGTGATTTTTGTTCAATGGCCGTAAGCTCACCGTTCTTCTTAACCCCTACTTTCAGGTAGTGTATTGAGCTGGGCCGGTTGCCTTGTGAGATCTGCTCTTCCTTGCGGGTGGCCATCATTTTAACCGGGCGCCCCGTCATTTTTGCCAGATGTCCTGCCGCCACACCGTGGGTTCCCAGGCCATGCTTGGCACCAAAACCTCCTCCCATGAATTCAACGATCACCCTTACCTTGCTTCTCGGCAGGTCAAAAAGATCTGCAAACTCATTCCTTACGCCTTGTGTGCCCTGGGTGGAGGCGTAGATCGTTACCCCGTCAGGTTTCCAGTCTACGATCATGCCATGTGATTCAAGAGCATTATGTGTCTGCACCTGCGTACGATAGGTATTTTCCAACACAACTTCGGCCTGAGCAAATCCAGGCTCCAGCTCTCCTCTCGGTTTCCCTTCATTGGGGCCACGTACATTGCCTTTCAGTTTAAGGCCACTTTCAATCTCCTCTCCTCCTTCGGAAGCTTCCTGCTCCACAGGAGCTTCATACACGATGGGCGCTTCGGGGTCCATGGCCTTTTCAACATCTACCACAAACGGCATCGTATCATAATCCACACGGATGAGATCTACTGCTTCTTCCGCGATCGATTCAGTGGCCGCAGCCACTGCTATCACAGGTTGCCCGGCATAGCGTATTACAGGATAATTTTCCCCATCGTCCGTTTTCATGAGATGAAAGGCAAATACGCCTGGTAACCGTTCAGCCGCAGACGTGTCAATGGACCGGATCTTTGCGTGGGGATATTTGGCGGTCATCATTTTACCTACCAGCATACCTGGCAACTGTATATCGGAGGTATAACGCGCCGCACCCGTTACCTTGGCCTTTGCATCCATCCGTTTTACCCTTTTGCCAACATGCTTAAGTTGATTATTTACCGGCCAGGGGTCGGGTTCGCTTGCCGGTACTTCTCTTTCCACCTCGTCTATTTTATCGCCCTGTATGCCATAAGGCATTTTTATCTTTTTGGTATCCATGCCCTTTTATTTTAGTTTTTTCGATGCCTCAAGGGTAGCTTTAAATACATGTGGATAGGTACCACAGCGACAGTAGTTACCTCGTGTAGCGTGTTTTACGTCTTCCAATGTTGGGTTCGGGTTTTCGTTCAGCAAATGTGCTGCGCTCATGATCATACCCGGTGTACAGTAACCACACTGCATGGCATCATGATCAATAAAGGCCTCCTGCACAGGGTGCAGCTGACCGTTTTCAGCCAATCCTTCAATGGTGGTCACTTTCCGCTCCCCTACATCCATGGCGAAGGTCATGCATGCGTTCACAGGCATTTCATCTATCCAAACAGTACAGGCAGAACAGGAACCGCGATCACAAACTACCTTGGTGCCTGTAAGCTGAAGGTGATCACGCAACGCCTGGGCAAGGGTGGCCCGTGGCTCAATGGTCAGGCTTCTGGTCTTACCATTCACAGTCATTTCCAGGGTTACCTGACCAGGTCCAATAGTTTTGGAGGTTTCAGGCCCTTTATTTTCTTTACCCAGTACACCGGTCTGCAATACAATGGTTCCCGCTGTGGTCAGGCCGGCGCCTTTCAAAAACCCCCGTCTGCTAACACCTTTTGGGGTCAATTCTTCCTTATCTTTCATGTGGAAATACTTTAGCGAATACTTCTATTAAGTTAGTAAAGATTGGCCTGTAATTTCAATGACTTGAGATGGGTCCATGAAATAATATCTGTTTGACCTGTCCTTTCCGATGAACGACCTGTGTTTTGGCACAGAATACTTTTGGTTACTGATCAAGGTTGGCCTCAGATACGATAAGTGTGCGACTGATCACCGCTGATGCGCCGAAAAACCCAAGTCCACCGTTGCTGATATTGCCAGGGGCATTGCCTGGAATAACGTCAAAAAGACCACCTCTGAACTGGGTTTCCGCAAAAACTGCCCGTATGAATTCATAGTGCTCATCGGAAAGAGAGGATTTAAACTGAATTATTTCTGACCCTTCTTCTATAACGAGGGTCGGATTGGCGCCGGAAAAGTTCAGCAGAAATCCCTGCGGGTCGATCCGTGGAAATTCATAAAAGACAGCCTGTCTCAGTCCATTCACAATGGGGTCGTGGGCGAACAGTAATTGCCTTGAAGGAGCAGTTGTGCCGTATCTCACCTTGGCAAATTGAAGTTCAAATACTTCAGGATGATCCGGAAAGTTATCATCGAGCCGATTGGGAGATTCGAAAAGATTGTCACCCGACTCAAAAGGTGTGACCGGAACCATTTCATCGGAAGCTGTATAGATCTCCCCATCCAACATCACAGTAAGTGTATAGGTTTTTCCTATCTCCCCCGTAACGTCCTCAGCTGTAAGGTACACACCCGGAAGTGTGTCGGATTCCACCAATGGATATACAAGTATGCCATCTGTTATTTCAACGTTGGCTCCCTTTACCCTTTCCGCCTCATCATTGGTAGCAACCTTTTTTGTCCGCGAAAGAATAACACCATGTTGTTTTGTTTCGTCAGTGATCATTCCCTGGATCACCAAACGGCCTGTTGGCATGCCGCCAAACTCATCAGGATCCAGCTCTTTGAAACACCCTGCAAGCATCAATATCATACCGGGCAGAATAAGATATACGTTCCTGTTTTTCAATAGGGTCATAGCTTAAACAAAAAGGAAAAGGTGGGCAAAATGGGCAACAGCGTGATCTGATTTACCACCGTTCTTGGATTTATAGGATCAGCATCGACCGACAGGTCCTCACCTACATAAACGGAAAGTGCATTCAGACGATTGTAAGCATTGTAGATAGAAAGTACGTATTCTATTTTGATCTTTCTGTTCAGATTCTTCTTTGGATCCAGTTTTGCAGAAAGATCGAGACGGTGATAATCCGGCAGGCGGGAATCATTCCGGGACACATACACAGGTACGGGTACGGTGACTCCGTCAAAATCATAGCTTTCAACAGGTGGTGTGAAGGGGCCTCCTGTATTGAATACCCAATTGGCGCCCAGTGAGACGCGTTCCGACACCTGCCACGATGCCGTGGTGGCTATTTTATGCGGCTGATCATAAGCAGCAGGAAATGGGTCTCCGCCATTGACCCCCCGGATTTTATGAATGGCACGCGACCATGTATAGCTGAACCATCCGGTAACCTTTCCCTTATTTTTTTTCAGTAAAAACTCGACTCCGTAAGACCATGCTTTCCCAACCCTAAGGTCCCCTTCCAACAGAGGATTGAAGGCTGTTTGTGCAAAGTCTGTGTAGTCTATCTGATTTTCAATATGCTTATAAAAACCCTCAACGGAAGCTTCCAATGCGTTGTTTTTAAAATTCCTGAAATACCCGACAGCTACCTGATCCGCCAGTAGAGGTTCTATATTGGGGCCGCTGGGATACCAAACATCAAATGCAGTAAAGGACAGCGTCGAATTGGCGAGCAAATGGAGATACTGGGCCATCCGGTCGTAACTGACCTTAAGGGATTGGCTCCTGTCCAGTAAAAACCTGACAGCCATTCTTGGTTCAGGGTTATGAAAGTAGTTGTAAAACTCATCCCGGGCATGATGAATAGTGTCTACAGGCTCAAATCTGTTATTAAATTCAAACAATGTAGCCGGACCGATATTTTGGAACAGTGACCATCTCATTCCCAGCTCCAGCAGGACCGAATTTCCCCATTCCTTTTCTACACTCAAAAAAAGGCTGTTCTCCAGTGCATTACTGTTGGATACATCAAATTGAGGATCTGCATCATTACTTCCCGGATCAAAATGATGGTGTATGGTATTCATTCCAAAACCCAGGGTGGTAGTAGGATTGGGAAAGAATGTAAAATCAGCTCCCAGGTTAATATCGCGGATCCGGGACTCCCATGCTACCGGTACCTCAGCCGCTGGTATGTCCAGCCTGTAATCGTAACCGCTGTAGATCACCGTAAAGTTGGCAAACAGCCTTTTGCTGAATAAGTGATTCCATCTTAGGGTGGATGTGGTATTGCCCCAGCTGATATCAATATCCAAAATAGGCAGCCGGTTCACATCCCTCCCAAAATAGCCGGAGACAAACAGCCTGTTCTTTGCATCGAAGGTGTAATTCGCCTTGGCATTAAGATCATAAAAAAACAATCTGGTCCCTTCCAATGTCGGCTGAGCATTGCTCGCCAGCCAAAGCAGTGGGTCAATGTAGGTTCTCCTTCCTGAAACAATAAAAGAACCCTTTTTCTGCAAAACAGGCGCACTCAGCGTCAGTTTGGTGCCTCCCAGTGGACTGACGGCGGCATTTGCACTGAATTTTCTGTTGCTTCCTTCCTTCATTCTGATATCCAGAACGGAAGAGGCCCGGCCACCGTACCTTGCCGGTATCCCTCCCTTGTAAAAGGTCATGCTGTTGATGGCATCGGAATTGAATACGGACAAAAAGCCAAGGAAATGGGAGGGATTATATACTGGGGCCTCGTCCAGTAGGATGAGGTTTTGGTCCCGGCCGCCCCCCCGCACAAAAAAACCGGTAGAGCCCTCTCCTATTGTTGTCACACCGGGCAGGAGTTGTATGGACTTGATTACGTCAGGATTACCCCCAAGGGCCGGCATGGTTTCTACAGATCTGATCGGGATCCGGTGAGTGCCCGGCTCGCTTGAAATTACATTTTTTTCCTCAGCTTCTGAAGTGACCACGATTTGATCCAGTACTGTTGTGAGTTCAGGGAGTTCGATGTTCAGTGTAAGATCAGTATCAAGCATGACCTTTTTCCTGATCTCCCGATAGCCAATGAAGCTGTATGAAAGAGTGTAGGTACCTTTGGGCAGTGTGATCGAATAAAAGCCATAGTTGTTGGTGACGGTACCTGTTGAAAGCTCTTCGATCATTAAGGTAGCACCGATCAAAAACTCGCCAGAGGCAGAGTCGGTGATATATCCGGTGATGGTGAGTTTCTCTTTCTTTTCAGGGACAGGTTCAGGGCGTAGGATTATTCGGTTTCCACGCACAATACAGGTCACCTTACCAGAAAATAGTTGGTCCAGCAACGATCTGACGGTCAGCCTGTCATCTGTCAAGGTAATTGTATCCCCAACATTGATCTCATTACCATAGGTGAAGGTGATGCCGCTGATTCTGCCTGCTTCCTGTAAAAGATTCTCCATGGTGCCCATGGTGCTATTCATTATGATCACCTGGTCAAGTGCCGACTCCTGGGCCAGCATGTCGGAGGTGGAAATGATCAAAAGGATGTGGAGCAGTCTCAGTTTTCTGTTCATAGGCAATAAAGTCTTCAAATGCATTCCTCCCCTTCTATGATGATCGTGTCCTTCTTCTTTATTATCCGAACGGGTAGTGCCAATTCTATTTCTTCCAGCACCTCTTCTATTTCCTGATGTCTGAATGTAGTCGTTAGTGTACATTTTTCAAGGTCTTCTGAACCCGACCGAATCGGTTGATCATAATGTCTGCTGAGATCATGAATAACCTGTGACAGACTTGCGCCTTCAAACACTAATTCTCCCGTTTTCCATGACAGGAAATTGATATCTTCATTGATCATTTTCGTCAAACCCTTTACCTCATTCCAAACACCTCTGTCTCCCTGCTCCATGACAAGTTTTGTAGCGGGCTCGGCCTCATTGTAAAAAAAGACCCTGCCCGATGCGACGGTAACCACTACTTCAGAGGAATACATACCGTTAACATTAAAAGACGTGCCTGCTACCCTGGTAACAGTATGGCCATTGGTGACAAGAAAGGGCTTGCCTTCATCCTTCATTACCTCAAAAAAAGCCTCCCCTGTCAGCCGTACTTCCCTGTTACTCACGCCAAAATCTTTTGCATAGGTCAGGTGGGATTTTTTGTTCAGGTAAACTCTGCTACCATCAGGCAGTGTAACGTTTGTTATATTGCCATCTGCGATAATGGTGGTGGTGTCCTCCCGGAAATACCGGAACAGCTCGGGCCAGATCAAATATCCTGCGACCAATACGGTGATGACGGCTGCTATCCGAACCAGCTGATACATCATACGTGTTACCGGCCTTCTTCCATGCGGTGCCGCCTGAGGTGTTTTACGCTTTATTGCCAGCTTGACCTTCTTCCAGTCTTCTTCAAGGCTGATGGAAGCCAGATCCTTTATATTTTCACTGGATTGCCAAAGTATTCTTAGCTGATCAATGTATTCCCTGTTTTTTACATCCTGATATAGCCAGGTGTTTACCTGATCCACTTCCTCCGGACTGGCCTCTCCGGAAAGGAACCGTATGATTAATTCCTGACTTACGGGTTGATCACTGTTCATAGTAGCTCTCTTATACCTATGAAAACCAACGTGCCTTTTACACGTATTCCCGACAAGAAAAAATTCAGGCGATAACTGATGAAAGTAGCATAAGCGCAATCAGAAGGTGCTCAACATCCTTCCGTATCATTCTCAGCGCTTTGCTGATCTGTGTTTCCACTGTTCGTATGGAAATACCTAATATTTCGGCAATCTCTTTGTTCTTCTTTCCTTCAAACCGGTTCATTTCGAATATCCTGCGGCATTGATCCGGTAGCTTTTGCACAGCCTTCCATATCTTCTCCTCCAGCTCCGCCTGTATCACCGAATCATGATATTCACTGTCCGGCATCGTGTATTTGAGATATTCATGATGCCGCTGGTGCGTATTGATCTTTTTCAAATGATTCAGACAGGCATGGTATACTGATCTGTAGAGAAATGACTTAGCAGACCTGATCTTTAATGTACTTCTTTTTTCATAAACCATTACGAAAACATCCTGCACCAGGTCTCTGGCAATGTCCATATCACCTACTATTCTCCTGGCGTAAATACACAGTGACAGGTAGTGTGTGCTGAATAGTTTTTCAAAATCAGGCAGGTTATCTGTCCCGGAATCAAATAATGAATGGTCGTCCTGATCCATTGATTTATCGTGCAGCGTTTAAACTGGTTCCATGTTACATAGCTGATCACAAAAATCCAACATCAAATAATTTTGCCACATGAAACCTTAATGGCTATAACGCAAGGCATGGTATAACGCATTGCACACACCACGCAATTTAGTTTCACCCTACTTCGCCCTTAACATTACCCTCCCTGAGCGAAGTTTGTTGTGGATTATCTTCAGTATTCCTTTGCTACAGCGCTTGATCATTACGAAAAAGTCCCTGCAATAGCCATAGAATCCGGGGATAGGAAGGGCGAAACTTTCACAACACATAACATTGTCAGTAAACCTCATTAATCTTACTACAGCTAATCGCCAGGCTAGGTAAATGCACGATTTTTCATAAATTATCGTTATTAACTGTCTAATCAAAATTTTGTAAAACATTGAAAAATTCAGTCACTACTATGTTGTTGGGCTTTTTGTATATAATGGTTGGTTGTAATGACCAGGCGGATTCTCCTTTGCCTGTGGAAAATCCGACCTCTGAAATCATTGATGTGGAACAAGCTATCCTCAACTACCGCAATCACTGTGGTGGCTGTCATGGACAAAATTTAGAATCTTTTGTTGAGCGTCAATGGATATACGGCAGTTCACAGGAATCTGTGTTAAACTCCATAAAAGTTGGGTACGAGGAAAATGGCATGCCAGCATATGAAGCCACTTTCAGCGAAGAGGAACTCAGGGATTTGACGAACTACATTCTTTCAGAAATACAAGGAAAAACAAAAGAGATGCTGGAAGCGGAAAATCCTGATCTTTCAGGATTGATCAAATCCAACGACCTCGCTTTCCGGTTGGAAACCATCACGGAAGAGATTCCCGGGGTTCCCTGGGGCATTGAGCAACTTCCCAATGGCAGATTCCTGGTAACAGAGCGTGGAGGAAAGCTATTTCTCATCGGAGATGATGAGGATATGGTAGAAATTACAGGTGTACCGGATGTTGTTTCGAAAGGTCAGGGAGGGTTACTGGACGTAATCATACACCCTGATTTTGAAAAC
The DNA here is from genome assembly GCA_001657315.1 of Flammeovirgaceae bacterium BBD 1991-12. Lineage (GTDB taxonomy): Bacteria > Bacteroidota > Bacteroidia > Cytophagales > Cyclobacteriaceae > Fulvivirga. The sequence continues at coordinate 94,638 of LYSV01000018.1, read as the reverse complement.
AATTCGTTTGTCTATCTCTCCTACGCCAGCATTAACCCCGGTAATCCATCTGAACAATCAACAGCTGTAGCACGAGCCAGGCTTTCCGGAGACAGGCTGGAGCAGGTTGAGGAGATTTTTACTGCACTCCCCTATCTTAGTACTACTCGTCATTATGGATCAAGATTGGTATTCGATCGGGAGGGATATTTGTATGTTTCGGTAGGCGACCGCGGACGCAGGGATGAGTATCCACAAACCCTGGACAATTTTCTGGGGAAGGTGCACAGAATCCTGGATGACGGACAAATTCCACAAGACAACCCCTTCTACAATAGCCAGGAAGCCATTGGTTCAATATATGGCTATGGGATGCGTAATCCTCAGGGTCTCACAATACATCCCGTGACCGGAGTCATCTGGGAGGGCGAGCACGGACCTCGGGGAGGCGATGAAGTCAATATGCTGGCAGCAGGCAATAACTATGGATGGCCAGTGATTTCCTACGGAATTAATTATGACGGAAGCACATTTACAGACCTTACTGAAAAAGAGGGAATGGAACAACCTATACATTATTGGACACCTTCCATTGCTCCATGTGGCATGACTTTTCTCTCGGGTGATTTTTATGGAAACTGGAAAAATGATCTGTTCGTTAGCTCACTCAAGTTCGAATACCTGCATCGCCTGAAAATGGATGGTAATGTGGTTACAGGTCATGAAGAGTTGTTGAAAGACATTGGGCGGGTACGGGATGTACATATGGGCAGGGATGGCTATATGTACATTGTGGCAGAGAGTCCGGGCAGGCTTATACGCCTGATACCCGAGCAGTAATACCTATCAGCAGTTTACGCGAGCCAGAAAGCTGTAGCAGGCAACTGCTTCAGCTTTTTTCATTCATCAAAGCTCAGCGTAGGTGAACGCTCCTGCCGGTAAAATCCCTACAGGCCGCTACCGGTCCTGAAAAGAAATGCTGTCTGCCTTTCCGATCCATATGCAATACATGACGTCCGGTCCGCCGTTCTGATAACGTCTGTTTCGATTCACCATGCGGTAGTGCTCCATGTTCTCATAAACACAGTTGCGTCTCACTTTGACTGAAACTACGGTTATCCTATAATTTCCACAGATCAGCAGTTTTTTTAGAGGGCACCTTCGTAAACCGCTATTTGGTACCACGAATCAGAAACATTCCTTAAACCACAAGTAGGATGAAGAACATAGTTTTACTGATAGCCACAATGACAAAAGGCTCTGCCGTATGGACTCAATCCGACAGTAATTACACTATTTGATTATATACGTATTATTTTAAATGGCTGGTGAACGATTGAGAAATCACAATTATTGCTAGCTATTTGGTTTATGCTGGTCTTTGAGCTGTTTTAAAAGTTTCTTTGGGTCTTGTCGATTGTCCCAAAAGGCTGTGATAATGATTTCCTTTTCAGTGATTTTGTAGTAGATACTGAAATGACCCATGGCAGCTACGTGTGTATCAGGGTGTTCTGAGAGTCGAAATAATCTTGGATTTTTAGCAATGAGTTTTGTCTTTTCATTGCTGAGCCTAAGAAGCTTAAGAGAATAGGTATTTGACTTGTTTCGTTTAACCCAGTATTGTAGAATATTTCTTCGCTGTCTGGCTGCCGTCTTAGTCCAGATTACCTGCCGACCGGTCAGGAGGTTTTTTTTGTCAGCCATTTAAGTTCTTCTTCATTCAGTGATTCCTGATCTAAAACACTCCCATTTTTGATATCATCATCACTCATAGCTAACATGATCTTTTGCTCTTCTGTTAGCATCACTTTTGATTGTTGAACATTCGAAGATTCTATAATTTTTTCCAAAGCGGTTAAATACTCTGAATTATTAATAGCCATTAACCGATCTATAAGCCTGTTTCGTATTTCTGTTGTTGTTGCCATAATTACAAAGATAACTGAATTGAAGAGAGAATCATTCCTTAGACGCACCCATTTGCCATTCCCATATCTCTCTCAATGGCAAAATGACCTTTGGCCGCTTCTTTGCGAAACCCGATATGAATGTAGGCATATCCTACCGTACGCCTGGCGACCCTTTCACTGGTATTTATACGGAAGTCGAAGTGAGACGTCACTCTTTTATGATGGAAGCCTATAAAAACCTTTTTAATTATCTTGGCTTTGTCCCCTACGCAGGGGTAACAATTCTGGGTATAAGTGAAAGCCGGGGCCTGAGGTTAGAAGTTAGAAGCTGGAAGCCAGAAGCAAGATCCAACTTCTGACTTCCAGCTTCCGTCTCCAGGAATTCAGCAACCATCTTCAATATCCATAAAGCCTCGTGGGTCTACTGCTTTACCGTTCTCATGCACTTCATAGTGTAAATGCGGGCCTGTGGACTGGCCGGTATTGCCTACGTACCCGATCGGCTGACCTTTGGTGACGACAGCTCCCTCCATTACGGTAAAACTTTTAAGGTGAAAATACTGGGTCTGATACTGCCCGGAATGATCCAGCTTTATGAAATAACCTTTTTCAGGATCAAACCGGGCCATTTCAACGGTACCGTCAGCTGTAGCATAAACCGGAGTGCCTAAACGGGCCATAAGGTCAATACCTGTATGAAGTACTTTTTCATTCTGTTCAGGATGGATCGTCATGCCATAGCCGGACGAAACCTTTATAAGTTGCTCTTTCTTGATCGGCGATCCGGAAGGTCTGGCATCCGTAATACCAGTGCTGGTAACCGGAGCGATGGCTGCTGCAATGGTCGACTTGAGCTCTTCTCTGGTGCTCATGGCCACCAGTAAACCCACAAGTGGTAAGGTTCCTAAAAGTGCTAGTTTTTTCCAGTTTTTTGAATTTGGTTTTTGCATCATTTCTATTCTGTTTTTAAATGGACCTGAGAAATTCAAAGTAAAAGGAGAAGTCTCCTTTTTTGTAAGCGCCATAGACAACAGCAATGTTTGATAATGTACCGGGTCACACTCTTCGGCGATCACGCCTTTATCTGCCAGATATTCCAGATTCAGTCGCACGCTTCGCCGGTAGATGTAGATCACCGGATTGAACCAAAGAAAAGCACAGGCCAGTTCCAGGAGAAGAATATCCAGAAAATGGTACTGGTCAATATGCGCTTTTTCATGAAGCCATACCTCCCTGGGAATGTTTAACTTCCAGCTCCGTGGGACATGTATATTCCTCCAGAGTGAAAAAGGGCGGGTAATGGTATCATGCTGATATACCCTTATACCATCATGGAGATCAAAGGATTTCCCAGCGGATAAATTGATGATCCTGAAAACCGACCAGACCAGCCGTGCAACCATTAAAGCGCAGATGATCAAATAGGTAGTCACTATCCATGAATGATCATGGGAAACTGCAGCTGACGTAGACTTCAGCTCCATGCTTACCTTTTCGGCCACATGAACGAGCGCTCGCACATAGGGTACTGAATCACTCTGCTCAACCGTTGAAGGCTTTACCAGGTCAACAGGCATAAAGTCATGAACAAGAGGAGCAAGAAAGCAAACGATTAATCCTCCTGACAAATACCACCGATTAAGCTGAAAAAAGGTATTTCTGCGAAGTACCAGAGCATAATAAAGCCAGAGTACCGATACACCGATACTCACCAGGATGAGATAAAGGATCATTGTTGTTTTTTTTGAATTTGTTTGTCAATCTCCGATCTGATCTGCTCGAGTTCCCGTAGTGTGAGATCTGAGTCGGCAAAGAAAGAGGCAAAGCCCTGCCATGAATTACCAAAAAAGTCGCTAACGATTCGTTTGAAATGTCTCTTGAAGTAATCTTCCTTTCTTATGAGCGGGAAATATTCATTCACTTTGCCATAGGTATTGTGACCAATGAATTTTTTCCTGACCAAAACCCTGATCACTGTTGACACTGTGGGGTATGCCGGTCGTGGCTCAGGCATGGCATTTACTATGTCTTTTAAAAAACCTTTCCCGAGCTTCCACAGTACCTGCATGATCTGTTCTTCAGCGGTCGTTAGTTCTTTCATGCTTCAAATGTATGATTATATTTATAATTATAAAATTATTTTTATAGTTATAAATAAAAATATGAAAAGGCACTGCTCCCAACTATTCCCTGACCTCATCAGGCACATCATTCCTTACAATCTTTATCGAACCCGGAAGCCCATAACGCCAATCATTGTACGGTTTCAAAAAAATCCTGACTTTTAACCTCCTATGCAGGACCGAATTAAGCCATTGGCAACGGTATACTTTCTTGCAGCGCTTTCTTTGCTTTTAAGCGCGTGCATTGAAAAAGAAAAAGTCTTAAAACCAAAGATCATTTCAATTACTAATGTGGATGAGGTCCTTCCCCTCAACGATTCCCTCGTGTCGCCTGTACTTTATCAAAATATTCCGGATCTCGGTAAATTAACAGTCAGGGAATTCAAGGAAAAATTCATTGCTATTGTATTGCCGGCCGTACTCATTGCCAGACATCATATGGCCCTGGAACGGAAGCAGGTCATGGAGCTTTCCGAAAATGAAAGCTGGTCTGAGATGGATTCGACTTTCTATTTAAACCAGAAGCTGCGCTTTAGAGCCTCAGACATTACAGATCTCCTGAACCGGATGACCACCCACCCCAACAGCATCACGCTGGCACAGGCTGCTGTCGAAAGTGGGTGGGGCTCATCAAGGTTTTTTAAGGAAGGCAATAATCTATTCGGGATCTGGTCATACACAGCAGGTGAACCAAGGATGCCAGCCAATGAGTCTGGTGTTTACCTGCGTAGGTACACGGATATTTCCGGATCCATTGAGGATTACTTTGTCATGATCGGCCGGGCCCATGCCTATCGTGCATTCAGAAGAGCCAAAGTGCAGTCGCAGGAGGTTGGTCAGTTGCTACCTCATCTGAAGTATTATTCACAAAGAGGAAAGGCCTATATAAATCAGTTGAAACTCATCATTGATCAGAATGATCTGACGCGATACGATCACTTCCAGCTAGATCCAGGTTATTTTGTGGAAGAATAGTTGCTCGTGTAGTGATGGGCTATTGTTATTGTATAAACCAATACGAAATTATTTTGTATGAGGAAATCCGTTATCATCATCATAGTTCTGCAGTTGGCCGCCTGCGGCGCCGGAAATGAAAAACAAAGAGACAATCATGAGGTTCATGATAACAAAAAAGAAGTGGTTTGTTTTATTTACCACCGCTTTGGTGACAGTCGGTACTCTTCGACCAATATTTCACGGAAAGATTTTGAAGCGCATCTCACCTGGTTGAAAGCCCATGATTTTCAGGTGTTGTCACTTTCAGATGCCATTGATTATCTCAAATCCAATAAAGAGTATCGCAAAACGGCGGTGATCACCGTAGATGACGGGTTCGCCAGCTTCTACAAAAATGCCTTGCCCCTATTAAAGAAATTCGGGTTCCCCGCTACACTGTTCGTCAATACGGAAACCGTAGGGGGCAACGACTATATGGGATGGAATGAAATCAAAGAGGCGCAGAAATACGGGATAGAGATCGGCAATCATACCCATTCGCATGCATGGTTCTTAAATCAGCCGGAGGATGAAAGGTATATCGCCTTCGAAAATGAAGTGACGCTTGCACAGCAACTGCTGAAAGAAAACACGGGTACCATGCCAACGGTCTTTGCCTATCCTTACGGGGAGCTGGACACTAAAATGAGGGAAGTTATAGAGAAGCTCGGGTTTAAGGCGGCAGCTGCCCAAAACTCAGGGGTGATCTATGCAGGCACAAACCTTATGCAGTGTCCACGATTTCCCATGTCCGAAGCCTATGCCGGCCTGGATCAATTTGCCGGCAAAGCCGAAATGAAGGCACTACGCGTGAACCGGGTAAACCCGGGTTCATTTCTTCTGCCAGAAGGAAAAACAAAGCCTACACTACAATTAAAATTTGATGGAACCGACCTACGGCTGGATCAACTACAATGCTTCATCCAGGGTAATGAATGTGAAATGGAGCAGATGCAAAGCGAAAACGGATTGGTTACCCTCATCGTCAGCCCTGTAAAATCAATAGCCCACAGAAGAAGAACATTATATACCATCACTGTGCCTGACAGCCAAGGTCAATGGCATTGGTTCAGTCACCTTTGGATTAACCCCGATGAGAAATAATTCCTGATCGTCTTTCGGGTACGGGTTTGGAAAACCCACGCCAGTCGTCTGGAGAATCCGCGTCAGTTTAGGGCCACATTGAATTTATCAACGACTCAAACCTGAATACCCAGCGTATAACCAAACCAGATAGTATATTTCAACCTGTTACCATCGTTCTGCCACAGCAGCAGTGGCGGGGTGATCTCAAAGGCTGTGTTTTGATAAAAATGACTATTGAACCGGGCTGTAATGTACAGATATCGGGGACCGAAGAGATTATATCTCCTTCCAAAGCTCCCCTGCACTGAGGTGACGAGGCTTAGCTCGGAATTGATCTCCCGGGACCAGTTGATATGCTGAACTCCCGCACCCCATGACAGGAAATGAGCGCCGTTTTGCGGTCCGTTTCTTTTAGGGAACATCGTATATTTTACATACATCAGCCGTTCAAATCTCCAACCCAGCGCCCAGTAGCCATGGTCTTCCTGCCTTGACGAAGGATTGTAACTAAGTATTATACTGTTCTGGTTGAACTTCTGGTACCGGTCATGGATCGGCTGTCCATACTGGGTATCTGAGCAATTGGAACAGTTACCCGTGGACCGCTCGATGTTGTACACGAACTGATCGTTGTACGAAAACCTTGTAAAATGACCCTTCGAGCCAAAGTTCAGAATGCCGATGGGTACACCATTTTTCGAGGCCTTTTTCACCGGTGCGGTACGGAAAATATTTATGACCCCGATCTGGGTGCCTGACATTTCCTTTGCGTAATTGATCAGTCCGATCTGGGTACCTGCCATATTTTTGGACAGGTTGAACAGCCCTAGTTGCAGGCTCCTAGCCCTCGTAGGCGGATTGGTTCTTTTACCGGGCATTCCGGAGTTCTGATTAAACATCCCAAACTGTATACCTGCCATCGGTCCTCGGGTTATATTGGCAAGTAATGCCAGTTGCATCCCGGAAGCGGACTGACTCGCTACATTGTATGCCCCGGCCATCTGTACTCCGATCAGGTCGCGATTTACTATATTTCCCAGGCCTGCCAATTGTAGCCCGGTCATGGAACCATAGGATATGTTAAAGCCACCGCTGGTCTGAATACCGGAAACGTTATTCCTCACCAGATTCACCACTCCTGAGATCTGAATGCCGTGCATCAAAGGCTTGTCCAGTTCTTCCTTCATCAACTCACGCTCTTCACCGAGGCTCAGGTTAATGAAACTGTTGGCGCCAACGATATTGGCAATTCCTCCTATCTGAATACCGGTACCGGAAAACAGGCTAACGTTAGTGATCCCCGCCACCTCAACATGACGGGAACCGGCGGAAATCCCTGAAAACAAATTGAAGGAGAACTTATTGAAGTACCACCCTGAATGGATACCGTTGGTACTGATCCCCGGCACCAAAGAAAACTGAAGACCTTTTTCCCTGAACCGTCGCTTGTCTATCTGTGCCTGACCTGAAGTACCTGCTGTAATGCACGCCAACAGTGCCAATATCGAAAAGCGGTAACGTGGTGCCAAAGTTAACGAAATCAGGGCTTTGTTTATTGGTGTCCTGGTAAAACTTTGAGGTATAACGGATTAATGGATTGAATATTTCATTCATTTCATTATACCATAAGTGAGTTTAATGAAGATTGCTCCGAAGCTTATCAGGCCTTCACAACCGCATACATAGGCACCTCCTTCTCCTTACCCCGTAGCACTACGCCTCCAAGTTGATCAAACCTATACCTGTTTCCGTTCAACTGATCCCTCAGGCATTTGGAGATCAGCAACTCCTGATTGAATTCATTGCATTTGTCCTGAATTCTGGCGGCTGTATTGATCGTATCGCCATGGTAGGCGATCTCCTTTTTATATTTACCTACCTCTGTTACCGTGACCACCCCCGAATTCATCCCGGCCTTGAAAAAGGGAGCACAGTTGTATTTCTGAAGGTAATACCTTTGTTTTTCAGTCAGTTTTCGTCTGAAATTAAAATAAGCGTCAAGGCAATTCTGGTTCTTTAAGCCTTGCCGCAGCTTCCACGTCAGGATCACTTCATCACCTACATACTGGTATATGTCGGCCTCATTTTCCGTTACTACCCCCAGATCATTGAAACAATCCTGAATAAGCATGCTGTATCTGATGTGGCCGAGCTTTTCTGCCAGTTGGGTTGACGACTGAAGATCAAGGAACATAAAGATCCGTTCTTCTTCCCTGGGTGTATAAAATTCACCTTTCAAAAGCTTTAGTAGGTTATTGTCTCCCAACATAAGGTTTACCTGCCTGAGCATTACCATAAAAACATCCACCGAGAGAATGTAAAAGTAGATGGCCAGACTTCCCGGTTCGAACGCAAACTCCATCAGCCCTATCGTCACCCCGAAAAACAACCGGCACATGACGTATGATACCAGGATAAGTACGGTAAGGAACACTACCGCAAAGCCAAACCTCAGCGCCAGTAACCTTTGAATGGACATCCTCCTGTAGGCCCTTTCCTCCGTAACAATCCTTACATAACCTGAGATGCTGCCAAAGAATATACCAAAGATCAGTGAAACAAGGATGCTTGTGTGGAATTCGAATTGAACGGAACCCATTTCTATTGTACCCACTCCTCTGACAATAGATAGAAAGACAAAGGCGACCGTCCAGCCAATGCTGTAGTCCCTGATGATTTTCCAATCCTGTCTGTTTTTAAGTATCATAGGTCAGCTTTATTATCCAGACTAATGATGAGCTTTCCTTTTGCATGTCCGTCTCCAATGTACTGCACTGCTTCAGGCACCTGACTTAAAGGATAGATACGGTCAATGACCGGCTTTACCTTTCCAGCTACCATGAGTTCCATAAGAGCTTCCAGATCCTGACGGTCAGGTTGGTGAGCCAGAATGCCCAGCTTCTTCCTGCCACGGAAAGGATTTAATGATTGTCCCAGCGCTATTCGAAACACCCGGGGTATATTACCACCTATCATGACCAGCTTTCCGGCATCACCAAGAACACGTCTGTAGTCTCCGCTGGAGTGACGGACCATCACATCAAGAATAAGGTCATACTGCTGATTGTTTTGGGTAAAATCTTCCTGTGTATAGTCAATAACGTGATCAGCGCCCAATGATCGTAGCATTTCAAGTTTGGCCAGATGATCCACTGCAGTTACCTGTGCTCCGTACATTTTGGCGATCTGAATGGCAAAAGTACCTACCCCACCACCGGCGCCATTGATCAGCACCTTACTGTCTTTTGCAATGGTACCGTATTTCAAAAGCCCCTGCCACGCCAATACACCTGCCTGTGGTACGGCAGCTGCTTCCTCAAAGCTGAGATCAGCCGGTTTCATTGCCAGTACTTTTTCATCAGCACAAACGTACTCAGCGAATGTCCCCCAATGGCATCCGGAAACATCGCCAACCACCTCATCACCCGGCTGAAGGCGTTTCACACTCCGGCCTGTGGCTTCCACTGTGCCAGCCACATCACATCCCAGTATTTTCCGCTTAGGCCCCACTAGTCCGCCTCCTGCCAGACGTACAATGAAAGGTGTGCCTTTGAGCAGATCCCAGTCCCATGAATTCACCGCGGCTGCCTGTACCTTTATTAAAACCTCATTGTCCCCGGGGGCCGGCTTTGCTATCTCTTCTATGGTGAGATTGCTGACAGGACCGTAGTTGTGGTATACGATTGCTTTCATCAGCTTACATTTATGATTACGTTACCACATTTTAACCCCTCTTCCACATAGCTGTGGGCTTTGCGTATTTCCTCCAGCGGATACCGCTTGTCGATGACGGCTTTTATAGTACCCTCCTGCATGAGTCCCGACAGATAGGCAGCATCTTTCCTGTTAAAACCGGCCAGCTCAAACAATACCTTCTTACTGGTGGTCATGGAAGTCCACAGTCCCCGGATCATCCCGGAAAGCCTGGGGTTACCCAAAAAATAGCGACCCCGTTCATTCAGCGAGCGTACACTGCGTGTGAATGAACCCGTACCCACAATGTCAATAATGACATCATAGGTCTCTTTGTTTTTAGTGAAGTCTTCTTTGGTATAGTCGATAACCTCATGTGCTCCGAGGGAACGCAACACATCCAATTTACTTGTATGATCCACGGCAGTAACATGCGCTCCGTAAAAGGTAGCAAGCTGTACGGCATATGTACCTATACTTCCTGCCGCTCCATTGATCAGTACTTTTTCACCGGCCTTTACATCCGCTTTTCTCAAAAAGTGCAGTGCATTGATGCCCCCAGTAGGAATGGTGGCAACTGCTTCATAGCTCACACTGTCCGGTTTGATGACAATTGGCCGGCGAACGGAAAGACACCGGTACCCGGCGTAGGCTCCCATGGACATGCCGGTATCTGCAAATACCTGGTCACCGGGTTTAAATTCCGTTACATCCTTACCTACAGCTACTATTTCTCCTGCCAGCTCCTGTCCCAACGAGCTTATCCTCGGTTTTATGATACCCATGTATAACCGTACAGGAAGCCAGATCCAGGCAGGAAGATCAAATCTCCGCATCTCACAATCGCCGGCGGTAACCGTAGCTGTATGCACCTGTATCAGCACCTCGTCATCTTGCGGAACAGGTGCTTCCACTTCCCGAAGCTCAAGCACTTCAGGGGGTCCGTATTTTGTCCATAGCGCGACTTTCACAGCTCTGTTTGCAGTTAATCCGGTAATACCTCACAGGAGATCCCGTGAGGCCTGATCAATTGAATGACTTCATTTTCAGACAAGTCGTCCGTAGCTTCAATTCTCAGCACTTTATCCACATCTTCCATATCAACAGACCAAACCCCCACATCAGGATGATGGTCAAAGATGCGCTTAAGGTCACTCGCCTTTTGGTGCGTGTTTACATTGGTCTTAAATATTAATACATTCATTTTGAGATCCTTCAAAGTTTTAATCTATCGTTCACCCACCCTTCCATTATCGTAGGAAAACACTTCTTCCAGGGGTACATTGAAAATCTGCGCCATCCTGAAAGCCAGTTCGAGGGATGGGGAATACTTTCCCTTTTCAATAGCAGCAATAGTCTGTCTGGTTACGCCTACCTTGTCAGCCAGTTGCTGCTGGGTCATTTCATTGTGATGGAAGCGAAGTTTTCTAAGGTTGTTGCTGATCCTGTGCTTACTCACGTCAGATACCTTTTCGGTAAAAATAAAGTTGCGACATATTCTCAGAGATCTCCGAAGCTATCCCCGAGCAAATGATCACAACAAACATCATGTTTACCGACATGCCCAAAGCCAGTGTTACCATGGCCAGCAAAAACCCAAAGGTGAATACACATTGTGCATTGCGGGTGGCCTTCAGCTCGATCAGTTTATCCATCTCATCCTTAACGGGGATCTTTTCCCGTGTAGCTATAGTGTTAAAAATGCCAAAGGCTATATATATGATGATCTTGGCTACAATACCCACAGGGATCAGGACCAGCAATGTGGTAGCCCAGAATTTAAGCAGTTGATCCGAGTTCATACTTTCGTCAGCATAGGTATGAACGACATATCCAAAATAGGCGGCTGATATCAGCAGTGTACTTAAAATGTTGACAATGTTTCGTTTTTCCTGATATGACATAGTCACAGCTTTTTAAAAAGGTTCATGTTAATGTATGTGAAGTTTTACGTACATTGAGTTAATAATGTTATACACAATGTTAAATATTTTTAACATGATAAAAATAAATCAAGCGGCCCTGTAAGAAGGCTCTTTTGGGAACAGAAAAGGTGGTGTCTATTCTGCCTTCAATCCATCCGCCGGGTTAGATCCTACTACTTTTCTGACCTGCGTGGACACTACAGCGAGTAAAACAATGACAAGGATAATCACAGAAAGGGCAACACCGGAATAATCCAGTGGCATAGGGTAGGCAAATAACATATTCAACAGGGCAGTGATCAGTACATAGCTCAATGGTGCCCCGGCAACAAGTGCCATCAGCACAAGAAGCATATATTGCCGTGTTATGTTTGCCACAATATTTTTGAGTCCGGCGCCCAGCACTTTTCTGATGCTGAATTCCCTGATCCTGCCAGATACATTCAGCGTTACCAAACCGTATAATCCCAGCCCGGCCAGTAATACGGCGATGATAGCCACGGTGCTCATAAACCTTTGCTGAACGTCAATATCTTCAAAGAAGCCTGCCCACAGATCTGTCTGGTGCCCGCCCTCAAAGGGGATCTCCGGAAAAAGAGAGGTCCATTGTTGCTGTAATTCCTCATACATTTCCTTCTCGACGCCAGGTTGTACTTTCATAGACAAATAGCGATAATCATTTTCGCTGGCCAGTCTGAAAATGGTGGGCTTAACTTCATGGTTGAAATTGTAAATGTGAAAATCCTTTACTACACCAATGATCTCGTAGCGAATACCGTCGATCTCAAAACGTTGTCCCACAGGTTGCTTCAGCGTCATATTCTTAACAAAAAGCCCATTGACCACTACCGCCTGCCGGTCACTTTCATACTGGTCCCTAAAAGCACGGCCTGAAGACAGCTGCAGGCCCATGGTCTCAAAATAATGCGCATCTACCGACAACTGGTCCACCTCATACTGACGATCAACCATGTGCACTACTGCAGAAGTGATGTTACTGCCCAGGTGATGGGACGATCCCGCAATAGCAAGGACATTGGGATTTTGAAGGAGCGGGGTCTTTAATCGCTCAAAAGCAGAAGAATCTGGCAGATTCACATACAATACTCCTTTCTGGTCATATCCCCAGCTACGATGCGACTGGTAGGCAGTGTTTTGGGTGAACATTACTGCACCGGTGATAAGTATGCACGCCATGACCAGTTGGATGCTTAAAAACACCTTTGTCAGCGGATTCTTCTTACCGAACTGTACCGTGCCTTTAAAAATAGTGGTGGCCTGAAACCTGGAAATATAAAAGGCCGGATAAATTCCCGAAGCCACCCCGGTAAAAAGCAGAATGAAGCCGAGGAATACCCAGAGCTTCAGATCTATCATACTTAGCTCAAGGTCAAATTCGGAGATACCCTTAAACCACGGAAGAAAAATAGTGACCGCCAGAAGAAATCCTACCAGAAGGGCAAATAGTGTAACGAATATGTTTTCCGCCAAAAACTGGATCACCACCTTCCCTCTGTTGGCGCCCATTACCTTTCTCATACCAATTTCCTTCAGTCTTTTGGCTGCGGATACTATGGCAATGTTGATATAGTTAAAACAGGCCAGCGCTATCATAAATATGGCAAGAATGGGCAGGGTAATCCGGCCTGGAGCTGAAAAATTATAGGAAATAGCGTCCCTTATGTTCTCGGATCTTTCATACAATGTGGAGAGAGGTTCAAAGGCAAAGGACGAAATGGGCTGGTCTTTTTCAGCTTCATTCTGAAGTAGCCTGTACTTATTCATTCCGTTGGCTATGGGTTTCAGATCTGACGGATCATCTACCTGTATGAGGGTGGCATTGACCAATGCGCTCCAGTCGTCAAAATCATAGTGAGGGTTATATACCTGCAGGTTCCTGAAATTAATAAGAAAATCAAAATCTATGTCATGTGCCTTTGGAAATGCTGCCGCTACACCGGTGACTTTAAATACTTTATTTCTGTTCTTGCCAAAGATCATAAGCATGTCCTCTCCTACCGGATCGTCCTGCCCGAAATACTTCACGGACATTTCTTCACTGAGGATGATGCTATTCAGGTCTGTCAGGGACCTGGCAGATCCCCATTTGAGGGGAAAGGTGAACATCTCCAGGAATTCGGGGTCCGAAAACCGTACCTTCTCATGGAACACCTGATCTCCGTGTTTCAGCACTACCTTCTTATCCTCAAGGCGACATACCTTTTTAATGTGGGTAAAATCTTCCCGGAGCATATCTCCCAGGGGTCTCGGGGTCAGGCCAAACTGCTGACGGGCACCATCCCTGTCTGCGTAGAAAGTAGCGAGGTAAACTTCATGCCTGTTTTGATGGAAACTATCTACACTGTACTGATATTCCATAAAGGAATACACCACAAGGCATATGCCTATGGCCACGGATAATCCGAACAGATTGATAAATGAGGTCAGGGGATTTTTCATCAGGCTCCTGAAGGAAGTTTTGTAGTAGTTACTGAACATAACGATTGTTGTATTTTGAGTTTTTGGTTGTTTCCAGGCATAGGGCTGACAACAGCGGATGACATCCATAACATAGCGCAGGCGTGCCTTTGTCAGGCCGTACCTATCCGCTCTTTCATAGAAGAATTCTTCCAGGTCACCATGTATCTCCTCGTATCTTTCCTTTTTGCAATACCATCGGAAGAAAGCGTGAGGTATTTTCGGTACGGACATTTTCGCTTTCATAGCTGTTCACCGCCTGTGTATCGCCTACTCTACTTTTAACCCTTCAACCGGACTGGACCTGACCACTTTTCCTATCTGGGTGGAGACCACAGTCAGTATTACCGCCATGAGTATGAACATGGAAAAAAGAATAGGCACCCATGTTACCGGCATGGGATAGGCATAGAGCATATCCAGACTTGCCTTTGCCAAAAAGTAGCTGAAAGGAATGCCTATCAGTAATGCGATGCCACACAATACCGCATATTGGCCAATGATATTGGAAGCCAGGTTTTTTATGCCAGCTCCCAGCACTTTTCTGATACTGAATTCCCTGACCCGCCCGCTTACGTTAAGCCTGACAAGGCCGTACAACCCCAGGCTGGCAAGCATCACTGCCAGAAAAGCCAGCACCTTGTAAAACCGTTCGGCAGTATCCACCTGTGAAAAGAACCGGGCCCAGGTATCTTCCTGGCTGCCTCCCTGAAAGGGGATCTCCGGAAAAATGGTAGCCCATTGTGCTCTTAATGTCTGATATACATCTCTTTCTGAGCCGTTTTTTACCCTCAGTGACATGTAGTCATATTCGTCTTCATCAGCTACCCTGAAAATGGTAGGGCTAAGTTCATTGTAAAAATTATAGGTATGAAAGTCCCTCACGATCCCGATCACCTCGTATTTTGCACTGTCAATCTCGAAAAGTTGCCCTAAGGGCTGTGCCAGGTCCAGTTTTTTGACCAGTAGTTCATTGACCACCACAGCTTGTTTGTCACTTTCCGAACGATCCCTGAAAACACGTCCTGAGATCAATTGTATTTCCATTGTCCTGAAGTACCGGGCATCTACGGAGAGCTGGTCTACCTCATATTGTCGCTCCGCCAGGCGGATCACAGCAGTGCTGTGACTTTTTCCCAAATGATGAGTAGATCCGGTAATAGAGAGCACGTTCGGGTCCTGCTCCATCACCGCTTTTAGTCGTTCAAAGCCGGTAGAGTCCGGCATGCTTACGTACAATACCCCGTTTTGATTGTAACCCCAGCTCTGATTGTTTTGATAAACACTGTTTTGGGTAAATACAACCGCACAGGTGATACCGCCACAGGTCATAATTAGTTGGATCCCCAGAAAGGCTTTGGTCAGCGGGTTCTTTCTGCCGAATTTCAATGACCCCTTAAAGATCTTTACAGCCTCAAATTTTGATATGTAAAAGGCCGGATAGATACCGGAAGCAATCCCCGTGATCAACACAATGGACACCAAAAACATCCAAAGGTTCACATCGATGAGCCTGAATTCCAGTGGATCGCCAGTGAGGCTACTAAACCATGGAAGAAAAAGGGCGACCGTCAGTGCAACACCTACGATAAGGGCAAAGGCGGTCAGAAATATATTCTCTACCAGAAATTGAATAACCACGCCCGTTTTACTGGCTCCGATAACCTTTCTCAAACCAATCTCCTTCAACCTGCGCGTGGCTGATACAACAGCAATATTGATGTAGTTAAAGCAGGCCAGCACCAGCATGAACACAGCGATAATGGGTAATCCCAGTCTGGCCTCGGCATTGCTGTCAAAAGAGATGTCATCACGGATGCCCCCTGACCGGTAGTGCAGGCTGGCAAGCTTTTCAAAAGCAAATGAGCTGATGGCCCAGTCCTGTTGCGCCTCATTCTGTAACCGCAGGTACTTTTCCATACCCCTTCTGATCTGTTCAAGAGCTGACAGATCATCCACCTGTATCAGGGTAGCACTAAGAAATGAGCCCCAGTCGTGTGCATTGTAGGTAGGGTCAGAGGTTCTGAGATTTTCAAAATTTATCAAAAAATCAAAATCGATCGTGCGGGACCTGGGAAAGGCCTCTGCTACTCCGGCTACCTTAAACACCTTGTCTCCACTATCACCAAATATCACCTGTATATCCCTTCCCACGGGATTTTCACTACCAAAGTATTTGACGGACATCTCCTCACTAAGGATGATACTGTTCAGATCGTTCAAGGAGCCGGCAGATCCCCATTTCAGCGGGAAAGTGAGCATTTCCAAAAACTCCGGGTCTGTATATCGTACCTGCTCATGAAATACATTGTCCTTTTGTTTCACGACTACGTTGCGATCCTCTACCCTGCACACCTTTTTGATCTGCGTAAAATCTTCTCTGAGCATATCGCCCAATGGAGTTGGAGAGGTTCCGTACTGCTCACGGATGCCATCACGGTCAATAAAGAAGGTAGTGAGAAAGATCTCATTCCTGTTTTTATGGAACTGGTCTGTATCCCGGTCGAATTGGAGGAAGATATGCACTACGAGGCATATACCAATGGCTACAGATAGTCCAAAGATATTGATGAAGGAGCTCAGCGGATTTTTCATCAGGCTCCTGAACGAGGTTTTGTAGTAATTTCTGAACATAATGATGTTTGAGTTTTGACGTTGAGGTTTTTTCCAGGCGTAAGGCTGACAGCAGCGGATGACATCCAGCAGGTAGTATAACCGGGCTTTGAACAGCCCCAGCTCGCTGGCCCTTTCATGGAAGAACTCCTCCAGGTCGCCGTGCAGCTCCTCGTACCTTTGCTTTTGACAGTACCACCTGAAAAATGCATGTGGTATTTTCGGTATGTTGTTATTCCTATCCATTACAAGTAGCAAGAAAACAGCATCTTACCTTTGGTTATACAGTGATCCTATTCCTGTCTGAGTGAGTCTACAGGATTATTCATACAAGCTTTGATCGTTTGAAAACTGATGGCAAAACTCACCACTATGATAACGGCCAGTGTGGACCCCACATAAAACCAGGGGCTGACGTGAGTGCGATCTGCGAAATTCTTTAACCAGTAATCGGTAGCCAGATAAGCAAGAGGCCATGAAATTAAGGTAGCGATTATGATCAACCTCGCCGTTTCAGCAGATAATAGTCTGATCAATGTAGCAACACTGGCGCCCAGCACTTTTCTTATACCAATTTCCTTTTTGCGAATGGAAGCGGAGTAGGCAATCAAACCTATTAACCCCAGACAGGAAATAAAAATGGAAAGGAATGCGAATACAATCAGTATCTGACCGGTTGTGGATTCTGACCGGTATAGATTCTCATAGTCCTCATCAAAGAAAAAATACTGGAAAGGCTTGTTATCAACATGATCATACCAGGTATTTTCTACAAATTGAACGGTCTCACGAATATTTTGACCATTGCTGATTTTTATACTTAAATAGCCGTCATTGTTGTTGGGGGCAAGTTCCAAAGAAACAGGTTCAATGCTTTTGTGCAGTGATTCAATATTGTAATCCCTGACCACTCCTATGATCGTCAAAGTACCTTCTTTAAAAGCAGAGATTAAAGGCTTGCCGATCGGATCATCAAAACCAAACAGTTTTGCCGCTGACTCATTAAGCACTACCGCATTCGAATCTGAGCTATATTCCTCCGAGAAAAAACGACCCGATATCAATTCCATGCCCATTAATTCCTGATAGTCGTGGGTGACCTGATTATTGAGAAAAAGGTAAACCTCATGGTTGTCCATTTTGCGATATGACCTTATCCTGTACTCTTTTCCGGGAATAGTCCTGGAATTCGCAACAGTCATGATATTGGAGTTTTCAACCAGATCATTTTTGAATGCTTCCAGGTTGCCCTTTAGTGCATCCGGTCTTTTAAGGACCATGATCTGGTCTTTATCGAATCCCAGGTTTTTGGTCAGCATAAATTCGATTTGATTATAAATGACCAGCGTACCTATGATGATGACAATGGAGGCTGCAAATTGAATGGTCACCAGCAGGTTCCGCAACCATCCCGATTTTGCCCCTGAGCTGAAAGACCCTTTCAGAACGTCCACCGGCCGGAAGGCAGATAAGACAAAGGCAGGATAACATCCGGCAAGTATACCTACGAAAATGGCCAGGCACAGCATTAAAAGTAAGCCTATATAACTCGAAGTGGGGCCAAATGCCAGTTCCCTTCCTATTAAGTTATAGAAGGAAGGTTTTAAAAAGTGGATAATCAGGACAGCCAAAAAGGTAGCGAATAGTGAGATCATTATGGATTCAAATATGAACTGACCTATCAATGCCCTTTTTGAAGATCCGATCACTTTTCTGACCCCCACTTCCCTTGCCCTGTTAGCTGAATGCGCTGTAGCCAGGTTAACAAAATTAAATATGGCAATGAAAAGTATGATGACCCCAATCAGCGTGTAGATGTAGATGTAGGAAACATTACCGGTTGGTTCCAGTTCTTCGGAAGAAGTCGAATGAAGATGAATATCCTTTATGGGTGTGAGCTTAAAGTTGACAGAATTATTGGCACCCTCCCATTCGGTGATGGTCATTTCTGTATAATATTCTATTTCCGGCGCCATATATTCATAAAACAGCTCCTTCATTTTCTCCTTTAAGGCTTCGGGGTCGGCGCCCTCGTTCAATACGGCATAGGTATGCAGGCTTCTGCCAATCCACCGGTCTGTATCGTCATGATCCCTGGTGCTTAAGGAGGCAAGCATATCGAATTGCAGGTGTGAGTTCGCCGGTACATCTTCCAAAACCCCCGTAACGGTGTAAAAAACACTGTCTTCATCCACAGTGATGTCTTCACCCACAGGATCTTCCTCTCCAAAGTATTTTTTTGCAAAAGACTCCGACAGGATCATTGATTTCGGATGGACCAGGGCAGCTTTGGGATTCCCCTTGATCAGATTGAAATCAAAAACATCAAAAAAAGCAGAATCTGCAAACAGCACCCCATCTTCGTTTATTTTTTCGCTTCCCCTTCCTATCAACAGGGAGCCACTTCTCAAAACACGGGTGGCCTTCACTACTTCTGGATAGTTGTCAATCATGGCCCTGGCCATTGGTGCAGCGGTGGTTGCCTGGCTGTTGGGTTCGCCTCTGATGATCGCTTCATTACTCACACGATAGATGTTCTCATGATTTGAGTGAAAACGATCACAACTCATTGATGACGTAGAGTGAAATGAAGGTAAAACTCGCGATCCCTATCGCAAGGCCGGAAATATTTATGATAAAGTAGCTCTTGTGTTTCAAAAGACTCCGGAATGCTGTTAAGTAGTAGTTTCTGAACATGACAATATTTGAGTTTTGACGTTGCGGTTTTTTCCATGCATAAGGCTGACAGCACCTGATGACGTCCAGCAGATAGTACCACCTTGCGCTGGCTTCACCGTATTGGGCTGCTCTTTCATAAAAGAATTCTTCCAGGTCACCGTGCAGCTCCTCGTATTTTTCCGGCAGGCAGTACCACCTGAAAAAGGCATGGGGGATCTTCGGTATCTTAACTGGCTTACCCATTTTGACCTTACAGTATATTAGTTTTTATAATATAAAATACTGATTATCATTTATTTATAATTAATAATCTCATGTAATGAATGACCTGCTTCCCAATTAACCCATTTGCCATTTAAAAGCCAGATCTGGGATCTGCTTCCTGAGACTCATTCTGAGCTCCATGCATTCATCCAGCGCTTTTTTTCCAAATGGAGTAATGGTGAACAGGCGTTTTCTTTTACCTCCCCTCTTCGATTCAGGATCACCCAACCGTGACTTGAGCATACCCTTTTTTTCAAGGCGGTATAATGATTTATGGACGGCGCTCACATTCACCGAGCGACCGGACTGTTCGCTGATCTCTTTGGTAATGGCCACTGCATAGGCACTTTCATAGAGCACGCCTACGGTAAGCAAGACAAGCTCTTCGAACTCACCCAGATATATTCTACCCATAATGATTAAATTTCATTTTGTCAGTAATATACGGATGTCGGAGCAATAAAGTTTACTTTTGTCAGTAAAATATGTGAGTATGTACTAAAGAAAAGAGTAGGCGTCAATATTTTTAAAGCATCGCCCTTTGAGTTGGTATATGATAACGGTTGATATTTTAACAATCAACCCCTGATCAGGCTTGAACTCCTGGCCTTCTTCTCCAAAGGCAGAACAGAATAGTAGACATACCTGTTGACAGGGGTATCCACACCGTACGCCTGCCCCAGTCTAACCACAGTTCCATTCTGATATTCAATTTCCGACGGCCTGCCGTTCAGGACATCCCGGGCCAGTGATGTGGTAGAGTCATAGGGAAATGTATCAATAAAGGCAACGGTTTCACGCACGTAATCCGGGGCTATTGAAATGCCTATGGTTTCTGCCAGTTGATGGATCTCGTTCATCAGGTTGACCATCATTTCTCTCAGCTCCGGTGTCTCTCTTAACTCTCCGTAGGTGGTTTTGGTCACAGCCAACAGGCCACTTACACAGATGAAAATGAATTTTTTCCAAAGATCAGCATGTATATCGCTGGAGATCACGGACTTTATTCCAGCGTTGTCGAACATGTCTTTCAGCATATGCAGCCTTGGGGTCTCCTGCCTGTTAATTTCACCGAACTCAAGAATGGGTTCAACACCAAAATGGTTGATCACTCCCGGGGATTGGATCTCGCTAAGCAGCCGACACAACCCACCCACCAGATTTTTTTCGTCCACGCTTTCCTTTAGCTCCTCCAATGCCAGAACACCGTTCTGAAGAGGTAAAACGATAGTCTCCGGATGAACGATCGCGGCTATTTCTCCGGCTAAGGCTATGATCTGCCATGCCTTTACGCAAACCAATATCAGATCGGCTCCTTTAACATCTTCTATGTGTTCTGTAGCGGCGATATTCCTGACATGAAAATCACCTTTGATACTCCTGACCTGTAGCCCGTTTTTCCGGATAGCTGCCAGATGCTCTCCCCTGGCTATCAGGGTTACGTTGTATCCGGCCTGTGCAAGCCGGGCCCCAAAGTATCCTCCCACGCCCCCTGCTCCTATTATTCCTATGTTCACAGTAGTTGATTTTATGTTTTATAGTCGGGTTTTCCACTGTTACCCAATTTGTTTCTAAATTTAGTAGTAATGT
Source organism: Flammeovirgaceae bacterium BBD 1991-12 (assembly GCA_001657315.1). Classification (GTDB taxonomy): domain Bacteria; phylum Bacteroidota; class Bacteroidia; order Cytophagales; family Cyclobacteriaceae; genus Fulvivirga. The sequence goes on along the minus strand of LYSV01000018.1, from coordinate 73,302 downwards.
TCGCACTTATGCACTACCCCTTGAGCATGTACATCCGGTTGATCCTTTTGCCAAAAACAGACGTTAGGATCCAAAAGGGACGCATCTGATTTTGTTTACGAAGTTGTGCGTCCAAAGGCTGTTGGTTCCGTCTTTTTAAACGGGGATTTTGTATAAGCCATAATCAACATGAAGGAAGAACAGATTATAAAGGAGTTTCAGACGAAACTGAAAAAGTTTATTCTTAAAAGGGTTAATGACGAGGATACCGCAAACGACCTGCTTCAGGACGTTCTAATGAAGATATTTGAGGCTTACCCTGGTCTGAGAAATAAAGAGAGGCTGAATGTCTGGGTTTACCGGATCGCCAGGAACGCCATCACAGACCACTACAGGAAAAAGAAGTCTACCCACGAGCTTGCAGATATACCTGAGTCTGTTGAAACTGATGTTGAATCACTCAACCGCGAACTGACGGGTTGTTTAAAACCATTTATTGATCAACTCCCGGAAAAATATCAGGATGCACTTATTCAGACGGATCTGGGTGGTATGTCACAAAAAGAATATGCCCGGCGGATAGGACTATCATATTCCGGAGCTAAATCAAACGTTCAGCGTGCCAGAGTCAAGCTAAAGGAACTGTTTCACCACTGCTGCCTCATAGAGTCAGACAGGTATGGTCATGTGATCTCCTATGATCCAAAAAATGGCAGGGCCTGTGATCAATAAGCCCTGTCCGGCAATAAGCGGCACCGGACATTTTCGGATTTTACCCTACATTCTGAATCCTTCCGGAAAAGTATCGTCTGTTAGAGCAAACAAATCTGAAAAGGGTCATGAAAAAAGTTAAAGAGAAAATCAAAGAAGTATATGCTGACATTGCAGAGGCTACTCCGGGGGCGTCTTCCTGCTGCAGGGCCGGTGCTGTAGCAGCGTCTCCCTCCTGCTGCGGTTCATCCGCAGAATTAACAGGTTTTAAGGAAGAATACAGTACCCTGCCCGGATATGAAGCTGAGGCAGACCTGGGGCTGGGCTGCGGCATACCTGTAGAGTTTGCCGGCATAGAGAAGGGACAGACCGTACTGGACCTTGGATCAGGAGCGGGAAATGACGTTTTTGTAGCACGCTCCCTGGTAGGAGAAGAGGGAAAGGTAACAGGAGTCGACATGACACCCGCCATGATCGAAAAGGCCAATAAAAACAAGGGAAAGCTGGGGTACAATAACGTTGAATTCATTTTGGGAGACATTGAAGAACTGCCTGTACCGGATCTTTCCATTGATACAGCCATCAGTAACTGTGTACTTAATCTGGTAAGTGATAAGCTGGTAGCCTACAGGGAGATCTACAGAGTGTTAAGAAATCCGGGGCATTTCAGTATCTCGGACGTAGTGGTATCCGGACCACTCACCGATAAAATGAAGAATGTTGTTGAACTCTACGCGGGTTGTATTGCCGGAGCAATGGAAAAGTCCGAATACCTCCAAACGATCCGAAAGGCTGGCTTCAAAAATGTGGAGGTTAAAAAGGAAAAAGTGGTATACCTTCCTGATTCCTTCCTGTCACAGTACCTAACGGAAAAAGAGCTGATCGAATTCCGCTCTACAGGTGTACAGGTGCTTAGCATAACGGTAAGTGGATATAAAAATTAAAGGGTAATTCATGGAACAGAACCCGTTGATTCAAGGAACTGCCTGTCGTAACGTCCTGTAAAAACCGACATAAACGGCCACCGCATTAAAAGGTGGTTTCACATAGCATCATAATAAATCAATAGTTTGAGGTATCTACTCATACCTCAAACTATCCACGGGATTTTTTCTTGCAGCGTCCCAGGTCTGCCAACCAACGGCCAGTGCAGCCATGAATATTGTAAGGGATCCAACCAGCATAAATATCCACCAGCTTAATTGAGTGCGATAAGCAAAATTATCCAACCAGTGGTCCATTAAAAACCAGGCAACGGGGCAAGCCACTATGTAAGCCAGTAAGATCGATTTAAGAAACGAATAGCTCAGCAGTGAAAAAACATTTAGGATACTGGCACCATTTACTTTTCTTATCCCTATTTCTTTGGTTCTGCGCCTGGTTTCATAAAAAGCAAAAGTAAACAAGCCTATAGAAGACAATAGCAGTGCCACCAGGGTAAAGGCAAAATAGACTTTGCCAATTCTCTTTTCCTTTGCGTATTGTGCTTCTACCTTGTCTTCCAACAGCTCATAATTGAATATACCATTGAGGTTTACTTCTTTGAACAACTCTTCCAGAAAAATAAGACAGTCGTTCACTTTTTCGGTTCTCACACTGACTAAAAAACTATCATCCCGGTATGGGTTAAAGCGCATCACCAGTGGTTTGATCTTATTGGATAAATGTTCATAATGGTAGTTTTTCACCACTCCAATGATTTCAAAAAAATCCTCTTCTCCACTCTGTCTGTTCAGACCTCTGACCATACGTGCCTGAGAAATGTCCTCGATATCCCAATACTTCAGGGCGGCCTGGTTAATCACTACCTTTTGTTGGCTATGCTGGTCCAGTGAATCCGAAAAGAATCGTCCGGCTACTATTTCAATTCCCAATAAACCGGCATATTCAGGGTCTACGGCTATGGTATTTTGACTGGTGAATTCATGGGCATTCCCCGCAACTTTCCAGGACGACACATTCACCATTGAACTTATTGGCATGGCACCTTGTGATACCTGTAGAATATCAGGGTTTTGCGTCATTTTATCAATTACAAACTGATGTTGGGTCAGCGCCCGTTGCTTTTCTTCAATGGCGTCATTACCACGCATTATTTCAAAGAAATCAATACTTACAATGTTTTCACTATGGAAGCCTGTTTCTTTATTGAGCATATAGCGAAATTGAATGAACACTATGGTAGTAGCCACAAGCAAAATTATAGTTACTGAATATTGAATGGTAGTTAACAGGCGCTGTATTTTAGGTACCTTTAGCAGGGTGAGTTTATTACTCATCGCTTCCTTTGTCTCAATTTTAAAAACCTGGAAAATGGCAAAAATCAAGGAAACAATAACAGTTGCTGAGGTAACGGTTAGTATCCCTGCTATATCAAGAACAGGTGTCCTGTCAATTTTTATCTCCATTATAGCCAGGTAGTAAGGGAAGATCAATTCAAAGACCAGAAAGGCCACCACGGTGGATATTACCAAATAAAAAAGCCTGCTTACCGCTATTTCGATACACAAACTTAATTTGGATGCTCCTGCTATTTGTTTAACGCCCATTTTCTTAACACTGGACAGTTGCAGCGTAGTCTGAAGACTTGTAAAACCCAACATGGTAATCAATAAGATAATTATGGAGATGAATACCATTGTATTTATACTATTCCTGTCTCCATATTTATTAAAGAGATTCAAATCAACGGCATGATCCAGATAAATTGAATTGTATGGAACACTGGCAAGCGTACTCTCTGCGAAACGGGGGTCAGATCGACCCATTTTCGATACAGTCTGATTGAAATGATCAGCATTAAAATATTCGTCAGTAAGAAACAGTTCCTGTGGAATTCTTCTCCAGAAATTCTGTGAATGTCTTGGGATAAGAAAATCGAAATACATAGAGCTATTGGACGGTATTTTCTCCAGCACTCCTGCAATTTGGTAGGTCCCTTTTTGATCACACCTGATCTCCACGATTTGCCCAATAACGTCAGTCGACGCAAACACTCTATTGGCAAACCGTTCGGATATAACAATATTTGCAGGGTCTGCCAGTATATTTCCGGAACCTCCGTCAGCCAGTGGAAAATCAAAAAAATCAAAGAAAGTACTATCAACCACAAACCCTATGCCTTGAAAATCAGTGTTATTGGCGGTTAGCCTGATCTCATCTTCACGATATCGATGTACATTTAAAGTACTCCTTACCTGAGGAAACTGATCGTAACCTACATTAAAAAATCCACTAAAGCTTAAGGCAAAAAAATCTGAATACGGATCGGATTTAACTGTACTAACGTGAATTCGATCAATTTTTTCATGAAAACTATCTACACTGATTTCATTATGAACCCACACATAGACGAGTTGAAAACACACTGCCCCAAATATCAAACTGAGCAGGCTCATAGAACTGATTAACCTCTGCCTGAGAAAGTTCCGGGTGGTGGTTTTTAGAAATAGTTTTATCATTCCGTAGAAATTAAGTTTCTGAGTTCCAGACAGATTTTTCAGAAGGCCCGGGCGAAGAAAATTGAACACATGGAACCAATAGGCGATATTCCTTTTCAAACGGGGCTGACCGATCAGTTCATGGTGGTACTCGTAGAGATCACCGAGAATTTCTTCGAGGAATTCTCCTTTGCATAACCAGCCAAGGAATTTATCAGCCGCTTTGGGAGGTCTGGTGTTTTTGGATTTCAAGTCAATAGAATTAAAGACCTTTGATGGATAGTTCAGGGATTTGCTGCCATAGATTCACCTTGACATCCCTGCTCTTTTGCAACACTTTTTTACCCAATGCAGTAATGGTAAAGATCCTTTTCCGCCTCCCTCCTCTTTCCTCAGTAGCGCCGCCAAGTGTTGATTCAATAAAACCCTTGCTTTCCAGCCGGTTGACCGTACCATGTACCGCTCCGATTGTCACCGTACGATTGGCATATTCCTTCAAGGCTTTCCGTATCGCCAGCCCATAGGCCTCTTCTTTAAGCATCACGATCAGTAGCAATATCAGCTCTTCCAGTTCACCTAAATATTCCTTTCCCATTTTATTTGTTATATTTAGTATAACAAATATATAAAGACTTTTTGATTTGTTATATAAAATATAAGAAATAATCAGAGTTTATTCCCGGATTTCAAAACATAGTGTTCGGCTCGCCCAACAATGCAAAAAGCCTGTTGTCTCATTGTTTACTTTTGAGAATTCAGGTGTTAGTCTATGGACCGGAGGTGAATTCGGCCCGGAAGGTGGTCTTGTTGGCACCATTGTTCTTTTGTTAACATTTCTTGTCATGACCGGGGTAAAAGCCTTTAAAGAAGGAATATCTTTTCAAAAGATCATCCAGTTGTAACACGGACCAGGCGTTTAAACCCTCCTCTATCATGGCTCCAGGATCTCCTCCAATTCCTCCAGTGAAACAGACTCATTATAGATCCCGGCCCCGAGCTGCCAGGGATGATCCTCCACACTCATAACATAGCTTATCTTGCGCATGGGTTTATCCCCACCTGGTTTCAGCCACATATATTCGACCCATCCACCACCAGGTTTTCCTGCTGTTTCACATAGATCAAATCCGTATTGCTTACCATTGTAGTCAGTGTGTTGTTTGATATCACCGCCTTCGCGTTCAGGAAAGGCCGGATTGGCAAGCACCAGATCGGCATTGCAGTCCACAACAAAAACGTAAGTGTCCTTCCAGGTAAATATGGAAGTATTGTTCCGCAATATTCTCAGACCGGCAGGTCCCTGCTCAGCAAGAAGTTTGGCAGCCCGGCGCACCTTCTCAACCACCTCAAGCGGAGTAGCCTCATTCCTCGTATGGTTCGTTCCGCAGGAAACAGAGGCCAAGATCATTGTTATCAGGATCACTTTTTTAAGTGAGCCAATCAGAATTGGGGTGAGCCATCCATTTTTCATAATCAGTAGTTCCAGTGCAACATGCTTTTATGATCATCTGGTAGATGTTGATATGCAAATCAAAACTGATAAATGCTGACTTTTCTGAAACTCAGGCCTACAAAAGGTTTACACCGGTCATTTTTTTCTTCCGTGACGGACTTGTTTTCATTGATCAAGTCTCTTCCCTCATTCGTTCCCATATTGATATTTCAATCCCTTTTTGGGAATAAATAATGAAGACTTAATTGACCATTAACACTTCCTTTTCAGCGCTATATAACAACCTACGAAGAAAAAATGTGGGGCGGTACAATGTTTGAGATTGATCTCTGCAAGCTGAAATAGACCTTTATCATGTATTTCGCGGCAGGTGAGAAAAGGATACGTATTCTCATAATGGCGGGATACGCAACGGAAGCATGGTGTAGTTGTGAAAGAGGGTTTTGGATTCTTTCGTTCTATTAAACAGGTAAATGTCTGATTGAAGCGAGATTTTAAATTTCAAGATCGTGCACTTACATTTTTTAATCAGCCATGCGTACATTATTGATCATTCTCCTTATCTCCCTTATTCCCATTTTGCAAAGTTGGGCACAAACCATAAATGCAGGTGACCTTATGTTCGTAGGTTACAATGCCGATGGAGATAGAGGTATTGCCTTTATCACACTGATCGACCTGCCTGACACTACCATTTATTTCACAGATAAAGAATGGAATGGATCTGCCATTGGCACAGGCGGTGCTTTCACTGCAGGAGAAGGCTCTCTAAGCTGGAGCAGTGGAGGCAGCATTAGCGCTGGTACGGTGATCATCATTAATCAAACTGCGACAACCTCTTCAGTAGGCACGGTAACTATGAGTGGCACTTTTAACGCACGTGATCAGAATGAGGTGATCTACATGTACCTTGGTAACAACGCTACCGATCCCATCTTGCTTATTTCTGCCATTGCCAATGATGGCTTTAGCGATGCACTTGGCCCATTGACCAATACCGGACTTACCGCCGGAGTAAATGCCATAGATATCCGCACCGATATTGGATTGCGCGATGAAGACGTTATGGTTTTTGATTGCAATTGTGCCGGCAATGTACCATCCAATGCAGCAGCTATTGCTGATGGAAACAACTGGGTGACCCAGGATGGGGATGGCGACCAACATAACGATGGCACATACCCTGACTTCCCCAGGGATATTTGCCGTGAAAAAAGGACCTATTATTCTCTAGCCACTGGTGCGTGGGAAAACAATACCTCCTGGTCCTATGCTTCCGACGGATCATCGGGTGTGGTCCCTTCAGGCGAATTTCCGCGTAGGTTTGACAACGTAGTGATTCGAAATGGCCATACAATCACGATCAATGCATTGAACGATAACGGTTGCGGAGGTGTCATTCCAGACAATATGGGCAGATCAAATGTAGGCAACTCATTTAACGATTCTAACGATTCCTATCTTTACCAGGTAGGCGATATCATTATTGAAAACGGAGCTACCCTATCCTCGACCATCAGGTTCATGGTGGAAGGATACACAAGAGTAGAAGGTGCGCTGAACGTCGGAAGTGATATGGTAAATCTGGGGTATCTTGAGGTGACAACCATGGGGGTGATAGGAGGCCAACCTGCGAGTGATATTGACCTGACTCTTTCAGGCTCAAGTACTACTATCATCAACGGCACCGCCAATAGCGATGGTACCAACACTAATTTCGACGACCTGAACATTGATCATACTGAAGCTACCCTTTGCGGTATAGGTCTCGACCTCACGGAGGGCAGTCCCAGTGTAGTGAGATTTTCCAATTCAGCCTCAGCCGCCCAGATCTGTTCCGATATGCAGATTACCTGTACCGCTGCTGGCGGTTGTGGTAATGGGGATGGTACCAATAACCAGGGGAATATAGACATTTCCAGTCCTTTGGGGGGCACCGGTCCACGCCTGATCGGGAGTATGGGCCCCGGAGGCGTGGGTGGAGCCGACGGCACTTCACCGCTTGTCCTGTGGCTTGATGCCGGTAGAGATGTCTACAGTGATGCAGGGGTCACAGCATCCACCGATGGCGGAATTATACAGCAATGGAACGATCAGTCAGGCAGCGGAAATCATGCTATTCAGACCACCGGGGCAAATCAGCCTCAAATGGATGGCACAGACCCTGCTATCAATAATGCGGCATCCGTCGAGTTCAGCATTGCCGGGTCTACCTACATGGACATGAACTCTCTCACTCTGAACCCGGCCACTACCAGCTACTCCATTACAGGCGCCCTCAACTGTAGCTGTAGTGGAAATAATGACAAAATTATCCTGCAACAAAATGATGGTACCGGCACCGGACGCAGTCATTTTCTGTATGCCGAGAGTAACGACAGGTTTGCATCTGATCTTGGAGGTAGTCCGGGAACTTCGACTACACCCGATACAAAAGGCAGCTGGACCATTTATTCCACTGCATTTGACTTCAACGGCGGTAGCAGCACGACGATCTCTTTTCACAAAACCGGTACTGCAGACGGTGGAGGGACTGTTACACCTGAATCCAGTGACGGTCCCTGGAGGTTGGGCGCCGGTAAATCTGCAACCAACTTTTTTGATGGACCCATTTCGGAAGTAGCGGTCTTTAGTCAGGACCTTAATGATGTTCAGCGGATCCTCATTGAAAACTACTTGTCAGCAAAATACAATATTGGACTCAGCGCAGGCGATATCTATACCATGGACAACTCAGGATATGACTTTGAGGCAGCCGGAATAGGTCAGGATGGTACCGGATCCAGCCACCGGGACGCCACTGGAACAGGAGCTGTGCGCATATGGAACCCCGGTGATCTTAATAACAACGAGTATCTGATGTGGGGTCACGATAACGGAGCGATGGGTGGTACTACTTCGGATATTGACGGCGCGGTGATCCAGGAACGCCTGCAGAGAAGCTGGGCAGTAAGTGAAACGGGCGAAGTCGGTACGGTATCGATCTCCTTCGATCTGAATGCTTTGGCAAGCCCTCTTGGGTCGAACCTGAGGCTTATGATCGATCGTGACGGGGATGGTTTTGCTGACAATGATGTTAGTCCGATAACTGGTTCAGCCATTGGTGGTATAGTCATATTCTCCGGAGTAAACCTTCAGAACGGGGACCGCTTTACACTGGGTAACACCAATGCATTAATGCCGCTGCCCATTAACTTACTAACATTCATGGCAGAAGTGAAAAACGGGACGGTAGCACTTTCATGGAGCACAGCAAGCGAAATAAACAATGACTATTTTACGCTGGAAAGATCACTGGATCTTCACCATTGGTATAAAATAGCTACAGTAGACGGAGCAGGTAACAGTGAATCCGTACTATACTATCAGGAAACGGATCTATCTCCCCATGCCGGAGTTTCGTACTACCGCCTCAAACAGACCGATTTTGATGGTACTTTTGAATATTTTGACGTTGCAAAAGTGATAGTGGATAAAGGCAACTTCCTTCGCATCTATCCCAACCCGTCAGATAATTACTTTACAATTTCAACCGGGTATGACCTTCAACCGGAACAGGTAGAAGTTTACAATACTTTTGGCGTAAAGATGCCGGTTGTAACATCAAAGGCTAATGGCAACACGATCCTGGATGCCGCTCACTATCCACCCGGCAACTATATCATCCAAATAGTTCTGGGACATAAGACCATGAGCCGGCGTGTGATGAAAGTGAGATGATCTTCCACGACTGTCAGTTTGCAGCACGCTTATTTTTTTCAAAACAGAAATACCGGCCCGGCATCAGGATCCTTCTGAAAAGTCCTTCAACATGAGTTCGATCTAAAATATGCCAGAATCAAGCAAGAAAGAAAACATCTTTGCGATGCCCTCACATTCGCAGAACCCCGTGGGTCCACCGGACTCTGCGAGGAATACTGCGGATCCACTGGACCCCGTGGGGAGTCCGGTGGACTGCCAGTCGTCCATAGCCGTCAGTTTAACCATCCCTGTTAAATCCCGAAGGGATGAAATTGTTATAGAAAAACAATAAATACCAAATGCACCAACCCCGAAGGGGTGAAATAATGCCACCCCTTCAGGGTTTACCGTAGGAATTTCTATAACTACAATATTTTCATCCCTTCGGGATTTAAATTAAAGGCTAAAGCTCAATGTATTTGACGGCTATGGGCAGCCGGCACGCAAGTTTGAGCTTTAGTAGCTTGGAAAGCCTCACCACAACGGGCGCAAAGGTTCATTAAGTGAGATAGATAAAAATTACCCTGGGCATCTTCAAAGCCAGAGATGATTATCGAACTCAGGTTTTCAGGAAACGTTGACCATGAAGACCAAAACCTACCCGCTACCACCTTTGATCAACGGGGCATTCCAGTTTCTTTTTGGACGGAATAGGCCTGCTGTAGCGTTTGGGAGGCGTTCTTAGGATAGCCGCAAACTCAAGGGTGGTCTTCCCGCCGGCATTTTCACTCAAGGTAGACATGTTCCAGTCATAGCTGAATCCAAATTCGAGATTCCCAAGTTCAAAGCCCACCGTCATAATCAGAGCGTCATTTTGTGAGATGTATCCTCTCAGACCGGGACCCGCATACAAGGCAGACACCGGATTGAGCATTTTTCTCACCTGCAGGACACTCACATGGTTGGATGCTCCGGCGGTATGCAGTACCTGTGTCTTTGGCATAAGTGACCAGAACTGATCAATTTCCCATACGGCAGTAAAATGAAAATTATAACGCACAGGCAACTCACTGGTCAGATCGGAAAATGCTTCGTTCGGTGTATTGATATGAAAAACACCTGCTCCCAGTCTGTATTGAAACTTCCTTCCGAGTGACTTTATCCAAAGCAGGCCGGCATTGAAATCAACATATCCGCGTCTTTCATCCAGCACCAGCTCTCCGTTAGACAAATTGGTATCAAAATTTCCGGTATTGATATTATATTGAGAAGGGAACGTAGCCCCGGAATAGTCAACGTTCCGATTCACATAGCCACCCTGAATACCAAAATGCACCGTACTGGATTTCCTTTTCAGCATGTAATTTACGGACAGATGCACTTTATTGGTGACTAGATTTATGTCGCTGATCTTATCATTGATGACCTGCAGACCAATACCCAAAAAATTCGGGTAAATACGTACCTTTTTTTCTACACTTAACCCGTTGGTGACTATAGGCATACCCAACTGGCGCCACTGTCTGCGTTGGATAATGCCGAACCGCATATCTCCCACATGATCACCGGTAGATGCCGGATTGAGGCTCAGCGGCTGCATGTAGAATTGTGAGAAATGGACATCCTGCGAAAAGGACGAATGAGCGAGGAGAACAAACAAAAAAAGATAAAAAAATATGCGGCTTATCATAAACGTTTACCAGACACACACGGGATTGGTAGCTAAAGGATCAATGGCAGAAAAATAGGTTTCGGACATTTTTTTGAATTGTCCCGGGGAAAAATGAAGACCACAGGCACAACTTTCAAAGTAGTAGGACATAATATTTTCAATATCAGGATCGTAGTAATCTCCATTGGCATCCTGACCTTCATAGATAAAAGCGCAATCCCTTACCCATCCGGTCGCGCTTCCGGGTATGTAAGGATCAGCCGGGGTATCACAGATCTGATCACCGTCGGTATCACAATTGCTTCCGTCCACCAGCTCAGTAGTATTGAAATCATCAGGGTTGAACGTATGGAGCAGCCCAAAAAAATGTCCCATTTCATGGGCAAAGGAGACAGGGTTAACACACGCCTGTGACATGAACAGGTTTTTATTGGCATCTGTTACCTGTCCTGCCAAACCACATCCCCCAGCCATTTCTTCATCAAACATGGAAAACAGGTAAAGATTCAGCCGGTTTTCCTTGTCGTATTTGCCGGACATTTCAGTAAGCTCTTCTTCGGTGGAAATAACGTCATACTGATAGTTGTCAATATAGTAGACATCTCCTACCTCAAACGAAATACCAATGGGTGTAAAGAAGTCGCTGGCATCAGCTATTGCTGTCCTGATCTCTGCCAGCCTTGCAGCGTCTACCGCCAAAACACCGGACTGATCCTGGGTAATATGCAGCGTGACCAAAAACTTTTTGTTTACCTTTTTGTAATTGCGGTTATACATAGTCGCCCCCAAAAAAAGTAAAATAACGACCAGTAAAGCTCCGGATTTCAGATGTTGTAGAGATATCATTATTTTTTTCAGGATCAGGGTCTTTCTTTTTCCAATTTTTTGATTTGCCAACTAAAACATTTTTCAGGGTCAGTTGATCACATCATCAATCAATATGTTAACATTCAGGAAGGTAACCTTCATCGGCATTTTATGGGGATCATGCTTTCACTCATTCGGACAATCAGCTGATGTTACCATAGGATGCGCTCCACTTACCGTGAACTTTACCACACCTGGAGCTACAAATTACTGGGATTTTGGAAATGGTACCTCCGCCAGTAATGATGCCAATCCCTCTGCTGCCTATACCACCGCGGGAGACTACACGGTTATATTGTATACCGCTCCCGGCGGTGCAGAAACCGGGCGGATCAGTATTACAGTATATGACCTGCCTGAGCTCAACCTCACACCAGACCTGCCCCAGGGTTGTGCTCCATTGGATATTCAGTTTACCCCTACCGTAAATATGAACAGCGCCCTGAGCCTTACAGCGCTGGACTGGGTTTTTGGCGACGGAGCTACAGCCTCAGGAAATTCCGTGCTGGACCATACCTATGCCGACGGTGGGAATTACAATGTATCCCTTGAGTTGACCACCAATATACCCTCTTGCAATATTCAGAAGGTATTCACTTCCGTAGTAGAAGTCTATGACCTCCCGGACATTGATTTTGAAACTTCGCCGGACCCGGCTGCATCCTGCAATGCCCCGCTTACCGTTTCTTTCACCAACAACACGGCAGATGTTCACTCCGTGGATTATTCCTGGGATCTTGGCAATGGCAACACAAGTACATCAGCATCTCCTCCGGATCAGGAATACACGAGTGATGGCACCTATACCGTTCAACTCACCGCCACCAATTCAAGGGGCTGTGCCATTAGCCTGACAAAGGATGTAAACATTGGAAGTCCGAGTGGGGTGATCAATGTACCGGATACCCTGTGCCTCGATGCCGGTGTGCGATTTGAATATTTCAATGCCAACCAGGTAAGGTGGGGCTTTGGCGCAGGAGCACAGTATTACAATGTTCAAAATAACCGGTTTGAAACCATAGCAAATTCCGATGAACAGAGTATCGAAATATTTTTCAGGACACCCGGGCTCAGAACCATAAGTCTGGAAACCAACAATGGAGGATGTGTGAATACCGTTACCAGGGATGTATTTGTCCAGCAGCTTACCATCAATCCCATCTCAAACCCGGTCAATAGCTGTGCAAACCCGGTAGTGGTAGAACATTCCGTCACATCAGATGCAGAAAGCCCTACCTATGAATGGCAATTTTACGATGGCAGTATTTCTACGGATCAGACGGCCAATGTGAATTACTATGATGACGGGAATGTATATGGCACGATAGGCATGTACAACGAATTCGTTGACACTACACATTTCGCCAGGGTCATCGTTACCTCAGGTACAACCGGGTGTTACGACACGGCTTTTACAGAATTCAGACATTACCCATTGAATCCCAAGGTTCTCTTGAATGATCCTGACCCCAGCGGTTGTGCACCGTTTACCCTGTCATTCAGGAATGCCACTCCGGATAACCTCATTGATCCTATCAGCCGGTCCGTATGGGATTTTGATGACCCCGGCAGCGCTACTCCTACCCTGACACTTACCGGGGCCAATGCGCTGGATGACGTCACGCATGTGTTCAGCAGCGCCGGCACTTACAATGTGACCGTCTCGGTGGAGAACGGGAGTTGTTCAGCCACTTCCTATCCATTGGAAGTCACCCTAGGACCAGACGTCAGTGCCTTGCTTGACTTTACTGTGAACAATACCATACCCTGTGTGGGTGAGGAAATAGAACTGACACCGGATTTCAGTTCCCTGCCTCCTGGTGTTATCCCGGACGCCTGGCATTTTTATACGGAAGGGAAAAGAGTGTTCCATCAAAGCACTACTTCGCCGGTGAAATGGACCTACCTGTATGAATCAGGTCTGCAGGATGTCACCCTTGAAGTGGATATCAACGGTTGTCTTTCTTCGATCACCAAAACGGGGTATGTGAATGTACAGGGGGCAGCTGCTGAAATATTCTATGATCGCGATTGCGCCACGCCGTTCGAGGTCGATTTTGAAAGCCGGTCAACATCGGGCAACAGTACGTTGAATCTCACCTGGGATTTTGGGGATGGCACCACGAATTCCAGCACTGTTGTCACACATACTTACGCAACTGAAGGCACCTACTGGGCGAGGCTAAGCGCTGACGATGGAGGAAGCTGCCCGGCTTCTGTTGACTCCGTGGAGATCCTGATCGTTGTACCCAATGCCGTGCTGACGGTAGCCCCCATAGTATGTGCCGGTCAGGAGGTCATACTCGATGGGTCGGCATCTACCGGTGCTGCCTGCCGGGGATATACCTTTCGGTTCCCGACTTTTAACGCACGGCCCATTACATGGGACCAGGACAGCTACACGGTCACTTTACCGGAAGCAGACCCTGCAAAAATTGGTAACGGAATACGTGACACACATGAGCTTCAATTGATCGTAACCGATGCCCTCGGTTGTAAGGACATGGCCAGCGTCACTGTAGACCCCTACGGCATAGAAGCCCGGGGAAATGCCAGTGTAACCGAAGCCTGCCTGCCACAGGATATACAATTTACCGACCTCTCGGTTTCTGATTCGCCCATTACCTCGTGGACCTGGGGCTTTTCCAACGGGGACACGATACGCTCCGGTGTAACCGGTGACGCCTTATTCGCCTTTAGCGCAGTACCACCGGACGACAGGACATTTTACGGCAGTCTTATAGTAGAAGATGCCAACGGATGTACCAGTGGCGCAGGAGATACACTCATCAATATTGACTGGTATACACCGCGTAGCAGAATAAACGTTCCTGAGAATGCATTATGTGCCCCTGAAACAATAGAATTTACAGCGCAGGACGATACCCGGCATGGCTCCAACTTAAATTTTGACTGGAACTTTGCCAACGGCCTTACCGGCACTTCCGACCGGGAAATTGTCACCTATAGTGCTGAAGATGATTACCGGGTAAAACTGGTATTTACAGAACAGTCTACAGGATGTTATGACTCCCTGTTTGAAAATATTTCAGTACAGGAATACCCTGTGGCAGATTTTGCAACTGACGTTGACGGACTCTCCATCTACTGCAATCCCCAGACCATTGCATTCACTGATAATTCCACGGCCAGTTCCGGAGTTACTGCGCTAAGCTGGGACTTTGCAAATGGAGAAACAAGTGACCAGGGTACATATACCACCACTTATACAAAAGGTTCCTACTCGGTAGAGCTAACGGCGGAGACATCCAATGGCTGCATCAATACTGCCTCAAGGGCCTTTGATATTATTGGGCCTGAAGGAAGGATCAATGTAAGCGATGACACTGTCTGTGAAGGACAGGAAGTCACCTTTGAATTAACGGATGAACAGGACGTGACCTCCTATGAATGGTTTTTTGGCGATGGCACGCAATCGGATCAGAACCCTGTGGATCATTCCTATGATTTTATTCCCGTTTCCGGCCGAACGGTAGCCCAGCTCATCCTTAAGTCCAGCGACTGCACACTCACGCTGGATACATTGATCAATTTCCACATTGTGGAAGCTGATTTTATCCGGAATGATGGTCTGGATACCGTGCTATGCCTGCTGGACAGCACGGGATTTACCTTTAATGACAATTCTGTAAATGCAGAGACATATCACTGGGACTTCGGAGATGGCACCATAAGCACGGAACAAGACCCGATCCATTCGTATTCCGCCCTCGGTACTTTTACAGTAACTCAGGTTGTTGAAAACATGACCTGGGGGTGCCGGGATACAATCATGAAGGAGGTGGTAAATGTTCCACCACCGTCACCTATGTTTACATTTTCATCGGATACGATATGTTTGGGCGAAACGGTAGAGCTCGAAGTCCTGGATCCTGAGCCGACCAGCATATATAACTGGTTTCCAGGCGCTGCAGCCTCTTCCGGCACCGGCTCCGGTACCAGCATCACACTGACGCCGGATGATTCATTTATTGCTTCCCTTACAGAGACCGATGAAAATGAATGCTCTTCCACCATTGAACAGGCGATAACCGTTATTCCTCCTTTTGAATACGAAGATTGGGAAACCACCATCAAGCTCGGTGAAAGTACGAACCTTCCCATAGAATATGATTCCCTGTTTAACTTTACGATAGATCCATCTGAAGGGCTAAGCTGCTCTGATTGTGACTTTCCGGAGGTCACGCCTGATGAAGATATCACGTACCGTCTTACAATTACCGATCAACGTAACTGCTTTACGGGCGCATATAATCTTACTGTAATTGTAATACCTCCGGCCTTCATAAGTATGCCAGATACTTTTTCACCCAATGGAGATGGTGTAAACGATGTTGTCTTTATGGGCGGACGGTTCATTACCGAATTGCTGGAGTTCAACATTTATAACCGATGGGGAGAACTGGTCTACCATACCACCGATCCAACTCAGGGATGGGACGGCACATACAATGGCCAGGTCCAAAACTCTGACGTATACATATACAAGATCCGCGCCCTGGCTGATGATGGAGAAACGATCGCAAAAGAAGGGTATCTGAATTTGATAAAATAAAGACGTTCAGAGATCAGTCCTTCCGGTGTAGGAGAACCTTTGGCAACAACCCCTTTTTCACGTGTACAGGTCCCCATTGAGATACCTGAGCCCCGAATCAATGACCACCGTCACAATTCTCTTCCCTGCACCGATGGTCCTCGCTCTTTGTATTGCTGCCCATACATTGGCCCCGGAGGTGATCCCACCAAAAATGCCCTCTTTTTGTGCCAGATTTCTGGCGGCATCATAGGCGTCATGGTCAGTCACGGGTATTACCTCGTCCACCAGGTCTGCCCGGAATATCGATGGAACAAAAGACAATCCAATCCCTTCCAGCTTATGAGAGCCTGAGGTGTCACCTCCGGAAATATTACGGACATGGAACGGCTCTACGGCTATGCATCTGATATCCGGGATCTCCTTTTTGAACACTTCTGAATTTCCGGAGAAGCAGCCTCCTCCGCCCACACACATCACAAACTCATCGATCTGAGTATCCAGAACCTCCATGATCTCCCGCGCCATACGATGATAGGCATTTCTGTTATCAACGTTATTCACTTGGTCTGGCCAGAAGGTATTGGGCGCCTTGCTTAACTCCCTGGCTCTTGAGATCATGGTATCGATAAGTTCCGCAGTCAGGAGACCCTGCTCACTCGGAATGATCTCCAGTTTGGCGCCAAAGGCTTTCATCGTACGGAGTTTTTCTTCCGCAAAGGCATCTGAAGACACAAAATGAGCCTTATACCCCTGCGTAGCACAGACCATGGCAAGGGAACTACCCGTGCTTCCACCTGTATATTCCACTACAGTTCCACCCCGGGTAAGCTCACCCCTCCTCTCCGCCCCTTCGATCATGGAGAGGGCCATACGGTCTTTCATGCTACCGGTAGGATTCCCGCCTTCATACTTTACCCATATTTCGGCACTGCCCGGCCCGGAAAGTCTTTCCAGCTTTATCAAAGGGGTATTCCCGATCATGTTCGTTTTTTTAGGTTGGTCAGTACACGTTCTTTAAAATCCCTGCTTCGTATATGGAGCTCCAGTTTTTCCAGCAGGTCGAGAAATGTACGATCACCCTCCAGCATCTGCTCAATAGATGCCTGACCCGAATCCCATATTTTTTCAAACGCGGGTAATTCTTTTATGGCCTTTTGGGAAAGCCGGAGTTGTCTTTTCCTGTGGTCATGGGGATCTTGTACCATATCGATGTAACCCTTTTTTTTCATCTTGTCAATGATCTTGACCACCGCCGGCTGGGAAAGCTGGAATGCTTCAGCCATTTGGGTCATTGTTCTTGTCTTGTATTCCTTAAGGATAAGGAACACAAAATGCCAGTTAGGCTCAATCTCTATACCTTTCAACCTGTACAGTTCTCTAATGCTGTAGAGCATGGAGTCACTCAAACGTTTAAGCCGGGCGATCAAACCCAAATACTCTAATTCCTTTAGAAAATCCTCCTTCATATAAAAGTACTTAACCAGTTATGTAAATATAAAAATAAAACTTAACTGGTTAAGTATTTATTGAAAATTATAACCTTTAATACCCTTCCTATAAGCATGAGCAGGCTGTTCCGTACCAGGAATACTTATTTTTTTATTGACTCTTTTTAAGTAATTTGATCCATACCGAAATGAATCACTCATATCACTAACACCAGTGAAACTAAACCACAAATCCTATGTATGACAAAAAATCAGATCTGGCGGGGCCCGGGATCAGTACCTATGAAGAGGTAAGCTCAATCCTCCCCGATCGCTATAAGGCATTGCTTCCTCCACTAAAGCGAATGGCAGCACTCTACATGATCAAGGAGTATATTGAAAAAGGGCTGGCAGAGGCCTTGAACCTCCAAATGGTGCAGGTACCGCTTATCGTAAGGCAGGACAGCGGTGTAAATGATTATCTGGACCGTGACGGGTCACGTACTCCCATCGATTTTCCCGCCGGCCTTGGGTTGCCGAAACGCATAGAGGCTCAGGTGGTACAGGCTGCCACAAAATGGAAAAGAATGGCTCTGGCACAGTTTGATTGTGCCGTTGGTCAGGGTATCAATACGGATATGAGGGCTGTAAGGAAGGATTATTTCTTTGATCATGACCACTCGTCCTATGTAGATCAGTGGGACTGGGAAAAGAGGATCAGCGATGAAGACAGAAACCTAGACTATCTGAAAGATACGGTCAGGCGTATCTGGAAAGTGATCCGTAATGCTGGCGTGATGGTCAAGACGAAATTTCCGGAACTAAACGATCCGCGATACCCCGATTTCCCGGAGGAGCTGGAATTTTTCCATGCCGAGGAGATCCTGGACATGTACCCTGACCTGCCCAGAAAGGAAAGGGAAACACGATTAATTCAGGAGCATCCTGCCGTATTCATTATAGGTATAGGCTCGGTATTAAAAGACGGTTATCCACATGAAATGCGTGCAGCTGACTATGATGACTGGATCACCCCTACCGTTACGAAAATCGGACAACAGATGCTGGGGCTTAATGGTGACATTCTGGTTTGGAATCCGGTCACCCAAAGACGGCATGAGCTAAGCTCCATGGGTATACGGGTTACAAAGGAAACCCTGAAAGCACAACTTGAGCTTTCCGGACAGACGGATTTCCTGAAACTCCCCTATCACCAGGCCATCCTGAATGATAAGATCCCATTGAGCATCGGTGGCGGGATCGGTCAGGGGCGTACCTACATGTACCTGCTGAGAACGGCTCACCTGGGGGAAGTCACTGTTTCGGTATGGCCTGATGAATTGAAAAAGATCTGTTTGGAGAAGAATATCCATGTTCTGGAGTAGAACCTGATCAAAAACAGAGTGAGGTTGATCTCAAGGGATCAACCTCAATATTGCAACCGCGTTATCTATCCTGATTCATAACAGGAAACACGGCCCACTGTAGGACAACGTGGCGCATCTTTGCGCGGAATAGCAGTTTCCATTGTAGGCTCTCACACAAACCTCAATGGACGACGGCACCGGACAGTCCGGTCCGATGCTGATAAACGAAGTACCCTGACCTGAAATAATAAAGCCATTGGTAACCGTCCATTCGTAGCCATCCGCTCCACCCAGAGAGAATGCACTCGCATGGATATAGTTTTGGTTATCCGTGGTAATGTTGGGAATTCCCGGTGTGTTGGGAGGTGTACAACTTAGTTGATCTCCGATTGGGAGATCAACATTCTCAGACCTGCTGCCAAAACCAAAGGCCAAAAAGGTCAGAAAAAGAATTGAAATTGTTTTTTTCATGTTGGCTCTGATTATATTTAACACTCTTTAAGATAGATAATTAATAATAATTCTCAAAGAAATTATAATCTATAATCTTTACTTCAAAAGGATACAGCCTGAAGATCAACCAGTTATTTATTTATCATTTTTACCGGCAGGGTAAATCCGGCTTACCGGCTATTGTAAATGCTATAATGGCTCCCCTGTTGAACAGACCGTGTTTAACGTCCTACTTTTTCCATTTTCCTTCAGATATCTTTATAGAATAAATTATCATTCAATGCCAGTGATAAGTTACTATTTCATTTGCAAATAGGAAATATATTATTCATATTTGTTTTGTAAACAGGAACATAATAAACATGAAGGATACAAACCTCGGTGCTTTTGAAGAATTGGTACTGCTAGCTGTAGGGTCGTTGATGGACAGGGCTTATGGTGTAGCCATCAAAGAGGCATTGGAGGAGCAAACAGGTAGGCCGCCGAGTATAGGGGCCTTGCACTCTGCCCTCTATCGACTGGAGGACAAGGGATACCTTACGTCTACAGAAGGAGGAGCCACGGCTGAAAGAGGAGGAAGAAGAAAGAAATTCTATCAACTGTCCTCATCCGGAAAAAAAGCATTGGAAGCTGCTCATGAGCTGAGAATGGCTTTTTCTTCCAAAATACCAGGTCTTAATCTAAGTAGTTAAAGGTCATGAAAACCAAAGGATCACTTCCACCCAAATGGGCCGATAGACTGCTATCATGGTTTTGCAAAAATGAGGTTCTGGAGAATGTCCAGGGGGACCTTCATGAGATCTATCAAAAACGCGTTGGAAAGTTTGGTCAACGAAGGGCCGGCCGTTTATTCGTTCGGGATGTTTTCGGCCTTTTAAGACCCCGGTTGGTCAAAAAGCTGGAAGGTAGTCATCATTTGAATCAATATGGAGTTTTCAAAAATTATCTGAAAACCTCAGTCCGAAGTATTAGGCGTCATGCACTTTTCACCGGTATCAACGTAGTTGGATTGGCCATCAGTATGTCAGTAGGCATATTGATGATCGTGCTTCTTTCGGAGCTTTATTCATATGATGAATTTCACGAGAAAAAAGACAGGACCTACAGGGTAACCACTTCCCGGCAAGCGTTATTTCAGGGCGAAGCAGATTACCTTGCCACCGCGTCTCATTATATCGCGGACCAAATTGAGGCTCAGGTACCCGCCGTAGAACACGTGCTGGTTCTGCGCAGAAACCTGACTGCTGACCTGAGAACAGAAGAAAAAGCAATGGCCATCAGTGGTTATTATGCCACAGCTTCCTTTTTTGATGTCTTTTCCTTTACCCTCAAAAAGGGAAACCCTCAAACTGCCTTGGAAAACCCGGGAGCAATAATATTAACAGAGTCCGCAGCAAGAAAGCTATTTGGAGATTCCGATCCGATCGGTAAAATAGTAAACGTAGAGGGCAATCAGGATTTTCAAATTGGCACCATAGCAGGTATCGTAGAAGACCCACCCATTAACTCACATTTAAATTTTGAGATGCTGGTCTCTATGAAGACCATGGAAAACAGCCTGGTAGAGCGACGCAGAAATATCAGGCACAACCCGGGAGCTTATGCACAGAGCTATGTATACCTTGTATTAAAAGAGGAGGCTGAAGTAGAACAAATCGAGGCTTTGATGGCCGATATGATGGCTGATCATAATGCACGACGGGCTCCTATGACACTCTCTCTGCAACCAATGAAGAAGTTCGTTACGGCAGATGCAGGTAATCAACCCGGGCCAACATTTTCAAAACAAAAAATTGATATGATGATGGGGCTCACCCTTATTGTGCTCTTATCTGCCTGTTTCAATTACACCAATTTATCCCTTGCCCGGGCATTGAGACGATCCAAAGAGATCAGTGTCCGAAAGGTAACAGGAGCCACCGGATTTCAGATATTTTCACAATTTATGACCGAAGCGGTACTCTTGTCTTTCATTGCTTTGATTGCGGGAACAGGGCTGTTTATTTTAATCAAACCGCAATTTTTGAGCCTACCTGGCCTGACAAGGGGAGATCGAACCATGTTCCTGCTGGATATTGATCTTGTTTTACTGGCCTGGTTTTTTCTGTTTGCCGCTATTGTGGGCTGTGTTGCCGGCTTTTTTCCAGCACTATCTCTTTCAAGACTTAAAGCCAATACCCTGTTTAATGACGTCAGCAAGATCAGGTTGCTTTCCGGGGTTAATGTGAGACAAGTGTTGGTTATTTTTCAATTTGCCCTGTCTGTAGGTCTTATTATGTGCGCTGTGTTGATCCATAAACAATACAAATATGCCTTGAACTATAACCTGGGATATGATACGGAAAATATAGTGAACATAACTATTGAAGGAGATTATATGGATGCACTTGAGCATGAATATGCCAAACTGTCCGAAGTGGTGGCAACTTCAAAGTCATCCGTGATTTTGGGTACCAGGTGGCTAGAGCTGGGAGAGGCATTTTCAGAAGACAAAAGTGAATCCATTATGTTCAGTTCTAATTATATAGGTACCAATTATCTGGAGATGCACGGGTTTGAATTGCTTGCCGGTACGGGATTTTCGGCTCCTTTACGGGAGGGGCAAGCACAAAACTCCATTGTTGTCAATGAAACATTTCTGAAAGAATTAAATCTGGGTTCTCCCGAAGAGGCCATCGGAAAAAGTATTTGGTATTTTGGTGAAAGAAAAATGATAATTCAGGGAGTGGTGAAGGATTTCATAAGCATGTCCCTGAACGCTGAGGCTCCAAAGGCTTTTGTGTTCCTGAATGCAAACGTAAATCAGAGTAGAATACTTGGCGTGAAAATAGCTGGTACCAACCTGCCAGCCACCATGGAAAAACTCGAAAAAAGCTACAAGGAGCTGGACCCGGTCCACCCTTTTCAGGCCACCTTTTATGATGATCGAATAGCCGGGACTTATGAGAGCAGCAAGACCACTTATACCATTATTTCATTTCTTGCTTTTTTGGCTATTTCTATATCCACACTTGGTCTGCTGGGTATGGCCGTGTACACCACTGAAACGAGGATGAAGGAAATCAGCATCCGAAAGGTATTGGGTGCAGGCATTAGCGATTTAATGTTGTTGCTTTCCCGCAGTTTTTTGGTGATGATCTTCATAGCTGCGGCGATAGCTGTACCTTGTGCGCTCTATATAGTGGATGATATGATCCTGAACGAGTTCCTGTACAGAACTGAAACAGGACTCATGGAAATGCTGTCAGGTTTCATTATTGTAATGCTTATCACTGCACTCACCGTTGGCTGGCAAGTCCGAACGGCCGCCGTTCAAAATCCGGCAGACCTGCTCAGAGAGGAGTAGAAATCAGACAGTTATGAAACCATGAGTAAGTCAGGAAGACAGGAACCATTAATCAATAGTCTCAACCGGAGGCTCAAGGTCCTCATCCTCCAGCCATGACTTGGAGATACGGTCTATCTTCTGAAAAAGTAAAAAAGCCCTGAAGTAGCCACTAAAATGGACTTTGTCTGTTTTAATGAACTTGCTCCTGAACTCTAAAAAAAGCGAAGTCATCTTTTTATCTTTTTTTCGTTGATTTCCGGGCACAGGTTGTTAAAGATATTTATCGAACCATTCGATCGTTTTGGCAAATACTTCTTCCCGGTATTTGAAAAGACCATGGCCACCATCCTCGTACTTGATCAGCCTGAAGGGAACCTTAAAGCGATCAAGTTCAAGGGCCATTCTCAAGGTATACTCCGGCAGCAGGCCGGTGTCCTTACCTCCCTGGAAGATCAGAACGGGAACATCGGTGGGCAGCTGATCTGCATGGAACAGTGGTGATCTTGCCAGCAAGGCCGCTGTTCTTTCTTCTCCGTTGAACCCGGGAATGATCACGGACCAGTTCTTCATTAGCTCCGGTCTGTCCTGTACACTTCTGACCAGGTTGGTCGAGGGTGCACCCAGTACCACAGCCTTTATTCTGGTGGTCCTGGGCAATGTCAGGAAGGTCATCATACCGCCCCGGCTCCAGCCGTACATACCCAGCCGGGCCGTGTCTGCCATAGGCTCATTGGCAAGCAGTGGAACAAGATTCAGGATATCATTGATATCAGCCCCACCATATTCCTCCTGGCCCTCTCCTCCACCGTTACCACGGTACTGACTGGCAGCTACAACAAATCCTTCACTGGCAAGCCGGGCCAGATGCCCGAGTATGGAGCGCCCGTTCATACTCAGCGAACCGAACTCCAGACTTCCTCCCCGGTTGTATATAACACAGGGATATTTACCTGCCTGCCTTGGAGTAATGAGAAAACCCTTTACTCTAAGGCCATCACTCAGATAGGTGATGCCGTAAAAGTGAACGGAGGCCAGATGTTTGAACCGGTCAGGAGTAAACCACGCGCTGTCTCTTCCTTCCGATTGCTGCACATAACCCACCAGCTCTTCCACTGTCCGGATCTCAACTTTTTCGACGATCGTGCCATCCCGCTGGCTGTAGGCGTTTAGATAGCATAGTAGGATCGTCAGGATATTGATCAATATGGATTTCATAATGTGTTGGTTCTGATAGAATTCAATTCATGGCTTCACCAGCCGGATGCTTCAGGTATTTGTCAAACCAATGTGTTATTTCACCAAATACCTCATCCTTGTATTCCTTCAGGGAATGACTGCCTCCTTCATATTTGATGAACCGGAAGGGAATATGGAACCTGTTTAGTTCCAGGGCCATTCTTAAGGTAAAGTCAGGCAGAAGGCCTTTGTCATGCCCTCCCTGTAGAATTAAAATGGGTACGTCATCCGGAAGCCGGTCAACATGAAAAACCGGAGACCTTTGAAAGAGCGCATCTATTCTGTCGTCAGAATTGAATCCCGGAATGATCATGGACCAGTTCCTTGCCAGTCCGGGCCTGTGCTCCAGGCTTCTGATCAGATTTGTCGAAGGAGCCCCCACCACTACCGCCTTGATGCTTTTCGTCCGTGGCAACGTCATAAAGCTCATCATTCCGCCCCGGCTCCAGCCAAACATACCCAGCCTGGAAGTATCCGCTCTGGACTCATTCCCCAGCAGCGGGATAAGGTTCAGAACGTCGTTAATGTCTGCACCCCCGTACTCTTCCTGCCCTTCTCCTCCTCCATTTCCCCTATACTGACTGGCGGCTATAACATATCCCTCATTGGCGAGCCGTGCCAGCTCTCCTAACCCTACCGAAGCTCTGCTATGTGTCAGCGAGCCCCAGTTCAGGCTCCCACCACGATTGTAGATGATGGCCGGATATCGGTCTTCCTTTTTAGGAGTGAGTAGAAAACCTTTGACTTTCAGTCCATCACTGAGGTAGGTGATCCCATATACTTCCACAGTTTCAAAATATTCAAACCTCCTTGGGTCATAGCTCACACTGTCTATGCCCTCAGTCTTTCCAACATACGCGATCAGCTCATTCAGGTCCCTTATCCTGACTTTTTCAACGATACTCCCATCATTTTGCGCCGGAGACGAGATAGCAAAAACAAGAATCACCGACAGCGTTAATATTGTTACTTTTATCCACATACTGGTTAGATTTTGATGAGTTACAGTAATTTCAAGGCATCATAAGCTCATTATAACCCGAAGACATTTCAATGAAGGCCATTCATCCTGCAAAAAGAGAGCGCCCTTCAAAGTTTTATTATAAAACTTATGATAAAATAAACAATGCGAAGTAAGGGGAGAATTATATGACAGACTATTAAAGCCTTCCCATTAACCAGTAAAAATCAAGCATAAAAAAATGCTGGATCAAGGCAGAATTGCCATTCTATCAAATTTGATCCATTTCCTGTCAAATATGACCCATATGATTGAATGACGCATGTTACAAATGTACCAGCTGCACTGGCACATTACGTCAGGCACGCGGCAAGATGATACTATTGTGTATCAATGAATTGTAAAATGTACAGAGAAGGTTGGGGATCAAAGAAAGCTGAACACTCGGAATGGTAACAGCGTTTTCCCTACCAGGTCGAATTTCTTAATCGTTGCACGGCTCTCATGACATCTTTCTGGCTGATCTGTCCTACCAGTTTACCGTCTTTCAGCACCGGAAAGCGCCTGAGTTTCATATTGAGGAACATCTGGGCTACTTCAAAAATATTCATTTCGGGAGGAACGGTCCTCACATTTACAGACATGTGGTCACTTACCCTTCCTGAAAGGCTTGGGGTATTGTTATACTTTCCCTTCACCACTTCCTTAAGACAATCCCCTTCTGAAATGATCCCTACGAGTTCATTGTTTTCATCCACGACAGGTGCTCCGGCTATCTTTTTATCCAGCAGGATCTTGATCACCTCATCCATTGTCTGATGGGGATGAAATGTGATCAACCTTCTGGTCATGTAGTCACCCACTGAAACATCCTGTACTTCGGCCCTGGCAGGTTTTACCTGCCTTACTCCCTGAAAACTCTTAACCATAGAAATTATATTTGAAAGATGTAAAAGATAAAGAATTTTTATGAAGAATCAAAACCAGAATTGAGTTGAATTGAGTCATGATTCCTGTTCTCAGAGTAGGAAGGAGTTGCGGAAACAGCACGGCACAAAAAAAGCGACCTGAACTGCAGATCGCTTTTTAGTTCTGGGATCTAATATATCTATATTAGCTGACGACCTCTACGTTTACGGCGTTCAAACCCTTTCTGCCTTGTTCTACTTCAAACTGAACCTGATCATTTTCTCTGATCTCATCGATTAATCCGGTTTGGTGAACAAAGATGTCTTCACCGCCGTCCTCAGGCTTAATAAATCCAAAACCCTTGGTGTTGTTAAAAAATTTTACTGTTCCTTTTTTCATGTTATTGTTGGTATAAATTATTAATCTTTACCGTGGCAATGCCACAGATAAATTCTCATTTAATTGACAAACGTAAAGGCTTTCCCTTTTTTGCCGGCCCTTCCTGTTCTTCCTATACGGTGTATGTAACTGTCTATAGTTTGAGGTATCTGGTAGTTGATAACATGGGTAACATTTGTAATATCAAGGCCTCTTGCGGCCACGTCAGTTGCTACCAATACCTGCAGTTTTCCTTTTTTGAATCTGTTTAAGGCCTGTTGCCTGTAATTTTGTGTTTTATTACCATGGATCTCATCTGCCCTTACACCGTCCTTTTTCAGTTCAAGACATACCTGACGCACAGTACGTTTTGTCTCTGCAAAAACCAGAACCTTCTCAAATTCCTCGTTCAGGAGCATACATCGCAAAACGTCAAACCGCTCCTGATCTTTTCCTAAAGTTATGAATTTCTGCTCAACTGACCGTGCTGCAGAGCTACCGTTATCCACATGGATCGTAACGGGATCTGTCAAAAGCTTATCTATCAGCTGTTTTTGGGCCTTATCCAGGGTAGCAGAAAAAAGCAATGTCTGCTTTCGTCCATGCATCAACCCGATTATTTTATTGATATCCTTCGAAAAACCCATATCCAGGAGTCGGTCAAATTCATCCAGTACCAGTACACTGAAAGAACGTAAATCCAGCGCTCCGCGTTGTGCCAGATCCAGCAGACGGCCAGGTGTACCAATGACAAGATCATTCTTTTTACTTAGCCGGCTAATGTCCCTGCGGATATTGCTACCACCAATAAAACATACACTAAAAAGCCTTAACTTATGAGTCAGGGACCTGAATTCCTGATCAATTTGTTCAGCGAGTTCACGTGTGGGTGCTACCACCAGACCCTGACCTCCTGTTTTTAACATTTGGTCGATCACAGGGATCAGATAAGCCGCTGTCTTACCTGTGCCGGTATTGGCCACGCCAATAAGGTCTCTGCCATTTATCACGGTCTCAAATGACTTATCCTGTATTTCGGTCGGGTTTTGATATCCTTTGGATCTTAGTGCAGCTTTGAGAGCAGGATTCAGTCCCATCTCCTCAAATGTTCGCAGGACCTCGTAATGCTCAGTTACGCCAGTTCCTTGTGGCGCCTGACTCAACTCCTTCATCTTTTCTACAGGTAAAACTTTTCTGGGTTTTGCCTGACTTCGTACCGCAGATCTCCTGTGAGTTTTTTTTGGGGAAAATGACCCCTCAGAGAATTTCCTTCTCTTTTTTCTCCTGATATTGTTCAATGCTATTCTCTGTAAAAAACTTTTTTATACATCCAACAGAGTACTATGTATAGATAAGGAAAGTCTTAGGCTTGTAAGAAAATTACTCTCTAGACGGTAGGCCGCTGCTTTAATGTGTTGCAAAGGTAGATAAATAAGTTTCAAAAACCTAACACCTCAAATGACAGCCCGGTTATTTCAAAATTAAGAGTAGCTATTTCATCGCAACATCTCACGTCTGTCCTGGGAATTAAATATATTTGCAGCTCTGTAATGAATTAATTCATATCCCACCATGAGACTGTTCCAACTGGCCAGAAAACTTGAAATCACTCCCCAGGCAATCGTCACGCTTTTGGCAGAACACGGCATTGATGTTGAAAACAAATCCAACATCAGGCTGGGAGAAGATCATATACAGGTCGTGACGGACCACTTTAAAGCATTGGATGTTTTTGGAGAAGAGGTGGATGAAGAAACTACTGACGAAGATGCTCATCTGCAGGAGGAAACATCCTCCGAAGATAGTAAACCCGATCAGCAACCAGCAATGAGCAAATCAGAGGAGGAAGAGGAAAAAGCAGAACCGGAAACAGTACTGCCGGAAGAGCCGGTCAGCATGGACGAGGAACAGGAGGAAAAGCAGGAAGAGGAAATAGAGGTCATTCGTGTTAAAAAGATCAAGCTTGCCGGGCCTAAGGTAGTTGGCAAAATTGATCTGCCCGAACCGGTTAAAAAGGAAAAGAAGGAGTCCGAAGAAGACCAGGAAAACACCCGCAGGCAGTCAAGGGAAAGATACCATC
Source organism: Flammeovirgaceae bacterium BBD 1991-12 (assembly GCA_001657315.1). GTDB lineage: Bacteria > Bacteroidota > Bacteroidia > Cytophagales > Cyclobacteriaceae > Fulvivirga. The sequence goes on along the minus strand of LYSV01000018.1, from coordinate 44,802 downwards.
AACGCGGCAGGTCCGGGTACGGCCGAAAGAAAAGGGAGACCCTGGAACAAAAGAGACAAAGAGAAGCACGGAAAAAGGCCCACCAAAAAAAAGAGCTTGAGAAAGTTAAAAAAGAAAAAAGGAAAAAATTCTATGTTGAGAATGTCCAGCCGTTAGGCGAGGCGCAGGCTAAAAAGAAAAAGCACAAAAAACAAATTCAGCAAACCACCCCTTTGTCACATCATCCAAAGGCAAGACACAGCAATCCCTTCAAAAGGCTTTGGTCATGGCTTAATGGCGAATATGATCGCTATTGAAGCAAAGCCTTTTCCTTCAGTTGGTTTAAAAAAATATAAGCCGCCTGGAATGGCAATGGTTCATCACAGAACAATAGTGAGAGGCCAGAAGCATTGAAGTGGCTTATGCATCTCTGCTCTGATCTTTGGCATTAAGTATCAAAATCAATCATACACCGGGCCTCGTCATTAAGCAGGCAATGAGAGGAATTATATTGCTCAAATATCGGCCTTATACTTTGTGAGGCACTGATTACGAGTGATTTACAGATCCGCCAGCTGTATATTAGCTCATTTTCTCTCTTGATTGACTACAAAATGATTTGCAGCAAGGATCAAAGTCAGTCAAAATATAACTAATAGGATATACAATTAAATTTAATAGTGTTGTCAGGCCACTTTCCTAAAAAGAATACCACAACATGAAACCTTTATTGGGACTTGATGATTATATTAAACAATTTATTTGACAGTACAACCCCTGAACTGGGCGAGCCTGAACCAAAAAGAAAATGCTTGTTTCTGTTTTCTCTTTCAAACGCTCGTAAGGAAATGGTTAATTGGTAATTGGAGTTGCGGCGTACCCCTGGTAACCTAATGACTAAATAACTAAATGAGATTGAATGATAAAGTATTAATGGAACGGACTTGAGCAGCAAAGAGGTAAAATATGTAAAAAAGCTTAAAGACGGTGACCTTTATGCGTTTGAGGTTCTTTTTACCAAATACGCCAATAAAGTCTATTGTGTGGCAAGAAAAATGTCCCTTGGTCATGAAGATGCTGAAGGGTTGGTACAAGATCTTTTTCTTAAGGTTTGGGAACGACGGCGCGACCTGGATGAGCATAAATCGTTCAATGCGTATCTGCTCACTATAGCCAGATCCATGATCATTAAGCGATACCGTAAAAATGCTCTCCAAACGGGGTATGAAAAGTATGCGCTGAGCTACCTTCGGTCCAGTTCCAACTCCACCGAAGAAAACATCATATTTGATGACCTTTATTCCATTTCCTCGAAATACCTTGATGAGCTTCCCAAAAAGCAGAAACAGGTTTTCATTCTCAGGAATATGGAAAACCTTACCATCGAAGAGATCGCTGAGCGACTCGACGTTTCCAAAAGGACGGTTGAAAACCAGATATACCGCGCTTCCAAAACACTCCGTGATAAGCTTTCCGGCCTTCAGTATGTCTTTCTGCTCATATTATGCAACCTGTGAGGCAAATAGCTAAAAAAAAATCAACAGCAAAGTGAGTATTTAACGATTGATGAGGCTATAAGTGTGTAAAAGCCCATAATCGCATGAACAGAGAACAACAGGCTCACGCTTTTTTTAGTGGTCAACTCACCCCTGAAGAAGCCCGGGAGCATCTGGAATGGCTTATGTCGAATGCTTCAGAGCAGGAGCTTTCTGAGCAGATCGAGTCAGCCTGGAATAAAAACTACAAAAAGGACCATCCGGAATTCAACATTAAAGACGCATTGCGCAGGATCAGGGCAAAAACCGGATACTACACGCTACGAACAACTCAAAACAGATCTACCATCCACTGGGTCATCCGGGTAGCCGCTGCGGTGACAATACTTACTATAGCTACTTTTGTTGTATACCAACAGACCCGGGATTATAGTGATCACCCTAAAACCGGCTGGATCACCAAACAAAATCCCGCAGGTCAGAAATCGAAGATCCATTTGCCGGACGGATCGGTGGTCAACCTCAATGCAGGCAGTTTGATCACCTACCCTGAGGAATTTATCAATGACCGTACCGTCACACTCATTGGAGAAGCATTCTTTGATGTAATGAAGGATACTGCCAAACCATTCAGTGTAAAAAGTAAGGAGATCATCACTACAGCACTGGGTACTTCCTTTAATATCAGCGCCTATGAAGGGGAAGATTTTATCAAAGTCACATTAGCCACAGGAAAAATACAGGTGGTCGACACCATCTCACAGCAACGTATGCAGCTAACCCCCGGACAGGGAATTATCAAGAAAGAGAGTTTCGACAAAATGGAAGCCTTTGAGCTCAACCCGGGAAGTATAGCAGTATGGAGACAAGGTATACTGAGCTTCAACCAAACCCCGCTACCAAAAGTGATAAGGCTCCTTGAAAACTGGTACGGTGTAAAAATCTCTGTAGCGGGAACAGGAAGTACTGACGAGATCTATTGCTCAGGATCTTTTGACAATGAATACCTCAATAACGTCCTGGACGTACTCAGCCACTCGGTGGGCTTTAAATTTGAGATCGATAACAAAAATGTAACGATAGAACTAAACCAACAACAGCCTATGGATTAGCACAAAAAAACCGGGGCAGGGCCCCGGACAAAAACATTGAGACAATGAAAAGGTACCAGCTCGTCATTGCTCATTTTTTTTCTAACTAACTACCTAAAATATGAAAGAACTTTTATCTATCACAATTAGTGTATTCAAAAACATGTTAAGATGCTGTTTATTTCTGTTCGCCACATTGTCGGTGGCACTGGCCGGAAATTCAGAGGCACAGATCAAAAGTGTAAAGGAAGTAACGGTGAATATGGATATCAACAGCCAGCAGTTGGAAGCCATCTTCAAATCAATAGAAAACCAGACTGGCTTCAGGTTTTTTTACACTAACCAAAGTAAGATCAACAAATTTACCATAGATCTCTCAGGACTGAACTCCAGTGGGACGGTGGCCTACTATCTGAGTGAAATAGCACGTCAGACAGAGCTTGGGTTCAGACAGGTCAATTCCAGTATAAGTGTATTAAAACCCAGACAACGACAGGCCAACAAGGAAATACAGGTGATCATTAACCGGGAGATCTCAGGAAAGGTGATCAATGAAAGTGGAGAAGCCATGCCCGGTGCCTCGATCATCGTGAAAGGTACTACAATGGGTACTGTCACAGATATTGACGGGAACTTCACCCTGGATGTTCCTGACGACAAAAACGTTCTGTCCATTTCTTTCATTGGGTATGCTACCTCTGAAGTAGAAATAGGCACCCGGAGCTATCTGGAGATACAACTGGAACCGGACATACAGTCACTACAGGAAGTAGTGGTAGTTGCCTACGCTGAAATGGACAAGAGGAAATTCATTGGTTCTGCAGAGTTTGTCGATGCGGAAAAAATAGAACAGGTGCCACTGCCAAGTATTGACAACATCCTTCAGGGGCAGGCCCCTGGCCTTCAGGTAATACCGGCCAACGGGCAGCCCGGCGGCTCTGCCCAGGTCCGTATACGGGGGATAGGCTCGATCAGTTCCGGCAGTGCTCCCCTGTATGTTGTGGATGGAGTGATCATCAGAGCCGGTGGTGACGCCCAGCTCGCACAAACCAGCAATGTGCTGGCCTCTATCAACCCTGGCGATATAGAAAGCATTAGTGTCCTTAAAGATGCCAGCGCTGCCGCGCTGTACGGTTCCCAGGCGGCAAACGGGGTAATCCTGATCACTACGAAAAGAGGAAAAAAAGGAAAACCCAGGTTCACTTTCAGAACACAACACGGAATATCGGAATGGGAAAACTCCAGCAACTATGATGTCATGAACAGCAGCGAATACCTTGAGTATCACAGAGAGGCGGTACTCAATGCAGGAGGAGATCCTGATCAGGAATTCCTGTCAGAAGGAGTAAGGAATCCCGGATACTTTCCTGTTGGGGCGGATAGTATAGATACCGATTGGTTTGATTTTGCTTTCCAGACCGGTAAGACAGAACAGTATGAGTTATCTGCCTCAGGAGGATCAGAAACGACAAGCTACTACGTCAACGGAACCTATTTTTTCCAGGAGGGTATAGCCAGAAACACCGACATTGAACGATTTTCTACCCGCATCAATCTAGACCATAATGCTGATAAGGTACGTTTTGGAGTGAACCTTTCAGCATCCCGGGCCATACAACACAGCCGGTTTGCGAGCCGGTCATTTAATGATCCCCTTTATGGCGGTAATTTCCTGCCACCCACCAGATCGCCCTTTGCCAGTGCCGAACAGATAGAGAGCGGCGCTGATCGTGGAACCGGGTTTAACTTTGACATTCCTGAGTTGGATGACGACAATACTTATGCCGCCGTTGCCCTGAATTCCAATGAGCTAAGAAGGTTAAGGTTTATTGGGAATATATATGGAGAAGTGGATCTCATTAAAAACCTGACACTACGCACAAGCCTGGGTGTGGACTGGATCAAAACAGATGAGGATGAGTTCCTTTCCCGCAACTACACTGACGGACTCACTACCAACGGAGAAGTGGATGCGGCAAGCCGTGACATACTGACCTCCACACTAACCAGTACCCTGAGGTATGATTTTTCCATTAACAATGACCACAATTTCTCCGCGTTGATCGGATCCGAATACCAGGAAAGGGAAGATAATGAGATCTTTGCCAGCGCACAGCAGGTAGCTACCGACAAACTGAGAACACTGGCCACTGCCGGAGAGCCCAGTGCTGCCAGTGCTGACTTTGGAGGGTACGCGCTTTGGGGCCTTTTTTCAAGACTCAATTACGATTTTAACAACAAGTATTTTGCAGAATTATCCATCCGGCGTGACGGTTCTTCACGCTTTGGTGCCGATACCAGATTCGGCCTTTTTTGGTCTGCAGGGGTTGGTTATACCTTATCGGAAGAAGATTTTTTTAATATTGATGTGATCGATAATCTGAAATTCCGAGGAAGTTACGGCGTCTCCGGCAATCAGGCATTTGGCGACTTTGACGCACTTGCTAATTTTATATTTAACGAGCCTTTCAACACAATTGATGGCGTTTATAATGGCAGCAGAGCGGCAAGAGCAGCCAATACGGAGCTTACCTGGGAGGAAAACAAAAGCTGGAACCTGGGCACGACCATTGATCTCGTGGATTCCAGAATAGGTCTCCAGGTGGATTACTTCCATAGAACCTCTACAGACCTGCTGTTGGATGTACCTATTTCAAGGACTTCCGGGTTCAATACATTCCCGGATAATATTGGTGAAATGGAAAACAGGGGATGGGAAGCATCCCTGAGTACGGTAAATGTACAAAAAGGCGACTTCACATGGAGCAGCAACCTTAACTTCACCGTTTTTAAAAATGAAGTTACCTCACTCCCAACAGACAGTATCGCTGACCCTGGCGGGGACGAGCAGCGGATCATTATCGGTCAGCCCGGCTTTTCGTGGTTCCTTCCTGTATGGGGTGGAGTAAATCCCGCTACCGGGGAGCCGCTATGGTTTGATGCAAACAATAACCTGACTTCCAACTACGGCGAGGCAGAGTTCAGAGTGGTAGGTCAAAGTATACCTGATTTTTACGGGAGCTTTACCAATACGCTGAACTACAAGGGGATCAGCCTGTCCTTCATGTTCTATTTCAATTATGGTAATGACATATACCGTGAAGGAAACCGCTTTATGATTTCAGATGGTGCCAGGTTCGGCAGGAATCAAAACCGGGAAGCATTGCAACGATGGCAAAAACCAGGGGACATCACCAATGTGCCCAGAGCAGTACAAAACAATGTAGATGGGGGTAATAATCACTCTACACGCTATCTGGAAGATGGGTCATTCATCAGATTGAGGAATGTTTCAGTATCCTATGAACTCCCGGCAAAGTATACCTCCAGACTTAAACTGGAAAACGTACGCATCTTTTTACAGGGACAGAATCTGAAAACATGGACAGAATACAAAGGCACGGACCCTGAAAACGGAGTAAGTGGAAATGACTTTGGCTCCTACCCTATCCCACGCACTATGACGGTAGGACTGGATATTAATTTTTGATCATCCCAATAATGAAAGTTATGCAAAGAAACATATACTATATACTGGCCCTCCTTTTTGTTGGAACCACTTCCTGTGAGGATAAATTGTCACAGGTCTTACCCAAGGATGAACTGGCCGCATCAGAGGCACTGACAACAGTAAATGATCATGAAATAGCGCTGATTGGCACTTATACAGGGTTGGTGAGCTCCAGCTATTACGGGCGCAACTTTGTGGCGTATGCCGACCATTCTTCTGACAATGGCTTTATCCCGGCCGGTGCCGGGGCAAGGCTGAATGATTTTTATACCATGGCCATCAACCCAACGAACACCGCTCTGGCTACATGGTCACAGATCTACGATGTTATTGCACGCGCCAATAACGTGATTACCAGCGTGCGGAACTTACAGGATGGAACCCCGGAGCGAAGAAACAGGATACTGGGAGAAGCTTTGTTCCTGAGAGCACTGGGGCACCACGACCTGTCACGTTTGTTTGCCCATGATTACGGATTTACTGATGACGCTTCCCACGATGGCATACCCTATATGCTTGAAAGTGCTGTTGGCGAACCTGCCCGGGACCCTATCAATGTAGTATATCAAAACCTGATAGCTGATCTTGATGAAGCAGTAACACTTCTGGAAGATAACAGCAGGACAGGAGCTGATGCACCTAATTTCGCTTCGGTCTGGGCTGCCAAAGCTTTAAGAGCGAGGGTAAAACTATATATGTCAGACTTTGAAGGTGCACAGGTAGATGCAGAGGATGTTATCAATAATGGTCCCTATACGCTTACTGATTACATTGTAAGAGACGATGAAATGAACATTCAACCCGATCAGATCGATTCATGGAGTAGCAGGGAACCAACTTCAGAGTCGATCTTTGAAGTGGAAGTGGATCAGATAGACGACCTGTACCCTGGTCGTAATGGTCTGTCAGGCATATACGTCCGCGCTGAAGGTTTTGGAGACGCAGGTCCCAATCTTGATATTATAAATCTCTACGATGCAGCTGATATCAGACAAAACTGGTATGTAAATATCAATGGGGTCTGGTTCGTAAATAAATATCCCGGACAGGGTGGGAACGTCCTGTTTTTCACCACACCGGTATTACGTCTCACAGAAATGATCCTGATACAGGCCGAAACGCTGGCAAGAGCAAATGAGAACAGCGCTGCCAGGGATGCCATTAACCTGATCACCGGCCGGTCAAACGCACCTGAAATCAGTTCTTCAGGAGCACAGCTACTGACCGATATACTGACAGAAAGAAGAAAGGAACTGGCATTTGAAGGACATCGCTATTACGATCTTAAGAGGCTGCAACAGGATATTGTGAGAAATGATTGTAATCTGATCCAAAATTGTGTCATCCCATACGGCGACAAGCTTTTTGCATACCCAATACCCATCGAGGAAAGGCTGGCAAACCGTAACATGAGGCAAAACCCGGGTTATTAACGGACCTTTTCGGACCTTATTAACTCATTGAACACAAAAATGATTACACATGAGAACTAAACTATATTTACTCTTACTTCCCTTTCTGTTGGGTGCTTGCTTTGACGAAAGGGAAGGTACGATAGATCCCGGTATGACATGGGTATACTTCGCACGAACCTCGGAAAGTATCCTTGAGTCATCATCAGAATCACTTACCACTGATATTGTCTATGCCGGCCCTCTGCGTGATTCAGACCTGAACATACCTTTCACTCTTACCACAGACAGTGACCTGACGGAGGGTAGTGATTTTACCCTCGCAGCCGGTGTTTTGGTTATTCCGGCAGGCAAAGCTAAGGCGGAAGTCGTGTTGCTGGAGTCTGTTATTGATAACGACCGGCCGGAGGGCAACAAGTCTTTAACGTTAACGATCAGTGCCGTTGACGGCATCAGTGCCGGGTTTCCTGGTCCGGATGCCCGCAATAGTTCGATCGTTGTAAACATCGTTGAAGATGACTTTACGGTGTTGGGTTTCACGAGTTTTGAAGAGCCTGAAGCCGGAGGAAACTATGAGGATCCCAACGGAGCCAATAATGACCACGATCTGATGAATATCCCTGGGTTGAACAGTATGGATTATGACGGATCCGGCAACGAGCTGGGGTTTGACGCTGTGTTTATCAACACAAGAAACATCAACAGCGGTCTTTCAGATAACGTTGGCGTTACAGACGAATATGCCGCCGGCTTCACCGATGGAATGCAGGGATACGTCCTGCTGGATACCGATGGCACCATCCGGGTAACTTTCGATGAAGTGGACGTTGCCGGTTTTGACCAGATATTTATCAGCCTTGACTGGTACATACAAGGGACTGACTACGAAGGCGCCGTTGACAATGACGAGACCGGAGTGGATATCTTCAGAATATACATCATAACAGACTCTGGTGAGGAGGTTTCCCTCGTAGATGTCGATGGCGACGAACTTGAAAGACAGTTTTCAGACCAGTTCAATACATGGGCGAACCTTTTTGTGGATATATCAGGTACTACCACTGCACAACTGGTGATAGAAGTAGATACAAACAATGATAGTGAAGGAATAGCCTTCGACAATGTCCGGTTTCTCGGAATTTAAAAGTGTATTAACATGAAAGTAGAAATAAATAATCTTTACAATAAACTCAATGCGATGCTGGTGACCCTGCTATGGGCCGGGCTCATGGTGTCCTGCGATGATGAGTCTGAAATTAGTAATCCGGTTCAGTCCATCGGCGGCATTCCGGATGCCGCCAGAGAGATATTCGAAGATGAACAGATCCGGATACCGGTCAGGTTTAACAAGGCGGCCTCTGAATCCGCTGCGATCAGTATCTCTTTTTCCGGGACAGCCGTTTATGGCGAAGATTTCACTACTGAGCCCGCCGGAAATGCTGATGGAGCTTCACTCAGTATTTCAGCCGGGGACTCAGGAACGGAATTAACCATTATTGCGATCCAGGAAGACGGACTGAATGATGACAAAATACTTGAACTGGACTTCGAGAGTTCCGGAGGGGTCGAATTCGGTACCCAAAGTTCTGCTGAAGTAGCCATTATCAACAAGCCGGAAATAAATGTAGTGCAATCATTGGTTGATTTTGGGGATGTGGTGGAATTTGAGACCTCCACAGAACAGTCATTTCGGGTATCCGGAGCGGGCTTAACAGGTGATCTGTCCATTGTAGCCACACCCAATTTCGGAGTTTCACTGGACAATACTGATTTTTCCGAAATGGTAACACTTTCTGCCGATGATATCAACGCGAAGGATACTACGGTCTATGTAAGGTTCGCTCCGGAGTTTGACAATCTGAGTAACCAGACCGGAACCATCACCCTCGAAAGTGAAAATGCCAACGATGTTTCATTCGGGTTAAGCGGAACGGGTGTAAGTCAACCTCCAACCCTCTTTTTGAGTGAAAACTCTTTCGAACTCGGAACAGCTCCCCAGGGAGGAGTTACCAATGCAGTCAGTTATGAAGTGACCGGATACCGGCTAACAGAAAATGTACAGGTGACCGCCCCGGAAAATTTTGAAGTGTCGTTGGACAACGCTGGTTTCTCCAACGTGATCAGCCTTGATTTTCAAACAATAAATGCATTCGAGGCTGTAATGGTATATGTTCGTTTTGCGCCTAATTCCGGCATCAATGGTCTGAAAACAGGAAATGTGGTACATAGCTCGGCAGGCATCAGCGATATGAATGTGGAAGTCTCCGGCACGGAAGGGCTTGACCTGATAGCCTATACAAGTTTTGAAGAACCCACCGGCCTGGACGTAGACTACACGGATACCGGCGATCCCGCCATCAACAGGACATTGATCAATAATCCGGGTGAAGCTCCTGTCCAGTATACATCATCCGGTGGTGAACTGGGGTTCAGAACGATCTATATTTCCACCGGAGGTGTGGGAGCCACGGACGGTGATGACCTTGGGGTGACCAACAAATCCAGCATTGTTGGTACAACTGCAGAAGGTGGATATACTGATGGCACACAGGGATACTACGCTGATGACACCGACGGCATCATCCAACTGATCCTTGATGAAGTGGATGTAACCGGACTGTCTGTCTTAAGGGTAAGCCTCGATTATCTTTTCAATGATGCATCATGGGAGCCGGAAGACAATATCCTGATCACCTTAACCACGGATCAGGGTGTACCTGCCACCTTACTTTCGCTGAATGGTGATGATATAGAAGGCATGGGCCTTGATCCTGAACCACATGTATGGAATAGTCTCGATGTAGATGTCAGCTCGTTGTTGCCCGGAGCAAGCAGTGTTGAGCTTAGAATTCAAATACAAACCGATGCCGGTTCCGAAGAAGTCTATTTTGACAACATTCGTTTTTTAGGCAACTGATGAATTGGAAAACCTGATGATACGTATTTTGGTTTTGATTGGCGGACTTATAACGGTCTACGAGGGGTTATTTGCACAGCGCAGTTACGTTGCTCAGCAAACCAATGAAAGAGCGCTGTATCGAATAGCCCAACAGCATGATAGTTTGCACAAGGTCCAGATGGGCCTTGTGTCCAACTATTTCAAAAAAAATCCCGGTGCGCGAAAATCCGGTCACAGCTGGGTGAATGGCTTATGGCCTACAGGAAAGCCAAAATACATCATCGAACATAACCGGAGGGCCGCTGTCGCCAGTAGAGTAAATGAACTCTATACCGGCGGTACCCTCGGAGAAACCTTTACAGGCAGGGGAATGCTGGTGGGCGTATGGGAAAATGGCGCACCCTTGCCTGAACACATGGAGTATGAAGGACGCCTGACCGTCAGAGATCAGGCCGATGAACTGAGGGATCATGCCTCCCATGTCATGGGAACGATCATAGCTTCAGGCATCAACTCAGAAGCCCGGGGAATAGCTTTTGAAGCCAGGGTCGATGCCTATTCGGCAATTGGTTATGTAGCTGAAATAGCGGTCGCTGCAGCCAATGGCCTGTTGGTCTCCAATCATTCCTATGGAGCTGCGGCTGGTTACAACAGTAGCGGAGAGTGGTTGGGCGACCCTGATATCAGCACCCAGGAGGATTGGAAATTCGGCATCTACAACTCAGAAGCATCCGTGCTGGATCAGATCGCCTATAACGCGCCTTACTATCTACTGGTGCGTTCGGCAGGCAATGAAAGAGGTGAATCAGGTGCCGGGGGTTTCCCTCCTGATGGGCCGTTCGATTGTATGACAGGAGAGGCCATCGCGAAAAATGTGCTGGCCGTGGGAAATGCGCTTAAAACAGTTCCTGTTCCACAAGGGCCTGCTGATATTGCCCTGAGCAATAGCAGTTCATGGGGTCCTTCAGACGATGGAAGAATAAAGCCGGATCTTGTGGCTACAGGATCCAGCGTATTGTCACTTTCCAGCAGTGGACCAGACCAGTACACCACGCTATCGGGAACATCCATGAGCTCACCGGTTACCGCCGGCACATGCATCCTGTTGCAACAGATGCACGAACGAATGTATGGCACCGTCATGCGATCTTCTACCTTAAAGGCGATCCTGTTGCACACCACGGTGGAATCTGGTCTGAATGATGGCCCCGACTACTCTCATGGCTACGGCTTCCTGGATGCAGGTATGGCCGCCAGAACGATCAGCGAAAAAGACCTGAGAACAAAGATCATAGAATATCCTCTGGCCAATGGTGAAACATACGAGCTGGAGTTTGAGGTCACAGATAACTCCAGCCCCCTTGTGGTATCTGTTGGATGGACCGACCCGGAGGGGTCCCCTGTCACAGAGGCTGTGCTGGATCCTACCGATCTTAAGCTGGTCAATGATCTTGACGTGAGGGTCTTTGCGCCGGACAATACCGAATTCATGCCGTGGATACTGGATCCGTCCATACCCGATGCCCCGGCAACAAACGGAGACAACTTCCGGGACAATTACGAAAAAACAGAGATCAACAACCCGGTTACAGGCACCTACAGGATCATAGTGACACACAAGGGAGATCTTCAAAATAGTAGTCAGATATTCTCATTGATCGCCAGCAATCTGCCACGGACAGATGATCGTCAAACCTTCTACTGGATAGGTGGCAATGGCTCCTGGAATGACGGCTCGCACTGGTCCCTGTCAAGTGGAGGCGCCCCTTCAGGAATAGTACCCGGCACTAACGATCGTGTAATATTTGATAACAATGGACTATCAGCCAATCAGATCGTAACCCTGACAAATGATGTTTCTGTTCATCAGTTGAAATGGGATCTTGACAATGGTGGCGGTATAAGTTTTAACAATAACAGAGTACAGCTCACAAAAGCGCTAAACATCCTGGGAACAATATCTGAATCTGCAGGAACCATAGAGCTGCTGAATTCATCCGGTTCCGGTACGCATATCTTTATAGAGGGGAGCAATACTGAACTGACTCTGGTCCTGAACCAGCCCGGTTCGGATTGTTTCATTTCAGGAGAGAACATCGTTCTGGATAAACTGGAGTTGGCGGAAGGTGATCTGACCATTACCTCTGACCTGCAGGTGAATACCCTTGATCTGTCAGGTAATTCGGCAAGTGACATACTATTGGAAAACATTACCGTTAGCCTTGAAACACTTGACCTTGGTGATCCGGTGGTAAACAACATATCCCTGGACAACAGCATCCTGAATTTTACTGGTCAGAACAATAGAATAGTATCAACCTCAGCCAGTGTTCTCTCCGATGTAATCGTATTGAATGGAAGCCTGGAGATCACTTCCGGCCAAACATTAAATGAGCTTACATTGACGGGAGGCACATCCCTGGAACTGATGGATCAGAATGTATTGAACATCCGGTCCATGATCATTAATGCTACGGCAGATGAAAGAGTGCGATTATTTACCGAAACGGGTAATGCAACTATCAACAGTGATCAAAATACAAAGTTCTGCTTTGATTTTGTTGATATTGAAAATATATCCGTATCCGGCACGGCCGTTTTCGCATATGAAAGCAACAGCACTTTCACAGGAGGTACGGGTTGGAGGGATGACCAATGTGAAGATGTCCTGTTCTCGATTTTCAGTGTGACCTCTCCCTGCGCCGGGGGCACCACATTTTTCATTGATGAAAGTGATGGACAGCCTACCGGGTGGTTGTGGGACTTTGGTGATGGCAACACCTCACAGGAACAGAACCCAACAAATGGATATACCACATCGGGTACTTACAATATAGTCTTAACCGTTTCAGAGGGATCGTTTTCCAGTACCAGTACGAGGGAAGTGATTGTAACAGATTCTGACATTGAAATACCGGTGATCACGGAACAAAACGATCGCCTGCTGACCAATACACCGGGACAGTTATTTCAATGGTTCCTGGATGGTGAGCCGATAGATGGAGAGACCAATCGCCTGTTGTCCCTGGAACCAGGTAGTGGGGCCTATCAGGTGCAGGTGACGCTGGATGACTGTGTGGCTTTATCCGACCCTTTTGTCATTACGGGTTTATTCGGTGATGTAACGGGCAAAACTGTGTTTGTCTACCCTAATCCCACAGACAACAATACACTTTTTGTGAAGATGTCCGAACCAGTTGGCAATGGACATCTGTCAGTACTCGATGTCACCGGGAAAGTGGTATATGCCATAGGAGTTGAATTAAACACCTCAGGCACCATACAAATTCAACTGCCTGAGGCAATTTTGCCTGGTATGTACCTTCTGAACCTGCTGGATATATGGAATGATAAAGTATACCGTGCAAAACTACTGCTGAAGTAAGTGTTACTTCAGCTGTCAAAAGTAAGTACCGAAGGTCTGTAAATACGGGTGTTTAAATTCAGTAATGTACACTCAGCACGGGCATATCCACGTGATTGATGATCCGTTCAGTCAGGCTGCCTTTCGTACCGTGTGTGACCATGGCAATCAGGTCCCCGTGCTGGTCCGTAAAGGCAAGCAGGCCCTTTTCAAAATCATATGAGTTATAGATCCAGGTCCCTGCAATGACGTCATCCCCATTGATCACTGACATATACCGGTTCATTCTCAGGTCTACAACCGGAGTTTCGGTAAAATTGCCTGGAGTATTGACAAACAACAGATGGATCTTAGCCCCCAGCATTTTGGCAAAATCCACTATCTTTTTGAATCCGTCGATGGTATCAGTCTCAAAGTCCGAGCAAAATACAATAGCATGCGGCCTGAAGGGAGCACAGCCTTCCTTTACTACCATCACAGGTACGGGTGAGGTCCTTACTACCTTTTGCGTGTTGGATCCAATGAACCATTCTGCCAGACCACTTGATCCATGGGAGCCCATGACCACGAAGTCACAATCAAAGTTTTCAATGTGTTCTATCAGATACTTGTAACTGCAATTATACAGAATGAACTTTTTGGAAAGTAAATTCACTTTTGATGCTTTATCGATCAACTCATCCAGTTTATTGTTGATCTCTCTGACTTTTGCAGTAATATCGGGGTACATCTTTTTTTGATCGGCCTCAACCAGATTGATCCAGTCGACAGGGATATCCATAAGATGAACAAAGTGGATCTCGGCCTGATCCTTTCGGGCCAGTTCGAATGCCACATCTATGGCATTATTGGCACACTCCGAAAAATCCGTTGGCACCATTATCTTTTTCATTGTGGCAGTCATTTTCACTAATTAAATAAGTCAATATTTGCAATTTTCGTCATGATGAGTGTCAACAGGCCATTTGACAATCATCATTGGGCGGAAGGCACCCTGCCGGTAATTTGCAGGCAGGATGGGAGATATGATGGAAAAGCTGACGGGCATATGGCTGGACAAAAAGAGTGCGCATATTGTTGTGCTGGAGGGTAAGGAGGAACGATCCATTATCATCCAATCGGACATGGAGGACACCCATCCAAAGGGAGGATCAGGCTCCTCCACTCCATGGAGCCCGAAAGAGGTAGTATCTGAAAGTAAGGTGATGGAACGGAAAAAACATCAGTCAAAAAAATACTATGCCACGATCATAGCACAAGTTGAGGATTCGGAAAAGCTGTTCATCATGGGGCCAGGACAAGCCAGGCTTGCCTTCAACAAGGAGATGCAACGCCATGCCCGTCTTGGTTCAAAGGTAGTGGAAGTAAGGCCTGCGGATTCAATGACTGAAAATCAGATCAGGGCCAGCGTGCGAAATTTTTTCAGGGAAAACAGTAAGACCCGGTAATGGCTGCTACAACAATGCACGCCATGATACTGGAAAAGGTAAATGAACCTTTCAAGATCCGGAAAGTACCCGTCCCTTCCCCTACTGAAGGGCAGGTATTGATCGAAGTGAATACCTGCACTGTCTGTCGCATCAACCGGACTACTTTTTCCAGCTCATGACCACCACATCTCAGGCCAGATAAAAAATTCATATGAAAAATTTGAACCTCGATATAAAAGCCGCGACTATTCTTACAGCTATGAAAAATAATATAACTGCAACAGTTTTAGCCATCTTCTGCTCTTTTGGAACGGCCGTGGGTCAGGAAGATGCCCGCGAGGTAGTACGAAAGGCTGACGAAAAACGAAGAGGCAGTACCGCCAGAACGAGCATGACCATTACAATCGTGCGTCCCACCTGGAGTAGGGAAATGATAGTAAAATCATGGTCAAAGGATACGGATTACTCTCTGATACTGATCACATCACCTGCCCGTGACAAGGGTACGGTATTCCTGAAGCGTAAAAAGGAAATATGGAACTGGGTACCCTCCATTGAGCGGAATATCAAGCTGCCACCTTCTATGATGATGCAGTCCTGGATGGGCTCTGACTTCACCAATGATGACCTGATCAAGGAATCGTCTATCGTGGACGACTATACCCACCGGATCGTCGGAGATTCTGTGATCATGGACAGGGAAACCTACAAGATAGAGCTGATCCCCAAACCAGAAGCTCCGGTGGTCTGGGGCAAGATCTACAGCTGGATCAGTAAAACAGATTATCTGGAATTAAGAACAGAAATGTACGATGAGGATGGCTACCTGGTGAATGAAGTAAGATTTGCCAGTATACGGTCACTGGGTGGCCGCATGCTACCTGCAATTATGGAATATATACCAGTGGACGAAGAGGGCAACAAAACGGTGATAGAATACCATGATGTGGAATACGATATCCCTGTAACAGAGTCCTTTTTTTCCATGCAGAATATGAAACGGGTGAAATAGAATAAGGTTTGAAGTTTAGTGTTTAGTGTTTAGTGTTTAATGTTTAGTGTTTAATGTTCAATGTTTCGGGTTCCCTCAACGAACCACAACTTTACTTACTGTTTACTACTAACAACCAATAACAATGATTCTCAAACTGGCGTGGCGTAATATCTGGAGAAACAGGAGAAGGACATTTATTACTATGGCTTCCATCGTTTTTGCGGTGCTGCTGGCCATTATGCTTAACTCCCTGAAGGAAGGTATTCTGGTCAGGATGCAGGAAAATGTAGTGTCTTTCTACATGGGGGCGGTGCAGGTGCATAAAAAGGGTTACTGGGAAGACAAAACTCTCGATAACTCGTTCGAGTATGACCCAGCGCTTGTCACCCGGGTCCTTGATCATCCCGGTGTGAACCATGTCATTGGCCGGCTGGAATCATTTGCTCTGGCCGCATCCGATGAACACACAAAAGCCTGTTTGGTAGTAGGTATTGAGCCTGAAAAGGAGCCTTCAGTCACATCACTGGACAAGAAAGTGATTGCCGGCAGGTATATCCGGACAGACGATGATGGCGTGCTACTGGCAGAAGGGCTGGCCGAATATCTCAAGCTGGACGTCGGTGATACATTGGTTCTTATTGGACAGGGGTACCATGGAGTGAGTGCGGCAGGGAAATTTCCCATCACTGCACTGATCCGTTTTGCCAGTCCGGAGCTTAACCGTACCATGGTATACCTCCCCATGCTCAGGGCTCAGGACCTTTTTGGTGCCCCGGGCAGAATGACAGCGCTGGTTCTCGACATTGACGATATCAACGATGCTGAACTTATAGAAAAAGAACTGGGCCAGAGACTATCATCAGATCACGAAGCCATGGGTTGGAAGCTTCTGATGCCGGAGCTCAATCAGGTACTGGAGGGAGAGCGGGCCGAAAATGTCATCTTTCTGCTCGTACTCTACATGTTGATCGCCTTTGGAATATTCGGAACCGTCCTGATGATGACGCTGGAACGGCAATATGAATTTGGAGTGCTGGTAGCCATTGGAATGAAAAAGCTCAGGCTATCCACTGTGGTGATCGTTGAGAATATTATGATATCGCTGCTGGGAGCATTGACAGGAACATTGCTGAGTGTCCCGCTGGTCGGATATTTTTACAAATTTCCCATTAAGGTGACCGGCGAACTGAAGGAGACCTATGAAAAATTCGGCTTCGAGCCGATCTTTTATTTCTCCATAGAACCAAAAATATTTTACAGCCAGACCCTTGTGGTGCTGTGTATTGCTCTGGTATTGTCCATATATCCGTTTTTCAAAATAGGGACTCTTGAGCCTGTAACAGCCATGAGAGATTAAGATAATACGGGTTGTCTGATGCTGGTCGCCGGGAACTGGCTTATTGACATGAAGCAAAGAGCAAAGGGCACGAAGTAAAGAGGTTATCAAAGTAAGTAACACAACAAACAAATGCTACTATCAATTGCGTGGAAAAACATATGGAGAAATAAGGTAAGAAGCCTTGTAGTGATCACCGCGGTGGTGCTGGGGCTGTGGGCAGGAGCATTCATACTCGCTTATGTTTTTGGTATGATCAATCAGCGGCTGGAGGATGCCATTGGCAATGAGATCTCACATTTTCAGATTCATCATCCGGAATTTAACAGGGACTACGACCCGAAATTCTATATTGTAAACAGCCAGGATATCATCAGGGGAATAGCCAATGACCCAAAGGTAAGGGGCGTATCGGGTCGTGTACTGGTCTATGGTATGGTAGGCTCGGCCAACAACAGCCTGGGAGGGAAATTCATAGGCATAGATCCCGAAAGCGAAGATAAGGTTACGCAATTCGGCAGTAGTATTGTGGAAGGTGAGTACCTCAAGCCATCCGATAAAAACAGGATTGTAATTGGCAAAAAGCTGGCCGATAAGCTGAAGGTAAAGATAAGGTCCAAGATCGTTCTCACCTTTCAGGATGTACAGGGAGATATAGTGGCGGGGGGTTTTTGGGGCAAGGGGATATTCAAAAGCTACAACTCCGGTCTGGAGGAAAGCAACCTCTATGTCAGGAATGAGGATCTGTCCCGGCTGCTTGGTACTGGCGGAGAAGCTCATGAAATAGCCGTATTGATGCAGGATGGTGACCAGGTGGATGATTATGTAGCGGCTACTGCCGTCCAATATACGGAACTACTGGTACAAAGCTGGAAGGATATCTCCCCTGAGTTACGGCTGATGATCGAATCGCTGGACCAGTACATGATCATATTTTTCGTGATCATTCTGCTGGCCTTGTCATTCGGTATTATCAATACCATGCTCATGGCTGTGCTGGAAAGAGTCAGGGAAATAGGTATGCTTATGGCCATCGGCATGAACAAGGTCAGGCTCTTCGGGATGATATCGCTCGAAACCATCTTTATGGTATTGATCGCCTGTCCGTTTGGATTGTTGCTGGCCTATCTCACCATCTACTGGTTCAGTGTAAATGGTCTTGATCTTTCAGGGATCTATCAGGAGGGTTATGCGGCCTATGGCTTTAAATCAATTATTTACCCTAAACTGGAAACAATATACTATTACAGGATCATGGTGCTGGTGATGATCACAGCCGTACTGGCTTCGATCTATCCGGCCATCACGGCCCTCCGGCTGGATCCGGTAAAAGCAATACGAAAAATCTAGAAAAACATGCGCGAAGATAATCAACGGAATTTTGTCATTCACACAGAAGGTCTGACCCGGATCTATGACGAGGGCGCTGTACCGGTCAAAGCGGTCAATGACGTAAACCTGTACATCGAAAAAGGTGAATTTACGGCATTGGTAGGTCCGTCCGGCTCCGGCAAGACTACTCTGCTCAACCTTATAGGAGGATTGGACTCTCCTACCTCAGGTAAGGTCTGGATCAATGATGTGGATATATCTGGTTTAAGAAAAGGCCGGTTGATCGATTTCAGACTAAAGAACATAGGTTTTGTATTTCAGGCCTACAATCTGATACCGGTACTTACCGCCCGAGAAAACATTGAATTTGTCATGTTGCTCCAAAAAAAAACCAGGGAAGAGCGCACCAACCGGGTAAAACAGCTCCTTAGCGAAGTAGGCCTTGAAGATAAAGCTGACAAGCGACCGGCAGAATTATCCGGCGGTCAGCAGCAGCGCGTAGCGGTAGCAAGGGCTTTGGCTTCCAAGCCACAATTCGTGCTGGCAGATGAACCTACTGCCAATCTGGACTCAAAAACTGCGGAAAATCTGCTCGATATGATGTCTGCCCTTAACAAAGATGAAAACATGACTTTCATTTTCTCTACGCATGACCAGCGCGTTATTGACCGGGCAAGAAGAGTGATCACCCTGGTGGATGGAGCCATTGCATCCGATGAGGTCCGTGAGAAAAAGACCATTGAAGCCTGAAGGAAAGGATCAAAATACCAAAATGGTTAAGAGATGTTCTCCATATGGTCGAGGAGGCCATATTAGTGTGTAGCAAATTGTATATGGAAATACTGCAAGGGACTGTTCTCAGGAAGTTTGTTACCCTGATATTTATTGTTCTTTCCTTACCATGTGTACATGCCCAAACGGATTCGCTCACGGGTCCTCCGGTGTCCCGGCAAACTGACGATTTCGGTGATCTGCCCCGGCAGGCAGATTCGAGGAAGTATCAGCTTAGCGGTTATATCAAGGAACTGGTCACTTTAAATGTGACGGATGATTCAACTACTTTTGATAATCTTATACATAACCGACTGAATTTCAAGTGGTTTACATCAAATAACTTCACAATTTACTTTGAGGTCAGAAACCGGTTGTTCGCAGGTGACCTGGTACGTACAGTACCTGGTTATGAAAATGCCGTGGATATGAACAATGATTACCTCGACCTTTCATTACAGGGGCCGGAGAACAAGTCGTGGCTTTTCCAGACGATGATAGACCGGGCCTATATGGAGTGGTATACGGGCGACTGGGAGATCCGTGTTGGGCGTCAGCGTATCAACTGGGGAGTAAACCTGGTATGGAATCCCAATGACCTCTTCAATGCTTACTCGTTCTTTGATTTTGACTATGAAGAAAGACCCGGAAGTGATGCCATCCGGATTAAAAAGTACACTGGCTTCGCTTCCAGTTTTGAGCTGGCGGCTAATGTAAATGACGACTTTGACAAAGTAGTGATGGCTGGCATGTGGAAAGTCAACAAATGGGGATATGACTTTCAGGTGCTCGGCGGAAAGGCCCGTGAAGACCTTACCCTCGGCTTGGGTTGGGCAGGTAACCTGAAAGATGCAGGCTTAAAGGGAGAAGTGACCTGGTTCTATCCATATACGGACAAGAACAGATTGTCCACTGCTTTACTCGCCTCCTTATCAGTAGATTATTCCTTTGAGAATTCGCTGTACCTGCAGGGTTCAGTACTTTACAATTCAGAAGGTTCGGATGTAGAATCGCTGGATGGGCTGGGGTTCAGTAATACGGGGCAGCTCACAGCACGTGACCTCTCCCCTTTTCAATATTCTACTTTTTTGCAGGTGAACTACAGTTTTCATCCTCTTATCAGCGGTGGGCTATCCACAATTTTTTATCCAGGAAAGCGCAACGCTTTGTTTCTCAACCCCGGTGCCACTTTCTCACTAAAACCCAACCTTGATCTCGATCTGATAGGCCAGCTATACTTTGATGAGTTCAACAATGAATACATGGCGCTGGCACGACTGATCTATGCACGGGTAAAGTGGAGCTTCTAGGCAACAGATACAAGATCGGCCAGTGAATTAAGGGCAACGTTGAATGAAAAGAAGCCGTCTCAAAAGATAGGGGCGTCTTGGAATAACTGTTTCTTTGATCCAGGATAGCTTCTTTTTCTTCATACTCCTTGAGAGTTTTTCTTGGCATAGTTGAGCTTTTGTTTGACTTTTTTACTGATCTGCTTACCCTTCAGCACCTGGTCAGTTTTCTCAATGGCCTGGCTTACTTTCCTGTGATCTGTTGCTTCAAAACTGGTAAGCTGATCTTCGGTCAGTTCCTGTTCGGCCACTTTTTGAGTGTATTGCCAGAGCGCATCCAACTGCTTACCGATAGGCTCCTTACCGGTTTTGATGGCCCGGCCCCATACAAAACTGTATTTGTTGGCATTGGCTTCTATTTTGGTGCCATCGGTATAAATATTACGAATGCTTATCAGCCCTTCTTCTACCAATAGTTCTACTACCTGTGCGAAGATTTCCGCTCGCTACGGAAACTGGCGATAGTATTGTGATCCGGCTTATTCATGGCTGAAAGCCACATAAAGTGGATGTTCTCCTTCAAGGCGGCCTCCATCTTCCGGGAAGAAAAAATATTACTCAAATACGCGTAAATCAGGACTTTAAGCAGCATCCTGGGATGGTAGACTGATGTCCCGCCAGGCTTGTAATGAGCCAGTAAAGGTTCGATATTGATACGGTCGACTACCTGGTTAACCACCCGTACTGGGCTCCAGCAAGGGAGGTAATAGCATGATTTGCCTGGGATTGTAGTCTTTAAAAACCAGATTGTCATTCTTACACACAATTCAAGATAACACATCTTCAAAAGCGGGGGTAGAAATATCCTCGCTTTTTTTGACCCTATGATAAAACAAAGAAGGTACCCTTTTGAGACACCTTCTTTTCTTATGCTCTTAAAACCGAGGTTTAAGAGTCTTACGAATCAAAGCCCTTTAGTGAGATTCCACTCGTCACGTAAGATACTAGCAAAACCTTAAGAATTGAACAGTAGGGATGAGAAGTTTACTTCCGTAGTAGCCCAGCGGATTACGGGGAATTCGTCACCCAGCAAGGAAAAATGTTCAATGGGAAAAGCTATGAAATGCCTAATTTAATTTGAGTGGGTACTTTTTAGATAGCCGATAAAGCGGCAAACAGATTGCAATGAGGACTTTTTTTATAAAAATTGAATTTAATTGGATGTCAGCAAAAAAATCAAAGAAAACCAGGGATTCATAGTTTCTATCCGTCATCTCTTGTATAAACGCATTAGGCATTGTTTAGTAGTGTATTATAAAGGAAGTTTTTATGTTGTTCAGAGTTGAATGACAGGGGGGGAATCTAATCGGTAGAATGCAAAATATATTAAGACAATGATTGGATATATGATGGCCCAAACTGTTAGGTGACAATCCAGGCTCTTCAGTAGATAACGTTGGGTCACGATAAAAGAAAGACATGAGCGGTGAACTAAAAAAGCTGATAACGAAAATTTCGAAGAAAAGCGATACAAAAGCATTTCGCTCACTCTTCAATCAATACAACGACCGGTTGCTCAAGATTGCCTTGTATTATATTAAAAGCGAAGTACTTGCGGAGGAGATAACAGCCGATGTGTTTATCAGTATCTGGAAAAATCGTGAACGTCTTTTGGAGATAGATAAGTTCGACTATTATCTATTTACCTCTGTAAAGCGTCGCTGCATAGATGAAATAAGGAAGAAAGGCAGAAACAGAACCATCCCTATGGAAGTTGTACATGAGCAAACGTTCGCCCTCAATAGCCGTCCGGATAAGGAGATGCTCTATCGGGAGTTTGAAATGGTTGTGAAAAGTGCCATTGGATTACTTCCACCAAAAACGCAACTTATTTATAAAATGGTAAAAGAGGACCATCTGAAATATAAAGATGTAGCTGAGATATTGGATATAACTGACAAAGCAGTGGAATATCACATTGGGAAAGCATTTAAAATCATCAAAGAAAACATAGAAAGGTATCAATCGGACGAGCAAAGGATTGGATATATACATCGGTCAGGCACAGCAATTCTGATTCTCGCTATGTTAGTTCTGGAACCATTGATGAGACTTCTTTGAGAATTTATTAAGAATGGCAATGAGTGAAGAGAAGATATACAATTTGATAGGTAAAAAGTTAGCAGGGGAGTTAAAAGATAATGAATCCCTGCAATTGAACGATTGGATTTCCCAAAACCCGGACAATCAACGCATTTTTCAAATACTTAAAAAAAGCTGGGAATTGGACACTCACCAGCCATCTGGTGGACACAAAGATCGTCTGTTTGCCAAAGTTGTTTCAGGCATTGACGATCATAGCTTTCGACATCAGGATAATGGAATCACCAGGAGATTTCTGAAGTATGCGGTAGGGGCATTGTTGTTTTTTTTGGTGGGCATACTATTGTCGAAGCAAGATTTTTTCTCGCCATACTTACCTCAAAAAGTGGCATTAATAAAAAAAGAAAATCTCAATGGACAAAAATCTACGATTCACCTGCCAGATGGTTCCAAGGTGTTTCTGAATGGGGGAAGCAAGCTGACTTATCCATCTTCCTTTGAAAAGAATACCAGGGAAGTAGAATTGACGGGAGAGGCCTATTTTGATGTAGTCAGCGACCCTAACTATCCTTTTGTAGTGAGGGCATTAGGGGTGGAGATAAAGGCAATAGGGACAGAATTTAACGTGAATGTTGTGAATGAAAATGTAACCGTTGGGTTGGTTGAAGGAAATGTTGAAGTCATCTTGACAGAAAGTAGGGAAAACTCATTGATGTTAAAACCAGGTGAAATGGCATTTATGGATGAGAAAAAAGAACTAATCAAGTCTCATTTTTCGATAGAAAAAATGGGTGGATGGAAAGATGGCAGGCTTATTTTTTCTGATGCCTCCATCGAAGAGGTCATCCACAAATTGGAAAGGTGGTACGGGGTAGAAATCTTTTTGAGAGGTTCAGGTGCTCAAGAAGAATGGGAATATAATGGGGAATTTAAAGATGAGAGATTAAGGCAGGTGCTAAACAGTATGAGTTTTATCCAGGATTTTGATTACATCATTAACGACAAGCAGGTGACTATATTATTAAAATAAATATAACAGTAGTATTAAACTGACATGTCAAAACTGACTATTAACACTCAGTGGACCAATCAATTACTTTAACATCACAAGTTTTGTTGAGTGATTAAAAAACAAACCACAAACACGAAATACAATACTTGTTGAGACAAAAATATGGTGAAAGGGCGGACTGTTATACGGGAATGCAAACCCATCCCTTCACGGTCTAATTAAAATCCTAACTAAACCTTGATCAATTTATGAAATTTAGATACTTAAAACAATTCAATCTCTTGAGTAAATGCAAGTTTTACTGCTTTCTTATCCAATTTTGCGCCTTTTCGCTGCTTTTTGCCACGGACATGAACGCGCAGAAGTATAAAAGTGTAAGAGATGTGGAAGTATCAATTCCTGGTGGAAGGGAAACGATATTTGGAATTTTTGAACAAATAGAGGCACAAACAGACTATCGGTTTTCTTATGATCAGAAGAAAATAAAACAAAAAGATGTCAAATTGAATTTGGCCGCAGGTAAGAAATCAGTGGCAGACCTTTTATTGGAAATTTCTCAACGCTCCAATCTACAGTTTAAGCAGATCAACAATGCCATAAACGTCAAAGAAAGGGAAGAAGGAAATGATGACAGGTTGAAGGTAGTAATTGACGAGAAAGCCCGGCAAGGAATCAGGATAAAAGGAAAGGTAACAGGTGAAAATGAAGCCCCGGTACCAGGAGCATCGGTGGTAGAGAAAGGGACATCCAATGGGATTGCTACGGATTTAGATGGTAATTACAGTTTTTCAGTGTCAGGGCCAGGAGCGACATTGATGATATCATCGGTTGGTTTTGAAACCAAAGAAGTTGTAGTGGGAAATCAAACTGTAATTAATGTAACATTGTCAGAATCTCTCGCCCAGTTGGACGAAGTGGTTTTAATAGGATATGGGCAGCAGGCGAAGCGTGAAGTAGTAGGATCTACTGTCCGCGCAACAACAGAAGATATAGCACTACAGCCAACGACTAATGCGCTGACAGCCCTTCAGGGAGTATTACCTGGTTTAGAAATCATCAACGAATCCGGGAGACCAGGAGCACCGGTAAACATCCGAATACGAGGCATAAATTCCACAAATCCAGATGCCCAACCACTGGTATTGATTGATAACGTTCCGGGAGATCTCACCATGATTGCTCCAGCTGATATTGAATCTGTAGATGTTTTGAAGGATGCCGCCGCAACAGCCATTTTCGGTTCCAGGGGAACGCACGGTGTGATTTTGGTGACAACCAAAAGAGGAGGCAATAGAAAGCCGAGAATTTCCTTTCAGGCATATACGAGTGTTTCCGAAGCTTCCAGGGTAAAAAATATGTTAAACAGTGATCAGTACAGGGAACTTCGACGAGAAGCTTTTGCTAACGATAGTATTACAATAAATGAATTTAATGCGCCGGATTTGTTTTTGCCTTATGACTCTACAGTAAATACTAACTGGGGAGAAGTATTTTTTCAGGAAGCAATCACACAGGAATACAACCTGAGTATTTCAGGGGGTAACGGTGGTACTTCCTATTTTATAAGTGGCGGTCTTCGTGATGAGGAAGCTCCAATCGAAGGAGATTGGGGATTAACCCGATACAATTTTCGTACTAATATTGATGCACTTCTTACAGATAATCTATCCGTTGGAGGGGGAGTATCATATGTTCTTATGAAAAATAAGTTTTATGATCAGGTACTCATCCCAAACCTGAACAACGCTCTGCCTGTGATTCCTGCACTTGATTCTTTGGGCAATACCAATCTCGATATTCTTAATGGAGGTTTGATAACGAATCCGAACCGATTAGCCACCCCCTATACAGAAACAAAAAACTATCAGATTTTGGGTAATGGTTATCTGGATTATTTCATATTGGATGATCTGAATTTCCATACAGATATCAGCTTTAACACACAAATAGGTGAGACGAGAGGTTTTGATCCCCCGGAAAGCGGTTTTAGAAACAATGATAACAGTTCTGCGTTTTTGCGTAATTCCAATTCAAGCACGTTCAATGTAGAGCCAAGATTGACCTATAGCAAAAACTTTGAAGAACATTCCCTGACTGCAATGTTGGGAGGTACCTACTTATCAACAAATACTACCTTATCATCAATTACAACACGAACAATAGGAAATGCAAACGATAACCTCAATACAATAGCTAATGGAGAACCAATACAAATAACATTTTCTGAATTGCAATACAGATTTCAGTCTCTTTTTGGTAGGCTTAACTACAACTTCGGCGGTCGGTATTATCTACAGGCTTCTCTGAGGCAAGACGGTTCTTCAAGATTTGGTGCCAACAACCGGTATGGATCATTCTGGTCTATAGGAGGTGGATGGGTATTATCTGGAGAGTCCTTCGTCAAGAATTTGGTGGGTGATGACACCTTTATCAAGCTCTATTCATCTTACGGGATAACGGGCACAGATGCCATAGGTGATTTTCAGTTTTTAGCTACCAGTTCTGCACCCTTCAATAGTTACAACAATAGTACCACCCTGGTTGCAGATAGGTTGGAGAACAAGAATTTGAAATGGGAAGAGACCAGCAAGTTTAACGTAGGTTTAACATTCAATACATGGAACGATAGGGTTAATTTAAATGTGGAATACTATCGCTCCATTACCACAGATATGCTTTTTAATGGTGCAGTAAGTAATGTTACAGGATTTGGAAGAGCACCCTTCAACCTGGATGGAGAAGTAGAAAATAAAGGGGCAGAGCTTTCCCTTACACTGACACCTGTTCAGACTCAAGACTTTACATGGACAAGTCGATTCAACATAAGTACCATCAAAAATGAATTATTGAGTCTTCCCAATCTTGAATTTGCACCGCCTTTTGTGCAAAGAAATTTTAAAGTGGGTGAGACACTGGATAGAATTAACGGGTTCAATTTCCTTGGAGTAGATTCCGAAACAGGTATTGCCATGTTTGAAGATTTGGGAGAAGAAGGCTTGATAATTTTTTCGGAAGATGACGCAATAACCGTGGGAAAACGCCTGCCGGATAATTATGGAGGTTGGATTAACTCTTTCACTTACAAAAATTGGGATTTTTTCGTTCAGGCGCAATTTGTGAATGGTGTAGACAGGGAATATGGTTTAGGTGGAATTGAATTTGGAACCAACGTGCCAGTATTTATGCTCGATCGATGGCAAAAACCGGGAGACGTTACGGATATACCAAGGTTATCCGTACCGGGAACCGCGGCTTATAATGTTAACAGGCTCCTTTCCAGAAGTTCCTTCGCTTACGATGATGCGTCCTATGCCAGGATAAAAAATGTGACACTAAGTTATACTTTTCCAGAACTACTAAATGGCAACATTGAGAGTCTTCGATTATATGCTACAGGTTATAACCTGTTTACAATTACAGACTTTAAAGGGGCCGATCCGGAAATAGGAGGACTTTTCACTCCGGCCATCAAGAGTTACACCCTGGGCTTGAATTTAACCTTCTAATAGTTTAGAACTCAAAAAGATATTAGAATGAAATTTAGAAATATAATTTTCAATTTCACACCACTGTTCCTTGTTTTGACGCTGATATTTTTCGGATGTGATGAAAACCTTGACGTCGATCCTGATGGTACAACATTGGTTGGAGATCAGGCTTATGCTGATGAAACCACCATTGCTGCATCTGTAAATGGTATTTACTATACTATGGCCAGTGAAGCCTCCTATTATAGCCTGACTTTCAACGGAATAATGTCGGCTCTCTCAGATCAGACAAAACTTGCAGGGGCAAGTGATTTGGATGATATTAACGTTTTTAACAATGAAGTTACTGGAGAAAACCAAAAAACCGCCACTATATGGCAGAACAGTTACAGGGTCATCTACCAGGCAAATGCGTTGATAGATGCTGTAACAGGGAGAACAGATGTAGATGAGGAACTGAGAGATCAGTTTCTGGGTGAGGCGAGGTTTCTACGTGCCATGGCGTATTTCCAACTGGTGAATTATTATGGAGATATACCATTGGCTATAACTTCTGATCCTAAGGTCAATAGCAGTTTGTCCAAAACATCTGAAACAGAAATCTGGACTTTTATTGAGTCAGAATTGATCGCTTGCATTGAGTTATTACCTACAGACTATAGTGCTTATGACGGAAGTCGGGCACGGGCAATTGCGCCAGCTGCGCAGGCTTTCCTTGCACGGGTTCATTTGTATAGAGAAAACTGGTCAGAAGCGGTAGCACTGGCAACCAAGGTGATCGACCATCCCGACATAAGCATAGATTTACCTGTACCGGGAAACTTTGTATCACTTTATGATGACGATTCCCGGGAGAGTGTTTTTGAACTTGACTATGACCGGTTTGGTAATTTTGTTCCGGATTTAATTGGGTCAGTATTTGGCGCAACACCATCTTTTTTCATCAGCGATAAGCTGGTGAATAGCTATGAGACCGGGGATTTGCGAAGAGCGCAACTTGTAGGGGATTTTGGTGATGGAAATTTTTACTGCAATAAGTTTGATAGTGATTTTTTCGAGTATGATGAGCGTCAAAAACTAATAAGATTATCAGAAATGCACCTTATCCGCGCTGAAGCAAGTTTACGACTACCTTCACCGGATCTATCCACGGCCACTTCAGATGTAAATCTGATAAGAAACAGGGCGGGACTGGCAAATACCACGGCGACCACTCAGCAGGACTTACTGGATGCGGTAGCTCAGGAACGTTTTGTAGAGCTTGCATTTGAAGGTCACCGATGGTTCGATTTGATCCGCACCGGTCAATTGGATGCAGTCATGTCGGCAGAAAAACCAGACACCTGGAATCTTGCAGGTGACAGGTACATACCAATTCCCAATAATGAGTTGGCGGCTAATCCAAATTTGAGATAAATATAGCACCCAGGCTTAGGCACCCTGAAGCCAGAAAATTTATTGATCTGGTTTCAGCGTGTAAGCCTCAACGTAATCACAGATTTCAGGCCATTTTATAGGGCTTAGGTTAATGACATGTGTGTCAGTCTGTAGAGACTATTCGGCATGATTTAAAACTCAAAAGAAGGTAATGGTATGAGGTACGCTCATTTTGGGGAATGGACACCAGCAAAATGAATTAAGCCGGATATGATCAGGAGATACTTCCGGAATCCAAATAAATACGGTAAAACACTTGTAAGAAAGGATATAAAAAAGAAAGAATATGAAAACGAAATTTTTGTTGTCAATTATCGTGTCAGTTTTAAACCTGACCATGTTAGCACAGTCAGTAGATTTACAGGCTCCCCTGCCTGTGGATAAAAGTATAAAAAAAGGTATACTGCCCAATGGCATGACCTACTACCTGCATAAAACAGATGTTGTAGAAGATGTGGCCAGCTATTACATCATTCAAAATGTGGGCTCTATTTTAGAAAATGATGACCAGCTTGGGCTTGCCCATTTTCTGGAGCATATGGCTTTCAATGGTACTGAGGCGTTTCCTGGAAAAGCCTTTTTAAATAAACTGGAAAAGAACGGACTGGTATTTGGCAGAGATATTAACGCATACACCTCTTTTGATGAAACGGTGTATAACATCAATAACATGCCCACCACCCCGGATTTGATAGAGACAGGCCTGCAAATACTTTACGACTGGGCCAATGGATTGCTATTGACCGATGAAGAAATAGATGCAGAACGTGGAGTGATAAAAGAAGAATGGCGAACCAGGCAAACTGCCTTTATGCGCCTGTTTGAGCAAAAGCAGAATGTTTTGTTTGCGGATTCCAGGTATGCAGAACGATTACCGATAGGAACTATGGAAATCGTTGAAAACTTCAACTATAAAGTGCTACGTGATTTTTATCACGATTGGTACAGGACAGACCTGCAGGCCATTGCTATTATAGGCGATATCGATTTAAACGATATGGAAGCGAAAATCAAGGCGAAGTTTTTAGGTATTCCTGCGGTAAAAAACCCACCCAGGCGCTTTGTAGTTAAAATCGACGACAAGCAGGAGTTGGGTTACGGGTTAGGTATGGATAAGGAAATACCCTCCAGTTCAATTGAATTCAACATTCGCCATGACAAATCTTTGGGTAATCAGAATGTCCAGTATTTCCGTGAGCACCTTTCAACCACTTTGATCACTTCTATGTTACAAACACGGTTTTCTGCTCTGAGTAACAAAGTGGATGCGCCATTTCTCTATGCTAATCTGAGACACTCTGATCTAACCAGGTTGCATAACATATTTAATGTGTTTATAACTCCAAAACCAAACCAACAAAGGGAGGCATTTACACTTGCTATGAATGAATTGAACCGTGCAGTGAAGTTTGGGTTTACGCAATCTGAAATAAAGACCGCCATCGCAGAGATGAACAGCACCTACAAAAACCTTATTGAGAGATATGATGACCGTAATCATAAACAAATCATTGAGGGCATCAAAAGAAATTATCTGGAGAATGCCCACCTGACAGATATAGAAGGAGAGTATGCCATTGCCAAAGAGCTTTTTGAGGGGTTTGACCAGGCTTATATTACTGCCAGAATGCAGGCACTATATACTAACAAGAACCGAGCTGTGATTGTAACCGGGGTAGAAGAAGAAGAGAATTTGACCAAAGAGGAGGCAGCCCAAATCATTGAAACAGCCGAAAACAATGCCGATCTGCAACCATATGAAGAAGAGGCAGAAGATACGCGACCACTACTTAGTGGTGTAAAATTAAATGAGGGTACCATTGTTTCTGAAACCGAAAACAAAAAACCTTATTTCACCACCTTTACCCTGAGCAATGGTATCAGGGTACATTACAAATTTGTGGACAAGGAAAAAAATCAAGTGTATCTGGAAGCCGTAAGTAAAGGAGGTGAATCTCTGATAGCTACTGACGCGCTAAGTTCGGTGAACTTACTACCGGGCATAGTTCGAAACTCCGGATTGGGTGTTTTTACTCCGGAAGAGCTAAAGAAAAAACTGGCAGGAAAAGAAGTCTATTCGACGTTTAGAATATTCGAATTTAAAGAAGATGTACGAGCTGGTTCATCAACCGAAGATGTGGAAGCCATGCTACAACTGGTCAATCTTAGGTTTACTAAACCAAGGTTTACAGAAGATGCTTTTAGGAAGGGTATAGAAACGCTTAAGATATCCCTTAAAGAGCAGGATTCATTCCTTCCTTATGTCATTGAAGATACGATATATACATCACTTTGGGGTAGTAACAATCCTTACAGGTCATTCATGACAGAAAAGGACCTTCCGCTTTTGAGCCTGGAAAAAGCAAAAAAGGCGTATAGTGAGAGGTATAGCAACCCTGCGGATTTTGATTTTTTTATTGCCGGCGATGTTTCCAAAGAAACCTTAAAACCTTTACTGGAAAAGTACATAGCCAGTATGCCAACCACAGATACTAAGGAGACATGGGAAAAGATAGATTTGGACTGGTTGCGGCCAAAATATGATGAAGACATTTACCTGGAAATGGAAACACCAAAGGCCCAGGTAAACTATCGTTTGACCAATACATTGGCCGTGAATCCCAGAAACGAGATATTATTAAACACACTAGTGGGAATACTACGCCTTCGCTATACCGCAACCCTCCGGGAAGATGAAGGGGGTACTTATGGTGCAGGCGTGATATCTTTCCTTGAGAAAGAACCAGAGCCTACCGCTTATCTAAGGGTGACATTTACCTGTGATCCGGATATGGCAGATAACCTGGTAGCGGTGATGCACGGTGAAATGGATAAAATCAGGAAAGGTGAAGTATTACAAAAGGACCTTGACAAAACACTGGAGAGCTTTTTAAAGAAAAGAAAAGAAAGTAAAGGCTCCTCCAATATGCATTATTTTAAAGAAATGAAGCATTATGTGCTGGATCGCTACAATATGGATGCGCCTGAAAACTTTGAGGATATTATCAATAGCATCACTACAAAAGACATCCAAAAATTTATGCACAAATTGTTAAAAAACAGCAGGACCGCGGAGTTTGTTACCAAACCTAAAGTAGCAAACTAATTATCTGGCTTTTAACACGTGACAATAAAGGAGGGTGTCTCAAAAGGCACTCTCTTTTTTTTGATGATTTACTTATCAGCTATTTGTAATGTTATTAGTTTGAGGATGTGACATGCTCTCCTCAATAAAAACTGATTGATATGTCCATAAAAAGAAAGAAGCTGACTCTTTCGAGACAACTTCTTTGTGAACGAGCAATGTGGACCAGTCCCATCAATGACCGTCCATACTACCTTTTCATCCATATTTTGTTCAGTACTTCACCATTACGGTTGTCGACCAGCCTGAAGACGTACGTACCGGAATGTAAATTGGCCACCGGTATCTCGCGGGCTCCATTCAAGGCAACTACAGATCCTTCAAGCACCACATGACCGGAAAGATCAAATATGGTGAAGGACGGTTCTTCAAAATGAGAAGGAACAGTGAAGTTTATAGCTGTAGTAGCGGGGTTTGGATATAGCCGGAAATCCGTCTCGTTTTCTTCCAGGGGATCCGAAAGCTCGCGTTTCGAAGCTATACGTGCATTGGACCCATTATCTTCCGGGATGAATAACCACTTGGTCCAGCTTCCCTGAAGGTTCAGGGTACCCGTTTCAACGGAATTATTCCGTTTATTCCCCCTCAACCAAACCTGAAACGATTTATTCTCAATTCTGTAACCTCCCCGCGTGGGTACCAGTTTCCACAAGGCAGCATCCCCGGCGGCATTGCCAGACAGCGATACCTGGTACCCGCTTTGGGCCGTTAGCAGCTCTCCTGTGGTCTTCGTTGCCAGCTTAAACCAGCCATCTGCCCATTCGATTTTCTCCCAGACCTGGGATGAACTGTTGTCCTCTGTGCCCAGCGTAAGGTTTGCCTGTAGCATTTTTTTATTGCTGACGATCTGAATACGATAGTATTCTCCATTCTCACTCTGTGCAGAACTCACCTCAACGTCAAGAATATCATTCGCAGTGGCTCCGTCATCATCGGTAACCGTGAGCTCAAATGAGTAGAGGCCTTCTGACAGATCATTTACCTGTGCGTCAGGCTGATCTGCGTTGCTCAGGTTACAAACAGGGCCTGCTACCTGATTCCAGCTATAGGAAGTTACTACACCATCATTATCAGTGGCGCTTCCGTTCAGCGTGACTGAATTGTCCGGTAGTGTTATGGCTATATTGTCTCCGGCATCAGCCAACGGCGGCAGGTTTGTTTCCTCATTGACTACCAACGACATATGGTCACTGGCTGAGCGGTTTTGATCATCCACTACCGTCAACCGAAAGGTATAACTTCCTGCTACCAGATCACTCACTGTAGCCTGAGCCTTGTCTTGTCCGGCAATGGTATACTGGGATGGTCCGGCGATTTTTGTCCATGTGTAGGAAACTATCGACCCTCCCTGCACCGAACCAGAGCCGTTCAGTTCGGCACTATTTTGTGGCAGATCTATCGTTATGTCACCGCCTGCATCGGCTACAGGTTCCGGAACCGGTGAAGGTGCCGGGTCACTACCTCTCCGATGCTGCAGGAGCCAGTCATATATGCTCATATCAAAAGCATCCCAGTCAGCATCTCCCTGCCCCATTCCGCTGAGGCTGTAGGTTCTGGACCATGAGTTATGGCCCACGCCGGGGTATATGGTAAGTTTGGCTTTCACATTCGGTTTTGGCAAACAAGCGTTCACCGCATTGACGGGCAGAATAGAGCCATTCACGGCTACAGTACCGTCTGCCTCACCGTGAAATGCCCAAATGGGCACATTTCTGTACAAACAAGCCTTATCTGTGGTCCTGGCACCATTCCCGGCAATAGGGATCGCTGCTGCAACAAGGTCAGGGTAATCGGCAAGGAGCCTGAAAACACTGAATGCACCCGAGCTGAGGCCCATCACATAAATCCTGTCAGGATCAGCCCTGTAGTGATCTATGGTATACTCTATAAGATTTTTTAGTTTTCCGGAATTGTAAAATCCTCCCGGACTCTGTGGTCCGATAATGATAAAGTTTTCCCCCGGGATACGCCCACTTTCATTGGGCACGGGCCATTTACCCGACTTCACGAGGTTCAGCGGTCCATGCCTTGTCACCTTGTGCAAATCGCTGGAACCATTGCCCGCTTCTCCACTACCGGAAAGATGAATAATGACTGGAAAAAGTTTGGAAGGGTTCGCATCGTAATCTTGAGGAAGATATTCAATGTAGCCCCACGAAGCCGGTGTACTACCGGCAGGATACTCAACCAACGCTCCCTGCGCCATGATAAGATCAGGAACAAGGACAAAAAACAAACCAAGCCAACTGACAAAAAAAGTAATGCCCTTTTTAGCCATTTCAGAGTCAAAAAAATTCATATCCACTTCACATTTTCTCTAGCGGCTGCAAATATGAAGTAGCACCTGGAGAATGAATCTATGACTCCTGTTGTATTGTTACTTTAGGTCGATAAGTTGCACTATTTGTATTTCAGTTGCATTTTAGGAGCAAAACATAGGACAAATCATGCTCTACTTTAATTGAAAAATGTTAAATACCTGATTTTTAGTGATTTATATCTTTGTTTTCTACAAGTTTCTGATATACAGTATGTTGGGTGTGGTCATCGGTAAACATGTTCAGATATTCCGAAACTACTCCTGTTTTATTCAACTGATATGTTCAGCAACACAGAAGATATGTACCCCCTCCTGGAAGTCTGCAATCACATATATCCGGAGAAACGTTATTACGGAGCTACCCTAGTCTTTTAACTCCGGCAAAACCAGCTCCCCAAAAGGGCTGGATTCCTTCATCAGGGCTTCTATTTCCTCACTTTTACGCGGCGCCAGATCAGAAAGCAGCTCACAGCCCTCCCGGGTAACCAGGAAATCATCTTCTATCCTCACAGCTATGTCCCACCATTTTTTATCACAGGGACTTCCGGAAGGGATGTAAATACCCGGTTCAATGGTGATCACCATATTTTCCTGTAACACGTCATACTCTCCCTTGTCGTGTACGTCAAGTCCTATGTGATGACAGCAACCATGGGGATAGTAACGATTGCGTCCGGTTTCCGGATCAGTGATATGTTTTTTGGCAGCACTTTTATAGACCCCCAACTCTACGAGTCCATTATTCACTACCTCTCTGGTGGCTTTCAGCAGGTCCGTGAATCCGGCTCCGGGTTTGCATACCTCCATGGCTGCCTCCTGAGCTTCATACACCAGATCGTAGATCTGCTTTTGCTCCGGGTTGAACCTGCCGTTAACGGGGATGGTGCGGGTCACATCGGCTGTATAACCTCTGTATTCCGCTCCCAGATCCATCAGTATAAGCTCACCATCCTCGATCTCAGGCTTAAGGTTATCAATGTAATGAAGCACACAGCCATTGTGGCCGGCACCTACAATGCTGGGATAGCCCTCGTACTCTGACTGGTACTTCTTAAAAACAAACTCATGGATCCCCTGTACTTCGGTTTCCGACATACCGGGATGCATGGCTTTCATCACCTCTCTTTGTCCTATAGTGGAGATATCCACCGCCTTTCTCAGCAGGGCAATCTCTTCCTGTGTCTTGATCCCTCTCAAATTCTTCATGAGGCTGTCCAGCATGACGATGTCCAGATTATTATTTCTTGGTTCGATGGAGAGATCGTCCTGTTCATAACCCACTTTTTCCCTAAACTGTCTGATGAGATCAAACAGATCTCCTTTTTCTTTGGTATCCCGCACATCGTTGAAAAAATCATAGAAGAGCACTTTATCAAACGAGGTAAAATCCAGGTTGAACCGTTCGAATTCGGTACCCTCAAAGGCCATGTCAAGTCTAAGTTTCTCCAAAGCACCCTCCTTGCCCAGGCGTGGCCCATCGTAAAGCTCCATTAATGCATGATGTGCCCTCACAAAAATGATCTCGTCCGTTGTGCTGCTGTTGATCAGCTGCGGTTCTTTGAAGATAAACAAGACCGCGTGAGGCTCCTGATGCCCGGTAAGATAGTAAAAATCAGGGTCCTGGTGATAGACATAATTCACATCGTTGGCCCGGTTACGTACAGAGTTTGAGAAAAACACCGCCACTGAATTGGCCGGCATCTGGTCCCTTAGCGCCTGTCTACGCTCGATGTGGAACTCCGGAAGGAGATAATCACCGGGCTTATTGGGTTTCTGGCCTGTAGCATTTGAAAATACACACAGTAAAACCCAAAACACTGTTATCTTTTGCATAATCCTGACATCCATTTTCCAAAATAGCAAAGTACGGGTTATGCTGCAGATACCGTTGATGTAAAATTTTCATGACACTGAAGCCTTCCCGAAGTCAGCCGTAAGAGCATCACCAGGCAAAAGAAACAAAAAAGAGTGCTAAGGATCACAACGTAAGGAATAAAAAAAGAGGCGCTTTTTATAAGGCGCCTCTTTTTTCCGGTCATTGATTTACCGGGGTCTTTACAAATATTCCGGGGTCCTGTCCCGGGCCGTTGGAGTTCGCAAATAATTCAGATTCCGCATAGGGCAATCGCTGTGGATTCATAGTAGCTGATGTTGTATTCAGCGGGAACGGCACGATCAGGTCCTGGTCACTCTTATCCAGCCTTCTTACATCATTGAATGGCATATATGTAAGGAAACCGGATACATAGCGTTCCTCGATTATTTCACGGAGCAGAGCCCGTGTTGGGTCAACATCATCCTGATTTTCCATTCCTCCCGACTGAAAATCTGCCGCGTCGTACGGCTGATAGTCAAACGCCGCAGTATCATAGTTTGTATTGATATGGAATCCCGTATTCAACGCCGCTCTGTAATCATTCAAATGTCCCAGACCGGTATCAAAGTCAGCGGTTCGTGCACCCGCTTCTGCCAGGATCAGAGAGTTTTCTTCGAAGGATACCAGATTTTGAGGCTCAAATTGTTCAATTATGCCAAAGT
Source organism: Flammeovirgaceae bacterium BBD 1991-12 (assembly GCA_001657315.1). Taxonomy (GTDB): domain Bacteria; phylum Bacteroidota; class Bacteroidia; order Cytophagales; family Cyclobacteriaceae; genus Fulvivirga. The sequence goes on along the minus strand of LYSV01000018.1, from coordinate 7,855 downwards.
TGCCAGCCGCAGAACCTTCATTAATGGCATAGTAACTGAAACGTGCTGTTTCATCCGTTTTAGTATTTCCCCTATACATAGCATTTGAAGGGTCAAGTAGTTCCATCAGGTAGCTTCCATCGTTGCCAATGTCTCCTGTTCTGGACCCAGATAAAATAGTCCAGAAAAGATTTTTATCTCCTTCCAAAATATCATCATCTCCTCTAGGGATGTATTTCATAGAATTCTCTGGAATAGAAATACCGTTTTGAGCCGAAGTATACGCATTGGCATAATCCTTCAACTGAAGATAATACCTGGCCTGCAGCGTATAGGCTGATTCAATCCACTTCGTAATGTCCCCGGCATGATAAATGTCAAACGGCGGTACTTCATCTCTTGGAATTGCCTGATTCAGGTCAACAATGGCAGACTCCAGTAAGTCAATCATATCATTAAAAACCTGAGTCTGAGGATCAAATTGAGGATCCTCAATTTCTTCGATAAATACCTCCCGATAAGGAACATCTCCAAACAGGGATGCTGCAGACCCTATGGCATGTGCTTCAATAACCTTTGAAATGCCACCCAGGAGGCGATCCCCCGGAGCTCTTTCACGTATGGTTCGAACATTGGTTATTACTCCGATATACCAGCGGTTCCAGGCATTTTCAGATTCTGCTGATGAAATAGAATAACCATAGATATTTGAATAAAGAGATGAATAACCAATGAGTTGACCACTGAAAAGGCCCGATATTCTGGCTAAATGTCCTCCTTGCGCTACAGCATTCGCCAGTTGAGCACCGTTAAGAAACAGCACCGGATCCACTTCGTCGATTTCTATATCATTAGGATCTTCATTGATATCATCCACCAAATCCTCGCAGGAGATGAAAATCCCGAAAATTAATATGAGTAATACTGCTTTTTTCATCTTAGTCTTCATTAAAGTGTGAACAAAACTGAGAATATGTAGGACTTAGTGGCTGGATTTGTAAAATAATCCAACCCCTGACCGTTACTTACTCCAAACTGATTGGTCTGCTGTGGGTCAATACCTTCCAGATCATCCCATACAAATAAATTCCTTGCAGTGGCCGTAAACGTCACAGAACCCAGTTTAGTAGCGCTGCGAAATGCGTCAGAGTTTATGGTATAACCCAAAGACAGCTCCCTAAGCCTTGTTTGGGTAGCGTCTTTTATAGAAAAGTTATAGGCCTGATTGTCCCCAAATCCTCCACCGATGCCTGTTCTGTACCATCTTTCATCCAACAGAACGTCACCTCCGCCAAAGTTGGCAATATTGCCTCTCACAAAGGAGCCAGCCGGGATAACTTCGCCTCTGTAATTTACCAGCTCCATAGGTGTAGATTCTATCACATTGGCAGTTTCCTGAGTAGTCCCAAACCTTCTCAATACCCATAGTGTACGTGGTGAAAAGGCCCCTCCCTGAACATGCTCAAACAGTACGTTGAGCGCCAGGTTTTTCCATGCACCCCGCAGTCCAAAACCTGATCTCCAGTCCGGATTGGGATCACCCAGAACTACCGGGCTTGAAGTAGTCTGAGGAAAACCGTTAGCATCCAGGTCCAACCCTCCTTCTTCATTTACTCTTGAACCGGTACCAAACAGCACACCCAATGGTTCCCCTACCACTGCCCGGGAACTTACGGAAGCTCCTGGGGTGAGGTTGATATTATCTGTACCACTCAAACTGGTTACTTCATTCCTGTTTCTGGCCCAGTTACCAAAAACCCCGACTTCCCAATCCTGATTGTTCAAGATAGTATAGTCTATTTCCATTTCGAGCCCTTTATTTTCCATGGATGCTGCATTGGCATATTGGGTATCAAAACCAGATGAAGGAGTCAATCCTACTTCGATTAAAATACCGGTAATTTCATTTTGATAGTAACTGGCGGTAAAGGACAGTTTGTCATCAAAAAATCTCAGATCCATACCTACTTCAAATTCCGTTTTTATCTCTGGCTCCAAATCCGGATTACCCTTGTCATCATCCACTCTGAAACCTCCGCCAAAGCGGGCTACTTCCAGAGGGTCACTGTACGTGGTATAGAAAAAACCGCTTTCCGACAGGGTTTTGAAACGGTGCGGAAGTGGTTGTACACCTACCTTTCCCCATGATGCCCTCAACTTACCAAACGAGATTGGAGTACTGCTCAGATCCAGATTATCAGTAAACTGCCATGCGGCATCAATTGATGGATAGAAAAAGGTGCCGGATACAGAAGAAGCTGCTTCCACGGCACCGGACATGTTCACAAACAATTGATCCAGTAAGTCAAAAGACAAGACGGCGTATCCGCGATTTGATCGTATGAATCTGGCTGTATTTTCAATGTTGGAATTGGCTGTAGCCGTATTTAAGTTAGTTGTACGCAATCTGGAATTGGGTAAAAAGCCATTAAGTTCCGATGAATTAATGAAACGACGTCTGTCATTGATGTTCCATCCCAGCGTTGCCTGCAGTGAAATATCCGGGGTCAAATTAAAATTAGCTTTGCCAATCGCATCAAAATTGATCTCCTGCTCACTGATTACATCTTCGGCGAGGGTTCCTGAATTGGTATCAGAGGCTGAACCTACAGGGAAGAAATAGACACGCTTGTCGGTGGACTTGTCAATCCCTCCTCGCAGTGTAAATGATAACCAACTGATGGGTGTGATGTCAAGTTCTGTGGCCATTATAAATCTGTCTACTTCAGAGGATGCTTCCTGTTCAAACACGGTCCAATTAGGATTATTGTATGTGGGATTGGCATCGTCAGTCGTACCACCCAGGTATTTCCTGTAAGATCTGTGCCTTAGCGGGAAGACAACACCGTCATCATTGGTATAGGTACCAATGTAATCGCTGTTGTCAAAATCCGGCGGGGTTCTGAGCAGACCCAACAATAAGCCATTTACATTTGAGCTCTGCTGAATTCTATTGGAATTGCTTTTGGTGTAACCGGCTCTCGCTGAAGCACTGATAATATCGTTAAGGTAGAACTTACTGTTTAGCCTTAAGTTGGTCCTGTCATAATCCGAATTTTTTATGATCCCTTCCTGATCCAGTCTTCCGGCACTGAAGAAATAAGTAGCCTTATCATTTCCTCCACTCAGAGTAAGATCATGCTGCCAGAACCCACCGGTCTGAAATACCTGATCCCAGTTTGACTCCACAAAGATGTCATCTTGATTTTTGGAAAGTATCGGATAGTAACGGGTCCCGTCGGCCGCTTCAAAAAACTCCCCGGTTATGTCCACTTCGTCAGGCGCTCCGGAACGATTGGGAATATAGTCTCCCCAGGATTCTGCGCGTGTGGGGTTATAGCTTCCACTACGTCCCTGACCAAATGTGGTCTGCATCGGTATTCTTTCCAACACTTCGTCGAATGATCGGGTCACTTTATAGCTCACTTTCATTTTTCCTGCTTCTCCACTTTTTGTAGTGATCACGATCACTCCATTGGCGGCTCTTGAGCCCCATAATGAAGCTGCAGAGGCGCCTTTGAGGATCTGTACGGACTCAATATCATTCGGATTGAGATCATTCAGTCGCGACTGCTGCGAGGTGCCAGCATCACGTCCGCCGGAAATGTCGTTTCCACCTCCGTATATGGTCGAATTGCTGATAGGAATACCATCGAGAATGATCAGAGGATCACTGGCTCCTGAAATGGTATTGGCTCCACGGATCCTGATGTTTGTACCAGCACCGGGATCTCCGTTGCTCGAGGTGATCTGCACATTGGATGCCTTGGCGGCCAGTGAATTCAGAATAAGTGCTTCACCGGAGCGGTTGATATCGGAAGTTTGTACGGTTGAATACGTTGAACCAAGTTCGTCCTTGTTCTGCTCGATACCCAATGCATTCACCACCACTTCGGACAATGTTTGTACATCCGCTGCCATAGTAACATTGATCACTGACTGATTACCAATAGCTACCTCCTGAGTTTTATAACCGATATAGCTGAATATCAAGACAGTGGCATCATCCGGCGCATTAAGGCGAAAACGGCCCTCAAAGTCTGTCACCGTTCCAAGGTTGGTACCCTTGACCACAACGTTCACACCAGGCAGGGTTTCGCCTTCCTCAGAGGTCACCTGACCCGTCAGGTTCTTTTGCTGTTGTTCCTTGCTAAGGGAGGGCTCCCTGTTAAGATTAGCCAGCACCTGCGTCGACTTAATATCACCAAGTGGCTTATCCGGCAGGTATCCACTCGTCCTCAGCACCTCCTTCTTCCTGTCATTCCTGGTATAGATCACATAAAAATCCTCCGCTACCTTTTCAAACCTCAGACCGCAGGGTTTAAGCAGGTGTTCCAGTTCCTTTTCAAGAGAAGAGAATGAATCGTCCGTATTCAGGATCATGAATTCAGACAATTCACTTTTATACATGAATGACACACTGTACTTCTCTTCAAGCTTCTTCACCATTCGTCTTAAACTCATCTTGTCAGGGGTAAGGTGTGAGTAGCCAGATCCGATACCGGGCGAGCCGGTATGAGCAACCAGCTGACCTCCCCCTACGGAGCACCAGAGAAGGATGATCAACAATTTCATAGGTAAAACTCGCTTCATAGTAAGTAAAATTTAGGTTTGATCAATTAAATCTGTGTAAATACCACCAGCCCTTCCTTGCGTTCAACCCTTGCATCCAAAAGAAGAGCCAGGCCCTGGAGCAGCTTTTCAATATCATCGTTGGGGACCGTACCGTTGATCCTTTGTTCCAACATACCGTCATCTTCCACCATCACGGAAAGGCCGAAGGTGTGATTAAGGATCTCAGCTATTTCGGAGAAACTTGTATTATCGAAAATGAGTTTGTTCTCCTTCCATGAGGAATAGTTGTCGGAATTCACAGCCTTTTTGATAAAATAGGCGTTGGAATTATCGAATTCCACCAACTCACCGGGAGACATATCGATCTTTTTGGTTTCCTGCCCCTGCTTCATATTGATCCGGATCTTACCGGTATTCAATACCACCCTGGTTTTGTTTTTCCTGGCAGAAAGATTGAACTCCGTGCCCAGCACCATTACATTAAGGTCATCCTCTATATGGACAATAAAGGGAGTGTTCTCACGGGTATGTATGACGGAAAAATACCCTTCACCTTCCATCCAGACTTCCCTTTTCTTCCCCTGTCCAAAGGACTCAGTGTGGCGGATGGAGGAATTACCATTAAGGGTTATTTTCGATCCATCCGGTAGGGTAATTGCCTTTTTCTCGCCAAATGCGGTTTGATGTCGCACGAATGCTTCGGATGGCCATACAACCACCACTACAGCAAGGATCAGGGTGACGCAAGCGGCAGCTGCCCACCAGATCCTCTTCAGGTTGCCTTTCCCAGCCCGGGGAGCTGCACCGGGGGAAGGACTGGCCTTCAATATCCGCTCAAGGGAGGCCTTTGAGTCCGGAACCTCGAGGAGAAAGCCATGATTCTCTGCCACATTTTGAAGATCCTCCTCCATTCGCTTTTTTAAATATGCCTCACCTTCAGCCGTTTGAAGCCAAACAAGGACAATCTCAGCTTCATCTTTCGTACATTCGTTATTCAGGTACTTTTCTACCAATGATTTTTGGAATTGCATGTGTTCTGGTTCTGATCAATTACAGGTTAAATACACCTCACGGCTGCGGAAGTATTATTGAGATCTGAAAAAAGTTGATTTTTCTTAATGGATATGTGATCCATAACAAGTTTACAGGTACTGAAAAACGCCTCAAATACGCATTGGATCAACATTTATCATTTCGAACAGGTTTTGTGGATTATTTCAAAGGTGTTGGGAACCGCTTTGCGTAGTGGCACCCCTTCCAACATTTGTTGAGAGCCCGTTCCTTGCATTGATTTTCCTCCCAACACTTGTCGGGAGATTTTTTTCCTGTAGACTATTTCCTCTCGGCTTGTCGGCGACATATTCTCATGTAGATGAAGTCTCTCAACATTTTTCGAGGACTTATGCCTGCCGGTTACCTGTATTTCAACAATTGTCGGGAAGATATCTACCTGTAATTTGTTTCCCTGCAGTTTGTCGAAGATATGTTCTCATATACGACTGGCCTCTCAACACTTCCGGGACACTCATTCCTGTCAGCCACTTGTATTCCAACAACTGTTGGAAAGGTGTATAACAGTAATCTGTTTCCCTGCAGTTTGTCGGAGAAATATTCTCACATACGATGGACCTCCCAACGCTTCCGGGGCACTCGTTCCTGTCAGCTACTTGTCTTCCGGCAACGTCCGGGAAGGAATCTACCGGGTTTAATCTTCCTAAGCCTTCTGAAGCTTAGGAAGGTTTCATGGGAATGGATCCGCGATATGTAAGCAGCCGCCCGTTTCCCCGGTGGCTGTGGTGTATAAGACCGTTCAAAATATCGCTAAAGGCCATTTTTTATAGAAAACAGTAAACCTTCAGGTCAGGTCTTTCAGGTTTTTGCGCACCTGGCGGGTGGCGATCTGATACTGTACCTTCACGGTATTCACAGAAATTCTGAGTTTTTTGGCTACGGCCTGATTATCCAGCCCTTTGAAAACCTTGAGCTTGAAAATGAGCCGTCTTTTACGGGGCAGTTCTGCTACAGCTGCATAGAAACTGTCCTCACATACCTGCCGGTATAGTTTATCCTCCAGGTCATTGGATGAGCGCTTTTGCTGTGAGGAGATCTCGATGTGTTTCAGAATGACGGAACGTTTGTTCCTTATCGTATTGAGTACTCTGTTCTTCAGCGTAATATACAGGAAGCCCTTCAGCTTTTGTGATGAATCGAGTGTCTCCCTGTGGGTCCAGAGCTTTATAAACACTTCCTGAAGAACATCTGAGGCAAGGTCCGGATCTTTCAGATAACGTAAAGCAACGAAATAAAGTGGTTTGTGATGCTCATCATACACCTGTTCAAAGGCGTGCTCATCCCCTACCCTAAGTCTTTCCACTATTTCAGGGTCAAATTGACTTTTCATATGACCATGGCGGCTCATTGGCTGAATCAGAGCGATCTATCTTTTTAAGATAGTAATAAATCGCCAAAAAAATAAAGATCGGGGAGTGTTATGGTTTATATTGGAGAGGAATTGGTTAAAAATCCATACAAAACCCTAAAAAACTGGATACCAGAGGATTATAAAAAAAAGATCTGTTGTTTGCGGTTTATTGATAGTTGGTCGCAGGTTCTGACGGGTAATAAGTGATGTATACCTGAGGCTGGAACGATCCGTTTGTGAACAGGCAATACGCCGGACCTCCCGATCTATTGGTACGGATGTTTTTGATGCCAATGGTCGACGGGCTTACCTTCAAAGCAGCAGCCGGTATTGTCTTTCAGTTTTTTCCTTCCAGATGTTCCACTCTTTTCTCCAGCTCATCAAATTGTTTGTCCCTGATCAGGTGCAGTTTATGGGCCAGCTTATCCATGGCATGATCGAGTCTGGCACCACTTTCTTCACCCAGGTATCTCATTCTTTCCGCAATGTCCACCAGTTTGTCTTTTGAGCTTTCATACGTTGTCCGGGTATTGGTGATCATTCGATCCATCTTACCTTTCATGGTTTCCTGCGCTTCTTCCACCTCATCCATAAATTCTTCCCAGCGGCTTCTTACTACCTCTTTGGAAGAATTGATCTGTTTGGAGGTCAGTTCGATAAATTCCTCTATTTTATGTTTTACATCCTCCCTGGCTTCTCTGGGTTTTTCCATCACCTCGTTGAACAGATGTCTCACCTCTCCCTGGGCCATTGAAGAAGCGTCGGAGATCTTTTCAATGAACTCCTCTCTTCTCATCTCAAATTGCCGGCGGGCCATGTTTGACCTTTGCTGCAACTCATCCATTATGCGCTTTCCTTCTTCCCGGGAGACTTCATTTT
>LYSV01000017.1 GCA_001657315.1 Flammeovirgaceae bacterium BBD 1991-12 | reverse complement strand
CCAGTAATAAAGAGGATCATTCACAAAATCCCAACCAATTAAACCTAATGTTTAACTAACAAAAATGGTCAACCTATTTTAGGCACACACAGTCGGAAGCTGGAAGTTAGAAGTCGGAAGTCGGAAGTCGGAAGTTGGAAGCTGGAAGTTAGAAGTCGGAAGTCGGAAGTTGGAAGTTGGAAGTTGGAAGTTGGAAGTTGGAAGTTGGAAGTTAGAAGTTGGAAGTTAGAAGTTGGAAGTTGGAAGTTAGAAGTTGGAAGTTGGAAGTTGGAAGCTGGAAGTTGGAAGTTAGAAGCTGGAAGTTAGAAGTCGGAAGTTGGAAGTCGGAAGCTGGAAGTTGGAAGTTGGATATTGAATGACAGTCCAGACTTAATAACTGAATACACTTAATAACCGGTAGCTCCCCACGATAATCCGTTTCATACACATCCAAATCCCTTATTTGTACATTGATTGGTGACCGGATCATTTTATTTACGGGTTGTAAGGTCTGAACATCCATGAGCTACAGAGATACTTTTATTACCATTTCGGATGACTGTCCGGTCGAAAAAAGTGAGATCCCCCAGTCCGACAGATCTCAAAAGCCGGTGCACCTTATTCAATATGAGCTGTTGACCCGTGCTCCCTACACCTATGATCATGAAGAGCTGATCTTTCAGACTTACCTGATCAGGCAGAATCTTACTGAGCTCTCATCCGATGAAAAGCAGGAGATCAGGGATCAGCTTTTTTCAAGGGGGCATCCCTGTCTTCGCGCTTCTGCCTTGACGAAACGGTACGGCTACGGAGCACATTACGATCACGAGGGCAGGATAGCGCTGTATCCTTTGGAATCGGCAGAGTATCAGCAATTTCTTCATAATACTCATATTACGAAATTCAAGGGAATGAAAAACAAAGATAGAACAAATAGAAAATGAGTACTGAAACAAAACCCTTTATCGAAAGCAGTGTGATCATCAAGGCAACGGCTGCCGAAGTCTGGAAAGCACTGACCACCGCTGAAGCAACAAGGCAATACATGTTCGGGTGCAATATAGAAAGTGACTGGACCCCGGAAAGTCCGGTGTTATGGAGGGGAAATGAGGATGGAATGGTCTACGTAAAAGGGAAGCTGGTAAGATTTGAGAAAGAAAAAACCCTTGAATACACGGTGATCGAACCTAATGCCCCTTACCCGGACACTCCCGAAAACCATTTACATGTTACATACACTATCGCTGCCGAACCGGAGGGGACCCGTCTTGACGTGAATCATGGCGATTTTTCCAAAGTTGCAGACGGAGAAAAAAGGTACGGACACACGATAGCTGATGGAGGCTGGAACGCTATTTTAGCTAAGATCAAAGATGTTGTAGAGCAATCCTTATGAGCCGTTTAAGCATACTCTATGCTCTATGCTCCATGCTCCATGCCCTATCCTATCTGATTTTACCATCATGAAAGGCGGCTCTTTTCCAGATACCATTTTCATCTTTCCACACCTGCGTTACCTGAAATGCGCTTTTTGATCTTTGGCCGTTCAGGATCTGTTCGCTATCTACACGGGTGTTGACCACGGCAGTATTTCCCAAATGGGTAATATTCCTTTTCGAGGCACGGTAGTCCAGTATCTTCAGTGATCCGTTTTCCAGTGCTTTCTTTCTGGAAGCCATGTATTCAAGCCAGGTTTTCCTGTCAATCGGATCATTGTTGCCATTGGTATGCACATAATCAGAAGCAATGAGGCGGTCAAGCTTAACAGTATCCGCATTTACAAAAGCCCGATCAAACTCATCCAGTTTCATAAGCAGTCTTTGCCTCTTGCCGGGGAGGTATTCCGGCGGTTTATTGGTGGAAGTGACCGATTCTATCTTCCAGCCGTCATCCGTTTTTTTATATATGGAAGTCCATGCAAAAGCAGTTTGTTCAACGACTGAATCACCGGCAATACCCGGAAGCTTTATCTCCACCATTTTGCGTACAATTGTATAGGCCATAGAACCATCATCGGAAAATCTGACAATGGGTTTGGCCATGTCATCCCATTTTAAAAACCGGACGGAGTTCACATAACCATCAAAACGACCAACATTCTCCCGGAAGGTGGGCTCAGCAACCACACCTTTGTTTACCGAAATGAAGTCAGCGGTCAGTTGTCTTACAAAAGCTTCAGCCTCTGAATTGAAATGATGGTCCCGCTGGGCACGATGGATCTCCACGATCTTCTGAACCTCCTCCTCACGATCGAATGAACTACAGGCGGCAAACAGAAAAAGAAAGAGGGCTGCATACAGGTGGGTGTTCCTGTTTGCAAATGATTTCGTGGGATTGTGGGATCTCATTTATCCAAAAGCAATTAGCAAGTAAGTTAACGGCCTGTTATTTAACCCTATAGCTTCAATTCCTATAGCTAAACGGGATGTTTTTGTTTAGGTTGTGTCTTCCCGTGACCACTCGTATGGCTAAGACGATCCACGGCTATGAATGAGGCGCAAAATAACATTTTTATTAACTTGATAGGTAATATTAACCAAAGAACTGGCAACCATTGCAGAAATGAACTATCAAATAATTCAACCTACTGGTCATCTCGCTGATTATGTACGTTATTTCTGGATACTGGATAGCGATCAACCCTATGTTCACCGCTCCATGGCCGACGGATGCGCAGAAATGATATTCCATTATCAGGGAACTTTCGATGAGCTTACCGAAAATGAAAAAGTACCAACTTCCTTATCAGCCATTCGGGGGCCTTCCTCCACCTATCAGGTATTTAAGACACATTCTCATTTTGGCATTTTTGGCATCTACCTGTATCCTTTTGCGCTGCCCTGCCTGCTATCCGTACCGTCCGCTGAGCTGAGCAATGAAAGGCCAGATCTTCAGACCCTGCTGGGCCCGGCAGGAAAAGAATTGGAGGAAAAAATGGTATCGGCCACCAACAATACTGACCGGCTTCAGATAGCCACTTCATTTCTGGAGAGTCGGCTTTCCAAAGTTGTTCATCCCGAAGCTGCTGTGTTTCACGCCGTGCAGAATATTCTTCAATCCAGGGGCTCGGTAAATATTGAGGAGCTGGCGGAGCAGTGTTTTGTATCCAGAAGGCAGTTTGAAAGAAAGTTCAGGTACTTTGCTGGTTTCAGCCCTAAAGCCTATGCCCGCATTATTCGCTTCCAGACAGCTGCCGATGAATACGGGAAAAGGGATAAGTCATTGGCTCAAATTGCCCTCGAATGTGGATACTATGATCAGTCACACTTTGCCAATGATTTCAAAAAGTTCTCAGGCTACTGTCCAGGAACTTATTTTTACGGAGATGCTACGGGTGTGGAATGGAGGGATGCTATTTCTGAACCACGGGTATAACGGTTTGGAACCGTCTGACCGACTAAACAAAACAAAATGCAAATTATCGGGAATCAAATTTATCACATCTACAATCAGGGAAATAACAAGCAAAAGATTTTCTACAAACGAGAAAACTATCATTACTTCCTAAGTAAATTCAAAAAATATGTTGTCCCAAAAGCGGAGGTTCTTGCTTACTGCCTTATGCCCAATCATTTTCATTTTATGGTAAATACAACTAAAGATTCTGTTCAAAATGAAAAAGTTGGCTCATTAATGGTAAATGCCCTCTCCAATGGTTTCAGAAAGCTTTTGAGTACATACGCTCAGGCTATTAACAAGCAGGAAAACCGGTCAGGTTCTCTTTTCAGGCAGAAAACAAAAGCGAAATTAGTGGTATCCATTCATCTGCTTTCACTATATCCACCAAAATCCGTTACGTGCCGGACTGGTTCAAAAAATGGAAGATTGGGAATTTTCCTCGTTTCGTGACTATGCGGGACTTAGGAACGATAGTTTATGTAACAAAACAACAGGCCATAAGCTTCTGGAGATTGATGAATCAAGTCTCTATCAAGAGTCTTACAATGTTATTGACCCAAGTATTATTGCTAAACTTTTGTAGTGAGGTGTCAGACGATTCCAAACCGTCAGACACCTATCGATAAGTAAAACAAAAAAAATGCTGTTTAAACAAATCCATCTTAAAGGCATACGATCCGGCACCATATCCCTGGCATTCCGAAAATGGAAGAGACCATCGGTAAAAAAGGGAAGCCAGATAAAAACTGCAGCAGGTGTAATTAAAATCACCGACATCCAGGAGGACATCACACTAAATGACGCAAAAAATGCAGGCTTTAAACGATTGGAAGACCTGCTGAAAATGTTTGAAAAAGTTTCGGAAGGTAAACTTTACCGGATAGCTGTCCAATACCATTCCCCTGATCCACGCATCCTGCTGCGAGAACAAACGGAGCTTTCTGAAGAAGCCTTTGGCAGGCTGCAGGCCAAACTTGAAAGATTAGACCGGTTCAGCAAGCAGGGAGCATGGACACTCAGTATCCTGAAAGCTATAGAGAAACATCCAAAATTGAGAGCAGCTGAGCTCGCTACCAAAACCGGCAGGGAAAAAGACTGGTTAAAGCTAAATGTAAGGAAATTGAAAAATCTGGGGTTAACCGTCAGTCATCACCCAGGATACACACTCTCACCTTTAGGGAAGATATTTTTGAAGAAGGTTATTCGTTGATCTGTTAATGGTTAATTGGTATGATCTAAACAAAAATTCAGCCCGATAACCAATACACAATGTCGCAATTTTCCAAGACCTGAAATGGAGCCATGCCTATTTTAGCCTGACACTAATGTAAGCTATGGAAAAATCAACAATCATTCCCACCATCAGATATAAAGATGCCCCTGGAGCCATTGACTGGCTTTGCAAGGCCTTCGGTTTTGAAAAACATATGGTCGTACCCGGTGAAGGCAATACCGTTGCCCACGCTCAGCTGGTACTGAACGGCGCTATGGTTATGCTTGGATCATCAGCAGATGATGAATTCGGAAAAAACCTCAAAAGACCGGAAGAGACCGGCGGGTACAATACCCAGACCATCTATGTGATCGTTAATGAAGTGGACGAGCATTACCGAAGATCCAAAGCTGCCGGTGCCAGCATTTTACTGGACATACAGGACATGTACTATGGAGGAAGGGAATACACCTGCAAGGACCCTGAAGGACATATCTGGGGCTTTGGTTCATACGATCCATGGCATAAAGAATAGCAAAATGATCAGAACAGAGGTGATCCTTGGCGTGAAGGATGTTGAAAAAAGCTCTCAATGGTACCAGAGCCTGCTCAATTGCAGGAGCCGGCACGGTGGAAGCATCTTTGAAATACTAACCAACCATGAAGATGATATGGTTGTTTTATGCCTTCATAAATGGGGCGAACATGACCACCCTACCCTCAAAGACTACCGGATAGCCCCGGGCAATGGCTTGATCATCTACTTCAGAGTGAGTGATCTTACCATTATATGGGAGAATGCTCAAAGACTTAATGCGGTTATAGAGAAAGAGCCTCATGTCAACATGAATTCCGGCCAGGAAGAGTTTTCCCTGAGAGATCCTGACGGATATTACATCTCTATTTGTTCGGGACAATGGTTAGCATAGTAATTAGTGAGCATAGTTTCCAATCAGAAAGTCTATGCTATCGACTACCATCATTTCAATCCCGTTATCCCCCCTATCCTTCTGAGGTAATGATTTTTTTGAATAAAATAGAATGGTGGGTTAAGGGCCACGAAGGCACGAAGTCACCAAGACTCACTAAGAAAGTTATAATACTGAATACAAACCGCTTTGTGCTTCTTTGTGTCTTGCTGCCTTAGTGGCCGGGCTACATGCTGTCTTCTACTCTGCTTTTCATTTGACAAATCTTGTAATCCTATTCCTGCCCTCGGGTAAATTAAAACTGATCAGAAGGCCGGTATTTGTTCCTCTGTATGGAATGGTGGGTTAAGGGCCACGAAGACACGAAGTCACCAAGACTCACTAAGAAAGCTATAATACTAAATACAAACCGCTTTGTGCTTCTTTGTGTCTTGCTGCCTTAGTGGCGTTGGCAACCTGCATTATATACGGCCAGGGCACAAAAAGATCTACTCAGCCCCCATATCTTTTGCCATTTCCATTAAAAAGTTTTTAACCAGTAAATAGATAGCAATTTTTCGGTTGCAATCCTGCCGGTAATTCCCTGTCTTTGCTCAAAAAAAGTAATGAACAGATACGACCGGTTCCTTGAGCTTTATGAAAGTGAAAATCCATTTTTACTGGGCAACGTCTGGGATGTCAGCAGTGCCCGGATCATGGCAGAAAGTGGCTTCAAGGCGCTGGGCACCTCCAGCGCAGCCATCGCGCACTCACTGGGTTATGAGGATGGTGAGCAGATGTCCTTTGATGAGTTGCTTTTTATGGTTGAACGGATCACAAGGACCACAGACTTTCCCTTATCGGTTGACATAGAGGGAGGATTTGACCGTGATCCCCAGGAGATCGTTAAGCACATTGAAGCACTTCACCGATTCGGCGTAGTGGGCATCAACCTGGAGGATTCCGTAGTAACGGATCGCAGGAGCCTGCTGGACATGAAGAGCTTCAGTGAGATCATCAAAGAGATCTCCTCTAATCTGAAAAGCAGAAAAATAAAAATGTTCCTGAACATCCGCACGGACACCTACCTGCTTCCGGCTGAAAATCCGCTGAAAGAAACGTTGACCCGACTACCTGCGTATGAAGAAAGTGGTGCCGACGGCATATTTATTCCCTGTATTACGGATGAAGAAGATATAGCCAGGGTAGTCAGGTCTACCGGGCTGCCTGTCAATGTCATGTGTATGCCGGGGCTCCCCTCCTTCTACCGGTTGAAGGAGTTGGGTGTTAAACGGATCAGTATGGGCAATGCGATCCATCAGAAGCTAATGGAGTCTATGAAAGGACTCTGCCAGACCATACAGCAGGAGCAGTCATTTCAGTCCTTATTTTAACCAGACATGATCTCAGAACCCGAAAAAATACAGGAATATTACCAGGCCCTGACCGAAAGGAACAGTCAGTACCTGGGCATCTTTTATGTAGGCGTTAAAACGACCAACATTTTTTGCATCGCCACATGCAGAGCCAGAAAGCCAAGGCTGGAAAATGTAGTGTTTTATGCTACAGCAAAAGAAGCTTTGCAACATGGTTTCCGCCCCTGCAAGGTATGCCGGCCTACTGAAAATGTTGCCGAGCCACCGCCGGAGATCAGGGATCTGATGGACCGCGTAGCTACCCACCCAGAAAAAAAGATCAGCGACTTCGAGCTACAGCAGCTCGGCTATAGCCCGGGCAGGATACGGCGATGGTTCAAAACACATCATGACATGACCTTCCAGGCCTATCAGCGGATGATCCGGATCAACGTGGCCTATGAGAACCTGAAAAGTGGAGACCGCGTGACCACTTCCGCCTTTGGATCAGGTTATGAATCACTGAGCGGCTTTGGATACACCTTCAAAAACATTTTTGATACCTCTCCGGAAAATGCCGGTCAGGTGAATGTTATTTATCTGCACAGGTTCACCACACCGCTCGGCCCCATGTACGCCGGCACCACCTCCCATGGTCTTTGCCTGCTCGAATTTACTGACAGGCGAATGCTGGAGTCTGAATTTCATGACCTGACCAAAAGATTGAAGGCCAGGATCATTGTTGGGAAGAATGAATACTCCGTGATGGCAGAAGATCAGCTCCGTGAATATTTTGAAGGTACCAGAACACAATTCACCATACCGCTGGATACTCCGGGTACGGTATTTCAGCAACAGGTTTGGGATGAACTACAAAGGGTACCCTATGGCACCACCAGAAGCTACCGGGAGCAAGCCAATGCCGTAGGCAGGCCCGATGCTGTCAGAGCAGTGGCCAGCGCCAACGGTCATAATCGTGTTTCCATTGTCATTCCATGTCACAGGGTGATCGGGTCCGATGGTCAGCTCACCGGCTACGGAGGCGGACTTCCCCGGAAGAAATGGCTGCTGGAGCACGAAAAGGATGTCTCATCCCGCAGGAGGAATCGATAGATCATCTGTCACAAGGAGACGGAATACGAAGAAAATATTATTTAATAGTCCATGGCACTCAGCAGACAGTCCATAGCACGTAATGACTATGGACCATGGCCTATCGACTTGCGGATCGCTACCTAAATCATGAATGAGAAAACATTTGTTATCTATCACGATGTTCCTGGGCCACGATCAACCTCTATCCCGCTTTTCCATGTATTAACGTCTTTCAAAAAAACTTCCGATCTCTTCGCATTAACATTCAATAATATACGCTCCTCATCTTCCTCGTTATAATATTTTTTTCTATTTTTATTGATCAATTTATACCAGAAAGCAAAAAAGTTAAATTGAATAAAGATTTGTTTAATCATAAGGTAATTGATGATCTGTTGTTAAATACTGAACTACTTCAGTTCTTAAATCGTTTGCGTTAAATACAAACCCATCCTAAAATTTAAATCCTGTTTACAATGAACAACATTCAACACTCCCGCTCGCCTGTGATCAACTCCCTGTCCATTCGCCGACTGAAAAGCAAACCTCCGTTGATCACTGGTCACCTGTATAAGCCGTTCAACGTGATATAATACGGTTTACCCATCAAATCAGATTTTTTTGATGAACCCCTGTTACAAAACAGGATCTTTAATCGTTATAGCCTCACTGGATAAACCCAAATTTTTCTCAAGAACAATAAGTTCATTAGAACAGGAGGATTAACTGGGTTAGAAGGTTAATCATCCTGTCCGCAAAAGTGTTTGGCGTTTCCAATATAGCACCGGAAACGCGATGATCCCGGACC
Organism: Flammeovirgaceae bacterium BBD 1991-12; assembly: GCA_001657315.1. Taxonomy (GTDB): domain Bacteria; phylum Bacteroidota; class Bacteroidia; order Cytophagales; family Cyclobacteriaceae; genus Fulvivirga. The sequence continues at coordinate 67,316 of LYSV01000017.1, read as the reverse complement.
GTTGTCCTATACTGACGGAATCGGTCTGGTAAAAGATCCGGATTTGCAGATCACTCGAATGACCACTCCTGAGAATGGTCGGAGGATCCTTTTAAAAAGTCTTTAACTGATCTATGCAGCAAAAAGATTATTGAGAATCCTGCATTCTTAACGGACCTGTATCCCTTTTGTACAGTAAACCCATAAGCTGCCGGATGGATGCATTAAAAAGTTGATTTTACAAGCCTGTTTGGGTTTGTACTATTTCCCTATTACCCCCTATACCATGAAAACCGAACCACCGAATGACGACAATGGCCCTTTAACTGACGATGAACGATCGATCAAGGAGCAACAGGATCAGTTGCTTTGGGAATTTTTCAAAAAAAGTGACGAAAGAGCCACCACCTACATTTACAGCACATACTTCAACAGGCTGTTGCGGTATGGATTGCATCAATTTGGAGATGAAGAGCTGGTAAGAGACAGCATACAGGAAGTGTTTCTTGACCTGATCAGTAATGCTTCCCAGCTCAGGGATGTCAGAGCCATTGATCCCTTTCTTCGCAAATGCCTGATGTACAAAATACTGCGTAAACTGAAACGTCGTGACCGGGAGATTACCCGAAGCCAGTTGGAGCGTACTCACGACAACGTTTCCTACCTGTTCGAGGCAGCGGAAGATGTAGAAAAAGCCCAATTCTCCGAGCGGGACTTCCAGCAATTACGGGCCGTCTTCCATTCACTTTCTGACAGGCAGCAAAGAGCCATTATCCTGCGATTCTTCCGCAGTCTTAGGTTCAAGCAAATTGCCAAAACCATGGATATCGGGCGGGACTATGCCGAAACCCTGGTGTATCGCACGATAAAAAAACTGCAAAGTGATTTAAGGAAGTTGCGACCGGATTGAAAAGGGCAGAGAGCATGGCGCATAGTGTGTTCGATCTTTTGTGGTCTTTGCGCTTCTTATGTCACTTTGCGTAAAAAGGCAAACGAACAAATTCAGCCGACTCTTCACAATACCAATTTTAACATAAATTAACATTAGCTTAATGGCAAAGTCGATCCTTCTATCCTCCAGGGAGATAAAAATCCAGCCGAAAAAAACCCAAAATTCTGGCATTAAATAAATATCAAAAATAATCTCACTGTCCATCAAGTAATTAGCAATTAATCTATAAAAAAAGTCAAATTTCAATGATCGGCTTTTGGCCCTTTCCGGCTCTATATAAGTAAGAGATAGTAAAAACCATATCTGTTCGGTGAAATAATATGAACCTGAAGGCGAGGATTTTACCTTTAAGCTTTAATTGACAGGACGGAACGAAGGGAAAACGATCCTTTCCTTTTCCAGGTGACAACAAATGATATTAACCTAAACCGACCGGTGTGAGCAGTCGGGCAATATGCTCGACTCTTCACACGGGCTCGTCAGATTTCACTGAATAAAAAAATAGTATAAACTAAAGACCAGTCACCGAGGTACTATCGAAAACCAACACCCCACCCCCTTTAAGAAAGGTTGCTAGTACCAGAAACAAGCACCCGGTCCCCAGAGCCCTGTCAATACGCTTTTACTTTCAAACTAACGCCCAGCTTTTCAAAGGCCTTGTACCACTCAGCATTGTCAAGGCCGCAGTCTTTTTGGTTAATCGAGATCTCGAAATAGAGGTTCTGGCTTTTGTAGAGGCTGGGTTTTAGCTCGAAGTACTCCAGTATGTCCAGAAAGCTGTTCAGACGGTTGATACGCTTTACATTGCCCTTGTCACTGGCGATCCGCTCAAGTGCCTTGTATACTGTGCTAGAGGCATGCTGTTCAAGGGAGAGGCTATGGTCAAAGGTGACGTTCCATTTTTCAAATTCCTTTTTTATGCGCTCCAGCTCGTCCAGATCGATGTACTCTTCATTCAAAGCCGCTACCAGGTCGGCGTTTAACACATACTGCAGGGTGGTGATATATGCGCTGGGTAGTGGTATGTCGTCGTTCCTCAGAGTATTGATCAGCTGGTAGTCGCGATTGTAAATGCGCCGGAAGGAGGTCTCTACCTGCCCCATGCTTCGTTCCATGATGCCTTTGAGCACCTTGCGTTTCTGATCCTTGAATAAATGCCACAGGTTGTATTTTTCCGGTCCGAAGTACTTTTGCATGACGCTGAACATCTCTCCAAGGTTACTCTCATCAAAGGCACTGGTCAGCAGACCACACATTTCATCAAACTTTTCACGCGACATATTGATGGAAATGTTCCCGATGATGTTCTGCTGCCCAAGGTACAGCACTGCAAAGCTGAATTTCTTTTCCGAATGGGTCACATTGGACCGTATTCTCGATACCCCCAGTGCCAGCCGTTGCATACCTGCTTCCTTACGCTCAAAGAAGTCATTGGTGGTGGTATAGTTGAATACCTGAAGTGATTCGGGATCTTCTTCAAAGATACTGGCTATGGAATAGTGCATCCCCACCCTGTTCAGGTTGACCCGGGCAGGCACTACATATTTCATATAGACATTGGCTGTATTGTCCAGCTCAGGGACATTGCTTTTTGCTTCGGATATCTTCGCCAGAAACTCATATTCCAGGTCTATGCCTCCCTCCTGACTGGCCAGTTGAATGGCTCGGCAGGCGTACTGCATGATCTGGGTGGTCTCAATGCCCGAAACTTCATCGAAGAACCAGCCACAGCTTGTATACATGAGCAGGGCATGACGCTGCATCTCCAGCAAACGCATTGCACGGGTTTCACCGTTTGCCTCCTTAAGCGTTTCCGATAAAAAGGCATTCACATTATCGTTACTGCGGTCCATAATGACCCTGATGTAATCATTCCGGGCCTGCCAAGGATCATGGAACAGCTTTTTGCCTTCTTCTTCATATATTTTTTCGAGACGATCCCTCAGCCAGTCCAGCGAATCCCTCAATGGTTTTCGCCATTGCTGGTTCCAGCCGGAATGCCCTCCGGTATGGCATCCGCAATCCTCCTTCCAGCGGCCTACTCCATGTACACAACTCCAAGAGCTGTTCTCCGCGATCTGTGCTTCGAACTGCACTTCGAATTTTTCAAGGAACTCTCCATAGTTGGTCAGTTTAGCCTTTTCACTTTTCTCTATATAGTCCAGGCAAAATGCCAGGGCCATATCCCCATGCTTGTGATGATGGCCATAGCTCTCACCATCGGTAGCGATGTGTACGAGCTGAGGCCCGTTCTTGTCGCTCTTCAGGCCTTTGATCAGATCATTGGCAAAACGCTCTCCATCGTTGAGGAGCCCGTCAAAAGCCACTGCCTGTGAAATACCGCCATCATAAAAGTACAAATGGATCGATTTGCCGGAAGGCAGATTGCAGAGATAAGGCACCCTTGAATTGACAGAAAGGTCCGATACGTCTTCCCAGGTTTCTGTGCCTATTTTTCTTACAGCTTTGGCCTGTCGCGGCGCCAGAATGGTGTATTTTATGTCATGCTCAGCCAGCACTTCCAGAGATTCGGTATCCACCGCTGTTTCGGCCAGCCACATCCCTTCTGGTTTTCTACCGAATCGCTTTTCAAAATCATAGACCCCCCACCTCACCTGCGTTTCCTTGTCCCGGCGATTGGCCAGTGGCATAATGATATGATTGTATACCTGAGCCAGGGCTGAGCCATGTCCTCCAAAATACTCACGACTGATCTTGTCTGCCTCAATAATGGCCTCATAGGTTTCCTTATCCTGTTGCTCCAGCCACGATAGCAGAGTGGGCCCGAAATTGAAACTGATCCTGGAATAATTGTTTTGAATATTTTTGATCACGCCGTTCTTACCCAATATCCGGGAGGCTGAGTTGGGGCCGTAGCACTCGTGAGTGATCCGCTGGTTCCAGTCATGAAAGGGATAGGCTGAATCCTGAAGCTCTACCTCTTCCAGCCATGCGTTTTCTCGTGGCGGCTGGTAAAAATGACCATGGATGCAAATAAACTTTTCCATAAAATCGGTAATAGTTTTTCTTTGGTGGTTGTTTGTCGGATCGTTTTTTGTAACCCTGTGCTTCTTTGTGTGTGTCTTTCCGTGTTAGTAACCTTACTTACCAACTTTTGTTGCCCGCAAAGGCACAAATACACAAAAAACATCAGGAAGTATACTACCAACCGGATCGTTTGGATTATGAGCCCGCTTCCTCAAAGCTGTCCACCGCTTCCTTAAAAGCGATGACTGAGATACCCAGAGGAGGCAGCGTAAGATTCACAGAATAATCATGACCATGAAAGGCCACAGGAGTACTTCGTATCCGTCCTCCGTTGGTGACCCCACTGCCATGATATTTTGTATCATCGCTGTTGATCACCTCCTGCCAGTAGCCTTTCAGAGGGACGCCTATTCTGTAGTTTCCTCTTACCTGTGGCGTGAAGTTACAGGCTGCCACCAAAATATCATTCTCCTTTTTACCTTTTCTCATGAACAGGATCACACTGTTGCCCGCATCGGAGTAGTCGATCCATTGAAATCCCTTATGTTCAAAGGCATACTCGTATAAAGCGGTGGTGTCCCTGTAGAAGCTGTTCAGGTCCTTGATAAAGGACTGTATTCCCCTGTGGAAATCATACTGCAGCAAATGCCAGTCCAGGCTGTTGTTATGGTTCCACTCGGCTGACTGGGCGAATTCACCTCCCATGAACAGCAGTTTTGTACCAGGATGGGCATACATGTATCCGTACAGCAGCCTCAGGTTGGCAAACCTCTGCCATTCATCACCTGGCATTCTACCGAGCAATGATCCTTTACCGTGCACCACTTCATCATGCGAAAGCGGCAGCATAAAGTTTTCAGTAAACGCATACATAATCGCAAACGTGATCTCATTCTGGTGGTACTGCCGGTAGATGGGATCTTTCTTGAAGTACTCGAGGGTATCGTGCATCCAGCCCATCATCCACTTCTGCCCAAAACCCAGTCCACCGATGTAGGTGGGCTTGGACACCATAGGCCATGAGGTGGATTCCTCAGCAATGGTAATGGCACCCGGGAACTGGTCGTAGACATTGATATTCATCTCTTTCAGGAAGTCAATGGCTTCGATGTTCTCATTGCCTCCGTACTGGTTGGGGATCCATTCCCCTTCCTCACGGGAATAGTCCAGGTACAGCATGGAAGCGACTGCATCCACACGTAGTCCGTCGGCATGATACTGGTCCAGCCAGAACAACGCATTGCTGATCAGGAATGAACGGACCTCATTCCGGCCATAGTTGAAGATGTAGCTTTTCCAGTCCGGGTGGAAGCCCTTCCGGGCATCGGCATGTTCATACAGGTGTGTACCGTCAAATTTGTACAATCCATGAACATCTCCTGGAAAATGTGACGGCACCCAGTCCAGGATCACTCCTATGCCGGCAGCATGGAAGGTATCGATCATGTACATAAAATCCTGCGGTGACCCAAAACGGCTGGTAGGAGCAAAATATCCTGTGATCTGATAGCCCCAGGAACCATAGAACGGGTGTTCCATCACGGGCATGAACTCCACATGGGTGTAGCCCATTTCCCTGACGTATTCTACCAGCTCTTCGGCCAGCTCACGGTAGGAAAGGGACCTGTTCTCCTCCATCCTTTTTCTCCACGACCCCATATGAACTTCATAAACCGCATATGGCTTTTCCTTACCGGCTTCCTGCTTCCTTTTCTTCAGCCAAGCGGCATCATTCCATTTATAGTCCAGATCCCATATGATGGAAGCTGTTTTGGGCGGCTGCTCCCAGTAAATACCGAACGGATCGCCTTTCTCCACGACGTCCCCTTCCTGTGTTTCAACAGCATATTTGTACGCTTCACCGTGTCCTACACCGGGAATGAACGCCTCCCAGATCCCGGAAGAATCCCAACGGGGAAAGAGTGGTGTTTCGCCTTTGTTCCAACTGTTGAAATTACCGATCACGGACACATTTTTAGCACTGGGAGCCCATACCGCAAAATAGGTACCCTTTTGTTTTTTATATGTCGTTACATGAGCGCCCAGCTTTTCATAGAGCTTGTAGTGCTTCCCCTCTCTGAAAAGATGCACGTCATAATCCGTGAAAAGCGAAAAGAAATCCTCCTTTTTTGCTTTGGCCGTCTTTTTGGCCGGAGCTGAAGATCCTGTTTTTTTTGTGGCAGCCTTTTTGCCTTTTCCTGCGGTATCTGAAGTGGATTTCTTTGCCATAATTATTTGGTTTTTTGGTACTGATCGATCAAGTATTTTATGCCTCGCAGAGGGATGATCACCCAATCCGGACGGCTGTTCAATTCATAGCCCAGCTCATAGATCGCCTTCTCGAGCAGGTAGGTCCTTATCATCACTTTATAACTTTCAGTCAGATCTTTACTGACATGCATTTTGTCCAGATAGGCTGCCAGATAGAATCGTCCTATGTAATGATGCCACTGCTCAGCCCAGGTTTCAAGGTATTTTATATCCTTGTCGCTGTAGTTCTCATTCAGGAGGATCTTGCCATAGGCAGCATAATGGAAGGACCGCATCATACCGGCCACATCCTTAAGCGGGCTTTTTCTAAGCCTTCGTTCACTGAAAGTAAAACCAGGTTCTCCCTCAAAGTCGATGATCACGAAATCATTGCCGGTAAACAGCACCTGCCCAAGGTGATAGTCGCCATGAATACGGCTTTTCACACCTTCAATTTTCTGTTTGTGGAATTCGCTGAAGCATTCCAGAATATCCCCCTCCTGCTTCAGGATCTCCTCGGCCAGTTTCTGAACAGGTTTGGAAAGCTCACCGATCTTCTGGGTCAGTAGCTTGAACCGGTCTTTTACCAGCTTTCTCAATGAGGAATAAACGGCGCGCTGATAGTTACCGGTAATACGCTCGGGAGCAAAAGCCAGCTCCGCATCGTCCGAGGCCAGCGCCAGGTGCATTTCGGCGGTTCTTTCCGCCAGCTTTGCCACGGACTGGTGGTAAATATTGCCGATCAGCTCCTGTATGAGCTCTGGCGCCTCTTCAAAGGCAAGAACAGGGTGATTATCCAGGACCGGTGGTTTATCACTTTTTTCCACTTTGGTAAATACCCTGTCAAAATACCTGCCGAGCGCGTCCGTGGTCATTGCCCAGGCATCGCCATGGTTCTCCACCAGGCCCTGTAACAGGCCAAAAACTATTGTGTCTCCATTACCGGTCCTGAATTCCACGCCTCCTACATAGCGTGGAGAATTGCGGAAAGTGGTCTTTTCGGAAAGGAACCGTACAATTTCAAGATCAGGATTGACTTCCTTCTCTATTTTCCGGTAAAACTTGAAAAAGTATTTATCATTGTATATGATGGCCGTATTGCTCTGGTCCGCCTTCAGTATCCTGGACCGGATATCTCTTTTCGCAATGTTGATCTTGTTGAACGTACCCATATTGAAGTGCAGCTCTCCGTTGTCCAGCCTGATCTTTTGCCGGGTACTCATGGCATACAGCAGGTAATCCCTGAATTTGGCATCATAGGAACTGTCTATCAAAAAACCCTGTGTCTTGTTGATGTCGATCCTGCAAATGATACTCTGCGGGTTGTAATCGATGTCTTCCATCACATCCTTTGCCTGTATAAAGGACACCGGCATAAAATAGTATTCCGGCAATCGCTGGATGTAGGACACCTCCAGAATAAGAAAATAAACGGTCTGGTTTTCGATCTTCAGCGGAATGAACTGTTCTACCTTGATCTTGCTGATGCCCTTGGCCTTGCCTCCGAACCACCTCGTTTTCTTCAGAAATGCCGGCAATACCTGCTTCTCAAGGATATTGGTATCACGAAAATTACTAAAGAACCGCTCCCATGAGACTTCGGCTTTGATCAGTTTGAGCCCTTCAGTCTCTTCTTCTGTCTCGGCCACCTTTTCCTCCACATAGAACCAAAAGTACCCGTAAGGCCCTATGGTAATGGGATATTCACTTTTCGAGACCATCGGGAATACATTCTGGCTGAATACTTCTGTAAGCGCACTGCCTTCAAAACCTTTCAGATCGATGGAGGCCGCCTGAGAATATTTGGAGAGGTTGGCCACTACGATGATCCGTTGATTACCATACACCCTTGAAAAGGCGAGGATCTTCGAATTGGTACTTTCCAGGAACTCAATATCTCCCCTGCTGAATGCCTTGAGCCTTTTCCGCATGGTGATGGCATTTTTGATCCACCATAGCAGGGAGGAAATATTGTTGTGCTGAACGGCCACACTCACCGCTTCATAGCGATAGACCGGATCGGAGACCACCGGCAGGTACAACTGCTGCGGGTTCGCCTTTGAAAACCCGGCATTGACATTGGAATTCCACTGCATAGGAGTACGTACGCCATGCCTGTCACCCAGAAATACGTTGTCTCCCATCCCGATCTCATCGCCGTAGTAAATAATGGGTGATCCCGGCAGTGATAACAACAGGGTATACATCAGTTCCACCTTACGCCGATCATTGTCCAGCATAGGGGCGAGCCTACGCCGGATGCCAATATTGTGCTTGGTGTTGGGATCGGAGGCGAAAGCCTTGTAGAGATAGTCCTTTTCCTCCTCTGTTACCATTTCCAGCCCCAGTGAGTCATGATTCCTGAGAAAAAGAGCCCACTGTCCGTTTTCCGGAGCTTTGGGCGTCTGTTCTATAATGTCCACGATCGGATGATTGTCCTCCGTATGCATGGCCATGAAAAGCCGCGGCATCAGGGGATAGTGTACTGCCATATGGCATTCCCTGCCTTCCCCGAAATAGGACGCAGCCTCTTCCGGCCACAAGTTGGCCTCTGCCAGCAAAATACGGTCCGGATAGTTCTTGTCGATGTGTGCTCTGATCTTGCGCAGGAACTGGTGGGTTTCCGGTAGATTTTCGCAGTTGGTGCCTTCCCTTTCAAACAAATACGGCACTGACGACAAGCGCAGGCCATCCACGCCCATCTTCAGCCAGAAGTCCACCACTTTGGTGATCTCCAGTTGCACATCCGGACTGTCATAATTAAGGTCAGGCATGTGATGATAGAAGCGGTGCCAGTAATATGATCTGGCTACGGGGTCCCAGCTCCAGTTGGAGGTTTCATAGTCGGAGAATATTACCCGGGCATCTTCAAACTTATCCGGTTTATTGCTCCACACATAGAAGTTACGCCATTTCGAGCCTTGCCTGGATTTGCGTGATTGCTGGAACCATGGATGCTGATCAGAGGTATGATTCAGCGCCAGCTCAATTATGACCCGCATACCGAGTGCATGGGCCTTTTTTAACAGCTTTTTAAAATCTGTCAGTGTGCCGTAGTCCGGGTGAATATCCGTGTAATTGGTCACATCATATCCGTCGTCCTTCAGCGGTGACGGATAAAACGGCAGCAGCCAAAGGGTATTCACTCCCAGGTCTTCCAGATAGTCCAGCTTTTTGATCAGGCCGGGAAAGTCACCGATCCCATCGGCATTGCTGTCGTAGAATGCCCTGAGATGGACTTCGTAGATAATGGCATCCTTGAACCACAGACTTTTATCTGCCATAGTATTTACAAGTTAGACTCTCTGACCTCTATTCTGAACAGATGAAAAGGCATACTGTTGGGATCAAGTTCTACATAGTTCCATTCTTCCGTCCACTGATATTCGTTGCCCGTTATCAGATCTGTCAGGTGCAGGTTGATCCCCTCTGTTATACCCAATTCCTCTTTCCGGATCTGTACAAATCCGTGTTGTCTGCTGTAGGGATCAAGATTCACCACTGTCAGAATTATACTGGACCTGTCATTCGTTATTTTAAGATAGGCAATCAAATTGTTGTTCTCAATATAACAGAAGCTAATGTTCCAGGTAGATTGCAATGCCGCATTCTCCTTTCGGGCTTTGTTGACAGTTCTGATCACCCGGGTCAGCCGGTTTTCCACATCCCAGTTGTAATATTTTATCTCATACTTTTCAGAGTTGAGGTACTCTTCCTTGCCTTCCACAGGCCGTTGTTCATAGTGCTCATACACCGGCCCGTACATGCCGTAGTTCGATGAGAGTGTGGCCGCCAGGGCATAGCGGATCACAAAGATATTCTCACCATCACGTTGCAGGTGATAGGGCAGGATGTCCGGTGTGTTGGGCCAGAAATTGGGCCTGAAATAGTTCCGGGAGTTGCCGTAAACCAGTTCCGTCATGTATTCGATGATCTCATGCTTTGCCACACGCCACGTGAAATAGGTATACCCATGGGTAAAACCAACCTTGGCCAGGCTTTCCATGACCCTCGGCCGGGTAAATGCCTCTGACAGGAAGATAATGTTTTCATACTTTTTGTTCACCTCTGCAATCAGCCATTGCCAGAAGCCAATAGGTTTGGTATGCGGGTTATCCACACGAAATATGGTTATTCCCTGCTCAATCCAGTATACCACTACAGACAGAAGCTCCTCCCAAAGGTTTTTCCAATCGTCTCCTTCAAAATTCAGAGGAAGAATATCCTGGTACTTTTTGGGTGGGTTTTCAGCGTACTGTACCGTGCCATCAGGTCGCCAGCGAAACCATTCGGGATGCTCCTTGACATAGGGATGATCGGGAGCGCACTGAAAAGCGATATCCAGTGCTATATCTATTCCCAGTTGCCTGGCTTTTTTTACCAATCGCCGGTAGTCTTCCAGTGTGCCCAGCTCAGGGTGGATAGATTTATGCCCTCCATGCCGGCTGCCTATAGCCCAGGGCGAACCGGGTTCGTCTTTTTCAGCGGTAACGGAATTGTTCTTACCCTTACGGTTCACTTCACCAATAGGGTGAATGGGTGGGAAGTACAAAACGTCAAATCCCATTTCAGCAATTTTGGGTAACATCCTTTCACAATCACGAAAGGTGCCGTGTCGCCCTTTTTCGGTAGAGGCAGACCGTGGAAAGAATTCGTACCAGGTACTGAAACCGGCTTTTTCAAATTCACAAACCACTGAATATTCCGTGGACCTTGTAGGATTTTCTACGAGCGGATACTTTTCCACTATCTGCACCATCGAATCAGACAACACTGCCGTGAAGGCCTGCTCATATTTTTGCTTGTCGCCAAATAACATCAGACAGTGCTGTATGGTCTCCTTATCCCTGGCCTCAGCAGAATCAACGATCCTACCCAGATAATCTGCTCCTTCAAGCAACTCCAGCGCCAGATGCTGGCCCGCTTCTGCCTTCTTAAGAAAGCCCTGGTACCATGTGTAAAAATGATCTATCCATGCTTCAATATAAAAAGACCACTGACCGGTCCTATCCGTGATAAAGGATGAATGCCATTTATCATTCGTACCAGACTTGAGTTCCACATACTGCAGGGTTCTTTTTCCAGGAGCTTTATAAACGATCCTGCTACGGATGTAGTCATGTCCGTCCGCAAAAATATCGGCGCTAACTTCTACCGTCTCTCCTACCGTTCTTTTGGCCGGGTATAACCCTCCATCCACCTGTGGAGTTATGTTTTCAATGACTACCCTGTTCCTGCCACTATTAGCCATATGCTATTTCAAAATGATGGATGAATAAGGGGGTACAGTCACATCTTTACCAGTGAGTATGCCCTGATCAGACGTGGTGAAAATGATCTTCGAGACCTCATCCTGTACCTGATAGGAAAGTGGTACGGACGAAAGATTGTGTATGATGACGTTTTGTTCCTCGCCGTAGGTGCGTTTGTAAATAACCAATCGTTCATCATCTGCCGGCACATCAGTAATATTACCCAGGGTAAGGACCTGACTTTCCCTTCTTAGCTTCATCAAATTCCGGTAGTGTGTGTAGACTGATGAAGCATCACTTTGCTGTTTAGCCAGCGGTACCACTGTAGAATCTGTGGAATAGGAAGGAGTCTCCCAGGTGGTCCTGCCCTTATCCATCGCTTCAGGCTCCCAGAGAAACGGCTCACGGATCAGCTCATCTGGTTTCATACCCAGCATACCTATTTCCTCCCCATAGTAAAGGTATGGCGAGCCGGGCAACGTGAGTAGAATTGAAGCGGCCAGCTTCATCTTTTCAGGATCAGCATCCAGCATGGATCCTATCCTGTTCTGATCATGGTTGCTGAGAAAGGTGGCATTGATAAAGTCAGGGTTGTAGGAACGAAAAGCATCCAGATTCTGTATAAAGCCCTGCGTCAATGAAAGGCTGTCAACGATCTTCCATGACGACCCCGCTATGACAGCCGACTGCGAACGCTGGGAGTTGATTGATGTTATAATGCTAAAGGCCAGATCAAAATTGAACAGTGCATGTAATCCCTGAGTATATGGAGCGCTGACATCCGTGGGCGCCCACACCTCTCCGATCAGGTACACATCAGGTTTTACTTTTTCCATCTCCTTACGGAATTCTACCCAAAAGGCGTGGTTGTCCTCTGCTCTGTCGTCCGGATAAATATGTTTGGCTGCATCGAGACGGAATCCGTCTACCCCTATTTCAGTGAGCCAGTACCGGCCAATGTCATAGATCTCATCCCGTAGCGGCTGATAATCAAAATTAAGGTCGGGCATACCTCCCCAGAAGAACCCGTAATATAGTTCTCCGTCCGTATCGCCTTCCACCTCATGCCACTGTGTGATATTGCCTGAATCACCGGTGGTTTCTCTTTTGTTGATCTGCTCTGCTACCGAGTCTCTGTGCGCCCACACATAAAACTGCCGGAAATCAGGGTCATTGTCCTTCGCCTTCCGGAACCAGGGATGTCCGGAGCCAGAATGGTTGATCACCAGATCTATGACCACCTTAATCCCATTTTCATGAGCCTGTTTTACAAAGTTTTTGAAATCGTCCATCGTACCGTAATCCGGGTGGACGTTGCGGTAATCGGTCACGTCGTATTTATGATAGGACGGCGAAGGCATGATAGGCATCAGCCATACAGCTTCCACACCCAGATCAACGAGGTAGGGTATTTTCTCCGTAAGTCCGTTAAAATCGCCAATGCCGTTGCCATCGGTATCGTAGAAGGACTGAACAAAGATCTCATAGGTAACCCCTGCCGGCCAGGCAGACACTTCATCTGTGGAATGCCCGGTCTTTTCAGAGGCTGTGGGATCACAGGCGCAGAGAATAAAAAAAACAAAAACAGCAGCAGTCAGAAAACCTTTCATACGAGGGATATTGAGCGACTAATATTGCCCAAAAAGAGTTGACAAACAAAAAATCCTGCCGCTTTGGAAGGCTAAAATGATTGTAAACGTTTGCAGGTGGGGGGTCAGACGGTTTGAAACCGTCTGACCCCCGCGTTCACTCAATAACCAACCAACAGATCAGGATCTTTTGAGCAAAAAGAAAAGACCTCCTATGGCGATCAGCAGCCCTAAAAATTCCCGGCTTTCCTCGATATACATTTTATCTGCTTTCATGGCTTCTACGAGTTCCCCGGCCTGCCCTTCTGTCAACCATTCGACCAGGCCCGGGAGATAAAACAGACTGTAAGAGACCAGCCCCACAATACAGGCGATGAGAAGGCTTTTTGATAATGGACCGAAGGCACTGATAAGGAACAGCAGTGCCACCAGACCGTAGATGAACATCCAGAGCAAAGGGTCAGGGTCGTTGTATTGCAGGGCAGCAAAGGAAAAGAAAACGAGAGCAAGAATTATTTTTATCACCTTCATTAGCAGTTTGTTATTTGTTGATGGTTGGTGGCGGTTCGTTGATGGTTATGACTAATTAATGTATTTGTTAATTCCCATTTGGCGCGGGTTTTCCAAACCCGTGACTTGCTATCTGCAGGTTCTCTGAACCTGCGAATGCAAACCAGAATAACAATCGCTGTTCACCTGCTGACCTCAGCTGCTTAATAAACATAGCTATACAAATCTTTATATGCTAAGGTTCAGAGAACCTTTTGATTGGTGGGCACAGGTTCGGAGAACCTGCGCCAGTGGGGTGGCGCCAGTGGTGCGGGTGGTAGTGTTTGTTGATGGTTATGGCGGACCGGCGTATTTGTTAATTTGTTACCTGGGCGGGAAGATGAGGTAATCAATTGCCGATTGCCGGCTTCATCGATTATGAAAACATTCAAAAACTTAGCATCAGGTCAGCAAATTACCATCTTCATCCCATTCGGCTATGTCTGCTCTTTTGGACTGATCTATGCACTTTGCCAACCATTCTTTTTCATAGGAGAGCCCGTGCTTTTGAAGTACCTCATCCGGCACGCCATCCCATACATTGGGCGTATTTCCCTTGTAGCCCAGTTCGTCTATCCCCATACGAGTAGTATAAAAACCGGTTAACGTGAGGTCTCTGACAAGGCTGAAAAAACGTACCCCCTGCTCCATACCGGGATCGGCCTTATCGGGAAAGGCGATCAGATCACACAGGACAAGTTGATCTTCAGGGTTGCAGGACGTAAATATCCTACCAAAAAGCTTGTTGGACTGATGATCGAGCCACATGAGACCGCCGCGCAGAGGCAACTGGTGTCGGGGAATGTCCTTGACCATGAATTCCACAAACTCCGGCACACCGGCATCCGTGGCAGAATGGCGACCATCTGCAGGTGGAAGGATGATATCGCACAGGGTAGCCAGGGTTTCCATTTCACTTTGGGTGAAAAACTGTTCTGCCAGCAGTTTTTCATCACGAAGCTTCTCCCCGGGCGTACGGCCATAGCCGCGAGGTTGTTTTTCGGCCACCGGTTCTTCCACTTTTTCCGGTGCACATCCGTTCACGAGCATACCGCCAGCCAGTGAACCTATGAAAAGCGACTTTAGTGATTCTCTCCTGTCCATTCAGATATTTCTTTTTTTCAATTCGTCGATGATGTATTCAGAGGCTCTCCACGCCAACGCCAGGATGGTCCAGGTAGGATTCTTGTCAGCCTGTGATACGAAAGGTCCGCCGTCAACCACAAAAACATTTGCGGCCTCGTGTAGTTGCTGGAATTTGTTTACCACTGACCTGCGGGGGTCATTTCCCATACGTGTGGTACCCACCTCATGAATGATCCTGCCCGGTGCCAGCAGGCCATAATCCTGCTCTTTTCCAGGCTTCTCTCCCAGAGGCTGCCCTCCCATACTTTCGAAGATCGTTTCAAAGGTCTCGTGCATGTGCTTCGCCTGCAACCGTTCATGATCGGACCAGGTATAGTTGAACCTCAGTACCGGTATGCCATATTCATCCACTACGTCAGGGTCTATTTCGCAGTAATTATCTTCCCGGGCAATACATTCACCCCTTCCCGAGACGCCCATGATCGCTCCGTAGTACCGTCGTACTTCCTCTCTGAGCTTTGTACCATAGCCACCGATCTCTCCTCCTAAGTATTTATTCAACTCTGATACCCCAAACCCAAATCCATAGGAAGGCATGGTCATTCCTCCCCATATCTCCATGTGATAGCCACGGGGAAAGTCAAGTTTTTTGTTATCGAGCCACCATGGGGTATACACGTGCATACCTCCTACCCCGTCTTCATTATAGATATCCCTGTCAAGAAGCTGCGGGACCAGTACCGCCCGGCTGGTCCCTGTGGAATCATGCAGATACTTACCCACCAGGTTACTTCCATTTCCAAGTCCATTGGGATGCCGGCTGCTTTTGGAGTTCAGCAGGATGCGGGCAGAGCTGCAGGCAGAGGCAGCAAGCACCACTACCTTTCCTTTCAGGGAATATTCCTTCCGGTCCTCCTTATTGACGTAGGACACTCCGGTGGCTTTGCCTTCAGCATCGGTACTGATCTCTCTGGCCATAGCATTGGTATACAGGTCGATCTGCCCACCGGACTTCTGCGCAGGAAAGATAAGACAGGTGCCTGAGGAAAAGTCAGCGTACACCTGACAGGCACGGCTGCATTGCCGGCAATAGAAGCATACTCCTCTTTCATTATTGATCCTTTTGGTAAGAATGGACATCCGAGAGGGGATCACTGGTATGCCGGCCTTTCTGGCGCCTTTTATGTAGTACAGCTCATGTAACCTGGGCTTTGGCGCAGGCAGGAAAAAGCCATCCGGCTCATTGGGAAAATTCTCCCGGCTGCCAAATACACCTATGAGCTTGTCTACCTTGTCGTAATATGGTTTTACGTCCTCATAACCTATAGGCCAGTTCTCTCCAAGGCCGTCAATATCCCTTCTTTTGAAATCCTTTGGACCAAAACGCAGTGATATTCTGCCCCAGTGGTTGGTCCTGCCTCCCAGCATCCGTGACCGGAACCAATCGAACTCTGTACCCAGGGCTTTCGTATAGGGTTCTCCATCTATTTCCCACCCACCATAGGCACTGTCAAAGTCGCCGAAGGGACGCACAGTAGTTGCCCCCCTTCTTGGGGATTCCCACGGCCATCGGAGCTGGGTCCGGTATTCATCCTTTGCCGGATCGAAGAACGGACCTGCCTCGATCACTGCTACTTTAAGACCTGCTTCTGATAATACTTTAGTGGCCATACCGCCTCCGGCGCCTGAACCTATGATGATGACGTCGTATTCTGTGGGCGACTCGATGATTTGCATAGGCTCTAATATACATTACATAGGTTAAACATGGCATCTTTTGTCACTATCTAAGGTGCATACCTACTGTGAAAGGATTAGGGCTGATCCTAAATAGTCGGTTGATCGTCAAATCAAGCGAATTTATAAGGTGTGAAAACTGTAAGGCTTGTCGTCGGGGACGAATACCGGAAGAACTGTATGCGATCGTATCAAGGCGCACCACCGGTACTAACAGACAGGGGCCTGCTGATACTGTTGAATAGTTCAGCATATTTCCTGATAATGGCCAGCGTAGAGGTGTCTGTATCGTACACTGAATACCAACCCTGCCTTTCGTGTGGAGGGTCACCGGTGAGATGATGTCCGTACTTCCACATGCCACCGGGATCCTGTGGTCTGCCCTCTCCGCTCCATGACCAGAAATTGCACCCTTTGATCAGTCCCCCTTCCTGGGCATGCTGAAGGGTTTTCGAAAATATATATTCGTAGTAGCGGTCTCTTTTTAAGGTGGATGCGGCAGGATCATAGCTGGCTGCATCTCTGGACACGCCAAACTCCTCCACGACCATGGGTTTCTTCAGCTTTGCAGCCCTGGTCAGCTGATCTTCGATGTAAGCTGCGGTTTTTTTTACTGACCCTTCAAAGGTCTTTGGCTTTTGTGGATCATACCAGCCCCAGTTCTGTATCCATACGTGTACAGTGGCATAGTCAATGAATCTGCTTTTATTGTCCCTGTACAGATCTACTCCGGCACTGGCTGAACCTGTATTTCCTTCGCTTCCCACAGATATCAGATGATTGGGATCCAGCGAACTGAGGTATCGTGCTGTTTTATGGATCCACTTTTGATACGGCCTGGGGCTTTCATAACCTCTGGGCTCATTGGCCAACTGCCATGCCATAATGGTGGGGTCGTTCCGGTAGGATACGCCTGTGACCGAGTTGGTTCGGCTAACCACCTTTTTAAGATGCTCCCTGAAGAGTCCATTGGCCTTCCTGTCTTCAAAAAAGCTCACAGAATAATTGATGAAGTCGTCCCATGACCCTCCTTTTTCTATGGCAGGCAAGGGTATCTCATTGTTATTGGCCCATGAAAGGTACTGAGGCATACCTCCGGACCACATCCAGAAGTTGTTCAGGCAGACCACGGCTGTCATGTCCCTTTTGGCCATTTCGGCCAGTAAAAAATCCAGCCCTTTCCACACTGCCTCATTATATTCACCGGCGCTGGTCTGGAGAGCAGGTAGCACCTGATACTGGCTGTCCATATCACCTTCCGATGATCCCAGTATCCGGATGTTCCGGATACCCAGATCCTTCAACCGGTCCAGCTCCCTGGTCAGTCTGGCCCTGTCACCTGTGTCATCAGCAGCGCCAAGGTTCATCCCGTACCAAAGATTCGTTCCTAGAAAGAAGTACTTCTCTCCGTCTTTGATAAAGTCAGTACCGGACACGGACACAAAATCACCGGAGGTTTGTGAAGACAGTGTCAGGGGAACAATAGACATGATCAGGTATAAACAAAGTGCTTTCATGGTCATTCTTTTACATACAGGTCAAATATGTCCTGTGACGACAAGCCGTACCCATGGAAAAATGCACTTTCGTGGCTGGTAAATATTACAAATTGTCCTCTTCTTTAGTGGATTGACTTTTTTTCACATATTCGGAGGGATTTACTCCAAATTGCTTTTTAAAACAGCTCCGGAAATAAGGCAGATCAGAAAACCCTACTTCATAGGTAACCTCTGCTACAGTCAGTTCATTTTGTTCAAGCAACTGAGCTGCCCGCTTCAGCCGGATGGTGCGGATGAATTCATTGGCCGACTGACTGGTCAATGCCTTGAGTTTACGATACAACTGCATACGGCTCATGCCGGTATCACGTCCGAGATCTTCCACGCTGTACTCAGAATTTGACATGTTCTCCTCCACACTTTCCAGCGCTTTGGAAATAAACTCCTCATCCCTGTTGGTAAGGGTAACCCTCTTCGGTTCAATGTTCAGCACCTCATTGTCCCTGAACTCCTTTCTGAGTATTTCCCTTGACCTGATGATATTCCGTACCTTGAGCTCCAGCACGGTTGGATCAAAGGGTTTGGTGACATAGTCGTCAGCCCCGCTTTCCAGCCCTTCCACTTTAAAAATGAGTGAAGTTCTTGCCGTAAGAAGAATGACCGGAATATGCGAGGTCTTTATATTTTCCTTGATCATCTTACACAGGGCTATGCCATCGATCCCCGGCATCATTACATCACTGATGATCAGGTCCGGCAGCTCGTCAAGGGCAAGGTCATAGCCAGTTTGTCCATCCTCCGCCTCAAGAGTAACATATTTTCCTCTGAAAACAGATTTGACATAGCCACGGATATCGCTGTTATCTTCAACGATCAGCAGCCGGGGCCAGGACTCCAGCTCTTTATAGCTGTATTCTTTTTCCTCGCCCTCCATTTTCAGGGCCTGATATTCCGTCAGGTCTGGATAGAGCTCGATAACCTCGCTGTCCTTAAAATCAGGAATGAGTTCCGACTCCTGAAAATGACCTTTACCCAGTTTCAATGTGACCGTGAACCGTGTGAATTTCTTCTCCTGGCTTTCAACTTCGATAGTGCCATGATGAAGGTCCACAATACTTTTTGCAAGGGCCAGACCTATGCCGGTACTCTGGTGATCAGCATCTTCACTAAAGAACCGGTCAAATATCCTTTTGAAATTCTCAGGTCTTATCCCCACCCCGGAATCTTCCACTGAGATCCGTACGTTGTCCTTATTTTCAAATATGGAAACGGAAATGCTGCCCTGTGCCGGGGCATACTTAAAGGCATTGGAAAGCAGGTTGAAAAATACTTTTTCCAACTGATCTCTGTCGTACCATACACGAATGATGTTCGAAGAGGAGCGAAAGCCCAGATCCACCTCCTGCTGATCAGCCAGCCCGGAAAACGACAATTGAATTTCTTCAAGGAACCTGACGATGTTTCCTTCGGCCACCTGCAGCCTGAGATTGCCGGCGTCTGCCTTTCTGAAGTCCAGCAACTGCCCGATGAGGCGAAGAAGTCGCTGGGTATTTTGATTAATGATGAGCAACTGCTCCCGGATAAACCTGTTGCTGTCTCCCGAATCCAGGATCTTCTGAAGCGGACCTGCTATAAGGGTAAGCGGCGTGCGGAATTCATGGGAAATATTGGTAAAGAACTGAAGCTTGGCTTTGTTCAGCTTTTCGAGGTTTTGTTTCTCCAGCCTTTCCAGTTTCAGGTTATTCATAAAGTTGGCCCGGAGGAGAATAAGCTTCCTGAAAGCGAACAGGATCAGTATAAAAATGGTTATGTAAGCCAATATAGCCCATATCGTTCGCCACCATGGCGGTGCTATGGTAATGACGAGCTCTTTTTCAGCTCCCCAGATGCCATCGTTATTGGAGGCTTTTACCCTGAATGTGTAGGTATCATCGGGCAGATTGGTATAGTTGACATAGCGTTGGTTACTACCGGTGTACTGCCACTCAGGATCAAACCCTTCAAGTTTATACGCAAAAACGTTTTTCTCCGGCGCAGCATAGTGCAGGGCTACCAGTTCAAAGGATATTGAATTCTGGTTGAACTTCAGGGATATTTCCCGGGCAGCATTGATATCTTGTCTTAATATCACCCTGCCCCGGTAAATGCTGTCCACCATGACGGGTTCATTGAAGATCCGGAAGTCCTTCAACATCACCCGTGGCCGGAAGGGATTTTTCCCGATACCCGGCTTGATAATGTTCAATCCGTCAGCACCACCGAATAGCAGATTACCCTTATGATCAGAAAAGCAGATGTTGTTGTAAAAGAACCCTCCCTGAATACGATCACTGCGGTCAAAGTGCTGTGCCTCGAAGGATGGATCCAACGGCTTAACCACGGAAAGTCCATTCCAGTGAGATATCCATAAACGGGACTCATCATCTTCCAGGATACCGGTAACCACCTCCTGTCCGCCAGGCGCGTGGATGGGAAAGCGGGTAAACTTAGAGGAACGCCGGTCAAAATAATCCAGCCCACCCTCAGAGCCTATCCACAGATCACCCTTGCTGTCCTGCAGGATCACGTTGATAAAATCATTGCTGATACTTTTCGTATCACTTTCGTTGTGCTGATACCTGTTATAGGTGATCTGATCGTTCCGGTCTGCATCGATCCGGATAAGTCCCTTACCACGCGTTCCTACCCACAATGTGCCAAGGCCATCCTCCAGCAATGCAACCAGAGGCACCTCCCTCAGCATAGGATCCTGATACCGGATCACTTCATCATTCCGTATCCTGTTCAACCCCCCACTCCATGTACCTACCCAAATCGTCTCTTCACTCCCCTCAGCTATGGACATGACGTAGTTATCACTGAGCTGCCATGGTGCTTCACCCGACATGGAAAAATTCCGAAACTCCGTAACGGTCTGATCACCGTTGGAACCCTGCCGGGCTGAGAAAGTAAACAAGCCACTTCCAGCCGTACCAATCCAAAGCTGATCCCTTGAATCTATGCGCATGGTTTGAATAAAGTCCGTAAACTCTACGGGATCATGCGTACTGATCTTGTAGCGCAGGAACTCTGGAGCATTTTCGGTCCATTTAAACCGATAAAGACCTCCTCCCAGTGTAGATATCCAGTAGTTGCTTTCACTGTCAGCCGTTATCCCTGAAATGATACTTTTTGTAGTATCAAAATCCGAGGTAGGATACAGGTGAAACCCCTTGTCGTAGGTATCAAATTTATTCAGTCCCTTACGGGTGCCTACCCATAATACCCCCGAGTCATCCATAAAGATCGACATCACCGTGTTATGGGTCAGATTGATCTTGGGATCATGATTACCCATGAACTTCACAAATGACTCATTCCCAGGATCAAAAAAGTTCAGCCCCATTTCACTCCCGGCAAGAATGAGCGGGCGCTTTGTATCCAGGAGGTGCATCGTTCTGAAAAAACTGAAGCCGGAGGTTCCTTCTTCCAGTGTGAAGTTTGACCATATACCGTTTTTGAGCTTTTTTAAACCGAGCTTGGTAGCCAGCCACATGGTACCCTCGTGCTCAAGGATCTTGTAAATATAGTTATGAAGGTCTCTGTTACCATCATCATCTTCGTATACATACCGTTCAAAAAGAGTGCCTTGGCCATCTTCATGCATACTATGCAATCCCTTTTCCGTGGCGATCCATATCCGGCCACCTGCATCCCTGAGGATATCAGTAACAAAATCATGAATAAGTGATCCATCATCCTCCGGACCGGCAAACCAGGATTTGAAGCGGCCTGTAGAGATATCCATTTTGTTCAAGCCATTTTCAGTGCCTATCCACAACGTATGGTCCTTATCCGGGAGCAGCGCCCAGATGTTATTATTGCTGAGGTGGTCTTCCTGTCCTGTAGAAATGTATTGTTCAAACCGGTCGCTGGCCTTGTCATACCTGAACAACCCTCCCATTCTTGTTCCTATCCAGAGCGTTCCATGCTCATCCTGCGCCAGCTGTGTGATCTTGTTGCTTTTAAGGCTCCCCGGCTTGTCTGAAGCACTGTAAAGTTTGGTAGAATAGCCATCATACCGTATCAGACCGGACCACGTACCAATCCATATCAGGCCGTCCTCGTCCTGAAGCATGCAGTTGATCGTTCTCTGGGACAGTCCCAGTTCCTTCGGAAGGCCATCAAAAATGATCTCTTTCTCCAGCAGAATATCGGGTTGCGCCCGCACAGCCAAAGTGGCGAAGAAAAAAAACAGAAAGAGTATTTTTTTAATGAGCATAAGTCCTGCAAGTAATCCTACTGCCTTACTCCCTAAAGATCGTTGAAATTTAAGAGACATAAAACTCATTAAATCAGCAGGTTACGTAAATATCCTATTCATCACTGACGCACCAGACAACCTTACTAAGCCTCAGAGGCTTAGTAAGGTTTTAAGAGTCGAAAGAGGTGTCTCGCGCGATCAGTTTTTAATGATCTTTCGTGTTTGATCTGTATGATCATTAGTGAATCTTAAGAAATATATCCCTGGTATGAGCTCCGTGATGTCCATCGTATGAAAATCTCTCACCTGACGTTCTTTCAGCAATACACCCCGCATATCGGTCAGCTTCACATTGTACTCTCCGGGAACCACAAGATTGATAAAACCCAAAGCAGGGTTCGGGTAAATATGAACCTGCCGGAAATTGAAAGCCTCCAGCGCTGTGGTGACCTCTTCTCCGTAAACCTCAAGCTCCCAAAGAGAGAATCCAAACGACGTAGCTCGTTTGACCCCATTTATACGAACATACCGGGCATCCATCATATCAAATACGATCTCATCCAGATCACCGTTTCCAGCAACTTCTTCGTGGATAGTGGTCCATGTCTGCCCATCGGCCGAAGCTTCCAGCGTGTATTCACTGGCATAAGCCGTTTCCCAGTAGAGTTTCACCTTATCGATCCGGTTCAGCTCACCAAGGTCTACAGTGATCGACTGACCGTCTGAATATTCACTGGACCAGCGTGTGGTCAGGTCACCGTCATTTGCAAGGTCAGCAGCCCGCTCCTCATTCTCCGTGGAAGAAGCCTCTATGGTCTCAAAAAGGGCCAGGTTGCCCTGAGGGTCACGCACACTTACTGAAAAGCCGGCTACGGCACTGGCTCCCTTTGTATCACGTGCCCTTACTGTGATCACTGACCTGCCAGTGGCTCCATTGACCAGATCGATACTCAGTTTGCCATCCACTATTTCAGGCTGGGTCAGGGAAGGCAGGGAGTTATCCATGATACTGAACTCCAGGTTGGTACCGTCTTCAATATCCAAAAAGATCTGCGTGAGATCAGCATGGTTCTCCAGCCGATCCATCGTACCCAATACCACTTTTGCATCGGGTATATCGGCCATTACATCAGGAGCATGATTGAAAAGCGGATCCGGACCGATAAGAATATCACTGGTATAGTTGGTCATGAGAAAGTCCATACCTTCTTTGGCATTATTGAAATCACCGCCATCAAAACCGCTGTAGGACCATGCCATGGCTCCTGCGTAGCCGTATTCGTAAGCCAGCTGATAGGCCCTGGTCGTGCTGTAGTTTGGATCCGCCTGACCGTCAATTTCCCTTACCGGGAATTCACCAATGACAATCGGTTTATCGAGACCCCACCACGATGCGGGCCGGTGGAACGGAGAAAGGTTGTTGCCAAAATGCTCAGGATAATAGTGTACCTGATAGAAATCAAGCGTTCCGTCTGTGTCACCACCGGCAGCAATCAGGCGATCATCCCGGTAATAATTGAAATATCCACCCTGATCTGTAAGTGCCCGGAAGGACCACGCACCTGTGGATACCAACGCGGTAGGTTCGGTGCGATGAATGGCACCGGCCACAAGGTTCACGAACTGTTGCACGTACTTCATAGAGGTGCGGTTGGGTGTCCAGCCAAATTCGTTGGTCATGCCCTCAGCTTCATTGAATATCTCCCAGCACATGACCGCAGAGTGATCTCCCAGCTCTTCTATGATAGGGATCAAAGCGTTGTCAATATAGGTTTGCGTAGCCAGAGGATCCTCCACCAGTTGTTTCATAACTGCCACATCCTGCCCCTGATTTTGTAGCATATCAAAGGACCACAGGCACATGCTGATGATCACACCTCTGTCATGAGCCAGATCCAGCACCTTTCTCATGTTGGATATGGTGTTGGGTCCGAGACCGATCACTCCTCCGCTGTTGTTGAATACCGGATTGAAGCGTCCGTTGGTATGAAGCCACCAGCGTAGCGCATTACCTCCGGTACTTTCCATATCATCCAGAACAGATGCAAAGAAAGGTTCATCCAGGTCCACCACATCTTTGGCAAATTCATCCCAGGCGAGGTTCAGGCCACTGGTAAAAACATCCTTGCTACCGGCACGTATGCTTACTCTGTTGTTGCCGTGATTGGTTGGGTCACCTACAAATATCTTTAGCTCATCGGTGTCCTGCAGGCCGGTGGCATCCTTTACCACCAGGGTGATGTCGTAGCCTCCCACTTCCAGAGGTACAGACAACATGACGGATTCCCCAAGGGTATCTCCTGCCGCATTTTTCCAGACGTAGCTGCTGATATCGTTATTAACATCACTGCTCATGGACGCATCCAGCATAACAGTGGCCAGTCCGTCGCTGTCGTTATCCATTATCACACTATCAGGGCCTGCCACTGCCACAGGCGGTGTATCCGGTATGATGGGTGTAACTACCAGATAATCCAGCTCCTGCAGTCCTTCGTTTTTTCTTATCTCAATGGTATTGCTCCCCGTTGCCAACGTGAAGTTGCCGATATCCAAACCGGTAAATACAGAACTCTGCGGAAAAACCACGGACTGCTGAAAAGCATCATTGATATACAGGTCCTGCGTTCTGTCACTGGCATCCGACCTGTAACCCACTTCCAGGTTAAATTCACCTGCGGCGTTTGTTTGAACCGTAAGCGTCACATTATCCCCGTCAGCATCCAGGCCAGTTACATATCCGGTTCCTGAAAATCCGGGCCCGGTATTATCCGTGATCACGCCCGTCAGCACGCCTTCCTCCAGTTCGATGGTGACCGGGCTGCTTTCTACAACAAATACATTGGCCTGCTTACTAAGGGAGAAATAGTCAACATCAAAGAACCCCCAGTTTTTTTGTATGTCTACGGTATTGTCCCCTTCCACAAGGATAACCGAACCCACTACCTGGGTGGTGAACGTAACAGACATGGGAAATACCTGCTGCTTAACCAGCACATTATTCACATAAATATCATTGGTCTTTTCACCAAACTCTGAAGCATAGCCAATGGTCAATTCATAGGACGCCGTTTTGGGCGCCGTTACGGTCACGGATACCTTATCACCATCAGCATCAAAATCCGTAACGTATCCTGTTCCGCTAAAGCCTGCTCTTGAGCTTTCCACGATGGTCCCTGTCAGTGCACCATCCTCGGCTTCCCTAAGAATAGTTTCCTGTGCAGAAGCGCCGAATACAGAAGTTATAAGCAATAAGAGTAACAGTTTTTTCATAATGCATGTTTTGAAAGTCTTTTTACCAGTTCGATCATAGCGCGGCTGTTATGATATGGGCACTTCCAGGGGCCAGCCTTATCCTCATGGGGCACCCGGTCATGTGATTTTGTTACACTCCAGACCCACTCACCGTTCTCATGATCAATGATATGCTCCTGAACAAATCGCCAGTTGTTTTCGGCATATCTCAGATATCCATGATCCCCGGTTATCTGCCATGCATTGACGAAACCTACCAATGCCTCCGCCTGGGGCCACCAGTGCTTATCCGTATCTACCTGTCCCTTTCCATCTGCTTCATTCATGAGCGCACCATCTTCGTCCATACCTTCCAGTGAAGCTTCCACCATCTTCACGGCTACTTTTTGTACTTTTCTCAACAGCGCGGGGTCTTTCAATACAGCCGCCGCTTCCGTCAGTAGCCAGCTTCCTTCAATATCATGCCCGTAGGAGATCCCGTCAGACATTAACTGCCATTCCTTATCAAAAAACAAGTGGAAATGATGATCACTGCGGATAAATTTATCTGTAAAAAGTTCGATGAGATTCTTCAGTTGCCGTCTGAGTGTGTCATCAGGCCAGATCCGGTAGAGGTGGGTATATGCCTCCAGAATGTGCAGGTGCGTATTCATGGTCTTCGCAGCATTAATGTCCTTCTCACTCAGACGAAAGTCATTAAGCGGTCTCCATTCACGATCAAACGCTTCGAGGTAGCCGTTGTTCCCGTGATCAAAGCTGAAGGACTCTATGTTTCGGAACAGCCTAATACAAAGTTCAAGTGCCTCCTCACTTTGAGTTACTCTGTAGTATTCCGAAAAGGCATAAAGTGCAAAGGCCTGAGCGTAGATCTGTTTTTTAATATCCACAGGGCCACCGCGATGATCCAGCATCCAGTATACTCCGCCATAGGATGTATCCATGAAGTAACGGACTATATACTGAAACGCACGATGCGCCATGGTCAGATATTCCTCTTTGTTATGATAGTCATAAGCGGCACAAAATGTCCACAGGATCCTCGTGTTCAGGATCACCCCTTTATCCGCATGGTCATGTAGTATATTATGACCGTCGATCCGGCCATAGAAACCTCCGTTTTCCAAATCGACCATACGGCCCGTCCAAAAGGGCAGAATATTGTGAATGAGTTCGTGGTGAAACTCCTCAGATCTCAATAATGGTGTGGACAATGTCATTTGGCACATGACCAATTTTAAAACAATGGTCACTACCACTCAAGGGGTGAATTACACAAAGTCAGGGGTGAAATGTAACATGGCACAAAACCCATCACTTTGTCATGTCACATAACTTCATTATCTTACATGTTCCGGTGGACAAAGCCCCACCAAGAAAACTCCAAAATGAAGAGTAGTGCCATTGGTGAAGCCGATGGCATTGCTTTTTTAGGGGTATGGATTGTTTAACCGTATTATTAAAGAAGATCACTTTGTGGTTCCCTCACAGAGTCCGGTGGACTGCCAGCCGGCAGGCGGGTTTGAGATTTAGTGTCTTTGTGGCATGGAAAGCTTAGCCTCCGATAAATATCTGAGACACAAATGCACAAAGGTTCACCAGGTGTGATGGGTAAAACTAATCTGGATATCCTCAAAGGCAGAAGATGATTATTGAGTTCAGGTGGAAAGGTATAGCGACAAACGCCAATGTCAACGTTTTGAAGGTCACATCTGTTATTACCCTTTTCATCATATCTAAGAAAGCGTCTGGCCCGACCTCAGCCCTTAAGAACAAACTTAACCCTTCATTCCCTTCCCTGTCGAATACGCTACTGACCTATCATCCATGGCGACAACCCGAACCACATTTTTCATACATCAGTATACGTCAAACAACAGCCAATACGTCCCTACCTTCAGTCAATATCCTTTTACAACCGTCATTACACCACTGACACCATTGCCCACGGCTTTGCAGGTATCTTTACACTGCTGACAGGCGTAAACACCATTTTTCAGGCAACAACACACTGCTGACAGCCATCAATATCAATTTTCAGACGTCAATACGGCGCTGACAAGCGTCAATATCGTTTTGCAGAACATGAAAATAGGTCGAAAAAAAGTTCACTTTTTAAGAAAAATTAATTTTCTTAGTCGCATAACCAACTTTATACTCCCAATGAATAACCGACAGGAAACCTATGTCAATATGTTTAGGGACACTGCCAATTTTGGCACTTCCCATGTTGAAACCCTCAATGCCTACCCTTTTTTCGAAGAATACTTCAACGAGCTAGCGGCGAACATTACCCAGATCGAAAAGCTGGATCGAGAGTCTTCCGTAGACATCACCGGAGTGGCAGCAGATAAGGAAAAGCTGGAAGACGAGCTGGCCGCGGCCACCATTGCCGCCATCAGCCGACTGAAAATGCTGTACAAAAAAGAGCAGAACCAGCAGCAGTTTAACGAGATTGACTTCACCAAATCCCAAATAGAGCACGTACCGGATAATACATTACTTACACGGGCGGCCATTATCAGCGAGCATCTCCAAACCAATGCCAGCGCCGATGCAAAATACGGGATCACTGCAGAGCGGATTGAAGCCTTAAAGAATTTAACCGACCAATACCGGCAGGTATTACGCTCCCCGCAGGACGCCATCAAGGCGCGGAAGTATACGAATGAAAACCTGCAGGAGTTGATAGATGTCACATTAAAGGAAACGTTAAAAGAAGGGCTGGACCTGGTGATGGAGATGGCCGAGGAGGATCATCCAGGGCTGTACCGGCAGTATTTGGATGCCAGGAAGTTGGGGAGGGTTTAGGGGTGTATTCTGGGTGCCGGGCAAGTGCTGGTCTTAGGTTTAGCGAAGCGATCCTAAGACCTAAAACCACGTAGAGCGTCCGCTCGGTCTCCCTCTTAAAACACCAACACCAAAAACATGGGAAGAAAATACGCCATTCGTGATCAACGAGGATGTCACTTCGTAACCTTTACCGTCATAAACTGGATAGATCTATTCATACGCAATGAATACAGGAAGATCTTGGTGGATAGCTTAAGCTATTGTCAACAGCACAAGGGGTTAATCGTCCATGCCTGGTGTATAATGACTAGCCATGTTCATTTGATCGTTAGTGCAGCAGAAGGAAAAGAACTATCTGCAATTATTCGCGATTTTAAAAGCTTTACATCGAAGGAACTAAAAAAATGTATCCATGAAAACCCGGGAGAAAGCAGGAAGAAATGGTTGCTATGGATGTTCCAACGGGCCGGTGAAAAGAATAAGCGTAACCTTGACTTCCAATTATGGCAGCAGCATAACCTTATGGCAGCAGCATAACCATCCTATGGAGTTGTCCATCAATCAAATGATGGACCAGCGCCTTGACTACATTCATAACAATCCCGTGGAAGCCGGTTTTGTAGATGATCCGGCAGCATGGGAATGGAGTAGTTGTTCGGATTATGAGAGGGGTGTAGAGGGGAAGTTGAAATTGGAGTTTATTGCTTAGTTTGGTATATGGGTATTCCTATTGAGTTTATAGGATTTTGATTGATAGCTCACGTTACTTAGCCAGGTCGAGCGGGACGCTCTTGGTTTTTTGGGGTCTTAGGATCGCTTCGCTAAACCTAAGACCAGGTAGAGGACAAGACAACTCCGCTTGATTCGTCCTCTAACTCTTAATGAATTTATCAATTCGTGCTATTCGATTACGTATTCTATGAAAATAAGCCTGGTAAACTGTAAAAACAGATAATAAGAGAGCCTCTCCTGCGGCAGATTCTGTTGGCATAATTTTTAAAAGTGAGTCAAGAGAAGTAGACTTATGTTTATCTAGCATGCCTATATTAATACTCATTGTCTTCCATTCCTCTCCCAGAACTCTAAGTTGTTTCAGAATGTCCTTATCCGTAAAAGTAACGTTGACTTTATGCGCAAACGAATTTCGAATGCTTTTGATAGTTCTTAGAATTCGTACATCCTGCTTGGAAATAATAAATAGTAAGTAAGCCAATTGAATCCTTGAGCCAAAAGAAGCTACTGGTGCTCTTCCGTCGCCGTTGGCGCCAAGAAAACTTGAGCATTCGGTATGGTCATCGTGGAGTCGCAAAGAGATTAGCTCTGCTAGAGCTAAATCGCAAACTCCTGAGCTTACAATTGCTAGTTCTCGTGGGTTAAGATTCTTGTATTCCAAATAAATATTCTCCTCACCAGGAAATACTTCTTCAAACCATTTTTCTATCTTCCAACTCAAGATGACTTTCCATTTGATTGTACTAACATTTGGTAAAGTATATAGTACATTTATTGACAATATATTTTGTTCTCCTAATCGAAAGAATGACCAATCCCAATAATTAGTTGACAGGTTTTACACAAATCTGGTTATCGCTTTACAATAATACGCACAAATCCTGATTGTACTTTACCGAGATTACTTTAATCATAGGTAAGGTCGACAAGACAGGATATGGTCTTGTTTTGGGTTGACTCACCACTGGTCGTAGCTCCACTTCGTTCATGCTACGACCCTATTATAGCCGAGAGCGTCCGCTCGGTCGCCCTCGCCAAACGCTAACGTTAATACTTTGATGGTAGCATCCATTATTACCTGCTCCATTGTATCCAGCAAGCCTCCAGCCCAATCTCAGCCCCTAAGAACAAACTCAACCCTTCCTCCCCCTACCCTTCGAATATTTCACGGTCGTATCGCTCACTCCACTAAGTCCAAAACCAAACTTTTTATTCATACGCTCCAGCAAGTCATTCTGGACTTTCATGATCTTCAAGAGGTCATGCATAGCATCGAGGTTTTCTAGTTGGGTGTAAACAATTTTCTCCAGGTCGGCTTTAGTGTAGTTTCTTTTCATGGGAGGGTATTTTTAGTTGAACGATTCATATTTTAATTCAAAAATAATATTTTACTCGTTTAAAACAACTATTTTTAATAATTTATCTAAATAAATATCGTCAAACGCTAAATTTAGCATCATTTTATGTCTTGAGTTTTGCGTATTTTGCTTAAAATTTAGCTTTGGACGCAAATGACAGGCAAAAAAATCTATAATAGAATTAAAGCGGTTTTAGCCGAAAAGGGGAAAACGAATAATTGGTTAGCAGACCAGTTGGGCAAGAACAGAACAACGGTATCGAGATGGTGTACAAATGATATGCAACCGACAATGGAATCCTTATTTACAGTAGCAGAAGTTTTGGACGTAGATGTAAAGGATCTTTTGGTCTCCACAAAGAAATAACCTACACCTTAATTGATCAGCAAGTCTCTATTAAATCCATAGGATATTGATGGATAGCTCACGTTGCTAAGCCAGTCGAGTGGCCGCTCTTGGTTTTTGAGGCCCTAGGTTGAGCGTAGCGATCTAGGACCAAACCTAAGTTTTAACTCTCTATATTTATGTATTCAAAATCAACCAATATGACTAGTTTAGGCCTTTATTTGGCTAAAAAGTCTATCAATAAAGCTGAAGTTGCCAGGAGAACAGGAATAAGTAAATCTCGTTTGAGCCAATTAACATCAAACGATACGACTAAACTAAGGGCCGATGAGCTTTATCTGATTGCCCTGGCGATTGATATTGACCCGGGAGAGATGTTTAAGGAGATTTTTAAAGAATTAAAGCTAGTTCGTTGAAATTAAGGTCTATACCTACCATCAGAAGCTCTTGGTTTTTTGGTCATAGGTTTAGTAAAACGATCCTAAGACCAGGTAAGAATCTTAGTGGCCTGGAAAGCTTAGCCACCAAGGGCACAAATACACAAAGGTTCACTAAGTATGATGGGAAAACTAATCTGGATATCCTCAAAGTCAGAAAATGATTATTGAGTTCAGGTGGAAAGGTATAGTTATCTGCAATTTGGTTTATTAGCATAATCTGCGTCACCTGAAAAGTTGACAGAGAACCTGATTATCGGCTGACACGGGCTCTGAGAACCTGCGCCAGTCGTGGGTGGTAGGAGTAGGATATCAGAGAATAAAAATCATATGAATTCGAATTTGATAGAACAAACCACAGGAGGCAAGCTTAATCAAAAAAAGGAACCATTGAGATTGTAAAATAGTTATATTTACGCAGACATGAGCAAGCCAAGAAAAACATATTTGTCCTATATTGAAGAAACACCAAAGCACTATTCCATACTTAAAAGAGTAGCTGCCGATGGTGTCAGAAGAAGTGTAGCCAATTCTAAAGAAAAAGGGTTATATATTACTTACAGAGAGGGAGACGCTATAGTCAGAGAGTATCCGGATGGCAGAAAAGAGGTAATTGAAAATCTCGAAAATAATGATATTCAAGTAGAAGTTGGCGCAAAGCATACCTTATCTTAAAAACCGGCGCCTTAGACTTATAGGAGGGCCTAATGGATCCGGCAAGAGCACAATAATCTACGAACTCGGTAAAAAGTACGACATTGGTATTTATTTGAACCCTGATGACATAGGGCATGAGTTGGCAGAATCAGGAAAATATAATATAGGCCCACTGAGCTTAAAGGAAGATAACCCAAATAAATTTGCAAGGTTTGTAAAATCCCACAGTCTTACCGAAAAAGCCAGTAAAGATGGTTATCCTATTGAGCTGGCATTGAGAGAAGGATACATTATACCTGAAGTAAGGGATAGGTATACTTATGAGGCAGCACTCATAGCTGATTATTTAAGAAAGGAATTAATTAAAGTTGGTAAAAAAATGACTTTTGAATCAGTCATGTCTCATCCTTCTAAAATCGATATTTTGAAAGAGGCCAGGACCCGGGGTTACAAGACCTATCTTTACTATGTGTGCACTGCTTCACCTACCATAAATATCGAACGTGTCAATCTGAGAGTAAAAAAAGGCGGTCACGACGTACCCAATGAAAAGATTGAAGAACGCTATTACAAAAGCCTTGCTCTCCTCAAGGAAGCTGCAAAAAGAACTTACAGAACTTTCATCTGGGATAATTCAGGAGCCAAACCCGAATTAATACTTGAGATTTTTGAAGGTAGGGAAATCACTTTTCTAACCAAAAAAGCTCCCCATTGGGTAAAGGAATACTTATTATGAACTCCATTCACTCGATGAAGCAATAGGGCCCGGGGGTTCGGTCAACGTTACATTTTAAAGGGATTTAAGACACACTGGAGAGGACACGGCAATTTCACTGCCGGTAAATTCCAGGGAACCATCCTTCATGATGCGGAAAGCTACAATGTTGTTACTGTCCTGATTGGCCACCAGAAGGTGTTTTCCTCCAGGTAAAATGATGAAGTTCCTGGGTTTCTCACCTCGTGTGGAAAAATGTCCCAATGGTTCAAGTTTTCCGCTGTCCATTATCCTAAAGGCGGCAATGCTGTTGTGACCGCGATTGGAAACATAGAGATACTTGCCGTCCGGAGTGATATGCAGGTCGGCATTGGTATTCACCCCAATAAAATCTTCAGGCAGGGTAGAAATGTACTGAACAGTTGTCAACTTAAGACCTTCAGGATCCAGCTCCATCACCGCTACTTCATTGGATAACTCACAAGTAGCATATACCAGATCCCCGAATGGGTGGAATA
This sequence comes from Flammeovirgaceae bacterium BBD 1991-12, assembly GCA_001657315.1. Taxonomy (GTDB): domain Bacteria; phylum Bacteroidota; class Bacteroidia; order Cytophagales; family Cyclobacteriaceae; genus Fulvivirga. The sequence goes on along the minus strand of LYSV01000017.1, from coordinate 34,388 downwards.
CTATATGCCTGGGACCGCAACCTGCATTCATTTTTATCCCGTCATTGACCTTTACTATCCGGGTTTCCTGCTCAATCCTGTAGGGAATGATCTGATCAATACCCAGGTCAGCGATGAGCAGGGAGTTTTCATCCAGCCATTTGGCACAATGCGCGTGAGGACCCTTTTGCCGCATGGAATCTACTCCCCGACCGGTATGTTGCCACGACACAGGAGCCTCCATACTTCCATTCTCATTTGGTCTGATCACGGAAAAATTACCGCTGGTATAGTTGGCTACAGCAATGTACCGTTGATCAGGACTAATATCTACATAGCAGGGATGATCGCCCTCCACAGGACTGGTACCTGTTTGTTTGAGCTGTGTCCCATCCCATTGGAAAGTAGTGACCAGGCCTTCACGTATCTCATTGACCGCAAAGATTCGCTCACCATGTTCTGAAACGGTCAGATAAGAAGGATTCTCTGCTTTGGCCATAAGCCCCTCAAACAGCAACTCTTCATTCCTTTCATCAAAAGAGCACAGGTAGATCCCCTCACTTTCACCTGAGGTGTAGGTGCCGATCAATAGCTGATGCTTTTCAGGCTGACAGGAAAACAGGAGCTGAGTGAATACCGAAAATAAAACAAGGAAAACAACGGACAGCGGGTATCTGATCATTCGTCAAATCTACCCAAAATAAAAAACGAAACCTCATAGGCATCCAATCCATAACGGTCCTGAGCCCTTACCTCCACCCTATGGGATCCGTGCTCAAGGTCTTCCGGATAATGTCCGAGCCAGATGTGCCGGGATGATTCCTTTCTAAGGCCGGACCTGATCTGACCTGAGGTGGGATAGATCCCTTTGGTTTCATAGTACAGGATCCTCGCAATGTACGGATCCTGAACTTCTGCCTTTTGCATTGGCGTCCATTCGCCATCATCAATGCGCATACTCACAGTGGTCTGATCGGAGCCGGCAAAGACATTGGCCAGGATCTCATTTCCCCTGAAGCCCTCCGGCAGTTGCATCCCGGGATCTCCCCTGTCCGGCTGCCATGTCCAGATGTTGATCTGCTTCTCTTCCGGCAGCTCCAGTGCCTTTATAGGCCATTTGATATTGATTTCCTGTAAAGGTGAAAACATAGTAGCCTTTGGGTGCCCCTCCGCCCATGACGGCCACCGGGATGCCCTTCCAGTCGCGTTCACCATCCCACCAAAGCCCACAGACGGCACCGGCCACCACTTCATGGAGTTCCTTTCCTGCTCCATAGGGAATAAACTCCTGTTCCAGAATATGACGGTGCCCGGAAACCGCAAGCACATGGTCCCGGTCCCTGATCAGTTCAAGAAGATCGTCCTTATTGTCCAGCGTATAAACAGGGATGTGCTGGGTAAAGACGACCAGGTGGTCCTGAGGTACATATCGGAGGTCATTTTCAATAAACGTTAGCTGATCTTCGGAAATGCTCCCGATGTATCCATTTTCTTTCGGCTGTATGTCGTTCAGCATGATAAAATGCACCTTGCCATAGTTGGCAGAGTAGTAGTCAGGACCGTAAATGCTTTTGAAGGTGCTGGTAAAGTTGTATTCCCATGGCTGCTCCAGGTTCCTGTCATGATTACCAAATACCGGCCAGGAGGTCATTTTAAAATGTTTGGTGATCTGACGGGTGGCATTAAGAATGTTCAGGTTGTCATCGGCTATGTCTCCCAGCAGTATGGCCATGGAAAGGTCATCACGCTTGTACAGCTCAGGTGTGAGCAAACGGTTGGCATAACCGACTTCCTCCTGTATCCGCATCTGAAGATCACCCAGCATGGCCACTTTGAAAGTGTCCTGCTCTTCAGAGGGTATCAATCCAAAATTCACATGTTCCGGAACTTTGGAGGTCCTGGACAATCCGGAATATTCCGTATCTACCGTTCCCTGCGGATAGTAATGAAAATAAGCTGCCGGAATCCCAAACTCATCCGTGGGCAGAGCGAAACCGGAAGGTTTTATGACAAAAACTGTGTGGCCATGATCCACTTTCAGCCCATAGCGACCATCCGCCCCGGAGGCAACAATATCTCTCCCGTTGGATACCAGCACCCCTTCAAGAGGTTGCTCTGCAGTATCAAATACTCCATTCCCGTTCCTGTCCAGATATATAGTACCCGTGATCCGGGCAGTCTGAGCACAGGTGTCCGGGAGTCTGAAAATCATTGAAAATAAGATGCCCAAACAGAGCTGAAAAACCTTCTTATTGTGACTTCTGCCTTGATCTGCCAAGATCCTCAACCACTTTTTGCATAAATTTTTCATCGAGTTTGTAAATGCTGATAAAACCAAAGGAAAGCAACGCCCCTACCCCTGCTATCACACTGATCATTAGCCGGATGCCCAGTAGCGCTTCTTCGGTCTGCTCCACATTGGCCTCAAAGCCAAACGCTGCCAGTAGCCAGCCGGTAATGGCCCCACCGAGGGTCCAGCCAAATTTTTGCGACATGGAAGAAGACGAAAAGATCAGCCCGGTGGCTCTCCGGCCCGTCTTCCATTCGGAGTAATCGGCAATATCAGCATACATGGACCATGCCAGCGGTAAGACAATGCCCGCTGAAATACCGATCAGAATATTGGAGAAGAATATCCAGCCGATCTGATCAGGCTGGAAAAAGAACAATACAAAACTGAATACTGCCGAAAAAATCGCCGACGCGGCAAAAGTCCTTTTTTTACCCAGACGGGAGGAGACTGGTTTTGCCAGTACTACCCCTATGATGTTCGTAGCCAGCCAGACGGACATATACGCCGAGGAGAGGACCGTATGGGTCAGTTCATAGTCACTGCCCAGGAATGACAAGGTCTGATCCTTAACATAGTATTTGAAATAATAGAGTATAGAGCCGTCCCTGAGCGAATTGAATATCAAAATGGCTATACCGGCACCCAGCATTACGAACCAGGGACCGTTTTTGGAGATATCCCTGAGATCATCCCTCAACGATGATCTTCCGGAGAGCGCTGGCTTTAACCTCTCCCGTGTACCGGCAAAGGTAAGTATGAACAGTACTGCTGCCAGCGCAGCGTATACTCCTATGGTGCTCTGGAAACCAGTAGCCTGATCCTCTTTGCCAAAATAATCTATCAGATAATTAGCCGTAGCCGTAACAAGCAGGCCACCACTGAACGCTCCTATGAACCGAAAGGAGGCAAGCGTGGTACGCTCCCCGGGATCGTCGGTCATTACCCCCATGAGTGAGGAATAGGGTACGTTTACGGCTGTATACACCATCATCATCAAGGAGTAGGTGACGTAGGCATATACAAGCTTACCACCCTCGCTCAGGTCCGGCGTACTGAAGGTAAGTACACCGACTATCGCAAATGGAACAGCCACAAACAGCAGGTAAGGTCTGAATTTTCCCCACCTGGAACGGGTCCTGTCTGCCAGCATGCCCATGAGCGGATCATTGGCAGCATCCCATATCCTTGTGATCAGGAACATCGTGCCTACGGCTGCTGCGGAAATACCAAACACATCCGTATAAAAGAACAGAAGGAACATGGAAAAGAGCTTCCAGAACATGGATGATGCAAAATCTCCCAAACCGTAGGAGACCCTTTCCCTGAGCGTTATTTTACTTTTCTCCTCCAATGTCATTCCAGCCTGCTGCTTTCATAAATTCCATATTCCGGGCAATGAGCTCATTCCGCGTTTGAACACTCGCGTAGGACCTTAGTCCGTCTTCAGGGGTGTTCCTGCAATAATCCACCAGACGATCCAGTGTGGAGGTGGCCACATGCATACGGGTATCTGAGGAGGCATAATAAATAAATACCTCTCCTTCAGGCGTGGCTATCCACCCATTGGAGAACAATACATTTGAGACATCCCCTACCCGCTCCCCACCTTCGGGAGCCATAAAGTATCCGGCAGGCCGGCAGATCACTTTTGCAGGATCGTCCAGGGCACTCATGAACATGTACAGGACATATCGCAACCCCGCTGCAGTGTTCCTGACCCCATGGGCCAAATGAATCCAGCCCTCAGCTGTTTTCAAAGGCGCAGGACCCTGACCATTCTTAACCTCTCTTATGGTATGGTAAACTTTGGGATCCAGTATTTTCTCATCGGTTACTTTAGCCTGTTCCATGCTGTCCACCAATGCCCATCCGATACCTCCACCGGTGCCGGAATCAATGAAACCATCCTGCGGACGTGTGTACAGGGCATACCTGCCTTCGATGAATTCAGGGTGCAGCACCACATTGCGCTGCTGGCTGCCGCCACTATCCAGATCGGGCAGTCGTTCCCAGGTCAACAGATCCTTCGTTCGGGCGATACCGCAGTCAGCTACTGCAGCCGACTGATCATATTCAGGAGCATTACTATCTCTCCTTTCTGTGCAGAAAAGACCGTAAATCCAGCCATCTTCATGTTGTACCAGCCGCATGTCATATACATTGATGTCAGGATCATCCGTTTCCGGCAGGGTAAGAGGGTAATCCCAAAACCGGAAATTATCAATGCCATTCGGGCTTTCAGCCACGGCAAAAAAGGACTTACGGTCATGACCTTCTACCCTCACTACTAACAGAAACCGGCCGTTCAGTCTTATGGCGCCGGCGTTGAATGCAGCATTGACCCCTATCCTCTCCATCATAAAAGGATTGGTAGCCGGATCAAGATCATACCGCCAGAAAACAGGAGTGTGCTCCGCAGTGATCACCGGGTAACGGTACCTCTGATACCATCCATTGGCTTCCGGGATCTTCTCATTCCGGCGGGTCACCAGTGTTTCATACGCCTTGAAAAGCCGTTTCATTCCTGTATTGTTGACAGTTTCATTCATCATGTTCGATCAGTTTTAAAATAACAGACTTCACTTCAAGGTCATAGGGGTCATGTGCCGTCAATTCCAGCCTGTTGACCCCTTCTGAAATGATCATTTTACCCATGGATACTTCAGGCCAGTTGTATTCATATACCTCTCCCCTTTTCACCCGGTCCGGACTTTCCATCGGACGTTTTATTGTCAAAGTATCAAATGAACCGGTAAGATCCTGCTCGCCTATTCTCAGGTTGATCTGCGGGTAAGCTCCTGCACCGCATGATGCCTGCACCAGTATCTCATATTCCTTTGCTGCCACGGATCTGAATGTCCATGTTACAGTTGATCCGTCCTTCCAGTCGATCAGGTAGTCATTTGCCCATCCTTCCGAGCCCTTGAACCGGACATTTTCACGACTGGTAACTTCCTGTGCAGGGAATTCTACCACAGGTATACCGGAGTGTCCGATCTCAACAGGCTCCGGCTCAATCCCCTCCTTCGTCACTCTGGCGAACCAGTCATGATACTTCTTTTTAAGCTGTAAGACCTGTTCAGGCATTGAATCCACAAGGTCAGTTTTTTGAAAGGGGTCATTGATGAGATCATAAAGCGAGGTATCCTCAGGCTTTAGGGAGAGAAGAAAGCGGTTCGTCCGGACCGCTCCAGGAATAGTATCAAACGCTCTCCTGACATGGTGGGTAAAAAAGTAGCGTGAGGTATCTGTATATTGTTTCTCTATGGTGCCTACCAGACTTTTGCCATGTACTTCCAGAGAATCCGGAAGACTCAGGCCGGTAAACTCGGCAAGGGTTGGAAGCACGTCAATATGTGCGGCCATCGAAGATATCTGAGTACCGTTATCCCATGACCTTTCAGGATACCGGATCAGAAAAGGTACACGTACGCCTCCTTCATCCACATGGGCCTTGATCCCTTTAAAGCCACCATTGTACCGGTGTCCGTTGGGACCGTTGTCACTCAAAAAAACGACGATCGTCTCCCTGTGTTTGCCGGAGTTTTCAAGCGCCTTCATCAATCGTCCTATGTTATCATCAATATTGGTGACCATACCATAAACAGCAGCCATTTTGTCGTCGAGACCTTGATCTTTGTATAGATCAAAGTATGCATCCGGTACCTGAAAGGGGCTATGTGGGGTATTGTATGCCAGATAACAAAAGAAGGGGCCCTCCCTTTGCATAAAGGAAATGGCGGAATCCGTCAATACATCCGGCAGATAGCCCGTGGTAGCAGCCGTACGTTGATTGTGGGTCATCAGGGCATCAAAGTAATTGTTAAAATGACCTTCCTCAAACCCAAGGAACTCACTGAAGCCCTGCCCATTGGGATCATGGGGAAATTGTTTACCATTGTGCCACTTACCAAATAATCCGGTACGGTACCCATGGGCCTTTAAAAGCTCTGCAATGGTCACTTCAGATTCCCGCATCACTTCCCGGCGATGGGTCACCCACGATACACCGGTAGCCAGATGATAGCGCCCGGTGAGTAGGCTGGCCCGTGTAGGCGCACAGACAGGGGATACATAAAACCGGGTAAATTCCACTGACTCTCCGGCCAGCTTATCCAGGTTCGGAGTCTGGACAGAAGAGTTATCATGAAAACCAACATCCCCCCACCCCTGATCATCGGTGAGGATCAACAGAATGTTGGGTAAATCTCTATTTGTCTGATGTTCCGGGGAGCATTGCAGGTGAAAAAAAACGATGACAAGTAGGCTGCAGGTTCTGTACATAACTACTTGATGATCTCAAAACCGGCTTTGTACACATTCCTCAGGTTGTTTTCAAACAATGTAAGCGGGTCATTGAAAAACTTTTGAAAATCGCCGGCAGCCGGATGACCCTTTGGAGGGGTATAGAAATGATTTTTGTGTCTGTTCCTCCACACCAGTACCCATGCAATTCTCAGGTCTTCATGCTCCCTCAAAGGTTTGAGTATACGGGTGGTGAACCAGTCTGTCTCTTTCAATCCCGAATGTCCCGTCTCTGTCAGCGCAGCCACCTTCTTCTTTTCTGCGGCTATCCTGTCGATCAGGGACAGGCTTTCCACAAGATCTTTCTCCTGCTGTTCCAGGGTATTTTTGTTGTAGCCATGGCCTACATCCCAATAGTTATCCAACCCAATGATATCCACATATTCGTCACCGGGGTAGCCATAGAAGTAGGCCTCAGCACCCTTTGAAAGATCGAGCCGGCTTCTGTCAGGGGAAAAGGCATACAGCAGATGATGGATGTTCCGCTTGTTCTTCAAATAGTCAGCGGTAAATTTCCAGAGTGCCTTATACTCTTCTTCTGTACAGTGGCCCTTCCCCCACCAGAACCAGTCTCCGTTATGTTCATGAAAAGGCCTGAAAATAATGGGGATCTTTGTAAAGCCCGCCTTACACGATCTCAGAAAGTCTGCCAACGCATTCAACTGCCTTAGATAAGCTTCATGCGCTACGCCGCCAGGCAGTACGTCCTTCACTGCGGGAGTTTTATCCCATGAGCTCCCTCCACTTTTAGGGTTATCGAGATGCCATGATATGGTATTGATGCCTCCGCGTTTGTAGGTGGCTTTTATCCATTTTCGCATTGAGCCAAAGTCCACGGTGTCCAGGTTGAACGGAGATAGACCAATATCCCCAAGGTCCCATCCGTGGATAGACGGATACGATCCGGTCACCTCCTTCACATCGGATCTCCCCTTTTTATCCCACCATCCAAGGCCATAGGCCTGATCATCCTGATGGCCGAACATCACACCCTGACGGGATATCTCATGCAGATTTGTATAAAGCATTCTCGTTTTTTTGGTAGCGCTTTTATCTACAGGAGAAACATCCTGCGCCCATCCCACTGTCTGGAAGAAGATAATTACAGGAATTAATAATAACGGACTTTTCATAGTTTAAATCACAGGGGTTTTACCAACCTTACCAGGGCCCAGAGGCTTAGTAAGGTTTCTTATATTCGAATAACTGTTTTTGGAAAAAGCCGGACCTCATCCGGACCGGCTTTTTACCCTTAACCATTTATGAAGAAAATCTTAAAAAACAGGTTTTTCGCCAGCATATGTTTCCGGGTATACCACAGGATACTCCCTTCCATGGTGACGCACTCTTGAACGCACACCGCCTCCTGTTAATATAACATAGTCAGTGAAGGTCGTTTGTGTGGCGCCAACATCCCCCATCAATTCGGCATTCAGCGCAAGATCCAGTCCCGTAATAGCACTCAGGTCCGGTGTTTGATAGGGCGCTTCGTCCCAGTTGCTCCATGAAGCCGTTACGAGATTGACCGTGATCACCTGCCAGCCGTCATAGGCGGGGGTTACAAAGTTGGTTCCCCAACCAAATTCGTTGGCATCAAAGAGCTGCATTTCAAAACGGGTATCTTTATTGCCATTATTCAGATAGAAACTGATGTACGGTGTAAGCTGCTCCTTGATCCCTACATTCAACTCCCGAATGCTGTAATCTCCGTACCAGTTCCAGCCTGCAGTCACTACTTCAGCATCCACCTGCAGGAATCTGTCCCCCTGCGGTGCATTGCCGGGATCAGTCACTACGGTTCCGGTGCTGAGCACCTCAGGACGCCAACCTTCCTCAGACCCTGACGTGTAGGGGTTTGATCCATCTTCAAGATCAAAGAAAACGAACAGAGGCGTAAGCGTACCTGAAACAAAATCGCTACCATTGCTGACAGGGCCATCTGTGATCTGAAGGTTATCAATGTTGGCTTCGTAATTATTGCCTACGGTAAATCCGCTGGTACCGGTACCCAGCTTGATGTATCTTATGCGGCTGTAGTCAATTTCGGTTTTGCTGCCATCGTCATTGTCCCATCCAACCGTACCCCAGTTACCAAAACCGGAATCTTCCGCCAGCGAGATCGATACCCATTGCCACGTACCTCCTGTGCTAATAATGACAGCTCCATCGGTGTCATCGTACCATTTGCCCCATTTATGTGATTCATACAGTTCAACAGCAAAACGCGCCTCCCCGGCACCGGTATTCACAAGGAAGGAAAGGTGCGGGTCCCTGAAATCTGCCAGGTTAATGGTATCTGTGGCCTGGTCGCCGGCAGGGTCAACATCGCCGTAGTATACTTCTGAAGACCAAGAAGTAGTATTTACATCCGGAATAAGCACTGAAAGGAAGTTGCTGCCACCCATCGGGTGTGGACTCACTGCTCCCAGATTGATACCTGCCTGCTCACCGGTGACCGGTCCGTCCACCCACTCCTGCCAGGGCACTACGGCATCTTCAAAATCATACAATATACGCGGGTCTGATCCCGGTGGTAATTCCTCAGCGGGTTCAAGTAAGGTGAGGAATGCAGACTGATTTTCTATCTCTCCGAATCCCGTCAGGGTTATTTCAATTTCGGTGCCAATGGTACCGGCGAGGAATGCTACATCCCTGGTATCGATCACCAGAGAGGTGGTTCCCACGGCAGATACAGAAGCAGTGTCACCGTTTACAATGGCCAGGGTGATCATGTCCAGGTCTTCACCAAAGATCTGGATCTTGCCAAAGGCGTTAAACTCTGAAGGCCAGCCAGACACTACTGTCCGGGGATAGAGCGGCACAAAGTTATCAAGTGTAGTAGCACCCCTGTCAAAAACATTCATGACGGACACCGGACCCGCCTGAAGGACACGAGGCAGGTCCACGGTAATGCTGGTTGAGCTGGTCACCTCAAAATTATCGGCAGTGAGGTTAACTCCTCCCACTGAAACAGAGGTGATCCTTTCAAAATTGGCCCCTGTTATGGTCAGGGTTTTTCCTATCGTGTCAGATTTCGGAGCAAACTCCGTGATCTGTGGTAAAGGAAAATTCAAATCAAATTCATCAGTTTCTTCTTCACAGGAAGCAAGTGCAAAAAACAGCGCTACCGATAAAAGGAATAGTGATAATATATTAAGTCTTTTCATCTCCATTGTCTTTTTAAGATTAGTATCCCGGGTTTTGTGCCAGTCCCCAGCTAGTAGCCTCTACAGTAGGTACAGGCAGCAGCGGGATGGGCTGCTCGTACTGCGTCAGCGCATGTGACATGGCACCGGAGCTTACTGTGCTGTTACCGAATTTCGAGTCAAGCGCAGCCATATACCGGCCTGTCCTGACGAGGTCCCAGTATCGCAGAGACTCCATGGCCAGTTCCAGTCTCCTTTCCTGCCAGATAGCATCCAAAAGCGCCTGACCACTCACCCCTGACAATGGCGCCAGCGTACCGCTGAAAACAGGAGCATCATATCCTCCCGGATTTCCGGCATTGTACCCCAAAGGATAGGTACTGTTGGAAGCTCTGTCCCTCACCTGATTCACCAGGCTAATGGCGTTGGAGGCATTACCTCGGTGGAACTCTGCTTCCGCCTGCATCAGAAGTATATCAGCATACCTGAATTTGCGGATGTTTTGTTCGCCATCACCATTAAAGGCGGGTCCGTTATCCGGATGCCCGATCACCTTTCTGTTCAGAACACCTTCGGGGTTACGATTACCGGCAGTCACGTTGATCGCTATTCCATAGGCATTTTCCCCCTCCACCATAAGCGTGGCAGGCCTGCGGGGATCATTGGCTGCATAGCCATCGAAAAGGTCCTGACGGGGAACATTAAATCCCCAACCCCAGGTATCGAACGGGTTCTGAAACCGGTTCTCTATCGTACCTGTGCCCAGGAAAACATCATCCGTATTGGCCGCTGCAGCCTGTACTTCAAATATGGATTCGGCATTGTTTTCACCTTCCAGCTGGAAGATGGTGGCAAAATTACTCACCAGGCTGTACTGGCCGGAAGTGATGATCGCATTGGTCTGCTCATACACATCATCCCAGCTCAGGCCATTCCTGTTCACCATGCCCAGCTCGTACATACAGGCACGCGCCAGATAGGCTCTGGCAGCTCCCTTTGTAGCTCTGCCCAGATCAGCCGCACCGTACTGACTTTTTTCCGGTAACAGCTCAATCGCTTTCTGAAAAAGATCGAATGTAAAGGCATAGGTATCTTCAATCGAAGCCCTTTCAAAATTTCTGGCCTTAACATCATCCGGATCAAGAGGTTCATCCAGAAGTGGCACTCCTCCGAAAATACGGATCAGCAAAAAGTAGTAGTATCCCTTCAGGAAATACGCCTCCCCCAACAACCGGTTTCTGAAAGTTTCATCCAGAGGCGCATCGGGCAGGTTATTCAGCGCAATATTGGCCCGGTATATACCCACCCATGGGTTGTACCATAGCGTAAGGATATTGGCATTAGCAGGAGTAGCTCTCCATTCCTCCAGTTCTGAAATACCGGGAAGATCGGAATCCGTGCTTCCCTTCACCGCATCATCGGTAAGTATGTCTCCTACTATAAACTCATAGGAATGTGAAAAATTCACAGGTAGGGTATTGCCACTTTGCCCCCACGTCAACGGATCATAAATGGCATTCACTGCCTTGATGGCATTATTGGGGTCATTGAAGAAATTCGCTTCTGTGGACGATCCTTTAGGCTCCACTTCCAGGAAGTCATCGCATCCTGAGACCAGCACAAAAACTCCGATCAGCCATGCATATTTATAAAGATATCTTTTCATCATCTACCGTATTAAAAATTAACATTGATGCCTGCCATGAACGTACGTGCCTGAGGATACTGGCCATAATCTACACCAAAGTGCAGGGCATTACCCTGGAACGGCCCCACTTCAGGATCAAAACCGGAATAATCCGTAAGTGTGATCAGGTTATCGGAAGACACATACACCCTAATGGATGAAGCGAACAGCCTGTCGGATACAGATTTTGGAAGAGTATAACCCAATTGCAGGTTTTTCAGCCTCACATAATCGCCGTCTTCTATGTACCGGTCACTGTAAAGGAAATTCTGGTTGGGATCGGCTACCGTCATTCTCGGCTCGTCAGTATTGGGGTTTTCCGGTGTCCATCGATTCAGGCGCGAAGCAAACTGATTGTCCAGGCCGCTGGGGCTGGATGAATAGAATTTCGCCATGTTGGCAATTTCATTACCAATGGAGGACTGGATGAATATACTCAGGTCAAACCCCCTGTACCCCAGCCTGGCATTGAAACCCAGCGTAAGGTCAGGCAGTGGCGAGCCAATGTTGTCCCTGTCGTTGGCAAAATTGATTGCTCCGTCGCCGTCAACATCTACATACTTGATATCACCCGGCTGTGCATTGGGCTGGATCAGTTGCCCATCACTATTGGTATAGCTGTCTATTTCCTGCTGATCGTTAAAAATACCATCCGTCCTCAGCCCGTAAAAAATAACCGCCTCTTCTCCTTCCTGCGTAATGGTGGTTGCTCCACCCGAGCGTGATTCAAAACCGATCTCCAGGGGTTCACCACCACCCAGTGAACGTACTTCATTAATGATCCTGGAGGCATTCAGTGACAGGTCTACATCCAGATCTCTAAAGGTGTTCCGGTATCCCAGCTCAAGTTCAATCCCTTTGTTTTCCATATCACCAATATTGGCTGTTCCACCCTCGGCGCCGGCTATACCTGGTACGGGCTGTACATAGAGGAAGTCATCCGTGCTTTTGATAAAATAATCAAGTGTGGCATTCAGCTTATCGTCGAACAACCCGATGTCGGCACCAACATTGATCTGCCTGAATGTTTCCCATTGTATTCCGGGATCCACAATTTTAGTAGGAGCTGATCCCAGCGCCGTATTGTTCCCAAAAACATAGTTAAAGTTTGGACCATACAGCGTCAGGTAATCAAAGGAACCTACGGAGGTCTCATTGCCTACTTCTCCCCATCCTGCGCGTACCTTCAGCGAGGAAAGAATGTCTGAATCCGGAAAGAAGGATTCATTGTGGGCATTCCATCCGGCTGAAAACGAAGGGAAGGTTCCCCACCGGTTCCCGTCGGCAAACTTAGACGAGCCGTCCCTTCTTACCGTAGCGGTCACCAGATAACGGTCATCATAGTTGTAGTTGACCCTGGCGAAGTAGGAAAACAGCTTATTCTGAAAAAACTGTCCATCGTTGTAGCGTACCTCTTCAGGGTCAGTACTTTGGATATTGAACCGAAGCGACTCATCTTCCGGGGCACCCAGGATAACAACGGAAACAGCATCCTGCTGATCGGAGAACAGCTCCATACCCACAGTAGCGTCAATATTGTGCCGGTTAAAACTCGTGATGTAATTGACAAAGTTCGAATTCACAAAACTCATACGCTGAGCATTAAAGCTGTTCAGGGTACTCAGTTCACGGTTTTCATTGGAATTGATGAAAAATGCCGGCGCAAAGTCATCATTATGCGTTTCGATCCGGTCATAGGTGAATCTTGACGTAAATTTCAATCCTTTCAATACTTCAGCGGTCAGAAAAGCGCCGGCCTGTATCCTGTAATTGGATCGTAGTCTCTCCCGGCCTTCGTCTACCTGACGTACCGGGTTGGGTACATCTGAAAGTCCGCTTCTGCCGTATGTACCCAGCCCCGGATCAAAGACCATAGTAACCGGATCTTTACGAATGGCCGTGGACAACGGGCTGCCAAACTGACTTTCCACCGAATTGGTGAAGTTTTGATATGCATAGGCTACATTCACTCCACCGGTCAGCCATTCGTTGAACTGAAGATCATTGTTGAAGCGCGCGATCACCTTTTCTTCAAAGGTACCCTTGACAGTTCCATCCATTCTGAAATAATTTCCTGAGAGGCTGAACCGGCTTTCCGGTTTTCCTCCGTTCACATTCACTGCATAGTTCTGCACCTTACCAATTTCCAGTATCTCTTCCTGCCAGTCGGTGCCATTGCCCGGATTGTCGCGCACAAACTCCAGTTTGGCCAGTGTGCTGGCATCCGGTGTGGTACCATCATTGGCAAAGGCTTCCAGACGAAGATTGGCGTATTGTTCTGCATTAAGCACGTCGAGGGTTTCCCACACCTCGGTAGCTCCATAATAAGCGTTAACGTTGAAATTGATCTTGCCCTCATTCCCCCTTTTGGTGGTGATCAGGATCACACCATTGGCACCACGGGAACCATAAATAGCGGTAGCGGAGGCATCCTTCAACACTTCCACGGATTCAATATCAGAGGGCAGCAGATTGCTGATGTCCTGTGTAGGAAATCCATCCACAACATAGATAGGGTTACTGTTTGACAGACTACCGATACCACGTATCCTCACTACTGAGCCTGTACCTGGCGCACCCGAGTCCTTGATGATCTGTACTCCGGCAGCACGGCCCTGAAGTGTAAGATTCACATCAGAAGTGGCCAGCCGCTGCATATCTTCCGTCTTGATCTGAGCGACAGCCCCGGTAAGATCTGACTTGTTGATGGTACCGTATCCGATCACCACCACCTCCTGCAACGAGGTGACATCCAGCTCCATGGCAACATCGATGGTGCTGCGGCCTCCAACAGCTATCTCCTGGCTTTTGAAACCAATATAACTGAAGACAAGGACAGCCCCGGGATCAACGGAAAGGGAATAATTACCATTAAAATCAGTAACTGTGCCATTGGTGGTCCCTTTTTCTACCACATTAACTCCTGGCAGACCTTCTGCATCAGCTTCAATGACCTGACCCTTCACTGCTACCTGGGCATATAAAAACTGTCCTGATAACAGCGTTGCCAATGCGATCATCAACCCAAAACGGACAGGGAAGCTGAAATTCTTTTTAAAGAGTAATAACTTTTTCATAGGCATGTTTGTGTTATAGAAATATTCGGATAAGCAGGACTGAAAAGAGGATAAGCAAAATGCCAAGTCCTATCTCAAGCCCCAGCAAAAGCCTTAACCTTCTTCTTGAGCTGGTCCCGCTATCTTTGGCCGACTTAACTTGTTTGAACATTTTCGATCGAATTTGAACCTCAAGTTGTGATTTTATTGTGCAGGTCATGATCGTGAAAATGCACAAAGAGGGAGGGAGTATGTCACATCACCCAATGGGCAGGTGTAACTTTCAGCACCGGCAAATATTACAAAACAATCTGAACAGCGGGAATCGCAGCGCTTAAGAGCAATAGCATTTAATAGGCGCCCATGCTAAGCAGGACCAAAGTGCAGGCTTCTTCTGTTTCTATACCCGACTTACTGGCCATTTTTTGAAACTCATAATTCTCCGTGCCGGGATTAAAAATGATGCGGTTGGGCTGAAGGCTTATCAGATAGTCATACCACGGAGGCTGATTTTGAGGACCCAGGTAAAGCGTGAGAGTATCTATGCCAGTGATCTTAGGGTATGTACGAATATCCAGAATTTCTACTCCTGCCACAGTACCCTTTTTGATACCAACAGGTACGATTTCATGGCCATGACGAACCAGTCTTTCAGCAGCTATGAAAGCATAACGTGAAGGATTGGTAGTAGCTCCTATGATCGCTGTTTTTTTCATGGAAACACTTCTATGTTCAATGTTCTAAGTTCAACGTTCAATGTTTCTGGTCCCAAACTTTTGAACGTTGAACATTGAACTTCGAACTATTTCTCACTACGGCTTCGGCGCACTTTTCACCATCCATAGCTGCGGATACGATACCTCCGGCATAGCCTGCCCCTTCTCCGCATGGATAAAGCCTCCGCAAATGAACATGTTCGAGCGTCTCTTTGTTCCTTGGTATGCGCACCGGTGACGATGTCCGGCTTTCCACACCCACGATCTGCGCCTCATTGGTGAGGTATCCTTTCATTTTTTTGCCGAAGGCCCGGAAGCCAATTCTAAGCCGTTCAGCGATAAAAGGTGGCAGCACTGTATCCATGGACACGGATCGCAGGCCGGGCTGGTAGGAAGTATCCGGCAGATCGGATGACACCTTGCGGTCAACGAAATCCATCATCCTCTGTGCCGGGGCCGTTTGATTTCCTCCGGCTATTTGACATGCCTGCCTTTCAATAGAGGCCTGGAACATCATGGCGGACAATGGTCCATAGTGTTGATAGTCGGCCAGATCACTTTTTTCTACTGCTACCACGATGCCTGAGTTGGCATACCTCGAATTTCTGCGTGAAGGGCTCATACCATTGACAACCACTTCACCAGGAGCCGTCGCGGAAGGTACGATAAATCCACCCGGGCACATACAAAATGAAAAAACACCGCGCAATTCGCTCTTGTAGGCTGCCTGATGGACCAGAGCGTAGGAAGAAGCAGGCAGGTATTCACCACGTCCTTCACGGCAATGGTACTGAATATTGTCAATAAGCTCCTGAGGGTGTTCAATTCTTACCCCAAGTGCAAGGGGTTTCATCTCTATGGTTATACCTTTATTATTGAGCAGGTGGAAGATATCCCTCGCTGAATGACCGGTAGCAAGGATCACCGCTTCTCCTTTCAGCATATCACCGTTTTCAAGCTTCACCCCTGCTATCTCATCTCCGTCAATAAGCAGGTCTACCACTTTACTTTCGAACCGTACCTCGCCACCCGCCTCAATAATGCTTTCCCTGAGTGCTGTAACTATATTGGGTAACTTATTGGTGCCAATATGAGGATGTGCCTCGTATAGAATATCTTCTTTGGCACCGTGAGCTACCAGTATCTCCAGTATGCGCTGCACGTCTCCCCGTTTTTTGGACCGGGTATATAACTTACCATCTGAGTAGGTACCGGCGCCTCCTTCACCAAAGCAATAGTTGGAATCAGGATTGACCACATGATCCTTGTTGATGGCTGCCAGATCCCTCCTTCTCGCCCTTACATCCTTGCCTCTTTCCAGCACAATAGGCCTCACCCCCATCTCTATGAGCCGGAGGGCCGCAAACAGACCGGCAGGTCCTGAGCCGACGATGATCACCTGATCTGCTTTGGATACATCAGGGTAATCACGGGTATAGCTGATAAGCGGGGGCAGCTTGTTATCCTCGTGAATCTCCAGTTGTACATTCACCCTCACAGGAGCCTTGCGTGCATCCACAGACCTTCGCCGGATGCGCCACGTTCCGCTCCAGTGGCTGCCCAGCCGGTCCCTGACCAATTGATGGAACTGCTGATCGTCAAAGGCCTGCTCCGGTTTGAGTGACAGCTCTAATGTCTTTTTCAAATTGTAAGGTGTTTATCCTTAAAAATTTACCTTCTCCTACCCCGGGCCAGCGCAAAGGTATAGCCAATATTGACACCAAAGTTAAAAGCGAAGGATATGTTACCCTGATTCAGTTCATCAAATACCTGATCAAAGCCATCGTCTACATCAAAGTAGCGATAGCCTGTACCCACGCTCAGGAACCCATCTACGGTAAACCCCTTGTCTGTGGTGTTTTGCATAAGACGATAGCCCAGTATCACGGAGTATTCCAGCTTACGTTCGGAAGCACTGGCCCTTACCAGGCTTTCCGGGGAGGAAGGGGTATTGACATTGGCAAAGTGATTAAGATTGGTAAAACGTACCTCATGTCCAAAATACCATAAACCGTATTTGTCATCCGGATTATAGAATTTTTGCTTCATCGCCAGGGCATACCCTCTCTCGAAAACCTCGTCCTTTGCTACATCATCATCAGACATATAAAAGGGATCTCTTATCCCCTCAAACTCAAATTCATGTCCCAGACGCTCCTGCAGGTAGAATTCAACGTCAAACGGCACGCGTCCCAGGAAAGAAAAGAACGGATTGCCCTGCACAATGACTCCATGAAACTCATTGATCTTTGGATCAAAATACTTGAATTTTTTACCCCTGAAACGATAGTCCGCTACTCCGTACTCTCTGACTATGCGCGGCTGCGGGGCTCTGGCCAACTGAATATTCGCCTGATTGTAAATGGGCTTGTAGTAGCCCGATAACGTACCGTCATTGCGGTACAACTCCCAACGCCCAACTTTCTGTCCGTTATCAATGATCCCTTTGGTCTGAAGCGTACCGTCCGGGTAATAGCCGAAATATTCTCCCCTGCCGTCAATGAAGTTGCACTCCCCCTCGAGCTTTCCATCTTCATAGTAGTATTTCCATTTCCCCTGGTTCTTTTCTTCCGTGATCGTACCCTGTACCTTCACATTACCCCCCGGATAGAATTCACGGTATACACCCTTTCCATTCTCATACTGTGTTTCGCCTTTTACAGAACCGTCATCATTGAATAGTCCCCAGTACCCGGACTTTCGTCCTTCAATGAACTCACCTTTGGTGCTCACCTGACCATTTTCGTGATAGTAAAGCCACTCTCCATCGGCTTCCCCACTCAGAAACCTTCCGGCGGCAGACAGCTGACCATTTTTATGATAGTACTTCCAGTCGCCTGTTTTCTTGCCGTTTTGATAATGCCCCTCAGCCTCCAGGCTGCCATCCTTGTAGAAGAATCGCCACAGGCCGACATTCCTTGCGTCGGATTTAGGACCCCTGGCACGCTTTTCACCTGAGGCATAGAACTCGGTGCTGTTCCCGTTGCCATAGGTATAATTGGTTTCAGACTTCTTGTTCCCATCTTCATAAAAGCCAGTCCATATCCCTTCGCGCTTATTATCCTTAAAGCTGCCCTGCTCCTTCAATTCACCACTTTCATAATATATTTTCCATTCCCCTGTACGTCTTTTACCGGTGATCTCACCCTCCATGCTCTTCTTACCGTTCTCAAAATAGTACTCCCAATACCCGTCATTGGAGCCGGGCTTCAGGTTGCCCGCCATTTTCAGATCGCCGGTCTCATAGTAAAACTCCCACTTCCCGACCGTTTCATTGTTGGAAAACTGCCCGCGCGACTCCATACGGCCGTTGATATGATAGGACAGGTAGGTGCCTTCAAGTATATTGGCAAAGGTGTCTCTTACGTGATATACTTCCTTGATCTTATTTTTTTCCTCATCATGCCAGGTATACCGCTCTATCTGAGCCTGTGCAACCGTTGTGAGAATAAAAAAAAATATTAGTATGGATGATCTCAAACCGTAGCCTTTCACGCGAAGATAATCAGTAAATGAGATTCGCGGTAGTTAAAATACTATTAATCAGAGATTTTGTTTAACCCAGAGAATAATCCTGAAGCTAAATCCCAGAGGGTAGACCTAATGTAGCCCCAGGGTTATCCCCTGTCTATGCCGGTACCCCGACCGGCCACTACTTTCTTTTTCCTAAAACCGGATACGATCCATGCGGCAGGCTCTATGCTCTATGCTCCGCTGCGCGATCCAACTGGGATTTTACCCAGGCCTTGCCCCATTCAGCTTTTTCTCTTTCCGACCAAAGCTCAGGAAAGAACAGCACTTTCTGAAACCGGGGAGGCAGGTATTTCTGCCAGTTGGTGCCTCCTGTAGCGGCTATATCCACAGGATCTCTGTGCAGGTACTTAACCGCTGATTTGTAATGAGCCAGAGGCCAGTAGACATTGGCCATCAGATCATATTTTCTCAATACCGAAATGATCCTTTCCTGATCCGGGTGTTTCGCAAAGTTGTTCTGATAGACTTTTAACAGATTCTTTTTTCTGAACTTACGGGCCCTGTGTAAAAACGAACTGAAGTA
The DNA here is from genome assembly GCA_001657315.1 of Flammeovirgaceae bacterium BBD 1991-12. Lineage (GTDB taxonomy): Bacteria > Bacteroidota > Bacteroidia > Cytophagales > Cyclobacteriaceae > Fulvivirga. The sequence continues at coordinate 15,149 of LYSV01000017.1, read as the reverse complement.
TTTCTCTTCAAATTGCTTAAGTGTAAGGGTCTTTTTACCGGATGCCAGCTCGGTAGCCCCTCTTCGCCAGTATATCGCCTCCATAAGCTTTTCAGCGTCATCTTCAGGATCCACCTGTGCACGCAGGTCGGGTGACGTCAGATTGTAAAGATCAGTACTGCTTAGCTCGATCCACCTGTACTGTGCAGACTGAAAACCGCTGGAGGGCAGCAGCGACATCCTGAACTTCAGGAACTGGTCCCTTTCCATACCTTCCACCATCACCGAAAAGCTATTTTCAAGCAGTTCAAAATAACGATTGATCCGTTCCATCCGGTCAATGAAAAACTCAGCGTTCAGATCTTCATGAAAGCTGATCTGTTCAATTTCCCACAGGATCAGCTTAAAGAACAGTTCTGTGTGCTGATGGTAGACGATAAAGATCATTTCATCCTTCAGGCCGGTCTTCGGTGTCTGCAGGCTCATCAGGGTATCCAGGTGAATGTAATCCCAGTAAGTAAGATAGTCTGAGTACAGCAGGCCGTCAAGATAAGAAGAGAGGTCCTGCCCCATTACCTCGTATTTTTCCTCCAGCTTTCGGATCTGTTCCAGTATATGAGGATCGATCTTGTCTTCCGGCATACGTTTTTTCAATATTTGGTGGATGTTTCAAACGGTTGCGTAAATTTGGAATTTAAATATGAAGAAGCAAAGAATATGAGTACGAACCCTGCAGAAGTGAGCGTAAACAAGCGGTCGGCCAGTGATCTGTTCGAATCCCCGGATTTTTACAATATGGACAGCCTGCTTAGTGAAGAACATAAACTCATACGCAGCTCCATCCGTGATTTTGTCAAAAAGGAGATCTCACCCTACATCGAAGACTGGTGTGAAAGGGCATATTTCCCTTATGATATCGTAAAGAAATTTGGTGATATAGGAGCCTTCGGTCCCACCATCCCGGAACAGTACGGTGGTGGCGGACTGGACTATGTTTCCTATGGTCTCATCATGCAGGAAATTGAACGAGGTGACTCAGGCATGCGTTCGACTGCTTCAGTACAGGGTTCATTGGTCATGTACCCTATCTATAAATTTGGCACGGAAGAGCAACGCACAAAATATCTTCCCAAACTGGCTTCGGGCGAATATCTGGGCTGTTTCGGTTTAACGGAGCCAGATCATGGATCCAATCCAGGAGGAATGGTGACCAACTTCACGGATAAAGGCGATCATTATCTGCTCAATGGCGCAAAAATGTGGATATCCAATTCCCCTAAGGCAGATGTAGCCGTAGTATGGGCCAAAAACGAAGAGGGAAGGATCCACGGCCTTATTGTTGAGCGGGGAATGGAAGGTTTTTCCACACCTGAGACCCATGGAAAGTGGTCGCTGAGGGCCAGTACTACGGGTGAGCTCGTTTTTGACAATGTGAAAGTACCAAAAGAAAACCTGCTGCCCGGCAAGAGCGGATTGGGAGCACCAATGATGTGCCTTGATTCAGCACGCTATGGCATTGCCTGGGGCGCACTGGGAGCCGCCATGGATTGTTATGATTCGGCAAGAAGATATGCCGGCGAGCGGATACAGTTCGGGAAACCCATTGCCTCCTTTCAACTCATACAAAAGAAACTGGCAGAAATGCTCACGGAAATCACCAAGGGCCAGCTACTGAACTGGAAACTGGGGATGATGATGGACGAAGGCACTGCCACGACACCGCAAATATCGATGGCCAAGAGAAACTCCGTGGAAATGGCCCTGAAAATAGCCCGCGAGGCACGACAGATCCACGGCGGTATGGGTATTACAGGAGAATACCCCATGATGCGCCACATGATGAACCTGGAAAGTGTAGTGACCTATGAAGGGACCCATGATATTCACCTGCTCATCCTGGGGGCGGATATCACGGGTATACCTGCTTTTTCGTGAATCGTTGATAGTTGTTTGCTGACAATGGATCGTTGTTTGTTTCTGGTTTACCGTTTTTTGTTTAAACCGGAAACACGAAACAGGAAATAATCAACGATCAGCCAACCTCTAAAATTTTAAAAAATAAAGCTTGCTCATAAGGGCTCCGTATATATCTTTGTGTCGTTATTTTTAATAAGTCTAAATAAAAATCAAATGACCAAAACTACAATACCCTTACTTTGCATGATGTTCCTGCTGTTCACTGCCTGTTCTGATGACGACAGTGACGGCCCTTCCATAGATGTACCTGAAACATATTCGTTTGAAAGAAATGGCCAGAGTACCATTTCGTTCAGCGGCCAGACTACGCGGATCATGATGGGAGAAGAATTGATCAGTACCATGATGGACTTTTCTGAATCTGAAGCATTGATGCTGGAAATGTACAGAAATGAAACAGCCGCCGGAGGCGATGCCGATCCCTTTGGAGAAGCTGCTCTTAATGATTCAGATAAAAGCATTAAAAGCAAGACAGCTGCTTCCAGGGATTTTTTCTCAGCCAATACCACAGAGGCCAGTGGGATCAAAGCGGACTTCGAGACCTGGATCAACGGACAGGTGAGTGAGGTATTTCCCAATGAAAAGACCTTAGCCACACCCGGTGTAGCCGGACAGATCGCTGATGGAGGTTCCACCCGCTATGTCAATTCACAAGGTCTTGAATACAACCAATTGGTTAACAAATCATTGATCGGTGCCCTGATGGTGGACCAGATGTTGAACAACTACCTGGGTACAGCTGTACTGGACGAAGCCGATAACCGCACCAATAACGATGCAGGAATAACGGCTGCAGACAAGAATTACACTACCATGGAGCACAAATGGGATGAGGCTTATGGCTACGCCTACGGACTGAACGCCAGTGCATCCGACCCCAATGCCGACCTTGGCGCAGACAACTTCCTGAATAAATACATAAGACGTGTGGAAGACGACGATGATTTTGCCGGCATAGCCGCGGAGATATTCGATGCCTTTAAGCTGGGCCGCGCGGCCATTGTAGCAGGTGATTATACCGTAAGGGACGAACAGGCCAATATCATCCGTGAAAAGATATCGGAGGTTATAGCGATACGCGCAGTCTACTACCTGCAGCAGGGTAAAAATGCCCTGCCGGATGACCGGAACAGTACAGCTCTTTATGGCACTACCTTCCACGACCTGTCCGAAGGTTATGGTTTTATCTATAGCCTCAGGTTCACAAGACAACCCAATACCGATGCTCCTTACTTCACCAAAAGTGAGGTAGATGGTTTCATTGAAGACCTGCTGGGAGATGGCCCCAATGGCCTGTGGGATGTAACCGGATCCACACTGGATAATATTTCTGAAGCCATAGCAGCAAAATTCAATTTTACTGTTGACCAGGCAGGTTCTTAATATTACATTTGCATAACTTTTATTTAGATTAAATATCAATAAGCTTCATGAGAAAGGCAATACTGGCATTGGCTGTTGTTCTGGGGGGTTGGGCATGCAGTGATGACGACAGTGATCCCGGTGCGGATCAGGACAATTTTGACAGAGGTGCCATGCTGGTCAACTGGGCGGACAATATCATTGTTCCGGCCTATGAAGCGTATGTGACCGACCTCGATGACCTTAACACAGCATCAGATGCATTTCTGAATGATCTTACTCCGGAGAACCTCGGGAGTCTGCGTTCTTCGTGGCTTGCCGCCTATACATCCTGGCAGAAGGTTTCCATGTTTGAGATCGGTAAAGCGGAAGAGCTCACACTGAGGGATTTTACCAATATCTTTCCTACGGACGCTACTGAGATAGAGGAGAATATCACTTCGGGGCAATATAATCTGGAGCTTCCCTCTACCCGGGATCAGCAGGGCTTTCCAGCTTTGGATTATCTGCTGAATGGTCTTGCACAGAATGACACAGACATTGTCATGACCTTCCAGAGTAACGAGGCTTATGGCAACTATCTTGATCAGCTCGTTACCCGGTTGAATACATTAGGAAAAACAGTACTTGATGACTGGAAGAACGGTTACCGCAATACATTTGTGGAAAATGACGGCTCAGCAGCCAGCAGCTCTGTCAACAAACTGGTGAATGATTACATGTTTTACTACGAAAAGGCGTTGCGGGCTGGTAAAATAGGTATTCCGGCAGGCGTTTTTTCCAATACTCCCCTGAGCGACCGGGTAGAGGCCCTGTACAAAAGGGATGTTTCAAAGGTTTTGTTCGAGACCGCGCTGGAGGCCACGGTGGATTTCTTCAATGGAGCACACTTTGACGGTAACGGTCAGGGAGAAAGTATGCACAGCTACCTTAACTTCCTGAATACCATCAGCGAAGGAGAGAACCTGAGCGCTCTGATCAACAACCAGTTTGATATGGCAAAGACTACAGCCGACGCGCTTGGCGATAATTTCTTTGAAGAAGTAGAAACCAATAACCAGGCAATGCTGGCCACATATGATGAGCTTCAGGCTAATGTGGTCTTGTTGAAAGTGGACATGTTCCAGGCCCTCAATATTAAAGTAGACTTTGTAGACGCCGACGGTGACTGATGCAACAGTTTAACAGGCATTATTTTATGGAAAATACAAAGGCTGCACCATTGGCAGCCTTTCGTATTTTCTTTGGGCTCATGATGTTCCTGAGCATAGTCCGCTTTTGGAGCTACGGATGGATCGAAAAACTATACATACGGCCTGATTTCTTTTTTTCGTATTACGGCTTTGAGTTTGTCAGACCTCTGGGCCCATACACTTACCTGTTATTCGCTGTTTGTGGGATCTCGGCTTTGGCGGTGGCCCTTGGCTACCGGTACCGGGTAGCTATCGTGGTCTTTTTCCTCAGCTTCACTTACATAGAGCTTATGGACAAGACCACCTACCTCAACCACTATTATTTCATAAGCCTGCTCAGCTTTTTGATGATCTTCCTTCCTGCGAATGCCTATTTTTCAATGGATGCCCGAAGAAAGCCGGAGCTGGCAAGTGCATCCGTTCCGCGCTGGTCCATTGATTCCATCAAGCTGCTTTTGGGCATCGTTTACCTTTACGCAGGCCTGGCCAAGCTTAACTCTGACTGGCTGGTGGCAGGGATGCCACTGAAGATATGGCTGCCTTCCAGGTATGACCTGCCTCTGCTGGGAGACCTTCTGCAAATCCCATGGGTGATCTATATCTTTAGCTGGTGTGGAGCGGTCTATGACCTTTCCATTCCCTTCCTTTTATCGTACAGAAAAACCAGAGTAATAGCCTTCGTACTGGTTATCGTATTTCACGTCCTCACAAGGATACTCTTCCCCATCGGCATGTTCCCCTACATCATGATCGTCAGCGCTACAATTTTCTTTGATGCAAAGGTACATGACCGGCTTCTTGCGTGGATAAGCCGTGTTTTCAGGATCAACAAACAATATTTTGACCACCAGAAGGCACGTTTAACGTCTTCCATGCAAGGTATTAGACTGAAGATCAGCCTGCTGGCCATTTTCTTTGTTCTGCAGTTGGTCTTTCCCTTTCGGTATCTTGCCTACCCCGGGGAGGTGTTCTGGACTGAGCAGGGGTACCGGTTTTCATGGCGGGTCATGCTGATGGAAAAGGCTGGCTATGCCCAATTTAAAGTACGGAACAACCAAACCGGTGAACAGTTTTATGTGGATAATACGGATTTCCTCACAGCATTACAGGAGAAGCAAATGTCTACTCAGCCGGATTTTATTCTTCAATACGCGCATTTCCTGAAAAACCATTTTGAAGGTCAGGGCCACGAAAATGTTGAGGTTTATGTAGAAAGCCACGTGGCGCTGAACGGAAGAAGGAGCCAACCCTATATAGACCCCACGATCAATTTAGCGGAGGAAAGGGATTCTTTCCGCCATAAACCCTGGATACTACCGTTTAAAGATGAAATCAAAGGTCTGTAGCTTACTGATACTCCTGGTTCTCACCTCCGTGGCGTCAACATTTGCCCAATTTGACGTGTCGGGGGTGGTCCTGGACGCGGCCATGGGCAAGCCTGTGGCCAACGCAGAGGTGTACAACAAGACCACCCGGGAGTTGCAGAAGACCAATTCAAAGGGGAAATTTGAGTTCAAAGGGCTTGAGAAAGGTACGTTCACACTGGTGGTATTCGTTTTTGGCTACAATCCGCTGGAGCGGCAGGTCACTGTAGAAAGCAACATAGAGCTCAGGCTTGAGCTGGAGCCTTTCAGCGATGAGCTCTCAGAGGTGGTGATCACCCGCAAAAGAGAAGAGGTATTTAGTCTTAACCGTCTGAACCCGGTGGAGGGTACAGCCATTTACGCCGGAAAAAAGTCAGAGGTAGTGCTGCTGGATCAGACCGTGGGCAATATGGCCGCCAACAATGCCCGGCAGATCTATGCACAGGTAGTGGGGCTGAATATTTACGAAAACAATGATGCCGGTCTGCAACTGAATATCGGAGGGCGGGGCCTCGATCCCAACCGCACAGCCAATTTCAACACGAGGCAAAACGGATACGACATCAGCGCTGACGTACTGGGCTATCCGGAAAGTTACTACTCTCCGCCGGCTGAGGCGCTGGATGAAATACAGGTAGTACGTGGCGCGGCGTCGCTGCAGTATGGCACACAATTCGGTGGGCTGATCAACTTTAAATTCAAAAAACCCAATCCGGTAAAAAAACTGGAATGGACATCAAGGCAAACGGTGGGGTCCTTCAACCTGTTCACCAGCTTCAACAGCTTTTCCGGCACATTGGGCAAATTCAGTTATTATACCTATTTCAACTACAAAAGAGGGAACGGGTTCCGTCCCAATTCCGAATTTGATTCCAAAAACTTCTTTAGTTCCCTGAACTATGCTCTGAGCGACAATACAAACCTAACGCTGGAAACGACTCTCCTGAATTACGTGGCTGCACAACCCGGCGGTCTTACCGATTCGCAATTTGCCAGCAATCCTGACTTCAGCAACCGGGAACGCAACTGGTTCGAGGTCGACTGGAGGCTTTTTGCTCTTAAATTACGGCATAAATTCTCCCAGAAGACAGACCTGAGCGTTAACCTGTTCGGTCTGGATGCAGAACGCAACGCGCTGGGATTCCGGGGGGACCCTCAAAGACCGGAGCGCAATCCGATCACTGAACCGGATGACCCTGAAGCGTTCACCCGGGACCTGATCAGGGGAGTATTCAGGAACTGGGGAGCAGAGACCCGCCTGCTCACCCGCTATTCACTGTTTGACAGGGATGCCGTTTTCCTTATTGGCACAAAGTACTATCAGTCTGACAATAGCTCCATACAAGGCCCGGGAACCAATGGTTCTGATGCTGATTTTTCATTTGCCGGAGAGCAGTTCCCCTCCTATCCCAATCAATCCAATTTTGACTTCCCCAACCTCAATCTGGCGTTGTTCGGTGAAAACATTTTCTTTATCAACGATAAGCTTTCAGTCACCCCTGGCTTTCGTTTTGAGTTCATAGAAACGGGTTCGGAAGGTGTATATACGGAAGTACGGTATGATAATGCCGGGAACGAAATATTCAGAAGGGATACCACGGATAACCGCACGCTGGACCGGGCATTTTTATTACTGGGGGTAGGTACCAGCTATCAGCATTCCTCCGGCCTGGAGTTCTATGCGAATCTGTCACAGAACTACCGGTCCGTGACCTTTAGCGATATACGGGTCGTCAACCCTACCTTCATTATCGACCCCAATATCAGCGATGAAAAAGGGTTTACGGCAGATCTTGGTGTTCGCGGCAAATGGTCTGAGAACATTTCCTATGATCTGGGGGGCTTTGCCATGGTGTACAACGACAGGATAGGTACCGTATTGGTAGAAACCGGACCCAATAAGGGAGACCGTGTAAGAAAAAATATAGGAGATGCCTTTATTTACGGTCTGGAGCTGTTCACGGACTGGAATACCACTGGCGTATTGAATATGGATGCAGATCGCTATCGTCTGAACCTGTTCACCAACCTTGCCCTTACAAATTCCGAATATCACAACAGTGAAGAGAACAATGTGGAAGGTAAACAGGTGGAATTCATACCTACGATCAACCTCAAGGCGGGTGTTAAGTTTGGTTACAAAAATCTGCTGGGCACGGTCCAGTTCACCCATCTGTCCGATCAGTATACAGATGCCGAGAATACCCCTGTACCCGAACGTGGCGACAGCCGGGAAGGTATTGTCGGGGAGATCCCGGCCTACAGCATCATGGATCTTTCTATGTCCTGGAAATTCAAAAATTTCAGGCTGGAAGCGGGCATCAACAACGTTTTGAATGAGCGATACTTTACCCGCAGAGCTACAGGCTATCCCGGCCCCGGGATCATTCCGGCTGATCCAAGGTCGTTTTACACCACACTGCAATTTAAATTGTAGTATCCATCGTGCGACCACGCCTGGATCGCATTCACTCTTTGATGATTTTCACAGCGGCGACTTCCTCTTCCGCAGAGATAAGTAACACATACAATCCCGGACGGATTGAATTCATATCCAACGTGAAGTCCAAAGTAGCCTGAACCGGAGCATGGAACAGCTCCACACCTTTTGTGTCCAGCAGTCTAAAAGCTGACGATTTGTAGGTATCAGGCAGCTCAATATTCAAAATGGCAGATACCGGGTTGGGATATATTTTGATGGACGAAGGACTATCACTGACCACATCAGCAATGCTTACACTATGACAATCCGAAACCGCCATACATGAGTTTTTGGTGATCATGACAGCATATTCCCCTCCCTCGACAGCCACGAATGTTTTTCCTGTTTCGCCCCGTATCGGGACACTTCCTTCAACACAATTTATCCATTGATACCTGGCCGAGTCAGCATTTGCAGAGAGTGTGGACTCTACCTGTAGTACAGAAATGTCAACTTCCTCTACGTTAATAGAAGTCACGATCACGCTATCGCATTGATCAGCAGTAGCCAGATAACTGGTGTGTGTAACAGGCAAGACAATACTGTCGGCCCTGGTACCATCCGGAAAAGTGTAACCACCTGCTTTACAGACGCTGACACTCTCTTCCAAATGATAAACCGGCCTGGTATTCAGGATGGTTTTTACTATGCTGTCACAATGATACGTGGAAGTAAAAGCACTTGTGTAGACCGTATCAGAAGTGATGTTATCTATGATCGACCCATCAGGGAAGGTATAGTTCTCCCCTTCACAAACAGCTATAGTTTCCTCCACCCGGTATTCTGTGAGAACCTTCAGGTCCGTAACCAGAAGACTGTCACAGCCGTGGATCGTTGAAAAAACACTTGTATGAATAGTGTCTGACCTTATATTATCCAGAATCGTTCCGTCAGGGAACGTAAAGCTACTTCCACTGCAAATGCCACCTTCGTGCGTCAGGTTGTAAACAGGGTACAGGTCCAAGGTCAGGTTCACCAACGAATCACATCCACCCACCGAAGTGAACAGCTCGGAGTATTGTCCGGGTTCCGTGAGTATCTGGGTACCAAAAATATAGCTGTCACCCTCGCATATTGATATAGTACCGGCTTCCACACTTTGATCCGCACATCCCGAATCATACATACAAAGCTCAAAACCCCCTCCTTCTTCCGTCCCAAAATTGTAAATACGAAAGTAAACGGTTTGACCCACCCAGTGAGGGGCGAAAAAACTTCGAGCCTCATCCAATTCACTACAGGCTACTTCCACAAAGTTTCCACAGGCTCCCGTGTAAACTGCCATGGAAAGCGGAGTTGCGCTCCATAAATTGTTGGCTTCTACCCGCACTTTACCTGAGACAGGCACCACGGTTCTAAACCATACATCACCCCCCTGGTAGGCACCACATGAAGGGTCCGGCGCCACATCAATGGATTGAGTTGTGGCATAGACAGTGCTAAACAGCTGAGGTTCACAACTTTCACCCACTACTATATCCGTGGCTGACCCGCAATCATCATTTTCAGGTTTACTGGGTTCAAAAACACAAAATGAAAAATCCCCACCTTCTTCGGTTCCAAAGCTATAAACACGGATATAGACAGTTTGACCAGCGAGGTCAGGGACAAAGAAGCTTTCGGCATCATCCAATTCACTACAGGCTACTTCCACAAAGCTTTCGCAACTTCCCGTGTAAATCGCAATGGAAAGTGGGGTTGCACTCCATAAATTGTCTGTTTCTATCCTTAAATCGCCCGAGGCAGGCACCACGGCTTTAAACCAAACATCACCGCCCTGATAGGCGCCACATGAAGGATCGGGGGCTACATCAATGGGCTGGATTGTAGCATAGGCCTTGCTAAAAAGCTTCGGCACACAAGTTTCACCAATTATTAGCTCCGTAGCCAATTCACAATTATCATTTTCAGGTTTACTGGGTTCAAAAACACAAAATGAAAAATCCCCACCCTCTTCAGTTCCAAAGTTATAAACCCGGATATAAACGGTTTGGCCGGCCAGGTCAGGGACAAAGAAGCTTTCGGCATCATCCAATTCACTACAGACTGCCTCCATAAAGTTTCCACAGGCTCCGGAATATACAACAATGGAAAGCGGGGTTGAACTCCATAAATTGTCCGTTTCTACCCTTAAATCGCCCGAGGCAGGCACCACGGTCTTAAACCATACATCACCTCCCTGGTAGGCGCCACATGAAGGATCGGGGGCTACATCCACAGGTTGTGTTGTAGCCTGGGAATTGAAGATCTTTGGAATGCAATTTTCGCTCATCACGATCTCAGCCGCTGATTCGCAGTTATCATTTTCGGGGATGACGGGCTCCCAAACACATAATTCAAACGGGCTTCCGTTCGGATTGCTGTAGCTGAACATTCTTATGTATAAGATCTGCCCAACCAGTAACGGATTGTAAATAGTTTTTTCATGATCAAGCTGGACACATAAAACCTCTGTAAAATCACCACATTCACCTTCATAAATCACTATTGAATGTGCCACAGAACTTGCCAGATTATCTGTTTCGATACGCAATGCCCCGGAAGCCGGCATTTCCGCTGTAAACCACACATCCGCTCCCTGGTACTGCCCACACGAAGGATCAGCGGCTACACCTTCGGACTCAGAGGTTGCTGAATTATTTGAAAAAACCGATATGGAGCATGTACTGCCTACATTAAGTGGAATGGCATCTTCACAATTGTCGTTGGACTGGGCAAGAGTACCGTTAGACCAGCCCAACAAATGGCCGGGTAACAATAGGTATGTTATGAAAAAGCAGGCTTTTCCAATCACTTTATGTAAGGTGCTAAACAGTAATCCGGATAGTGGTGAGGCCTTCATTTGCTACCGACTAATTAAACCATGCCTTAAATTCATCTGTCAGGGTCGGGTCGGTCTCACGGTTTTTCCTGAACACAGCAAACCAGTTATCCTCCACGCCCCACATCATGATCAGCGCATTGCAGGTATAAACTATTGAATACCCTTTACTCAAATGATTAGGTCCTTTCCAGTTGGGGAAGCTCAGATTCATAAAATCTGCTCCTGCCGTGAAGTCGTGCGTACCTGTATTGTCCCATATATCGGATTCTTCCGTATATCCTACTTCACCAGTACAGAAGTTTGTTGCAGACCTGTCGTAGGTTCTTTTAAAATCATCGTAATAGGAGCGAACGGTACCATCATCAAAAAACCAGAGTGTATGTTTGAATCGGACCGAGTAATCCGAAACAGGAAGCTCAACCCACGTTAGTTGAGGTGCGGTCGTTCCCTTAAAGCAACCTGGGCTATCTGAAACGGTCACACTGGTTCCATCGCTACGACAGCATCCCGCTCCCTGAGAGTTTATGGGAGTTGCCAAACCCGGTGCCAGTGTATTAAGAGTTGTCCCGTTATACTTTCTTATGGAATGATCCCAATCCCAAAACACATCTGTTGAAGGTGACGTAATGCTATTGCATTGTCCATTTTCTGCTCCACTTTCCTGAGTGTCCACAGGACATTCAACGGTAAGCCAGCGCCTGAACTCATCCAGCGGATTACCAACGCTGTCATGTGGCTGAATTTTTATCTCAAACGTCAACGGAAAATCGGCTTCGCTCTCCGGCACGTCCAAATCAAGGGTCAGTACGGATATACGATTACCGTCATCCCCAAACACCACCGTGTAATCTTCTATTACACTTTCAGGGACGTCATAGTAGCCGGATGCGCCTTCAATCTGAACGTAAAACCCGGTTACGTTGAGGGCCGAATCATATGAAAAAAGAATTCTGTCTCCAAGGGGGAGGCCTTTTACCATGAAGATGGTGTCTTTCACATCTACTACAATTTGTTCATCCGGCGCCCCAGACAATATGCCTGTTAATCCCGACGCACTGTTCAACACTAAATACTCAGAAGCCTTGTCCGGATCAATAGTTTTAGGGGCCTGACTGGTAGAATCGCCCGGATCTACGGGATCTTCTTCATTTTCAATCACATCGGGATCAGGTGTATCATCCGTATCGCAGGATGCTGCAAACAAAAAACAAAATAAGACCAGGCTGATCTGCCCCATCATGAATATACCTTTCATTGTTTTTAGAGTTTTGTGCAGCATGAAATAAACTGAAAGGTGCGGTATATTTTAGTCACACTTCACAATTGGTATGTTTGGGTTTATACCCGGCAGGTCGTTTCCAAACGAAATGCAATTGGATCTGTCTACCTATGCCTGGTGCAGCTCTGTCAATGAGTTGTGAAATGATGAAAGATATGCCAGGCTTTGGAGCCTGGCATTTGATTCAGCAAACCCTGTCAAATTCCCAATTACATCAAGGATTATAATCAGGTTACAAACTTTACTAACCATCCTGAATCAAAAGATCAGGGGTATTGCCATACCCCTGATCCCGATCCATGGTGATAAACCAATCAATAAAAACCATATATGGTGGTAATATTAAGAGTTTGTACGGGCAGCACGAACTCCACTTTGGTAACCGGCCTTTACCATTTTATACATGATGATAATTTCCAATAACTGGCTCAGGAAGACTGTTCAGATCTTATTCAACAATTTCAGAAACTCTTCCTTTTTTCTGCGGGAAACATCCACATGATGACCATCGGTCATGACCACAAAGCCCCCCTCTCCCTTAATATATTTCAGAACATGCCGCATGTTAATCAGGAAAGAATGGTGTACCCTGCAAAAACCTGAACTATGCAGGATGTTTTCAAAATCCTTGAGGTTGTGGCTAACAAGCTCGGGCTTTTTTTCCTTCATCATCACAGAAGTATAACTGCCTTCTGCCCTGCAGAAAATGATGTCATCGGTATTAAAAAATTCAATCCCCTCCAGCGTAGGTACTGCCAGTCTTTCAATTTTACCAGCAGTTTGCTGCACATTGTTCAATACGGATTGATATTGGAATGAACTATCCTTGCCTTTCAGGCGCTCTTTGACTCTACTAATCGCATGACGCAGGTCATCTACATCTACAGGCTTAAGGAGATAGTCCAAAGCGCTGAACCGGATGGCCTTAATGGCATATTGGTCATAAGCTGTAATGAATATCACCTCAAAGTTTACCGGAGAAATCTGCTGAAGAAGGTCAAATCCGGACATATGGGGCATTTGAATGTCTAAAAAAGCAAGGTCTGGCTTAACAGTGTTAATGCCTTCGATTCCCTTTTCCGGACTGTCGTAGATACCTTCAATAGCTACCTCTGGAAAATATCTTTCCAGGGCAATCCTGATCGCATTTCGCCCTCCTGCTTCATCATCGATAATGACGGTACGTATCATGCTGAGATGGGTATATTAATTTCCACTCTGGTACCAACAGCACGATCGAGTGAGTCCCTTAAGTCTATAATATTAACGAGCTTCTTCCATTGCTCCTTACTCAATAGTCTTAGCCGCTCTTCTGTTATTTTCAAGCCCATTGACCGGCTCTTCAAAACCGATTTTTCAGAAAGCTTTCTGGCCTTCTCACGGCCGACACCATTATCTTCAATAGTGCAGTATAGCCTGCCGTCTTTTTCCATGACAGCTATTTCTATTACACCAGGCTGATCATCGGTTTTGTGTATCAAACCATGCCAGATAGCGTTCTCCACAAAGGGCTGAAGGATCATGGAAGGCAGATAGGTGGCATTAGGATCGATGTCTTTCTTTATGGAGATATTGTAGTTAATTTTGCCCTTAAAGCGCAGAGCCTCCAGTTGAATGTAGGATTCCAGCAAAGCTATCTCACTCTGTAGTGTCACTGATGAACCCTCCGCATTTTCCAAAATCAACCGCACCAGCCTGGAAAACTTGGTAAGGTACAATGAAGCATTGTCATTATCTCCCTCAAGGATCATTCCGTTGATGGAGTTCATACAGTTGAACAAAAAGTGGGGGTTGATCTGTGCGCGAAGTGCCTTCATTTCCAGTTCGCTTACCTGCTGCCGGTAGTTGGCCTCCCGGATCTCATTGTCTTTGGCAGCAATAAGTTTTTGATTTTTCAACCTCTGGCGTGAATTGGAAATGACTAAACCCAGCACCAGACCTAAAAGCACTACGCCAAATATGAATGTCCATTTTAAGGTGGCCTGGCGCTGCGTCTCTTTTTTTTGTATTTCTTTTTCTTTGGCGAGTACCTTAATTTGCTTGTCCTTTTTTTCGGTCTCGTATTTGGCTTGTAGTTCGTTGATCTGTCGCGTACTTTCGTCGTTAAAAACGCTGTCTTTCCATTGATTGGAAATCTTATTATACTCATAAGCCTGCCGAAAATCATTTTGAGTCAATGCTATGTCCGACTTTAATTCATAAAACTCACTTAGTAGATCTTTGGCATCTATCTCATGAGCCAAATCAAGGGCCTCATCAATAAGAATATTGGCCTCTTCCTGCTGAGTAAGTTTCATTCTGGTAAGTGCTATGTTCCATAAACCATACGCGATGGATTTCTTATTGCCGATTTGCTCACGTAAAGGCATAGCCTCAAGGTGATACTCCAGTGCTTTATGATGTTCATTCAGATTATTAAAAAGTTTACCCAGGTTACCGAGAATAATAGATTCTTCGTATATCCTACCGATCTGTTCAATCAATTCAAGGGCTTCCAGGTATAATGTCTCAGCGCTATCATAATCCTGATAGTGAGAATATACATTAGCAAGATTTTGAAGGCCCATAGCATAGTTAAGCGTATCTCCCAGACTTCTCCGCACAGAATTAGCCTGATGATAGTAGTCTATGGCCTCATTCTTTTTATTCAATTGACGATAGATACTTGCGATACTGTTCCATGAGTTGG
>LYSV01000016.1 GCA_001657315.1 Flammeovirgaceae bacterium BBD 1991-12 | reverse complement strand
TATAGGCCGCTTACCCACGGGGCCTCAAATGGCCCACACTCTTCGTGGACGTCCCCCCTCCACCCGTCAACAGAATTTTCAAGGATAGCCTAATTTAACGAACCAAAAATTTCATAGCATTTTGCCCGAGATGATCAGCAATGATCTTTTTGTACTCTTCGCTGCCAACAAATCCGGAATTCATGAAATCTGCCAGTAACGGCGCCCAGTCATTACTTTTAGGCATGATGATTCCGAATTCCTCCGTCTTGTCATCACCACCGGGGTGTCTTTTAACAGGCCATCTCTTTTGTACGGCTTCAAAGTACCACGTGAAATCCAGATGGGCAAATTTCCTCCTGTCCCTGACAATGATGTCCATAACCTGCCCGAATGAGGGCACGTGCTCTATTTTCAGATCAGGATAATATTGCTCTTTGATGGCCAGTATCCTTTTTTCATTCGTTGAATTTTTTACTGTCACAGCTGTCATCTCTTTAAAGGTGGTAGCTATTCGTGAAAGGTCCATCAGTGTACGTACGGAACTATGTGTGAGGAGCATACCAATATTGGTAATATAGGGAGGGCTGAAACTGTATACTTCACTACGCTCCACGGTAATAGTAGTATTGCTTAAACCAAACACTCCTCCTGTTCCCTGCCTCACCTGATCAAGAAATAGTGTAAAATTATCCGCTTCGTCAACTTCAAATTTCATGGCTATTTTCAGTCCTTCCTTCTCTTCTACATATTCCCTGAATTTTTCCATGATATCGATTGTGATACCGGATATTCCAGAGTCTGTGCCCGAGGCAAAACCCGGAGCCTCTGAATAGGTAAGTATCCATGTGGCATAGCCGCTGGATTTAGCCTTTACATAGGTATCCCCTTTTAACTGCCCTAAAAGAGGAACCACCGAAAACATAAGCATAGCTATGACCAACCCTACAACATGCCTCAATTTTTTCATAAAAGAATCTTTACAGGTAACTCAACCATTCCATTGTTAGTATATACGGATTCAAGACGTTTCAGTCCAAACTGTCGTCTGTTCTATCGGGAGATTTAATCAGGGTGCGCTGGCTTAAAACCATTCACCCAGGCATGAGGTCGAAAACAAATCCGGGATCCGGTCCAGATACACCTACGCAGTCTTTATCTGCAGCTCTTCTGCCAGAAAGCGTGCTGTGTAGCTGTTTTTGTTCTTTATGATCGCCTCAGGGGTGCCTTTGACCACGATACGGCCTCCATCGTGCCCACCCTCAGGTCCCAGATCTACAATGTAGTCAGCTACTTTGATGACATCGAGGTTATGCTCGATGATCAATACCGTGTTCCCTTTGTCCACCAGACGGTTCAATACATCCAGCAGATGCTGGATATCCTGAAAATGGAGACCCGTGGTAGGCTCATCCAGTATGTACATGGTTTTACCCGTATCTTTTTTAGACAGCTCCGTAGCCAGTTTTACACGCTGTGCTTCACCACCAGACAGTGTAGTGGCATGCTGCCCCAGTGAAATGTAGCCCAGGCCTACATCATGCAGTGTTTTGATCTTTCTGAGTATACGCGGTTGATGCTCGAAAAACTCCACTGCTTCTTCCACGGTCATTTCCAACACATCGGAAATGGATTTTCCTTTAAAGCGGACCTCAAGTGTTTCGCGATTATAACGTTTTCCCTTACAGGTTTCACAAGGTACGTGTACGTCAGGCAGAAAGTCCATTTCGATCAATCGCAGTCCTGCTCCTTCGCAGGTTTCACAGCGCCCTCCCTTCACATTAAAAGAAAAACGCCCCGGCTTATATCCCCTTATCTTTGCTTCCGGCAGCTCCGCAAACAATGAGCGGATATCCGAAAATACTCCTGTATAGGTAGCAGGATTCGACCGTGGTGTCCTCCCGATGGGTGACTGATCCACTTCTATCACCTTATCCAGATCTTCAAGACCACTTACACTACTGTATGGCATAGGCTCCTTACGTGACCGGTAAAACCGCTGATTAAGAATAGGGAAAAGGGTCTCGTGAATGAGCGTGGATTTCCCACTGCCTGAAACGCCGGTGACCAGCGTCATAGTACCCAATGGTATTTCCAGATCCACCTTTTTCAGGTTATGACCTGATGCTCCCTTCAGCTTCAGCTTTTTACCATTGCCTTTTCTTCTTTTTTCCGGCAACGCTATCTGTTTCTGGCCCTTGAGATATTCGGCGGTCGTACTGTTGAGATCCAAAAACTCCTGCGGGCCTCCCTGAGCAACTATAAGCCCTCCATGGCGGCCTGCTCCCGGACCTATGTCAATGATATGATCGGATTCCAGCATCATATCCTTGTCGTGTTCCACCACTATTACGGAATTGCCCAGGTTACGGAGGTCCTTGAGCGCACGTATAAGCTTTACATTATCCCGCTGATGCAGGCCAATACTGGGTTCATCAAGAATGTACAAAACCCCTACCAGTTGAGTACCTATCTGGGTGGCCAACCGTATACGTTGTGCTTCACCACCCGACAGGCTTCTCAGCGGCCTGTTGAGCTGCAGGTAATCCAGCCCAACATCCAGTAAAAAGCCTATCCTTTTGCGTAGCTCCTTTAGTACTTCAGCACCTATTCTCTGCTGTTTCTCATCCAGTCGGTCCTCAATCCCATCAAACCATTCACCCAGCGACCTGATATCAAGCATAGCCAGCTCGGCTATATTTTTACCGGCGATTAAAAAGTGTAACGATTCCTTTTTCAGCCGTGTACCATCACACTCAGGGCAAATCTTCGTGACAGTGAAGTCATTTACCCATTTCTGGATCTTTTCCGAACCTCCCTCCTTCTGCTTTTCGAGAAACTTAATGATCCCTTCGAATTTCGTATGCCAGTCGGTACCGGGATATTTTACAGATCTTACTGCCACCGGCACGGAATCGCCATGAAGCAAAACATCAAGCACTTCGCGGGGTATATCCTTAATGGGCGTGGTAAGATTTACCTTATGGCGTTTAAGTATGGCTTCGATTTTTTTGAATATCCATATGTCACGGAACTCGCCGAGGGGAAGGATCCCTCCTCTGCTGATACTCAGGGACCGGTCCGGTATGACGGAATCCTCTGTGATCTCTTCTATCTGCCCCAGCCCATTACATTTGGGACAGGCCCCGTAGGGAGAGTTGAATGAAAACGTATTGGGAGCAGGTTCATCATAGGAAAGACCGGTCTTCGGATCCATCAGATATTTGGAAAAGTGATGAATACTATCCTCCTGATCCAAAAGCATAAGAATACCCTTACCCTCTTTCAGGGCTATGCCTACCGACTGGCTGATCCGGTAGCGATCTTTTGGATCGACGATGATCCTGTCAATCACAATTTCAATATCATGCGTCTTGTAGCGGTCTACCTGCATTTTGGGTACCAGCTCCAGCAGCTCCCCATCGACTCTTACTCTGGAATACCCGGACTTGCGGATCTGCTGGAACAATTCGCGGTAGTGCCCCTTCCGTCCTTTTACTACAGGCGCCAGAATAGAGAGCTTTTGCCCGTTGAAAGCTGTGAGAATGTGGTCAAGGATCTGATCTTCTGACTGCCTCACCATTTTTTCACCGGACAAATACGAATAAGCCTCGCCTGCCCGGGCAAAAAGCAGTCGCATGAAGTCATAGATCTCCGTCACAGTGCCTACTGTAGACCTGGGGTTTCTGGAGGTGGTTTTCTGCTCAATGGAAATGACCGGGCTCAGGCCATTGATCTTATCCACATCAGGCCTTTCCAGATTGCCGATAAACGATCGTGCGTAAGCAGAAAAGCTTTCCATATATCTACGCTGCCCTTCCGCATAGATCGTATCGAAGGCCAGCGAAGACTTTCCACTGCCACTTATCCCGGTAATGACAATGAGCCTGTTCCTGGGAAAGGTTACATTGACATTTTTCAGATTATGCTCCCGGGCGCCGATTATTTCTATAGATTCATGGCCGTTCAGATCAATGGCTGCATCCTCCTGCGCTTCTTCTGTATTTATCATGAATGTAAGCCTGTGAGATTTGTGAAAACGCAAAGTTCGTTTTTTGATAATTTAATTACAAAGGACTATGTAATATTACAATCAAAAAGAAAAACGAGGTATTGTTTTGGTTAGTTTAAAATTTCTATGGAACATCCTGATACCATTGTCATTACTGTTCGCATGTGATCTTTTTGCTCAGGGTAATTCTGTTTTGAAAAACGGTATTTATTTGACATGGGAAGAACTCAAAAACAATACCCCTTCCATTAAAGCTTCACTAATTAAGCCTGTTGATGGAACCATTCCTGAGAAATCCTTCTGTACAGACGTTCTGTGGTATTTGGAAAACCGCTTCGAAAAACATGTTAGGTCAAATGCTGTCTGGGGACTCCACATGAATGGTAAATTCTACATCAGGTTTTTTGCAGAGGATTGGAATCCGATCACTTCAAATAATTGCTTCTTTCAATTGTTTGGCATTGAAGCTCTTTCGAAATTTTTTGTAGTAGAAGGGGACCTTGCTCTCAATAGTGTTATCAAGCGTAAAAGTAAACCTTCTTTTCGGGAGTATATCCTGGATTTTAAATCCGGAAAAACCTACGACCTCAATAAGAATTTGAAACGGATCATTAAAATAATTAAATCCGACCCCTCGCTTAATAGAGAAAGGATCACACGCAAAAACATCCATTTATATATTGCCAAATACAACAAAAGCAACCCAGTATTTCGGTCAGATTAAAGGATTGTATCTCACTATTTGTTTTCGATAAGTGGATTGGGTTTCGTGGAAGACTCCATAACTATACTAGCAACACCCTCCGCCATCATAAAACCAGGTACTATCGGAAATGAAGATGTCATTTCTTCCCAGTGAAAGAAGCGCTCCTGCAGTCTTGTCACAAACAGCCAGAGGCTGATTAGAATTCACAACGTGCCCTTTTTGATCGTCAAAATACTCTTCGTCTCCGAAATAAATAGCGCTTTTTCCCGTGAATACACATGGCCCATCCTGAGGCATGGGGTCTTTTATAGCGCATACCTCCACACTTTCGATGTAGATGGACCTGTCCGTGTCATAGTGCCGGGGATCGAGTATGCGATAGGGTCTCCTTGCTCTTATTTCTACGGTTCCAAAACCAGCATCTGTGATCATTTGGATATAATCCTTAAGAGGGAGCGCTCCGCTCAGGCAGAGTGCCCGTAGCCGTTCATCTTCCTGCAGGTTCTCAGGCATACCCTGGTCACATACCGGGTCTGACAGCACCAGACGACCATGAGGTTTCAGCACACGGTACATTTCACGCAACGCTCTTTTCAGATCATCCTGCGTAAAAATGTTGAAAAGACAGTTTTGGGCAGCAACATCGACCATCGCATCCTCTACAGGGAGTTGTAAGGCATCCCCTTTTCTCAGGTCGATAAACTCACTTTTAAACCATGGATTGAGTTGCTCGGCTTTTTTAAAGTTATTACTGCTGGCCTGAAGCATTTCATCCACCACATCAAGGCCTATCACACCTCCGCGTTTTCGGCTAAAGTAAGAGAACTGCAGCAGCTCCATGCCTCCGCCCACACCCACATAGAGAACCGTAGGGCTGTCCACCAGGTCACGGGGATGAACGGTACTTCCACACCCATAATTCATATCCAGCATAACCCTGGGAATATCCAGCCCTGGCAATTGCCAGACAGGTGTGGTAGTGCAACAAAGCCCCACATCAGGGTTCTCTGCCGCCTGTTTGTAAACATCTTTTGTAGTTTCCAGGTAGGTTTCCATCACAATCTCTTTATCAATTCCACATACAATTCCGTTAATTTCTCTTCTGCCTTCCCGGCAATAGCAATAATCTCCTCTATATTGACCGGTTGAAGATTGTCCGGATCACAATCGTCCGTCAGCACTGAAATGGCACAGCAGGGTAGCCCCATATGATTGGCCACGATCACCTCAGGTACAGTAGACATACCTACAGCATCGGAGCCAATGTTCCGAAGAAACCGGTATTCTGCCCGGGTTTCCAGGTTTGGACCTATCACCGCCACGTACACTCCCTTACGCAACGTTATTCCCTTCTCACCAGCTATTTCCAGTAGTGTTTCATTCAGGTTCCTGTCATAGGGAGCGCTCATATCGGGAAACCTGGGGCCAAGCTCGTCCATGTTCTTTCCACGCAAGGGATTATCCGGCTGCAAATTGATATGATCATCCACCAGCATCAATTCTCCCTTCGACCAGTCCAGATTAAGGTTTCCCGCTGCATTTGAGATGAGTAAATTTTTTACTCCCAAAAGCTTCAGTACCCTTACCGGCAGGGTCACCTCCTGCATGTTGTACCCCTCATAGTAGTGAAATCTGCCCTGCATAGCCACTACTTTCCTGTCACTGATCGTGCCATAAAGCAGCTTACCACTGTGAAATTCAATCGTAGCGGCTGGAAAATGGGGTATGTCCGCATAGTCCACGGAAACATCCACCTCCATTGCCTTAATAAATCCGTTTCCCAAACCGGTACCAAGGATCACACCTATCTCAGGATCGGTGATTCCTTTATTTCTAATGAAGGCTGTGGCCTCCCTGATCTGTTCCATTATGTAATTTTATGCTACAGTTCCCTGACAACTGGACCCGGCACCTGCGGTACATCCAAAGCAATGCTGATTGATAACAATACTGCGGTTCTCCAGCTTACTCTGGTCGAACTCGCTGATATGCTGGCCGGCTCTCTTCTCTACCTTAAGCCCCAGCATCTGGTTGAAATCACAATCGTACATGTGACCGTCATAATCAATCGAAATAGTGTTACGGCACATCACACCCTCTACAGCAGCAGGATTAAAGGCCATCACCAGCTTTTCCATGTACTCTTCGTAGTTTTCCGTACGTATCAAAAACTCGAGGAACCGGCTGATGGGCATATTGGTAATAGTGAAAAGCCCGTTGAAGTCAATATTAAAATGATCTTTAAGCTCTTTTTTAAAATCCCTTTCCAGCTCTGCCTGACTACCCGGAAGAAAAGCACCGCTCGGATTGTATACAAGGTCAAGAATCAGCCCTGAACCTTTTTTCCCATAGCCTACCGCATTGAGCACTTTCAGTGCTTCCATTGATTTCCCAAAAACCCCCTCTCCCCGCTGACGGTCCGTTTTATCCGCCTTATAAAAAGGTAGGGAAGAGACCACCCTCACGTTATTCTCCCTGAAGAACTCCGGAAGGTCATGGTATTTGGGGTTGGCTAGAATAATGGTCAGGTTGGATCGAACAATGATCTCCTTAACCCCTCTTTTGTGGGCTTCCGTAACGAACCAGCGAAAATCAGGGTTCATCTCAGGTGCCCCTCCGGTCAGGTCGAGCGTATGTATCTCTGTTTTTTCGATCACATCGAGGCATTGCTGCATGGTCTCCCGGGTCATGATCTCCCTGCGATCCGGGCCGGCATCTACATGGCAATGTTTACAGACCTGATTGCACATGTAACCTACATTCACCTGAAATATCTCTATACCGGTGGGTTTCAACGGAAAGTGCCCGAGGGGCGATATCTTTTCCTTAAATGTAGGCAACTGCCCCTCACCAAAAATGCCGTTGGAAAGTATTTTTAGCTGAGTAGTCTGATCCGCAAGATCATGATGCCGTGCCTGCAGGGATTTTATCATAGTGTATTAACAAATTTTACATGGAAAGTTTCTTCACCTTATTCATCATCTGAACACCGTGCACCAGAGAAGCTCCTCCACGAATGGCTGTGGCCACGTGTACGGCCTCCATCATCTGCTGCTCAGTATTTCCCTTTTCCAATGAGTCCGACGTATAGGCGTCAATACAGTAGGGACATTGAACGGTATGTGCCACCGCCAGGGCGATAAGGGATTTTTCCCTTGCTGTAAGAGCGCCTTCCTTAAAAACGTCTCCGTAGTAATCAAAAAACTTGTCTGCCAGCTCAGGACCAAATTCCGCTACATTGCCAAACTTTTTCAGGTCTGCCGGATCATAGTAGGTCTTTTCCATATCTCACTAATTTTTAAAGACCTTAAGCTAAGCAATAAAACATACATCTTGTGAAAGGGACAACGATTTATTGAATTAATGACAGGCTCTGTCAATGGGCGGACATGAATTTGGCTGATGGTTGATTGTTATTGGATTGGTAGGCTTTATTACGGGTTGGTCCGGACCATCGGCCAACTGTCGATTCATACTGACAAATTACTACCGACGACTTAAGACTTACTACTCATTACTCCTTACTGACCAACGGGTCATGGAGCGGTATCTACGGGTATGGCTATACGATAGGTCTTGTTTCTACTCACATCGAGTTGATCATCCCGGAGCCATGGATTGTGCCTTTTGAGAAGCTTGTAATTAATGCCCTGATCTTTAGCAAACTTCACGAGATCCTTAATGTCTTTGTCCACTTCAACATACCTGAGTTTTTCCTGCTCATAAAGATGTTCGCTGTCAATATTGAATCCATATGTCTCCGGATGCTCGATGATCTCCTTGATCGCCAGTATTCTAAACACGTACCGTGAAGTTTCCGAATTCAGCAGCAGATCATAGTATGAATCAACCCGTTGATTGTCCAATGCCCTTTGCAGGCCGCGCATGCCTCTGTTATAGGAAGCGGCGGCATTGGTCCAGTTGCCGAATTTATTATGGGCTTTTTTAAGATATTTACAGGCCGCCTCTGTTGATTTTAACGGATCGTAGCGTTCGTCCACGGAGCGGGTGATCTCAAGGCCATTCTCTTTGCCGGAGGACTTCAGTATCTGCCAGAATCCTACTGCATTTTTCGGTGATACGTCATTCTTAAAACCACCTTCAATGGCGGTAAGGTACTTGAAATCATCAGGGATACCATTTTCACGAAGTATAATTTCCATTTGAGGCAGCCACCGGTGTGCTTTTTTTATCAAAAATATAGTGCTGCTATGCCAGTAAGTGTTGATATGCAATTCCCGATCCAGCCTTTCTCTTACATCCGGTATCTCCAGGGGTACACGTTCCCCTGCAAAATACAATTCTTCAGGCAGCTCCAGCGATACGGCATTAAGGTATCCCGTGTATTCACCTGCCGGAGGATTATCAAGTTTGTAGAAGGGTACAGGATTGTGTTTCACCTGCACCTCCTCCTTATCCATTTTTCTCTGGTCATACTGGATGTAGCCCAAAATGACGATAAGGGCCATTGACGAAATGAAATGCGGGAAATATTTCATACTTCCAAGTTTAAAAAATTGTATTATGATAATTCAGAACCAATAAAAAACGTTCACTTACCAACTACTTACTTTCCATTCATACTAGAAGTTTGGTGAAAGTAAGTACTTAGAGTAGAATTCATCGATCACTCCTACAGCTTCCGAAGCGGTTTCTACTACTTTAAAAAGCTCGAGGTCTTCCTCGTTGATGTTTTTCTCATCGGCCAGCAGGGTGGATTTTATCCAATCTATCAGGCCACCCCAAAAGTCCTTACCCACCAAAACGATCGGGAATCTACCGATTTTTTTCGTCTGGATCAACGTAAGAGCTTCAAAAAGCTCGTCAAGGGTACCAAAACCTCCGGGCATAACGATGAATCCCTGAGAATACTTCACAAACATTACCTTGCGTACAAAAAAGTAATCGAACGTGATCAGCTTGTCGGGATCAATGTATTCATTGCCCTTTTGCTCAAAAGGCAGTATAATGTTCAGTCCTACTGACTTTCCTCCTTCCGAGCGCGCACCCTTATTGGCTGCTTCCATTATACCAGGTCCGCCTCCGGAGATCACACCGTATCCATGCCGCACCAGCTTGGCTGCGATCTCCTCTGCCATTTGATAGTACTGGTGGTCCGGTTTGGTCCGTGCAGAGCCGAAAACAGTAACACAGGGTCCTATCTTGGCCAGTTTTTGAAAGCCTTCCACAAACTCCGACATCACCTTGAAGATCACCCATGAGTCATAGCTCTTGATCTCATTCCAGTCCTTCTCTTCAAACGCCTGAATTATTTTCTGTTCATCATCTGTCAGATCCCTCGCCTTCCTGATATGATCCAGTTTCGTTTGTTTCGCATCCATGATCGCTTCAGTTTAAAAAGTCAATAAACTTATAAAAGTAAATAGTCAAAAAGAATAAAATGGTACTATTTCAGCAACAGGTCATTCAACGCAGGCTTTACTTCGGGAAAAGAAAACTGAAAGCCGTTTGACTGAATTTTTTCACTGGAGACCCGACTGCCGCCCAGTACCATGGAAGCCATTTCGCCCAATACCAGTTTAAGCACAAAACCCGGCACATTGGGCAGGAAGAATGGTTTACCTAATATTTGTGCGCTAAGCCGGGAAAGCTCTTTGTTGGTAACGGGATTCGGTGCCACGGCATTATAGATCCCCTTGATGTTCTGATCTTCCATAGCATGAATAAACATATTGCAAAGGTCGTCCACATGTATCCAGCTCATATATTGATTGCCACTGCCCAAAGGCGCACCAACACCCAGTCTTACAGGTTTTGTTATCTCCTTCAGCGCGCCCCCTTTTTCACTAAGCACAACACCAATACGCAACATGGCTATACGTACCCCCAGTTTCCCCACCTCATCAATTTCCGCTTCCCAGGCCTTGGTTACGGTAGCAAGAAAATCATCGCCAAAACGGCTTTCTTCCTTCTTCCATACACCGCCGGTATCCCAGCCATAATAGCCTATGGCTGAGGCAGAGATAAATGCTTTAACCGTATGATCTGTTTTAGCCAACGCAGTTCGCAATAACCGGGTAGACAGGGTCCGGCTTTCGAGGATCTCCTTTTTCCTCTGTTTTGTCCACTTTTTATCTGCCACCCCGGCTCCGGCAAGGTGAATAATGTAGTCAACACCTGAGAGCGCCTTTTCATCCACAGACTGCTGGTTCACATCCCAGACAAAAGACTCGATCTGGCTCACCTTTTCAGGATTCCGTGACAGGAATCTTACCTGATATCCTCTTTCCAATAAAAGTTGCTTAAGCCTTGATCCTACAAGGCCTGTGCCGCCGGTGACCAGTACTGTTTGTGACATATTGTGCATTGCTTTACCAGTAAAAAAACGGGGGTATGGGGGAAAGGTTTGGAGATTGAGGTGGTTTACAAGATTTTGACTACCCAGGTCAAAGTAAAAACCCAATCAACTCTTCTTTAGTCATATTGAAATGTATAACCATATATTTTCTTTTTGGGAGATAACCTGATTTATCTCTGACAAACATTAGGGGTATTCACGCAATGAATTACTTTTAACGGCTGTCAGTGTTTTGTTTTGTCTGGATGATGGTGGTTCCAATAGACTGCCGGTGCCAGAACGATTGTATTATCAAATTGATCTATTTTAAAATCTTTGGAATTACCAGTTATCAGGTAATCAGCATTTGTAGCCAGAGCAAGTTCAAGAAACCGATTATCATTTTCATCCTTAATAACGTTCAGTACTTGGGTTGGCTCTGTTCTCACAGCCAATTCTTCAATTCTGTTTATTACAATCTCGGCGTTCACCTGGAAGTTTGGTATACTGCTGAATTTTGGTCGCATAATAACTTTCACATATTCTGAAAATACAGCCTCAGAGAGTTGAAGTTCAATTTTATGCCTAAGAACCAGTGTTAAAATTTTAGATGGAATACCTCTTGAAATTAATGCAGATATGATGACGTTTGTATCAAGTATTACTTTCTGCATTTCTTGCGGCTTCGATTTCCGAGTTGATCTCATCTATTGTCATCTTACTCAAGCCAGATTTTTTAGCAACTGACTGACATTTTTCAAGAGCGTCTCTCGCTATGACATTTTTAATCTTTTCAATAAGAAGATCAAAGCTCATTTCTTTGGAGCTAATACCGTATTTTTTATAATCTTGTTCGGATAAACTTACACTCAGTGTTCTCATTTCCTCATCTGTTCATTTTAAAAATACAAATTTGTCTCAATTTCAGTTCATTTGATGGTCTTTGGTCCGGATAAGTTTGACTGTATTCAAGGCTGAAGGGCTGACGTGGAAAAGTTAAACCATGTTAACGTAGGGAGTGACGCTTTTCATCTATAGACTGCCGGTCCACGTCTCAGACAAAAGACTCAATCCCGCTCACCTTTTCCGGGTTCCATGACAGGGTCTCACGTAATACCCCTTTTCCTGCAAAAGTTGTGTAAGTCTTGACTCTACAAGACCTGTGCCGCCGGTGGCCAGTACTGTTTGTGACATATTTATGCATTGCTTTACCAGTAAAAAAACGGGGGTATGGGGGAAAGGTTTGGAGATTGAGGTGGTTTGTGGGGGTTCTGCCGCATATATTACAAAAATTCGCCTGTAGTCAGAGCACCAGCCGAGTAACAATTACAATGTCTCATTACATATTTGCAGATACAACTATCCATTCCATTTGATGTGCTATCCGTTTTTATGAATGACAAAAAGCCAACGGGACCGGCTGTTGGCCCTGATTTATTTCCCTTTGGTGATCTCTATTTCCACCCGGTCATTGAACTGCCCTAATGGGCCATTGGCAGGAAACAGCATGGTACTTGCTCCTTCGGCCTTCGTCTTTATTCTCCGGCCTTCAATACCTTTGAGCACGAGGTAATCCCTGACCAACTCAGCTCTGTAACCTGTCAGTTTTCTCGGAGAAGCTGATATTTCCCTGTTACCTCCGCTACGCGCAAAAAATTCCGGGCTATCGGATCGAATAGTCGCGTTACGGTTGTATCTGCCGTTGCAGTGGCCATGTACCCTTATCCTGTATTTTGGGTTTTTCCTTAACAGGTCTACAAAAGCATCCAGTTCCGGTTCGGATTCAGGAGTGAAAATAGCTGAGTTACTCAAAAAGCGAACGTTGTTAAATTCAATGTAATGTCCTGTTCTGGATCGTGCGAGGTCTAACTTGACCAGGGTATTTCCCGCTTCATCCTGTTCTATGGTATTATTGTAGCTGATCTCTGTTTCTATCGGATAATAACCGGGAGCATTCACCCTTACAAACCAGGTCTGATCTGCATTGGCTGGACTGGACAGTTGCACAGCGGTATTTCCGCCATAGGACCTGAACTGGTTTGCATTTTTGTTTTCCAGTAAATACACCTGCCCACTGACCTCCTCTCCCGTAGTTGAGTTGACAAGCTTAAAGTAAAAAGGCTTGAGATCAGGATTGGCCACCGGGAGAGTTTCCTCAACCTGTTCTTCTTCCTGCACATTTTCTTCAACTACTACTTCTTCTGGCTCTTCGATAATTTCCGGCTCTTCCTGTACTACCACGGGTTCCGGCTCGGTGATCACCGGTTCCTCTTCGGCCTCAAGCTGAGGGATGTCCAAAGCTCCTGAAAACACCCATGCGTCTTTATATTCCGTATCCCTTCGCACCTCAGCGCCATAGGCATAGGCCGCTCTACGGTCCGCCGTGGCCATAACATAGACATAATAAACTCCTCTTGCAGCGTTAAAGGCGTACGCTGCGTTGAAATCCCCGGAGACCGCCTGCTCAGCAAAACGCACGGCATTGGCCTCGGACGAAAAAGCTCCAATGATCACATAATGACGGCCATCTGATACAGACTGCCCGTGACCAACGAGGTATCCTGTGAAAAAGATCCACCATAGACAAAAAACCAGGGTTTTATTCAATTTTAATATAGCTCGGCCAACATTCCGAAAAATACTGAATTGATGGATAATTTACCAGTGAGTGAGGTTTTTGTTTTTGGGAATTAATGATGGCTGGGGTCGTGGCAGGCTGTCCGTTCTCTTTGGATAATCCTAACTATGAAGATGGGATTCAAAGGTAAGAATAGGAAAAGGTAGATTTACTTATTAATCTCCCCTCCATGAATCACTTGCTACAAGGCCAAACATGAGATGGAGGAGAGATCATAAATAAACGGTAGAAACCTTTTAAAGGTAAGTTATTTCCACGAATAACCAGGTTCAACAGCCCTACTTACATTGCCATTATCGTCTGCGGCACTGATAAATAGCCTGTATTGATCTCTAAATATGAGCTTCAGCTCTCTCACATAGATATTTGAAAGTTCTATTTTGTAAAGTTCAAATTCTCCCGCAGTCCGGTAATCTGTAATTATATAATATCTCGTAGCCCCCGGTACGGCATCCCAGGTTACCTCCAATTCCGATTTCCCGTCATGATAGGCATATACATTTGAGGGCCTGGCCAGTTCGACTGCATTGTAGAGTTGTGTAACGCCAGCAATATCACCAGGGGAAAGTTCATTTCGTTGAGTAGTAAAAGTCCCGCCTGCATTATTCACTAAAGTGGGCTGACCATTTGAAGAGAAAGCGTCTGAAGGATAAAGCATAATAGAACCAAAGTCAAAGACATCACTATCAAAACCTGAAAAGCCAAGTACATTATAAGTTCGAAAATTATGTTCATATCCACTCAATATGTTTTCCCAGTTAACACGAACATTGGAATTTCTATTACTCCGGGAATGCTCGTGAAATAAGCCTACGGCATGACCGATTTCGTGAATGGTATTACCTGTGGTACATCCGCCTCCTAACCAGACATATTGCTCACCCCCAATCATTCCTACGAATGAAGCACAGCCATCTCCCGGTATAAAGGAGATGTAATTTGGTTCTGTGGTTCTGGGAATGAAGCTAATGTCTGTGTTGGACTCCCAGTGTGCTATTGCATCTGTTACGCGGTGTTGATTTGGAAGGCTTGGGCTTATGGTGTAATATACGATTCTTCCAGGCCAGCGAGCGGCTAAAGAAGCCCGACCTGTACTTTGAGCTCTTCCTGACTTTTTTCCCTCCAAAATTTCAAGTTGCTCTTTTGAAAGGATAATATCCCCTTCAAAAACTGCTTCTCCATTTATTCTCCTATATTCAAAAGGCTCCACAGAGGTCTTGATTACTTCAAGCTCTCCTATTTCTCCTGGATATGCTTCTTCCACCAGGAATTCAGATAAACCTCTTACTTCCAGGTTATCATTAGATTCAAAATCTTCACAACTTACTATTGCTAAGAATAAAAACGCCGGGGATAA
Source organism: Flammeovirgaceae bacterium BBD 1991-12 (assembly GCA_001657315.1). Classification (GTDB taxonomy): domain Bacteria; phylum Bacteroidota; class Bacteroidia; order Cytophagales; family Cyclobacteriaceae; genus Fulvivirga. The sequence continues at coordinate 61,765 of LYSV01000016.1, read as the reverse complement.
TAGTTTAAATATTCGGGTCATGATATACTTATTTAAAATTGAACTTCATTCTTGGCAGCGATCAATACTAATGATGAACATTTGAAACTATTAGGATGGTTTTCATCTACATCATTGGTATTAAGATCTACCTTCTTTCGGTTCTAACCTTGAACCGGCCTACTCTTTTATTTGATGTCGATTTTCAACTTTCACATATCTCGACGTTGGGTAGACAGCCCGTATGAAGTCTTAGTCCATGTTTGCTTTTGTTTGTATACTGATGCCGATTATAATCGGTAAACACTAAAAGTAAGTAAGTATTCTTCAAAAAGGAATTACAAGAAATTCTACTTTATAGCAACTCTGTTTTCCTAGAATAAAAATATTAAATCTTATCTCTTATGTTGAAACATATTCATATGATTAATATCATTTTACCCCTAAAAAAGACCTAATAGATAAATTATTATATTGTTATAATTTAGTTTTTTTCATTAAAGAAAAATAAGTCAAAAACTGGCATGAAATTTTCATAGTAACCAGTCATGGTTCAACACGGCCATCTAAAGAAGCGAAGAGCAGGTAGAACCGTTACCAAGACCCAAAAATATGAATGTCTTACACTCGACCTGTTTGTAAGCATAAGTCCAAGGAGTGCTTATTGGTGCTATATCAGTTTCAAATAGTTCATCCTCTGCTCTCTACATCTGTACACGTTAGTTGTTTGAACTTGATATTTTATTAAGAGTAAAAAACTATTTTTCAATCTTCATTAGGATTTTGAATCGTAATCTCGACACATCCCCACAGCTTTTGCCCCAAGACTTTCCTACTTACCCATTTGTTTCAAGTGAAGTATTATCAGGAATTTGAGCAAATTGAAGCCTTAAGGTTTCCTATTGTCTCCATTAAGAAGAATCCTACCTAAAAATTAGCCTGATAACAGATATGTCATATGCAACAGGATAACGATAATGGAAGTTTATGGAGAACGTGATGTGCCTTTAATTGTGTAATGAACCTTATTAATCGGTTGCTTTAAATTGTGGCCAATGGCACCTTGTCCGAAGATTGACAAGATGTACTCAAAGCAGCTTTTGATTAATTGAAAGTAATTATGCCAGAATGATCAAAAGTATTTTCAAAGAGAAGATCAACAAAACAAAGTTTATTTTGGCTGATCTTCCTGTAATTTATTCTCATAAACCGATCTCTGACATCAGCAATGAAAAGCTGTGTTGTAAAGACAACTTTTAAGACTTTTGTTTAAGCTCAACTAAAAGGTGTAAGCATAGGATAAGGAGAAAGTACGTCCCACTTCAAACAATGAGAAGGTAGCTTCAACATCTCCAAAGTTCTTATAAAACTCTTCCACCTCATCATTCAGTATGTTGGTGATCCCCAAAGTAATTTTCGATCTTCTCGCCCCCCCGATCTGTCTTGAGGCATTTAAATTCAACGAATTGAACGGTCGTGTATATACATCAGGAACCTGTCCAATACCAACAACGGACAAGTTCTCCCCCTGTACATTGTATGATAGGTTGACGTTGTAAATACCATCTGCATCGGCATAGTTCATATAGGCATTGATGAGATATGGAGCTTGTCCTGCCATATCACGTGTATCCTCCTGCGTTTCACCTGTTCTTGCCTGTTCCTGACGTGACTCGAATTCTGTCTTAGTCCCTTCAGCATCTACAAATACCTCATTCAAATCAACTGAAGACCGTTGCAGGGATAAATTTGAACCTACAGCCAACCCTGACAACAAAAAGTCAAGATTTTTACGGAATTCAAGTTCTAAGCCATACACAACACTACCACCAATATTCCTTGGTGTAACTTGCTGAGGCTCAGTCTCAAACCTTGTCATCTCAATGTGACCATCAAATCTTTTGTAAAAGCCAGAGAGTGAAACCATTTCTCCTGCGCCAAAGAAATTCTCAAATCTCAGATCAAAATTATCTATGATGGTTTGTTCCAGATCAATGTTACCATTAAAGAGAATACTGGTTATTGGGTCAAGTATCTGTGCTATTGATTTTTCTTTAAACGAAGGTCTGGCGAGCGTTCTTCCATATGAACCTCTGAGATTGGTATTTTCACTGAAACTATATACCAGATTTACAGCCGGCAGCAGATTAAGTTCATCCAGTGTCTGCTCATCGTCAAATTCTATCTCAGCGAACCGATCCTGACCGGTATAAAACATATTTGCCTGCTCAACCCTTACACCGTAAATCGACCTTAGTCTACCAAGTGTAATGTCATTCATTACATAACCTGCAAAAACCGATGAACGCGCATCAAAAATATTGGGAAGCTCTATGTTCCCTGTCAGGTAGTTGCCACTATTTGTGGATATTGTCCATATATTTTCTGGTGCCAATAAAGTTTCCGGGTCATTTTCAACTCTACTTAGGGTTGAGGCTATATTATAGTTGTAGGTTTCAAATTCCCTCCATTTCAACAGAACCTGTCCTCCGGTTTTCAACTTGTTTTTTTCCGCTAAATTATAGGTCAGGTCTACCCTGAAATTTTCGTTCATCTCATTTAGATCTCTCCAAAACCGGCCTACAATACCTCCCTGTCCAGGGCGAATGGAATAAACCACTTCATCTGTACCATCCACAAGTACCTCAACAATAGAAGTGGATCTAAAATCGGGATCATATACCCTTGATATAGTGAATGAATTGCCCCATTCCAGTAAAAACTTATCAAAATTATGTTTTCCGGACAGCGTAGCATTTGAAATGGACCTCTGGGAGTATGTCAGGATATCTTCAAAAACAGTTTGTCCTGTTTCTTCTATATCACTTCTTACCCGGTCTGATGTTTCCGTCAAACCGTTTTGAGTTCGGAAGATATTCAAGCCAAATTGGCTTTTATCTGTTTTTAACGAAATTGTACCCAATGCACTCCAGAGTACATTGATCCTTCCCAAATCACCGTTATTATTGGCCTGCAGGTCAAGCGCAGTTACATCTAAATCAGGGTCTTTAAAATATATAGAAGACAATTGCGCATTCTCATAGTATTCCGTCTTTCGCTGATAATTCAAGACAAAATTGTATCCAATCTTGTACTTTTCCTTATCCAGTTGATTACCATGACTGAATCCAAAACTGGCATTGGTAAAATTACTGACCCTCTTAGCTCCCATAGTCGGATTCAAACTTCTTGTTAGTCCTTCAAGACTGGGATCATTATTATCTATAGCCGTCCTCCTGTCAGGGATATCTACAAAAGGGTCAAAGGGAATTTCCCGATTGCCATCATCAATGCCTAAAAAGTCAAGATCTCCACCATCATAGGTAAGAAAATTATCTATGAAATGCATATCAGGGTTAAAGCCAAAACCCACCGAAACTGTGGTGGTTTTTTCTTCGGGAAAACTCTTTGTTTCCACATTTACCGTTCCTCCCGTAAAATCAGCGGATAGATCAGGTGTAAAAGTTTTGTAGACCAATACATTTTCAAGAACATTCGTGGGGAACAAATCAATTTGGACATCGTTTCTTTCAGGATCAAGGCCAGGGATACTCAATCCATTAAGGGTGGTTCTTGTATACCGGTCTCCAAGACCACGAACATAAACGTACTTACCTCCCTGAACAGAGACTCCTGTCACTCTTTTAATTGCTCCTGCAAGATTGCTATCACCAGTTTTCTGAAATGTCTGAGAGGAAACACCGTCCAATACATTAGCTGATTTACGCTGCAACGCCAATACAGCTACTTCCGAATCTTTGATGATCTCGGCTTGTACCACTACTTCAGCCAATTGCTCGACATCAGCACCCAGAGAGATATCCAATGGTGTAACCTCGTCTGCCTTTATTTCTATGTTTTCTACAGTCTTAGTCTGATAGGAAACAAACTGGAAGACTACAGTATGAGTACCAGGGTCCAGTGCCAACGAATAATTCCCATCAAAATCTGCAACAGCACCAACAGTTGTTCCTTGCTTGGAGACAGTCGCTCCTATAAGTGCCTCACCGGTTTCCGCATCGGTTATTTTCCCCCTCAAAAATCCCTTCTGAGCAAATGATGAGAACATCATTGTAGAGAGCAATGTTAAAGTAAGTAAGAGCTTTTTCATATCACGTAAGATAGTGGCCGCGAAGTTAGCATTTTCACCACATTGGCTTCAGGTTTAACCAATTACCAATAGTTTAAGGTTTGTTAAAAAAGGAAACATTACAGTAATATTTAATTAATGACACACCAAAGATCAGAGTCGTCTTAAACAGCAAAATCTTCTGATTAAGGTTTAGAATTGGCAATTTTTAATGTTATCCAAATGTTAAGAAATGCTTGAGTATAAACAAAAAACCTCGCCCCTTAAGGGGCGAGGTTTCAGATCGATCTTCATCTCAGTCAATTGAGAATAAGATATTCATTACGTGTCAGTTACAGAAGACCGAGACCGGAAGCCAACGTCCAGTCATTCCAAACTGTACCGTCGCTAACACCTGTAGCGGTAGTAGACGTTATTTCAGCCTCTGCAGCCGTTTGATCCGCTCCGGGAACTGTACAATCTTCTGTCTCAGCATCGTTTTTAGAAGCCGTGTAGACTGAGACAGCGGTGAATTCAGAACCTGTGATTACCAGATCCCCGGCAATCAGATTAGTGAAGGCATCATCTCTTGGATTAGCGCAATCATTCTGATAGCTCGCTCTTATTTTTATTGTTGCAGAAGCAAAGTCAACCCATTTTACATTATTGACCGTACCTTGTGCCCTTGATTTGAAATCTGCAGCGCTTCCGCCGGCAAGGGCTGTAATCGTTCCGTTTTGGATAGTAAACTTACCTCCGGCATTTTCAGAACCTTCAGGGCCATCTATTTCAAGACCTTCGTCAGACCCGGCAGCATCACTTGTGAATACCTGGAAATTATCAACCATACCGGCCCATGACTGATCTACGTCAATGGCATCGTCCCCTACACCATATACCAAAGCATTTGTTACAGAAACAGTACCTCCAAAGAATTCAATTCCATCGTCAAAATTGGCGATTACTTCAACATAGGAAATCTCCGTTTCGGACCCAACTCCTCCAAGTGTCAAGCCATTGATATCATTACCGTTGACCGGGTCAATGGTAGTACCACCGTGCCTAAGGGAAATATACCGTAAGGTTCCGGAATCATCAGTTGGATTATTTCCGCCGTAAAGCCCCAGAGGTTCACCGGCAGGTACTCCCTCTATTTGGGCTTCAGTACCGGCATCAGGTGATATTGGCGCATTACCCAAAATAACCAAGCCCCCCCACAATTCTGTGTCAGTCGGAGTGAGATTCGAACCCTTGAGTTGACCGGCCTGAATATTGTCGCTTTCAGTCGTGAATATAATTGGCTCAGCCGCAGTTCCGATCGCCTCTATTTTCGCTCCTCTTGCAATAGTTAGTACAGAAGCATTGGCACCTTCACCTGTTCTTCCCTTAACAATTGTTCCTGCTTCAATTGTCAAAGTGTTACCGCTGGTTACAAATACCCGGCCAGCTATTTCATAAATGTTATCCTTGGTCCAGTTAGCATTCTCCTCGATCAATCCCTGTACAACGACAACCGGTGTTGGCTCAATGGTTAAAGTGTGTGTGAAACTGGCAATATCTCCATCACTATCCGTCAAGGTAAATACAATAGTATAGTTACCTGGAGGAAGATCTGCAGTAGGAGCAGCTTCAAAAGTCAACGTTACTGAAGTGCCACTAGATGACAGATCAGCACCCAGCTCAGGAACATCTTCTCCGTTCACTGAAACGGCCAGTGCAGCCAGGCCATCCTCAGCGGACAACGTAACGTCCGGCACGGAGAGAACGGTGCCCGCATCAATAGTGGCTGTGGGTGGAATGCCGCTTATTTCAGGAACTGCACTTGCAGATACCGTTATTACTGCAGTGGCAACACCTGTGTCGCCTTCTCCATCGGTAACGGTCAGCGTAACACCTCCACCTCCATCATTGGATCCAGCGGCAAACGTTACCACAATGGTACCATCAGTAGCACCGGCCGTTCCGTCAGTTGTTACCTCGGCGGTTCCACCTGTTACGTTGCTCAGTGCTGAACTGGCAAATCCTGCTGCAGCAGTGTACGGGAAGTTGATAGTGATTTCATCATCAACCTGCACTGAGGTAGCCGCGGGAGTGGTTACGACAGGCGCATCCAGATCAGGATCTCCATCATCATCATCCCCACAGGAAGAGAGATAGAACAGTACCCCAAAGGCAGCTAGTAAAGACAATAGTTTTTTCATGTGAAATAAGGATTAAATTAAATGATAGTATAAGTCACGTTTGAATCGAGTCACAAAGCTTACCATTAATTGTTAAGTCAAGCGGACGCGCGTGTTAAGGGTTTGTTAAACATGTAAAGGAATGGTTAATCTTATGTTAAGGAATATTCATCGTAAAATTACGATGAATTTAAAATACCGCAGTTCCCGAGCGGCTATTGGACTTTTGGAAGTGTGTTAATTAATTGTTAATCGGCACCTTATTCAGGATCGTTTTGATGAGATCCTTGGTATCCACATTGTCGGCTTCTGCCTCGTAGTTTAGTATTATTCTGTGATTAAGTACGTCGGAAGCCACCTCCTTAATGTCCTCCGGCAGTACAAAGTCGCGACCCTCAAAGTATGCTGCTGCCTTGGCCGCCAGGTTCAGGTTGATCGAGGCCCTTGGTGAAACACCGAACTGTATGTATTCCACCGCTTCGTTCAGTCCATAGGTTCTGGGGTCCCGCGTGGCATACACAAGCTCTATGATGTACTTTTCAAGCGATTCAGAGATCGTAGTTTGATTGATCTCATCACGAATGTCGAATATATCCTCTTTGGTCAATATAGTATTGACCGTGTAGTCGAATTTCATGTTTGAGATCCTGCGCATTACCTCCAGCTCCTGGTCCTTGGTAGGATAATCCACATGCACCTTCATCATAAACCGGTCCACCTGCGCCTCTGGCAGGGGGTAGGTACCTTCCTGATCTACCGGGTTCTGCGTAGCCAGTACAAGGAAAGGACGGTCCAGCTCAAAAGTGGTCTCACCAATGGTCACCTGCTTTTCCTGCATGGATTCCAGCAAGGCAGACTGTACTTTTGCCGGGCTACGGTTGATCTCATCGGCCAGAATGACATTGGCGAAAATAGGGCCTTTCTTAACTTCAAACTTGGCCAGCTTTTGGTTATAGATCATAGTACCAATGAGGTCTGCCGGCAGCAGGTCAGGAGTGAACTGAATACGCTGGAAATCCAGATGCAGGACCTGAGCCAGCGTGCTTACCGTCAATGTTTTGGCGATCCCGGGCACTCCCTCCAGCAGGATATGGCTTTGGGTGAACAAACCGATCAGCAGCCTGTTGATCATAGCCTCCTGCCCCACGACTACCTTGCCAACCTCAGTAAAAACCTGCCTTATCTTTTCCTGATGTTCCTTCCTTTTGTCCGTTGCTATTGATTCTTCCATATTTTCCGTATCTGGATCTTTAATTTTCATTCTATTGTTCAGCCTAAGAAATGTCTTCCAACATGTCCACAGCTTATTTACAAATACACAAAATTATTGCAATAATATGGATTTCACTCATATTTTCCGTGAAGGGAGGATGATCTCTCCTTACCGGTAGTTTTCTACGTTTTATTGATCACCTGTTTACAGACAGAAGCTGCGGAAGTAATTTAACAGGGAACTCCCTGGAGTAGGGGACGGAAAATGGCTGCGACATCCTGTTGGCCGTTTGTCACTGTTCAAACGCTGCCTGCCCAGTTGTGACAAACAACTTCTTCATCAAAATATGTGTGATAATCTGTCAGAATAGGTATTTTCGGGCCAGTCAAACCAACCATTTATTCCAGAAACAGGAAGACGACGCCCGGATATGAATAACGAGGCCACCCGATCATCATGCGAAGATTTGTAGTAGGCGATATACACGGAGCGTATAAAGCATTACAACAATGTCTGGATCGTTCATCCTTTGACTATGAAAAAGATGTTCTCATTGCTCTTGGAGACCTATGTGACGGATGGCCTGAGACCCGGCAGGTAGTGGACAAGCTGCTGGAGGTCAAGAACCTGCAGCTTATTCTGGGCAACCATGACTACTGGACTCTGGAGTGGGCCATCACCGGGATCGCTGACCACGCATGGTTGAATGTAGGGGGCGACAATACCATAAAAAGCTACGACGGCGAAAGAATGCCTTCTGAGCATGTTCAGTTATTTGAAAATGCCAGGGTTTACTATGTACTGGAAAATAAGCTATTCGTTCATGCCGGGATAGAACTCGGTATCCCTATTGACCAGCAGGGACCCGATGTCTTCATGTGGGACAGGTCCCTTTTCAGAGAGGCAATGGATCAGTATCAGTCAGGCGATCATCACAAACTCACACCTTATGATGAGGTGTACATCGGCCACTCTCCCATTCACCGGCTGGGATTTACAAAACCTCTGCTTGCCGCAGACGTATGGCTCATGGATACCGGAGCCGGATGGGAAGGAGTTTTGTCCCTCATGAATATAGATACCAAAGAGGTGTACAGCAGCAACAGGGTAGATACACTTTATCCGCCAGGATCGGGAAGACAACGATATTAGTTTTGAGTAGTAAGTAATAAGTCTTAAGTAGCAGGTTGTACCGGAGACGTACTTACAACTCACAACTCCGGATTAATTACTCAAGACTAATCACCTCAGCCACAGGGCTGTTCATATAGCTTTGAAGATACCGGTCTATTTCCACTGTCGAGGGATAGCTCTCTACAATACTCCGCGCTTCATCCAGGCTGGAAACGGAAAGCCGGTGATCATAAAATCCGAAGCCAATATAATTACCCTTTTCCACCAGGATAATGGAGTTTTCATCTTCATACCGGCCCGCACCCATAATTGCATAGGAATGCTCATCGACGGACAGGGATTCTACAAGGGTATCAACTCTGGCATTGTATTCATGAGTTGCTTCCTTACCAACACATGCCCCCCGGCATAGCCCTTCATCATGATCATAGCATTGATGGATCGCTTTTTGAATGCCTGAAAGTTTGGGACATAACTCATGCTCCCTGACCCTTTCCAGAAGAAAATGCCAGGCATCCGCGTGGGTGTTGAAAATAGCCAGCGGACCCATGCCATTGACCAGCTTGCCTACATTCAGGTGATGATAGCCGGACCGGTCCTCATACCGGTAGATCCCCCACTGATTACTGTTGTATTTTTGTGAACGGTTGTATTTTGGCCACAGTCGCTTTATCTCCTGCGATTCAAGAACAAGCGCCAGAAGCTCATTGCCCGTCAGCTCATACTGAAGATGATGTACTTCATTTCTTATGTATTGATTTCTCGGGTCCTTGGAGCGTCCGGAAAAATGACCACTGATCCTTTTTCTGATGTTTATTGCCTTACCAACATAGATCACTTCATTTTTCCCATCTATAAAATAGTACACCCCAGGCAGTTCCGGAAGGTTATAAAATTCCTCTTTGGGAAGATGGGGTGGCAAAACCGTTTCCCCGGAGGACCGGTGCAGGGAAATGCTGACAAATTCGGGATTTTTCTTTAGCAGTTGGTCAAACAATATGGCGGTAGCCTTTGCATCACCTCCTGCACGGTGACGGTTTTCAATAGTGATCCCCAACTGCTCACATAAATTGCCCAAGCCGTACGAACGAAAACCGGGAAAAATACCTCTGCTGAGCCGTACAGTGCACAGTTTTTTACCCCCCAGCTCAAGGCCTTCCTCCTCAAGCGCATTTTTTAAAAATGAATAATCAAAATGAACGTTATGCGCTACAAATACCCTGTCCCGGATCAGCTCATAAACTTTCGGCGCCACTTCGGAAAAAGTGGGAGCTGTAGTTACCATAGCATTGGAGATTCCTGTGAGTCCCGTAATGTAATTCGGAATGTGCTGCATAGGGTTGATCAGTGTTTCAAAACTTTCAATGATCTCCTCTCCATTGTGGATGAAAATGGCTATTTCCGTAATCCTGTGCCTCCCGGCAAACCCTCCGGTCGTCTCTATGTCTACTATGGCATACACACTTCTAATTTCTGAAAAAAGTGTTAAAGTGTTGATGTATTGGGGTGTTAAAGTGTTGAGGTATTGAGGTGTTAAAGTGTTGAGGTGCTGGTGTGCTGGTGTGTTGGAGTTTTGACGTGTTGGGGTGTTAAGGTGTTAAAGTGCTGATGTGTATGGTGTTCATGTGCCGGTGCGCAGGGCCATGTCTGATATAACTGAAGAAGGCAATCCCTCAATAGCCAAATTTTAAGTAAACTTGCATTCCCAATAAAAAGAAGGCGATCCATGAGCGACAGTGAGGTGAAATCACTCAATTTTATAGAGCAGATTGTAGAGGAAGATCTGAATACAAAAAAGCACGGTGGAGTGATCCACACACGATTCCCGCCTGAGCCTAACGGTTATCCGCACATAGGGCATGCCAAATCCATTGTCCTGAATTTCGGACTGGCCGAAAAATACGGAGGCACCTGCAACCTCCGGTTTGACGATACCAATCCCGAGAAGGAAAGTACTGAGTATGTGGAGGCCATCAAGCGTGATGTGGAGTGGCTGGGTTATAAATGGGAAGGAGAGGCACTCTACGCGTCAGATTATTTTGATCAGCTCTATGCATGGGCCGTAAAGCTGATCAAAAAGGACAAGGCGTATGTGGATGATACACCGGCAGAACAGATCCGGGAGGAACGAGGTACTCCAACACAGCCGGGGGAGGAAAGTGCATTCAGGGATCGCTCAGCAGAAGAGAATCTGAAGCTTTTCGCAGAAATGAAGGAAGGGAAATACCAGAATGGCACAAAGGTGCTCCGCGCCAAAATCGATATGGCGTCACCGAACATGCACATGCGGGATCCCATTCTTTATCGCATCAGACATGTGGAGCACCACCGCACCGGGAACAAATGGTGCATTTATCCCACCTACGATTTTGCCCATGGACAGTCAGACAGTCTTGAGAAAATCACTCATTCGCTTTGTACACTGGAATTTGAGGTACACCGGCCATTGTACGATTGGCTGATCGAGCGACTGGAGATCTTTCCCTCGCGGCAGATCGAATTTGCACGATTGAACCTGGGATATACTATTGTCAGCAAAAGAAAGCTTCTTCAGCTTATAGAAGGAGGTCACGTAAGCGGCTGGGATGATCCGAGAATGCCCACATTGTCGGGTATACGCCGGCGGGGTTTTACTCCGGCCTCCATAAGAAATTTCATTGAAAAGGTGGGAGTAGCCCGCAGGGACGGTGTCACAGATGTAGCGTTGCTGGAATACAGTGTGAGAGAAGACCTCAACAAAAAGGCGAACCGGGTGATGGGTGTCCTCAACCCCGTTAAGCTTACCATTGCCAACTACCCGGCAGATAAGGAGGAAATGCTCACTGCCATCAATAATCCGGAAGATGAAAGCGCCGGCACCAGGCAGCTTCCTTTCTCCAATGAGCTTTACATTGAGCGGAAAGACTTTATGGAAGATCCTCCACGCAAATTCTTCCGCCTGGGCCCCGGACGGGAGGTAAGACTTAAGTATGCCTATATAATTAAATGCGAGGACTTTAAAAAAGACGAAGAAGGGAATGTAACGGAGATCATCTGCTCCTATGATCCTGCTTCCAAAAGCGGCGAGGATACAAGCGGCAAGAAGGTGAAGGGTACGTTAAGTTGGGTATCCGCCAGACATGCCAATACGGCTGAAGTCAGGTTGATCGACCGGCTTTTTGTTACGGAAAATCTTAATGAGATCGAAGACGATTTTATCAATCATCTCAATCCGGGATCCATGGAGGTGCTTGGTAATGTAAAGATAGAACCTTCACTGTCCCATGCTGAGGTGGGCGATCAGTTCCAGTTCGAACGCCAGGGGTATTTTATTGTGGACAGGGACTCCACTGATGACAAAAAGGTTTTCAACCGCACAGTCACTCTCAGGGACAACTGGGCAAAACAAGGCAACAAATAATAACAAGAAATTTGGCATGGATTGTTGTAAATTGATCCGCCTTACTTAAATTTGCAGTCCGCTTGAAAAACGATTCCGGCGGATATAATAAAAACGAGAATATCTGCCTGCCGGCAGGCAGGGCTCAGTAAGCTGAGCATCAGACAAATCAGGTTTTCTCAGAACCGGGCTCAACATTAAACAGGACTGGTTCACAAAAAGCGAGAATAGCTCAGCTGGTAGAGCGCAACCTTGCCAAGGTTGAGGTCGCGGGTTCGAACCCCGTTTCTCGCTCTCAGTTCCGAAAGGGAAATCTGCCTGCTCTTATGCAGGCATTGTTTTTAGTGGCAATATCAAACTACACGATAATTGATGCCTGCCTGTCGGCAGACAGGCCCGGGTGGTGGAATTGGTAGACACGCAGGACTTAAAATCCTGTGGACATTGCGTCCGTGCGGGTTCAAGTCCCGCCCCGGGTACTTTGATTATCAAAGAGTTACAAGCCTCAGGAAATTTCTGAGGCTTTTTTATTTTTAGGCAGGTTAAACATATTGAAGTTCATACCCGACAAAACAGATCCCGTACAGGATTCAATGGGCTGATCTCCTGCTTTCCTTCCCTCTATGGCCGCCAGGAATGACTAAACAGCTTTTTTTCATTTTTGACGGTATAGGTCGAACAGTAATATTGTTAAAGTCATTGTAACCTGACAAGCACAACGAGTTACTGTAAACAAAGCATAGATTCAAAAGCCCCAACACTTTTCCCTTTCAAGTCGTGCATAGATACTTGATAATCACCTTGCACATAATTAAATGCAACATTGTTGCAAATAATTTTATTTTGCCATACTTTCGTCATGGTAAATTTCATAATCCAAATAGGCTCAAAGCGGTGGTCACAGGTGTTGACGTAAGATCATCGATTGGCATGTATTTCTTTGGGACTACAGCTTTTTTGATGAGATCTATCTGAATAATGCGAATGATGCTACCGATAACAGTTATCAGTTACTCGATGTAAAACCAGGGATGGAAAGGAAGCTGGGAGATACATTTCGGATCAACCTTTATGGCGGGATTAATAACGCACTGGACAACGAGTATAGCCAGATGCATGGCTTGAACTCCGGGTTTGGCGGCTTCTTCGATCCAGCCATGGATCGCAACTACTACGCAGGTATCAAACTGAACTACTTATTCCTGTGAAATAAATATCAAATACACTTCCTTTCGAATGAAAACGCTTTGGAGAAACAATACACAAACAGTACCTGGATTGATGATATTCGAAGCCGGGAGCAGCCCGGCACTGTCATTGAGGATCACACGACCCTGTCAACACAGTCGAATATTGCATATATGAACAAGTCTTTAAAGAAAAAACACAGGAAAACAAATCAGGAAAAATGGATCTATTGAAGAAAAAGAAAAAACTTCCCGTTACCGTTCTCAGCGGTTTCCTGGGTGCCGGTAAGACCACGCTGCTCAATCATGTCCTCAATAACCGTGAGGGCTTAAAAGTAGCCGTGATCGTCAATGATATGAGTGAAGTGAACATCGATGAAAAACTCGTTGCCAACGGAACCAAACTTTCCCGTACAGATGAAAAACTGGTGGAAATGAGTAACGGGTGCATCTGCTGTACACTTCGTGAAGATCTGATGATCGAAGTGGAGAAGCTGGCCAAAATGAAAAAGTTCGATTATCTGCTGATCGAAAGCACGGGGATCTCCGAGCCTATACCGGTAGCCCAGACCTTTTCTTTTGCCACAGGAGATGAATTGTACGACCTTACCAAAATAAGCCGGCTGGACACGATGGTCACCGTGGTGGATGCCTTCAATTTTTTTAATGACTTCGGCAGCGCTGACACTATTGTGAGTCGAGGCATGACGGACGACCAGGCAGATCAGCGTTCCATTGTCAACCTGCTGACCGACCAGGTGGAATTTGCCAACGTGATCATCCTGAACAAATCAGACCTGGTGACTGAAAACCAATTGGGCTTACTGGAAAAAACACTGCACAAGCTAAACCCTACTGCCAGGATCATTCGCACCACCCACAGTAAGATTGACCCAAAGGAAATCCTGGATACAGGCTTGTTTGATTATGAAATTGCCGAGCAATCGGCAGGATGGCAGAAGGAGCTGGAGCTGGCACAGAAGGGTATCGCACATAGCCCGGAAACAGAAGAGTACGGTATCAGCTCATTTGTTTACCGGCAGGCAAAGCCCTTCCATCCGCAGCGTTTCCTGCAATACGTCAGCCGTCATTTTCCTCCAGCAGTGGTGCGCAGCAAAGGGATCTTCTGGTTGGCATCCCGGCCGGACCATGCCATATTGTGGAGCCAGGCCGGGGGATCAATGAAAGCGGAGATCTACGGCCGGTGGTGGGCCAGTGTGCCCATGAAAGAACGGGCCATGAGCCCCGCCTACCTGGAAAACCAGGAGGAGATCCAGGCGAAATGGCATAAGCAGTGGGGCGACCGTATGAGCGAATTAGTATTCATTGGAATGGACATGGAAAAGGAAAAGATCACCGCTGAACTGGACAAATGCCTCGTCAATGATCTGGATATCACAGGCATGCAATCAGGGAATAGGTTCATTGACGATTGGCCGATATGAAAAAAACTATCAGATATGCTGGAAGCTATTAATCTATCAAAAAGGTATGGGAGGTATGATGCACTTGTCAATTTAAACCTGACAGTGGATCAGGGAGAAGTGTATTGTTTGCTTGGTCAAAACGGTGCTGGCAAGACAACTACTATCAATCTGTTTCTGGGACTGATCGGTGCTACCAGTGGCAAGGCGTTGATCAACGGGGTTGAGGTTGGGCAGAAAAAGCGAATAACAAACCAAATGATTGCCTATATACCGGAAGTGGTTCAGCTATATGGAAACATGAATGGCATTGAGAACCTGAAGTTTTTTAGCAGACTTTCAGGGCATAAGCATACCAAAAATGAACTGACAGCATTACTGAATAAGTCAGGCCTGGATGAAAAGGACCACGAAAAGAAACTTTCCTCCTATTCAAAGGGAATGCGACAAAAAGTAGGAATAGCCATAGCATTATCGAAAAAAGCGAAAGTCATATTCATGGACGAGCCTACCTCTGGTTTAGATCCCAAGGCAACGGATGAGTTCACATCCATATGTAAAGAGCTGGCCAAAGAAGACAAGTCTGTTTTCATGGCTACCCATGACATTTTCAATGCAGTTAATGTAGGTAACAGGATCGGGATCATGAAAGAAGGAAAACTCATTCACTCTACTAAAACAACGAATATCAGTGCAAACGAGCTACAAGAGCTTTATCTGAAAACAATATAACAGATCACTATGCAGCCCAAATATTTGTTTTTGGTATCATCTTTAATTGTGACTGCACATTCTTTTGCTCAAATTCAGGTTAAGGGAAGAATACTGAACCCTAAAGGAGAGACCCTTCCGGGAGTTACCGTTTCCCTTACCAAAGATGATCAGGTAGAAGGAACAATTACTGATGTAAATGGTGGCTTTAACATTTCACTGGTCGACATGGGAGATTATCAACTGGAATTACGATACATTGGTTTTAAAACCCATAGGCAGACGTTGAGAATTGACGAAAATAAAACATACGATCTGGGAGAAATCAGAGTAGAGGAAGACAAATTAGAACTTCAGGGGGTAGAAATAATCGGCCGAGCACAACAAGACTACAACAGTGATTATTCTTTTTCTGCAACCAAGACCGGTATCAAAAACAAGGAGCTTCCGCAGGCGCTGATTGCGATCACCAAAGAACTCATAACAGACCGGCAGGCATTCCAAATAGCTGATGCCGTTAAAACCGTAAGTGGTGTCTCCAACTCAAGTTTCTACAATCATTTTAATATTCGGGGCATTAGCCAAAACGAATCCGGTCAGATACTCAACGGAATGAGGACCAGGCAGTTCTATTTTCTTCAGCCGATCACTTCCAATATCGAGCGGGTTGAGGTATTGAAAGGTCCTGCTTCGGTGACATTCTCAAGTGTAGATCCCGGGGGTAGCATTAACATGGTAACAAAAAAACCACTTTCCGAGGACCGCAAGGAGGTAAGTATGAGTGTAGGAAGCTTTAGCACCCTGCGAGGTGCACTTGATTTTACGGGCCCGTTGGATAAAAAAGGCAAGATACTTTACAGGCTTAATGCAGGTGTGCAAAGGGCTGAATCATTCAGGAGCCTTGTTCAAAACAATGCACTGTTGGTGTCTCCATCTTTTAGTTACGTACCTGATGAAAAAACGGCAATCAACGTAGAGCTGATCTACGACAATTCTTTAGGTAACCTGGACAGGGGACAACCTATATTTGGTGCTATTCCGGGTGAAACTGATTTAAACAGTACTCCTATCAGCTTAAACCTTGGGGCGACTAATGATTTTTTCCAATCCGAACAATGGATCATGACCACCAGCCTCTCCGAGAAGTTTTCTGAAAAAGCCAGTTTCAACGGTGCCTACATGAAGCAAATATGGCGGGAGGACTTGCAGGAACACCGGGCCGAAAACAGGTTTGCCGTTGATAGTATGGGGAACACGGTGGATAACCTGATGGCTTTACGGTTTTCTCAGCGTCAGCAACTCTGGGATGTAGACAACCTCAACGCTTATTTCAACTTCGACCTCATGTCAGGCACCATTGGGCACAGGCTACTGGTGGGTTATGATTTGCATAGATGGCATCGCACCAACGGTGGTGGACAGAACACTGCCAGAGGCTTTCTAAGAAACGATGGGACCACAAGCAGAACTTATGACCCTGCCGATGCCGCTGACTTTCAGTTCATTGAAATCGATGGCGTGAGCCTGCCCAGGCCCAACGTAGACCACTTTAACCTGAGCAACCCATCCAATGCCATCAGAAACATACAGGGTTATGTGATCAACTCTATTTTTGCCATCCCTGCCAACTTATCGGTCACCCATGCTGCCTATATCCAGGAACAATTGAAAGTTGGGAAGCTTACCGCCTTGCTGAGCGTAAGGTATGAATGGTTTAGAGACGTCACCAACTACGAACAGGCCGATGAGCAGGTTTTTCGCAATGAAGCATTTATACCAAGGCTTGGCTTAAGCTACGAACTGACCAAAAACATCAATGTATATGCCACTTACCTGGAAGGTTTTCAGCCCCAATCAAACACAACCGACCTGATGCCTAATACGGAGCGCTTTTTCTGGGACCCCAATTCCGCTGCTCAGTTCGACCCATTGATCAGTGATTTAAAAGAAATAGGAGCCAAAGGGGTGTTTTTTGATGGTGATATCACCATGACAGTGGCGTGTTACGAGATCAACCAGGAAAACATTTTGATCCCCTCGGAGCTGGACCCTGACTTACTTGTACAAAGAGGCGCGGATAGAAGTAGGGGTTTTGAATGGGATGTGGCGGGCTATGTGCTTCCAAACTTACAGGTAAATGCCTCTTACAGCTTTATTGACGCGGAAATTGTAGAAGATGCTGATGAAACATTGGTTGGTGAACGAAAAGAAAACACACCGGCCAATAATGCCAACTTGTGGATGAGGTATGATTTTAATAATAACAGCGCCCTCAGCGGGTTAGGCCTTGGGCTAGGAGTTCAACACAGTGGAGACAGGGTGCCATGGTTTACAAGAGATTTTATTGTCCCTGCTTTCACCGTATTTGATGCAGCAGTTTATTATCAACCCAACAATTCAAACCTACAGTTGATGGCAAAAATGAACAACCTGTTGGATGAGATCTTCTGGGTGGGAGCGCTCAACTATGCCCGGTTATTCCCAGGCGCACCTCGTAATGCTTTACTGACTGTTACCTACAAATTTTGATCACCATGCGTATAGAAGTATTATTACTGATCGCCAAACAATTTTGGGTGAGCATCTTCAAATCAAGGTTGCTACACCTGGTAATGGGCATAATGGTAGTACTCCTTTTTTATGCTGCCTACAGTGGGGTCAGCTACCATGACCAAAACCATTTTCGAACGGACCACCAGGAGAAGGCTCGTGAAAGTTGGGAAGGGAATCCCGACAAGCACCCTCACCGGATGGCGCATTTTGGGACATTTGCCTTCCGGTTAAAGCACCCCCTAAGCATTTTCGATTTCGGTATTGAGAGCTACACAGGGAATGCGGTGTTTTTAGAAGCACACAGGCAAAACATGGTCAACTTTTCAGAAGCGGGTTTTTCTACCGGCATACTCCGGTTTGGGGAATTGCACATGGCTATGATCCTTCAGTTGATCCTCCCTTTGATCATTTTTTTTATTGGGTACTCCGCTATTGTCTCAGATCGTGAGAATGGCACATTGAAAATATTGCTGACACAGGGGGCTACCTGGAAAGAGATCTTGTTTGGGCGGTCACTGGGGCTGCTGGCTATATCCTGCCTGTTTATTTTCCCTTTCATCATCACAACAGTAGTCTTATTGATAAGAGAAGGACACACCACTCCTGACGAATGGGGAAGGCTGATTATGATCAGCCTGGCCTATGTGACATTCGCTTTTATTTTATGCCTCATCACCATTGTTGTTTCCGTAAGCAGTCGGTCTTCCAAAAATGCCCTGCTGAAGCTGTTGGGCCTGTGGTTATTAATGACCGTGTTTGTCCCAAGGACAGCACAGGCACTTGGGGCTCATTTCCATCCGACGCCTACTAAATTGGAGTTTAGAGCCGCGATAGAGGAGGAGGTCATTGAACACGGAGACAGCCACGACCCCAGCGACCCTTATTTCAATGCTTTGAGAGATTCCGTGCTTAAGGCACATCAGGTAGGGGATGTCTCCGAGCTTCCCTTCAACTATGGGGGTTTTGTAATGGCACAGGGAGAAAAAATTGACACGGAGATCTACAAGAAGCATCAGGGCCAATTACTTGGACAGTATAGAAATCAGAACCAGTTAACAAGGTGGCTCGCAATCGTCAACCCATACCTGGCGGTCAAAAACCTGTCGATGGCACTCTGTGGCACCGACTTTGAGTCCTATGTGGACTTCCAGAGCCAGGCAGAACGTTATCGATACAATATGTCTCAAAAATTGAATGAGCTTCAAATGAAATACATTAGCCCAAAGAAGTTGAGCGGCTCTGAAGGAAAGGCGCATGTAGTCGACAGCAAGGAATGGAAAAACATGCCTGATTTCCAGCATCATTACCTGAGCCTTGCCAAAACGCTCGGCAATGAAGCCCTGTCTATAGGCTCAATTTTACTTTGGCTGTCCCTCTCCATAGGGATGGTAGTTCACTATTCCAAAACAGCAAAAGCCATTTAAGCTATGTATCTATTGATGTTCAGGCAATTTTTAAGAACAAGGACCTGCCAGCTAGGCCTTGCCCTGGCCTTGCTCCTGGGCTTAATCAGCATTGTTACCGGTAAGCAATTCCTGAACCAACAGGAAAAAGTGGCTGCACAAGTAGCAGAGAAGCAGTCAGGCCATATCGAGCGAAACATCCGGTTTCATAGTGACGACCTTGGGCTGTTGCTTTACTACTTGAAGTTTACGCTGGTCAATAAATATGATCCGCTGGCCGCATTATCAATTGGACAAAAGGACCTGAACCCAAGTGTACAGCATGTGAAGATCCTCACCCTTGAGGGGCAAAAGTACGATACGGATCTGGTCAACCCGACTAAGCTACTATATGGAAACCTGGACCTGAGCTTTGTACTGATTTACGTTTTTCCACTTTTAATCATAGCTTTTACTTACAACCTGCGGTCAGAAGAAGAGGAAACAGGCACATGGAAAATAGTGAGTGTGATGTCTACATCTAAGCTGAAATTCCTATTGTCAAAACTCCTTGTAAGGCTCATTTTATTGTTGGTTCTGATGATCTTCCTGTACCTGATAGCCAGCATGGTATTGAACATCCCATGGGGAGAGTTATCCTTTGCATTCTTTGTCATGGGTCTTGTTTATCTGTTATTTTGGTTTTCGCTCAGTTTTTGGATCATCTCCCTGAAACGCGCTTCTAACTTCAACGCCTTAGTCCTGCTCTCATTCTGGTTGACCTTGGTGGTCTTATCACCTTCATTGGTTAATAATATCATTACAAGCCAATACCCTGTTCCAGAGGCTTTAACCACCATGATCGAACAGCGCGATGGGTATCATAAAAAATGGGATATGGAAAAACGGGGAACCATGGAAAAGTTTTATGATCGCTATCCGCAATTCAAGTCGTATGGCTATCCGCCGGAAGAGGGCTTTAGCTGGTTATGGTACTATGCCATGCAGCATCTGGGTGACGAAGAATCCCGTGAAGAAAGTGCGTCTATGCAGACCAAAATCATGCAACGAGCGCATTTAAGCCGGAAGTGGGCAAAGTTTGTACCCTCCATGCACACCCAGTTGGTTTTCAATGATATAGCGGGTACCAGCCTGATCAATCATTTGAATTTTCTCCAGCATACCAATACCTTCCACGAGAACACACGCCTGTATTTTTATCCGAAGATATTTTCCCAGGTCACTGCAGAGGAAGTAAACTGGGATCTGTTCAAACCTGTGTATTTCAAAGATGAAAAACGATCATTTGATTGGTGGGGAAGCTTAGTGCCGTTATGCGTAGGTATTATGCTTTTTCTTGGATTATCCGGTTTGTCAATAAGAACTGAAATGTAGCTATACATGAAAATTATAGATATCCAAATCTGTAAGTATGATATGAGCCTGCTTATGTCGCATTTCTCTGAAAGAGTTGATAAGACAATGTTACGTAACATATGTACAGCGTTTTTCTTCGTAGGCTGTTTATCATGCAGCACAGCACTAAAAGCGCAGCACTTTTTTGATTTTAATGGTAAAAGTGTCTCACCGGGAACGAAAGAGCATTTTACCATCACCATTGCAGACCAGGATACTGCAACATTCATTCCGGTTACTGTCTTCCACGGAAAAGAAAGCGGACCGGTACTTGGCATTACCGCAGGAGTACATGGATATGAATATGCTCCTATACTGGCAGGACAGAAACTTATAAAAGAAATTGACCCGGAAGAACTCAGAGGTACGGTCATTTTGGTTCAGGTAGCGAATGTCGGGAGCTTTCTTGGCAGATCACCTTACACTAACCCGTTGGATGACCGAAACCTTAATCGCTCATTCCCGGGTGACGCCGAAGGGACAATTACGGAGCGGGTGGCCAGTTTTATCTCGGAAAAGATCATTCCTCGCTGCACCTATTTTGTGGATGCACACAGCGGGGATGCTCCGGAAGACCTAATGCCCTATTCTGCGTACTATCAACACGATAAAAAAGAGGATATCTCTTCAAAAGGCAGGGAAATGGCGAAGCACATGGGGTTTGATCATGTCATAGTTTTTAAAACCACGGATAAGGATTATATGAAGAAAGGAGCTCCCAGCCTCTATTGCTCTGCTCAGGCTTTCAAGTGGGGAATACCTGCCGTGGATATAGAATGCGGCAGGTTGGGTATGGTGGAGGAAAAATTTGTAGAAAAGATTGTAGCAGGCTTAGGCAGTTTGCTCAACTATCTCGAAATGACTGACGGGGACCCCGTTGTATCACAGGGAATAGCTTTTGTAGAAGAACGGTCCTATATGAGCAGTTCATATACCGGGTTTTTTTATCCGCTAAAGTCCGGTGGAGATTACGTGAGGAAAGGAATGAAAATAGGCTATATCACCGACTTTTTCAACAAAACCAGGGATGTGGTCTATGCTGATACAAGCGGGATCATTCTATATATGCTGGGAACTCCACCTGTAAACAAAGGTGAGACACTGGTGGCCATTGGAATTATAAAAGAATAGCTCTTTATGTACAAAAAAATTACAACTCTTATTGATAAAGTAGGTATGTGCGCATCACTGTTGTGTATGCTTCATTGCCTTGTGGTACCTGTTGCATTCGTATTTGGCGTGAATTCCTTACTGTTGGCGATCGACCACGAATGGCTCGAAAGAGTGATCATTTTGGCCTCCCTGTTCATCGGATTGATCGCTTTCATGCAAGGATTCTTTCGTCATCGTCAACATTTCATTCCTGTCCTCTTTACAGCGGGTTTTTTGTTGCTCGTTAATGGTGAATCGGTGCAGCACACATGGCTATCAGCCGGGCTCTCGGTAGCCGGCGCAGCCGTGATCATCTACGCGCATTATCAAAACCTAAAATGGAAACAATATGCATCTGCTCGCTGATTTTTTTGATCATCCCTCCGGGAGCTGCCCGGTATGCTGTGCATTTACCGTCGCTGAGGATCACCTGACCCTATCAGCATTGTCAAATATTGTGTATCCGAACAGGTCTTTAAATAAAAACACTGAAAAACGAATCAGGAAAAATGGATCTACTGAAGAAAAAATTTTCCGTTACCATTCCCGGCATCTTCCCGGGCGCCGGCAAAACCACACTGCTCAATCATGTGCTCAATAACTGTGAGGGCTTAAAAAAAGGTGTGACTGTCGATGATATAAACGGCCGATATGAACGTGCGTAGTTATTTGTCACAATTAACGACAGTCAGGAGCCGGCCGCAGCAGGTAATTTGCCGCAACTGGGAAGAACGCTCAAGGATCTTACAACATGATGTGAACCTCTTCTGCTGGACACGATCATTGGCAGAACCTGTTATTCTTTACCTGGAAGAGCGTATGCAGGAACCTCTCCAACCCGTCCGCTGCCCGGTAGAAAGGAAAGGCCTTTCCAGGCAGTTGTCAGCCGCACGGGCTGTTTGGGAGAATACCGGATCGCAGGAAGGTGATCTATTCTGGAAAGACGTACAAAACATCACCCATGACTTTCTGGATTTTTCGAAGGATGGCACCGGCATATTACACCTCAAAGTGGTAGCCGATGATGCCTGCTCCAAGTTCCATGTAGACGGTTACCGGTTAAGGTTATTCACCTCCTACATCGGGCCTGGTACGGAATGGCTGCCAGAAGATGCGGTTAACCGGTATGCTTTGGGTACTACCAACGAGCAAATTGTGAAAAAACCGACCCGTTCCCAGCGTATGGGCACCGGCCACGTGGGCATTTTGAAAGGAGAAATCCCCAATCAAAATCAATCCACCAGGGGAATAGTACATCGGTCGCCGCCTTTACAGGAGACCGGGCAAAGAAGACTAATACTCAGGGTGGATATTGCATAGCTGACTTTAAAATATTGAGCTTTGTACCAATGGAGTTGAAAAGAAGACAATTTGTTAAGCACCTGGGAGTTGTTGCCGTATTTGGTTCGGTGAGTGGCCAGGGCCTGGCGCATTCATTAACAGGTACCGCATATCCCCCTGAAAGCAAACCGTGGATAGAACTCTCTAAAGCAGCTTATTTACATAATGCCTCACTCATCAACCAGATGGCCGGGAGCAGACCTGTTATGGCTGTGTTGAAAAACAACGCCTATGGTCTTGGAGTGGTACAGGTTGCAGAAATACTAAACACTTCAAACTCTGTGCTTGGCATGGCTGTGGTCAAAGATGAAAGTGCCCTGGCAATACGATCTGCAGGTGTCACCAAGCCTGTTCTGCTCATGAATGATTTTGATACAAGCCTGGCGCAGGAGCTTATTCGACAGGATATTACCTTGAGCATTTACTCCCGGTCATCACTCAAAAAGATCAGGCAAATGGTGGGGAGCGCTACAGATACGGTAAAGGTCGCACTTTATGTGGATACCGGACTTGGCAGGATGGGCATTCCCTACCGCGAAACTGTTAGGTTAGCCGGGGAAATCGCCAATGCCCCCGGTCTGAGTATCGAACAGACCTTCTCCACCCTGACCACTCCACGGGATTTTGCCCAGGAGCAGATCGTGCGTTTTGAAGAGGTTATAAAGAATTTGGAAAAAAAAGGTATTTCCCCGGGCCTGAAACACCTCGCACCCTCTTATTCACTCCTGGACCTGCCCGGATCCCATCAGGAAGCTGTACGGCCCGGCATTCTCCTTCATGGTTCTTTCCCCATGGCGGATATGCCTGAAGCAAAGCAGTATCCGTTGAAGATCCCTTACCGGTTGAAAGCGCCGGTGATCCGGCTCGAAAAACTT
The DNA here is from genome assembly GCA_001657315.1 of Flammeovirgaceae bacterium BBD 1991-12. GTDB lineage: Bacteria > Bacteroidota > Bacteroidia > Cytophagales > Cyclobacteriaceae > Fulvivirga. The sequence continues at coordinate 37,770 of LYSV01000016.1, read as the reverse complement.
AAAGCCGGTGATACTATAGGCTTTTCCCGCTTCTATAAAGTAAAGAAGGACGAATGGATTGCAACACTTCCCATAGGTTGGGCAGATGGATATGATAGTGGAGCAGAAAATGGTGCAAAAGTGCTGCTCGGTGAGGAACTTTACCCGGTAGTAAATGTAAATGCCAGTCACACCAATGTATCGCTTGGTGAAAAGACCCGTGTAAACGTTGGCGATGCAGCCACATTGATCGGTCCTGACCGGGCAGAGATCACCCCGGAAGGCTTTGGCAAGCTGGTGAATAGACATAATTACTTACAGATCAATTACAAGGAATCCATTCCTAAACGAGTATATGAGACTTTTTAGCATCATCCTTGTATGTTTGATCACTAACCCGGTGCTTGCGCAGGGGGAATTTCTGGAACTGGAGGATGGCGCCCGGCTTTATGTAGAAGAAACGGGTAAAGGACAGGCACTCGTGTTTATCCCGGGCTGGACGATGACTTGCCGTTTTTTTGAAAAACAGACCAAGCACTTTTCTGATGATTACCATGTCATCACTTATGACCCAAGAGGACAGGGAAAGTCGGATAAAACAGCGCACGGGAATATCTATGCTGCGCATGCTTCTGACCTGAGAGCATTATTACTAATGAAAAAACTTGATAACATAGTGCTGATCGGCTGGTCAAGTGGTTGCCTCACCATGTATGAATACCTGCGTGCCTTTGGTACGGATCGCATCCGAAAGCTGGTGTTTATCGATGAACCGCCGAAGTGGGTAGGAGATGTCGCCACCGAATGGGTATACGGCAGTTTCCAGGATTATCGTAGCAGTCTGAAAGGTCTGACCGCCCGGCTTTCCGACCCTAATGATATCATTGACTGGATGTTCGAAGATCCTCCAGACAGTGTGGCCAGGAAGTGGATGTATGAAGCGATATCAATGACACCTCCCCAGGTGGCCCTGAGCCTTTATGTAGATGGCCTGGCTTCTGACTACACCAGGGAGGCAGCCTCTCTCAACACGGATATACCCGCACTTTTTATGGTAAGAACGTCCTGGTACCAACAGGCAGCAACATGGCTAAAAGCAAACACTCCACATGCCAGGGCTGAGGGCATCTCCAGTCATGCGATGTTTTGGGAAAAACCGGAAGAGTTCAACGCGATGCTAACGAACTTTTTAACTACCCCTTAATGACCTCTTTAGATCGCACACCCGTCCATATCATCACAGGCTTCCTTGGCGCTGGCAAAACCACTTTCCTGAATCATTTCATCAGGGAGCGTTTGCCCGAGCGGATCATGGTCATTGAGAATGAATGCGGAGATACCAACATCGATGGAGGGCTGGTCATCGACGGAGTGGAGGAGGTGATCGAGCTTAGCGCCGGATGCCTCTGCTGCTCCCTGGCAGATGGCTTACTGGATGTGCTGGAAGAGGCTGCCAAAAGACGTGATCAATATGATCGACTGGTCATAGAAACTACCGGTATTGCCGATCCCGGCTCCATTATCCAGGTTTTTTTGGAAGACCCACGGGTGGAACAGGTTTTCGAACTTGCGCAGGTCATTTGCCTGGCCGATGCAGGCCTCCTGGAAGAGTGGCTGGATGAAACCGAAGAAGCCCTGCGACAGCTGGCGTTGGCGGACGCCATTCTGATCAATAAAACAGATACTGTATCTCACGCCTACGTCCCACAGATCAAATCCCTGGTCGAAAACATTAATCCCCATGCGTCGGTCTTTACAGGGGCTCAGGGAGTTTTTACAGTGGCGGAGATCATGAAGACAAGTACGACCATGCCCCGCTCGATTGGAAACGTCCATAGCCATGAGCATCACCATCATGAACATGAAACCAACAGCCATAGGATCACCACATTTACGCTTACTTTTCCTCATCCGCTGGACCTGAATCACCTCTCCCTGGACCTGAACAGAATAGTGAACCTCTATCGGCACCAGGTGTATCGTGTCAAAGGTATTATTGCGATACCTCATTACCCCAACCGGGTAGTGCTTCAGTCTGCGCGAAGCACCTTTATCGCCACAGACGGTGCTCCATGGCAGGAAAGGGATGCCAGGGAAGGAAAGTTGGTTTTCATTGGCAGGGGGCTGAAACGCAAAGTATTTGAAAAGATGTTTAACCGGCATATCGTAGAAACAAATGAATAGAATTACCGCATATCGCTACAATTTGAAAAGCAAAGGAAACCTAGTGAAAAGGATGAGACAAAGCTCTGCTATGTACAAGATCCCGGTTGTTTCCATATGCTGCTTTTTCATCCTTACCGGAGCCCGGTCCCAACTCAGACAGGTACCCGGAAGCTACAGCAACATAGCTTACGATACAGAAGGCCGCCTGTATTTTGAAAAAGAGAACAAACGCTATTTTGCCGATACCACAGGACCCCGGTATACCCTTCCCCGGCTCCTGGGCAATCCTGAAGGAACTTCCGACGGGATTATGTTTGACTTCGGTGACCTGGAAGGCTCGATCACCTATGGCATGATCCCCTATAGAAAAGCTCCACACCCTCTTCCAGTATTCCGGTTTACCAAGGTGTTGGAAAAGGGAAAGGCCAAGATCAATATCAAAGAAGATTTCAAATACCCCTATGATTTTGTGGGCTGGTCTGAGACCGGGCAGTTTACTATCGGGTATCGGTTGATCGGTAAGAATGGCCTGATCCTGTTTGACGGTGAGGTGTCTGCTACCGGTACCGGGCCTTTCAAGGTGGTGCCGACACTCTATGAGGGGCCATTTGTAAACCATGTGCAGCCCAACAGCGTGACCATTTCCTTTGAAACATCCGCGCCCGTGCTGGCCCATGCGGTGGTAGACGGGAAAAAATACACCGATAGGGACACCTCGACACATCACGAAATCACCATTGACGGACTGAACCCTGGTACCCAATACGCCTATAGCGTTGCCTACGGTGACCTTTCCCAGTCCTTTCATTTTACCACTGCCCCGCAAAAAGGGAGCAGAAAACCTTTTATGTTTGCTTACACCAGCGACAGCAGACATGCCACTGGAGGTGGTGAGCGAAAATTGTATGGCGCCAATGCCTACATAACCAAAAAAATGGCTGCGCTGGCCTACAGTCAGGGAGCTGCATTTATCCAGTTTACCGGCGACATGATCAACGGGTATTTGTCCAACAAGGAAGAGCAGCATGTACAACTTACCAACTGGAAAAAGAGCATAGAGCCTTTTTGGCATTACATTCCGGTCTACGTCGGTCAGGGCAATCACGAAGCACTGGGATATATCTTTCGGGATGAAAAAGGGAAGTCTGTGGGCTTTATTGATAAGTTCCCCTTTGCTACGCAGTCGGCGGAAGTTGTAATGCAAGAAGCTTTTGTCCATCCTGAAAATGGCCCGGAAAGTGAAGATGGAAGCAAATACGACCCCGATCCTCGCCGTGCTGATTTCCCTTCCTACAAGGAGAATGTGTACTACTATATACATGATAATGCAGCTATGATCGTGCTCAACAGCGATTACTGGTATGCGCCTACATTGAAACGGGAACCATCCACCAGCGGAGGATTGCACGGCTTCCTGATGGATAACCAGTTACAATGGCTGAGAAATACCATTCAGAATTTCGAGAATGATCCGGACATTGACCATATATTTGTGACACAACACACCCCGGCTTTTCCCAATGGCGGACATAGTCGTGATGATATGTGGTACAGCGGGAACAATGATCCCCGGCCATATATTGCGGGTAAACCTGTGGATAAAGGGATCATCGAAAGAAGGGATGAATACCTTGATATCCTCGCCAACCAAAGTACAAAAGTAGTAGCGATACTGACAGGTGATGAGCATAATTACAACTGGCTTAAACTTACCAATGAAGTACCGATCTACCCGGAAAATTATCCACACGGAAAGATGGACTTCAGCAGGCCGATCTATCAAATCAACAACGGGGCATCAGGCGCCCCTTACTATGCTCAGGAAAAACTACCCTGGAGCTCCTTTACCCAATCTTTCAGTGTGGAAAATGCAGTTTGTTTAATTTATATCGATGGGAAACGCGTAACGATGAAGGTGCTTAACCCGGATACGCTCAACCTTATCGATGAACTGGTCATGAGAGAGTAAGCAGACACCAATGGAAGTATTCCTGGCCCGCTTGTTCTTATCTTTTGTATACGCGGGCATCCTTCAATATGTAGTTGCACTGGTAAATGTCATCATAATTAAGCTCCAACGTTCCCAGCATGGTGATCCTCTGGTCCATTTTGAACTTAGGATGATCGGGAAGAAGCTTTAACTCAACGATGGATTCCGGGCCTCCGCTACCGCAAAAAAAGCACGATGCATAAGGATAGCGGGAAAGAATATAAATGCCTTCCCCAGGATCGATTACGAGCATGTAGCCTTCAAGGTACACCTGCTTGCCTTCCAGGGCCTTCACCGTGCTGCCAAAATTCGGATAATAATAGTAGCCCTGGGCTTCTTCGCTGTATTTCTCTGAAAATTGAACATCATCCAGTGTATTCCATGAGATCCCGGTCTGGGACATTGCCGGTGTAACAATAAAAAACAAGAATATGATCGTTAGTCTAATCATAGGCCAATGTTTTGGAAATGTTGATTTTAAATGTACGAATGGCAGGGAGCAGAGAGGCCAGCAACCCGATGACGAGGGAGACAGCCAGCAGTTGCCATTCTTCCCTAATGATCTCCCAGCCCGAAAACGAATAATGGTAACGGGCTTCTATTAAACCGGATATCAGCAAAAGGCCTACCCGGCTAAAAAATATGCCTAACAGAAAACCTGATCCTGTAAGCAGCAATCCCTCCTGCAACACCAACCTGACCAGCTGCCATCGGGTAGCCCCATAGGTACGCATCAGGGCCATTTCATACTGCCGGTCTTTTAAGGCGTTGTACAGGCTTATAAATACGCTGAGTCCCGATACCGCCATGATGACCAGGGCAATGGTGCTTAGGGTATCCACCCCTACTCCCATAAGGCTGAACAAACGATGGGTTTCGTATGCAGGCACGGCTGCCTGCATGTTGGTGTTCTCGTTGACCATTCGGGGAAGCTGTACCATGGCCATTGGGCTTCTGAACCGGATCAACATGGCAGTGATCTCACGCTCAGATCCCTGAGTATCATCATGTGTGGTAGTCCCGGTATGTTCTTCATCAGCGCTTTCATGTGCATGACTTTCTTCCTCAGCGTGGTCTTCCGATTTTTCTTCTTCATGATGGTGGACCGCCCATACGCTTTCCGTGGCAGTAAGAATAAGCTGATCAACCACAGCATTGGTGTAATCCAGTATTCCCACGATCTGGTAAGCATATTCGTCATGGATTTCACTCCCTTCCACCATACCGTGAGCCCCCATAAAGGTATCACCTATCTCCAGGCCCAGGTTTTGGGCTACTGTAGCACCGATGGTCACCTCAAAGGGCTCCTGCCAAAGTCGTCCTTTGGACACTGATGTTTTGTACAGTTCCGGGTATTGATGATCGGTACCAACGATGCGGTAGCCCTTGTAACTGTCGCCATAGGAGAGTGGGATGCCGGAAGCCACCAGGCGGTTTTTCCTGAGCTGTTCAGCCTCATGCAAGGAAATATTGCCTGAAGGTGCATCAATGTGGTAAACAGCTGAAAGGATGAGCTGCAGCGGGCTCCCTTTAGCGCCTACCACCATGTCAATACCCCGGACATTGTTCTCCATCTGTTGCTGAATATGGCGGTTAACCTGCAAAAGCAAAGCGATCATACCCACGCCCAGTGTTAGCAACAGCAGGCTTAGCAGCGTACTTAATGGACGGTCCGCCATATTTCTGTAGCCCAGCTTAATAATATTCATAGGAGAATTGAGTTTTGAAAATGTGCTTTCAACCTGTGATCATGCGTGATGACCACTAATTGTGCTCCTGTGGTGGAGGCTTGCTGCTTAAGCAGCGAGGCCACGTTCAGGCAGTTGGTGTCATCGAGGCTTGAAGTTGGTTCATCCGCCAGGATAAGTTGAGGATCGTTAAGAACGGCCATGGCAATGGTGGCACGCTGTTGTTCTCCCTGGCTTAGCAGGTGAGGCCGGTCATATCGCTTATGGTCAATATCAAGACTTTCAAGTACCTGCCTGGTCCGCACTTTATCCTGTTTTTTCCCGGCCAGGTATTGCACCAGTGCCAGGTTTTCCAGTAAAGACAGGGAGTGGATAAAATGTGGCCGCTGAAATACAAGGCCAATGTGCCTGCCCCGGAACCGGTCCAGTTTGGCAGGAGATAACGTATGAAGGGTGGTGCCCATCAACTCTACATGGCCAGCCATGGGTAATAGCAGCCCTGCCATCAGATGCAGCAACGTAGTTTTACCAATGCCCGATTTTCCCAGGATCAATAAGTCGTTACCGGCTTCCAGGGAAATGTCCGGAAACTGAAATGTGGCCCGGTGATCATACGAGAAGGTTAATGAGCGAGTGACCAGCATAATGTTCGAGGGGCAAATTTATTGATGCAACGATATAAATGCAACAATGTTGCGCTTTTTGAGGTAATACCTATCTTTGTCTTATTGGAGTATTTGCCTCTTCTCATGAAAAACATTTTCATAACGCTTCATGTGGACTTTGCCGGGTTTTGCTCTTCACTCCTTCGTACTGTTCAATGTACGTCCATCTCTTTGCTGATCATGCAACATTACACCATACCCGATGGATAAGTCAGTCAACCCTTCTCAGGAGCAGCACCCTATCCAAAAAGATTACATCCCTGAAACAGTTTTAGCACCAAACGGAGACAGCAATGAACACCTCACTTTTTAAAACGGCATTTCGCAATCTTAAAAGCCAGCCGGCTTTTTCACTGGTCATATTATTTACTATTGCCATAGTCACAGGCACCAGCATTGTGGTTTACAGCTATATCGATGCACTTTTACTTTCACCATTACCCTTCAAAGAACCTGACAGACTGGTACGTATACATTCGGTAAAAGGTGATGAAAAGGGGCTGATGTCTTATCCTGAGTTTTTGGATATGCAAAAGGAGCTTGTCGGTATGGAGGAACTGGCAGTCTATCGGGATGGAGGCAGGTATAACCTAAGTGGTGATGGTAAGCCTCCTGAGGATCTTACCACTACTTTTGCTTCCAGTAATTTGTTTCAGGTATTGGGAGTTAAACCGATCATAGGGAATTATTGGCCGGAGACATTGGACAGAAGAGGATCACATACGGTGATGCTGACCCACGAATTCTGGAAAAGACGCTTCGATGGTAACGAAAAGGTCGAAGGGCTGGACGTTACCCTGGATGGATTCTCCTATAAAAATTATGGAGTGCTGCCAGCGGGCTTTAGTTTTCCCGTGCGCAATGAGGCCTTCAGAGCCATGGCATTTGCCGATTTTGTGGTGGATTCCAGGAGTTTTCGCCCTTGTATCGGACTGGCACGTCTTAGGCCGAATATAACCCTCAGTGAGTTCAACGATGAACTGAAAAAGTTCGCTGACCTACAGCAGCAACGCCACCCCGAGACCAATTTAGGGGTTTCATTTGTTGCCGAACCCCTGGCTGACCTGTTCATTGGTAATATCACGAACTATCTCGTCCTACTGGGAGTAGCGGCGCTGTTTCTTATCATTATTGCTGCTATCAATGTATCCAATCTGATGGCCAGTACCGCCCTTCGGCAAAGACGGCAGACTGTCGTCAGAAAGGTCCTGGGCTCCTCAAATTACCAGATCGCGAAACGCTTCATCTTTAATGCGCTGGTGCTCTCTGTATTTGGCAGTATTACAGGCCTTGTTCTGGGTTGGTATTTTATTCATTTGTCCTATGACATGGTCAGTCAATACCTACCCTATTGGATAAAGGTAGATGTGAATGGAAGTGTACTCATCTACGCTTTTGTCATGTCGGTTGCATTAGGTTTTACCGTTGGTCTGGTGGTCTGGGCTTTTCAATGGTCACGGCTTGATTTGGCCAAAGGACTAAAGGAAGGTCAAAATACAACAGGAAGCAAGCATCAAAAAAGAATTCAGAAGAGCTTCGCCGTCTTACAGATTTTCACGAGCATTTTGCTTCTTGTTGGCGGAGGGTTGCTTTTTAAAAGTTTTCAGGCTGCTCAACAAACTGACTTAGGGTTCGAAACAACAGACAAGCTGACATTTCGTATTGCTCTTTCCTGGTTTAAGTACAACACTCCTGAGAAAAAGCAGTCCTTTTTTGAAACCAGTCTTAGACGTATCCAGGATATCCCCGGCGTTGAAAGTGTAGCCATGAACAGTGTGCTTCCGCTTACCGATATTGTTAAAACCTCCACCCAATCTCAAGCAATTTTTACCGTAGAGGGCCAGTCAGAACTGGCTCAATCTGAAAATCCTTTCATCAGCATTCAACGGGTTACTCCAAACTACTTCGATGTCATGGGGATAGGCTTTCTGAAAGGCAGGAGTTTTGACAACGCAGAGTATACGTCGCATCAGCAGCAGGTCATCATCGATAAGAAGCTGGCCGAAACGCTATGGTCCGGAGAGTATCCTTTGGGGAAGAGGATCAAGATGGGAGGAGTAGCTTCTGAGGAACCTTACCTCACCGTAATTGGAGTGGTCAATGATGTAAAGCATCAAAGTATTATTGGGGAGAACATTCCGAGTATTTATGTCTCAATTCTTTCCAGTACTACCACTGATGCCTATTATATTTTGAAATCAAATACGACATTGGCTGAGTTGACGCCAACATTGACCGATGCGATCCTGTCAATTGATGAAAATCAGCCTACGTTTGAATACATGAATATGGGCGACCATGTGGAGATGAAGAACTGGCAGTCAAAAGTATCCAGTTTCTTTTTTCTGGCGGTGGCTATGATAGGTAGCATAATTGCTGCCATTGGTCTGTTCAGTATTATGACATTTATTATGATACAAAGAATGAAGGAATTGGCCATGAGAAGAGTGTTGGGAGCTACTGATCATAATATTTTCAGACTTGTGATGAAGGATATGTTTAAGATTTCAGGTATAGGAATTGGCCTCGGACTGCTGTTGTCCCCACTACTTCTTAAGCCGTTATTCCCCTTTCTCTTCGAAGTCAGTCTGATAGATACGGAAGTATACTTCCTTACAGGGTCGGGGTTTTTATTAGTGTCCGTTATTTCCGCGCTGTTCCCCACATTGAGGTCAATACGTTTAAATCCTGTTCATATTTTAAGAAGAGACTAGTGTTAAGTGTAAGATGATGGCTGGCAGAATCCAGTGGACAGTATGCAATAAACAATCGGTAACCCTATATTTTGCCCAATGTCCATTGGGACTCTGTGAGCTGACTGATCGAGAGTCCCACAATATAGTTCATCAAGTACCCTATACGTCAATTTAAACCTGACTTAACAATCGGTTACAGGTGTTGTTATGCTGCTTTTTAAAAAACCTCCTGGTTTTCTGGCGTGGTTTTGACGGTTTAACAATTTCTTAAACCCTTACATTTGTTATTGTTTTGAACGCAATTCAACTTTCCTGCAATCGATCTAACTACCTTACTTTTTATGAAAATAAAGGCTAAAAATATAGAAAACAGTATTGAGCAGATCCGTTTGATCCTGGAGGAGTTATACAGGGAAGAGCAGATCCAAAAGGAATTCATCGAACCGGTACATCCGTCATTTCAAAAAAGTGCGCCCAACCTGGTACACTACAGGGCACTGCGCAGGCTGGATATCACCGGTCTGCAAAAAAAACTTGGTCATATGGGACTTTCAAGAATAGCGCGGTCGGAGCCTCATGTTGTCGCCAGCTTACAGAATTGCAGGGATATTCTGAAGGCATTGATCAAGGATAGATCTGAGGATGAGCGCCATAAAAGGGTTTCAATCAAAAAAGCCCGGAAGGTGTTAAACACCCATACCAAGGACCTGCTCGGATACCGGTCCAAAGGCCGCAGGGTAAGGATAATGGTAACCCTGCCCAGTGCGGCAGCTTATAATTATGACCTTGTACATGGGCTGATAGAATCTGGTATGAATACAGCCCGGATCAACTGTGCTCACGACAGCCCGGAAGAATGGAAAAAGATGATCGATCATGTTGCTGCGGCCAAAAAAAGGCTCAGAAAGAACTGTAAGATCTCAATGGATCTTGCCGGACCAAAAATAAGGACAGGGGCCATTGAGCCGGGCCCTAAAGTACGCAGGTTTCGCCCGGCCAGAAATGAATACGGGCAGGTAATTGAACCCGCGGTAGTTGCATTTGTCACCACCCTGAGCGAAGAGATGAACAACGAGGTCCCGGTGGACGGATCGTGGCTCGGGGATTTAAAAGTGGGGGATAAAGTACTTTTTACAGATGCCCGGGACAAGCAAAGAAGCTTCACCATCAAAGAGGTGGAAGAGTCCAGAGTCGTGGCACACGCCCTTGAGACCAGCTATATCCAAACAGGTACCGAGCTTAGGGTGCAAAGCACAGACCACATGTGCCGTGTTGAGGATTTACCGGCCATTGAGCAGTCACTTCTGTTAAAAATCGGGGATGAGTTGAGGATCACAAAGGATCCAAAGCCTGGCCAGCCTGCGCAATACAATGAAGAAGGAGAAGCCATGGAAAATGCCTTCGTGTCCTGCACTTCCCGGGAGGTTTTTAACTATGTGAAAAAAGGAGAAAAGATCCTGTTTGATGATGGTAAGATCACCGGCCTGATAAAAAGTGTGAGCCTGGAGGAAATATTGGTTGACATCACACATGCAAAATTGACAGGCTCTTCATTAAAGGCGGATAAAGGCATTAATCTACCGGAAACGGACCTTGACATCAGTGGCCTTACAGATAAAGACAGGGAAGACCTGAAGTTTGTTGTACAGCACGCTGATGTGATCAATTTTTCCTTTGTAAACTCTCCTGAAGATGTGCGTGAACTACTGGAAGAGCTGAAAAAGCTGGATGCTGAAAATAAGCTGGGGATCATACTCAAGATCGAAACGCAAAGCGCCTTCAATAACCTCACCGCGATCTTACTGGAAGGTATGAAGAACTATCCACTGGGTGTAATGATAGCGAGGGGAGACCTGGCCATAGAATCAGGCTGGGAAAATATGGCCAGGATACAGCAGGAGATCCTGTCTTTATGCCATGCGGGTCATGTACCGGTAGTCTGGGCTACCCAGGTGTTGGAAACGCTGGCCAAGAAAGGGATCCCTTCGCGGTCAGAGATCACCGACGCAGCCACCTCTTTGAATGCAGAATGTGTCATGCTGAATAAAGGTCAGTATATCTACAGGGCAGTGGAGCTGCTGGATTATATGCTTAAAAGCTTAAACCAGTACAGGGACCAGAATGTGAAATTAACTCCTGTTATGGAAGAAGCCAATACAGTGGCTGACAAACGCCTGGAATCCGTCCTGATCGATTCCGAATCATGAAGACCCTTCATCTGATTTCTGATTGATCAGACATACTGCTCTTGACCAGATTAAGTGAAACGCTCAGGCTTTGTCATGCTCTGCTCTATGGGTAAAATTTATACTTCATTTTGGGGAAAAGATGGAGCCTGAACCAGTGGTTGTGTTTACTGTATCCTATAGTGCGTGGAACCTAAAAAAATAGTTGCTCACCAAACAAGTGCAATGTTAAAGAATCCTATATTCACGGGTGAGAAGCTCATTACCCTGAAACATGTCAAAATCAATATATATCACCTCCGCAGAAGCGTATTGTGGCAAATCCCTTATCGCCTTAGGTATAACCGAACATATCCTGAAAAAGACAAGAAGGGTTTCTGTTTTTCGGCCCATAATCACTTCGGATTCCAAAGCAAAAAGAGACAAAAACATCGATCTTTTATTAACTCAGTTCAATTTAGATCAGGATTATCAGGAAACATATGCCTTCCGCACCAGAGAAGCACAGGAACTTATATCTCGTGGGGGCACCTCCAGGCTTTTGGATAAGATCATCCGTATGTATAAAGCGCTGGAAGAAAAGAGTGACTTCATCATATGTGAGGGCACGGACTTTATTTCCGAGAGCAGCAATTTTGAATTTGGGCTCAATGTAGAGATTGCCAGGAATTTGGGAAGTCCGGTATTGATCGTTGGCAGGGCTGATCTGGATCGGTCAGAGGAAGAGGTCATTAATCCGATCCAGATCGCAATGGAAAGTTTCGTTGATAATGATTGCCAGGTAGTAGGTGCTATTTTGAATAAGGCCAAAGCTGAACAGGCCGAAAGTCTTTACAAAAGCATGGAACAGGATCTGGTCATAAAAGATCTTTTCCTCTCTGTTATTCCTCAGAATGAAGTACTTAAAAGCCCTACCGTGAAGGAGGTGGTTGATTATTTGAATGCCGAAGTGCTGTATGGAGAGGATCAACTGAAAAATTCAGTCTTCGGATATTCCATAGCAGCCATGAAACTGGAAAACTACCTGACCAAAATATCGGATAATTGCCTGATCATTACACCCGGTGACAGGGGAGAGATCATTCTGGGCACATTGCAGGCTCACCGTTCCGTTAATTACCCGAGAATCTCTGCTATAGTACTAACCACCGGTCTTAAACCTGAGGCCTCTATCCTCAAGCTCCTGGACGGCCTGCCACCCCGGGTACCCATACTTTCGGTCAGGTCCAACACGTATGAAACTGCTACCAAACTCAGCCAGATCCATTCTCACATCACACCAGAGAATGGAAAGAAAATAACGGAGAGTTTACGATTCTTCGAAACGCATATAGATGCAGAGAAAATAGTTGAGCGGTTCAGCAAAGTGAAAGTTCGTGGAATGACGCCTCGCATGTTCCAATACAATCTGACGCAGAAAGCAAAAAGACACAAGAAGAGAATAGTGCTGGCTGAAGGTGAAGATGACCGAATACTTAAAGCTACTGAGATCCTGGCTGAGGAGAATGCGGTAACGATCACGCTTTTGGGAAATAAGGATAAGATCATTCAAAAGATAGCCAAACAAGGCCTCCATATTGACATCTCCAAAATCTCGATCCTGGACCCTCGTCTCTCAGAACAGTTTGAAGCCTATGCCACTGGCTTTTATGAGCTACGTAAGCATAAAGGCGTGAACATGGATATGGCAAGGGATGTAATGAGTGATGTCTCGTATTTTGGTACTATGATGGTGTACCAGGGTGATGTTGATGGCATGGTATCCGGGGCGGTTCACACCACTCAACATACCATACGCCCGGCACTGCAATTTGTAAAAACAAAACCCGGGTTTTCAGTCGTGTCGTCCGTATTCTTTATGTGCCTCGACGACCGCGTTCTGGTCTATGGGGATTGTGCAATAAACCCAAATCCAAACGCTCAGCAACTGGCAGAAATTGCGACATCCTCTGCTGAAACTGCTGTGGCGTTCGGTATAGAACCAAAAATAGCTATGCTTTCCTATTCATCAGGAGAGTCAGGTAAAGGGGCCGACGTAGAAAAGGTGAGGGAGGCCACCCATATTGTCAGGGCTTCAAATCCAGACCTCAAAATTGAAGGCCCCATTCAATACGATGCTGCGGTGGATTCAGAAGTCGGGTTAAAGAAAATGCCGGGATCAGAAGTAGCTGGCCAGGCATCGGTGCTTATCTTTCCCGACCTGAATACCGGAAACAATACCTACAAAGCGATACAGCGGGAAACCGGTGCTATAGCGATCGGCCCGGTACTTCAGGGCCTGAACAGGCCGGTCAATGATCTCAGCAGGGGTTGCACAGTCGCCGATATTGTGAATACCGTGATCATAACAGCCATCCAGGCACAAAATGAAACCTCACTGGCATGAAAATCCTGATCTTAAATGCCGGCAGTTCTTCGTTAAAATACCAGCTGTTTGAATTCCCGGACAAGAAAGTCCTGGTATCCGGATTGGTAGAAAAAATCGGCGAAACCATGGGCCGGGTAAAACATGATCTCCTTACCGGGCAGTCCATCAGCTATGAAATAGAAGTATCTAACCATCAAATAGCGCTGGAAGAAGTTGCATCGCTGCTACTGAAGGGAAAAAATGCGGTGGTTCATGATACGGACGAGATCCAGGCCGTCGGGCACCGTGTGGTTCATGGAGGAGAAAAATTCAGCGCGCCTACGCTTATCCATTCAGAAGAGATACTGGGTGAACTGCGAGATCTGTCGTATCTGGCTCCTTTGCATAATCCTGCCAATATAACGGGCATTGAAGTAGCTATGCGTGTTTTCCCAAATGCTAAACAGGTAGCCGTTTTTGATACTGCCTTTCATCAAACATTACCTGATTATGTTTATCGCTATGCTGTGCCGAACGAGCTTTATAACGAACACGGGCTTCGCGCTTACGGCTTTCATGGAACATCACATCAATACGTAGCGTGGGAAGGAGCACGGTTCCTTGGCATTGATCTTGTCAGGTTCAACGCCATATCGATCCACCTGGGAAATGGCTGTAGTATGACTGCAGTCAAGGAAGGTAAAAGTGTTGACACATCGATGGGGCTTACGCCCATGGGCGGGCTGATCATGGGGTCCCGGCCCGGTGATTTTGATCCGTCACTCATACTTTTCTTAGGTAAGACGTTGAAAATGGATCTAAACGAAGTGGATAGTCTTTTGAATAAAAAAAGTGGATTAAAAGGCCTCACGGGTGAAAACGACCTGAGAGAAATACTACATCGCTATGATAATCATGATCCGCTGGCACAGCTGGCAATCCACATGTATATCTACAGGATACGTAAATACATAGGTGCGTATGCGGTGGTTCTAGGTAGGATCGATGCCATAATTTTTACCGCCGGGGTTGGCGAAAACAGCGCCTTTATCCGGGAAGGTGTATGTGCTGATCTCGATATCCTGGGTATTAAGCTGGACCGGCAACTCAATGCCGTTGATTCAAAAGCTGCCAGGGAAATTCAGCAGGCCGATAGCCTCGTAAAACTATTGGTGATACCTACCAACGAAGAGCTGGAAATAGCCAACGAAACGGTAAAGCTATTGGGGTAGTATCAGTATTCCATAGGATATTGTTTCATAGTTAAAAGCCTCGGGAAATTTCTGAGGCTCTTTCACTTTTGTCCCGTTTAAACTTCTACTCAAAACTTTGGTAAAACCCGGTGAGTTAATGATTTATATGTCTGGTATTGCTCACCAAACTCTCTTTCCATCATGGCCTCTTCCTTACCTATTCTTAGGAAATAAAGCATACCAAATGCAAGGAGCCCGGTAAGCCCCCCAATAAAATTATTGAGCAGGAGTGCCTGGCAGATAACCCATAGCCAACATGCTGAATACATAGGGTGCCGCATATACTTATACACACCGTTGGTCACCAACGAGTGTTCACTCCTGATCTCCAAAGTGGCAGACCAGTTACGTCCCAGGTCCTTATGTGACCGGTAAAAAAGCCAAAGTGCAGGGATCAGCAAGACCATGCCCGTTACATGCAGGTAAATAGGGAGTGTATAATTCGCAAATTCAAAAAGTCCCGTAAAAACATAAAGCATAGGAAATACCATCATTCCCAGGAATGCTCCTCCAAGCAGTACTCTTTCCTGCCTCGTCTTACGGTCAGAAATAATGTGGTTATTTTTGTTTCTTCTGGCGTGCGGATACCTGACAACCATGCATAACAACAAAAAAACGGTAAAAACAACTTTCAGTATTAGCGTGTCCATGATTTAAATAATATGATTCGTAAGTTAAAGTACCAGCCGTCACTCTTTCGAAACCTGTGAAGGTTACTTTCAAAAAGTACCGGTCAGTTATTCCACAGATAATGATATTTTTGTATCTTTCTATTTAGATTCATTCTAAATAACAAACATAGGTCGTGCATGATCACATTGATCTACGCAAAACGGAATAAAACTTACGCCAGAAGAAGTTTATGAAAACCAGGATATACGATTACGAGTTGCGCGAACTGGCGATAGAGGCCTCTTACCCCAAAAATTTTAGAGGGGAAGGAGAAATAGTCACACAACGCACCTACTCCGCTGCCCCCTTCATGGGTAAAGGCTCGTACAAAGAGTTATTCTTCGAGGGATTTCACATTGGCTTTGGAGAAATTAACCTGTCCAGAACCTCTCTCGTTCATTTTGATTCCGAGTTGGAAACCGTAGAAATGCACTTCGGGCTGGATGGGGCGGCGCTGACACATTCCAGTAGTCTTAAGGAGGAGCTTTTCTTTGGGAAAAGCGAGCATAACCTCATCTATGTCAATGGAATCGAGGGAAAGTCAGAGTGGTACAACGAGTCTCCCATGAAAGTATTCGAGGTAAACCTGCTTCCATCGTTGTTCCGGAAATACCTGCCTCAACATCCGGCATTTGACAAGTTCCGTACGGCTATTGACCTCAAAAAAAATTGCATACTTTCTTCTCACAACTTTCCCATCACTCCACAGATGATGATCGTGATCAAGAAGATCATCACCTGTAACCGGACCGGACATTTTAAGAAAATGTTTCTCGAATCCCATGTAATAGAGCTACTTATGCTTCAATTGGAGCAAATTACCGGCCACACATACCAGGTACCCCGTTGTATAAAAAAGCATGAACTTGAAAAACTCTATGCGGTAAGGGAGATCATATCCAATCACATTGGCGAATCATTCTCGCTGACAGAGCTGGCCCAACAGGTAGGTACCAATGAATTTACACTTAAAAAAGGCTTTAAGGAGCTTTTTGGCACCACGGTATTCGGATATTGGAATGAACTTAAAATGGAATGGGCGAAGCAAATGCTGTCGGAGGATGGCTTGACAGTAACAGAAGTATCAGAAAAGATCGGGTACAAAAATCCACAGCATTTTAGTACTGCTTTCAAGCGCTGGTACGGTTTTTCACCGGGAGAGTTGAAGGTGTAATCCCCTTTCTATTCTTTAAGGTCCAAAAGAGTAAACTACAGATACACCTGGCCACAAACGGCACAATTTGGATCCCCTGTAAGTTTGCCATTTTTGTCAATGCCGAATTTACAGCAATTTTTAAACCTTTCTTTTAGCATGCTCTTCCCTCTCCTGACCCTGGCCTTGACATTGGACAAACTAATCTCCAGCTCTTTAGCAGCCTCTGAAAGTTTTTTGCCTTCAAAATATACCTGAATAACCACATCCTTGTACTTTCCCGGAAGCTCGTTGACAAATCTGTCAAAACAGCACAGATCGTCAGGTTGCCTTTGAGTCCATAGCCCGGGTTCCAAACCTGGAAACGCTATTGTTTTTTTGTTTTGGTTGTAAAAGTTTACCAGTTCATTCCTGACCACCTGAAAAATCCAGGATCTTATTTTGGAAACCTGTCTTACCGTATGAAGGTTGCTATGGATCCTGATAAAGGAGTTCTGAATAACTTCATTGGCGTCATCTTTACTTTTTACCCTTTTCAGGACAAAAAAGAAAACTTCTGTATAGTATTCATTCCAGATATCAACTGTCTTTGGTTTCATTTAGCAGTATCCTGAAGAAGGTTTAAGGGACTCCAATCTTTCTCAATGTTGACAACAAGAACACTTTTCACAAACACAGGTTTCACACTGGCAATCGCCTTTTTCGCAATTTGTACAATCACATTTGACACATTCACAACGGGTACATTCACAGTTCTTTTTCTTCTTATCCATTTTACGGTTTTTTTTGATCCGTTATGTAGACTCAAAATATTGAGAAAGGATACATTTTTTCAAAATTTTGATAGTAGCTCCTACCTGCCGATAAAATACCTCGTTGTCTTTTGTTTGGGCTAAGGTGGCATTGGAAAGGCAAAGACGGACCCTTCGCCCATCTGGCCAAACTAAAAACAAAGAAGTCGTCTCTCTACTTATTCAGACGACTTCTTTATTGAAATTCACCAGTGTGAAACAGACAGTATGAGTTAGGCACTGGCGAATTGGTTACAACCAAAGTTTGCACCGGTGATAAACTCAATTGTTTTGGCATTTTTGTCAATGGCCCTTCCCTCGTTGAGAACAGGTATGATATAACTCGGGTCCATCTTCGATTCCAAATGGCTGAGCTTGTTGCACTCACCATAATCCTTTTTGTCGGCCACCACAGCGGCTTCAGGGTGCCAGTAGTTACAGTTTCGACAGCTTGTTTCCATAATTGAAAAATTGGTTTGATTCTTATATAAAGAAAAACCAATCGCTGATGATAGTTCCTCCCCGGGCCTTTTTAGAGTAATTTGTAACAAGACTAAATTTGGAGTAGTAGTCAGGTCAAACAATATTTTGTAAGCTGGCTTAAGCCAGACGATTCATGAAGAACCGAAAGTACTAAAAACCCGATCTCTAAACCTCTTTCCTGTTCAGGGTAAGTTGCGGTTCCAGCTTCGGTTTGACCTTTGGAAGAGGATTTCTTATCAGGTCCTTTTTCTTTTGGACAGGTGAATGTTCATAAACTGGTCTATCCGATTTTTTATGCACCCTGAGCACCCATACTGCCATGTAAATGGAGATCAAACCGGTTACTATCCAGAATACATCCACATAAGCTACCCAACGGAACGTTTGCCACGTCTCCCAGAACCAGTCTCCCGTGATCGCCCCATTAGCCAGAGGGACACATAGGGATAAAGCTCCCCCTATGAGTAGATAGGTTTTGTTTTGCCGTGCGTAGCTGTTCCAAAACAGCCCCATGACAGTAAGCAGCAGCCAGCTTGTGAAAAACACCGTATTTACCATGCTGACCCGGTTTACCATATCCATGGGGACCAGCTTGTTGGCTATGAAAATGATGGCAAAGGCCGGGAACATACTGAGGCAAATGGCCAGATATACCTTGGTCACCCTGTGATGGAACAGTCGCTGCCTGAAGGTGTATTGATCATTGTCACGAGCCGTACGCCAGATCAGCACACCACTTATGATCATAAAGCAGGTGATCATAGCCAGAACGAAGTAGATAATTTTAATGAGCAGACCGCCAAAATCAGCAAAATGCAGTTTGCCAATCATATCTATCACCGCCTGGCTATAAGGCTTATTAAGAGGTAACACACTTATCTCCTCCAGCATAATACCATCAGACATGTACATGGTGATACTACCGCTGGAAACTATACCTTTTTTATCATCAATGCGCCAGGTGACCAGGGCATCTGATCGCCCGTAATTCCGTAAAACTGCCCGGTTGACACGGAAACCAGGATATTGCTCCTTTACTTTAGCCCTGAGCTTCGACAGACTAATGTTTTTGGCCAGGGGAGCATCATGGTCCGGTTCGATAGTATTTTCCGGGGTGATCTTGTTAAAGACTTTCGATGAATCACCCTCATAGAGAAGAAGTACGCTGGGTAGCAAAATAAGAGTAAGCAATCCAAAAAACGCTCCGGTCACCGCATACATCACTTGAAAAGGCAGCCCGATCACACCCAGTACGGTGTGAGCATTGGTCCAGATAGCTTTCCATTTCCCTTCGGTAATAAACGCATAGAACTTCGTGAACAGGTTTCGCCAATGGATCAGTATACCCGTAACAGATGCAAAGAGGAAAAATAAAGCCACAAATCCGGAGAGGTAGAGACCAATAACGGGGATCTGCCGGAAATAGTGCAAATAGTAGATGGTGTCCCCCACTGTGGTCACGGGCTCTTGCATATCCTGTACCCGGTAGGTGCCGGGAGTCACATAGGCAGCCATGCGCTGTACCGTAGTGTCGGTGTCATGAAAAGCTCCGTATACTTTTAGGAAAGGACTGTGCTCATCCGGGAAGAGGACATTTGTAACGGAGTGCCAGTCCAACCGGTAGATACTATCCACCCTGGCCAGCGCCTTTTCATAGTCCATGTCCCGGTCAATCTCCTGCCGGGCCTCAACGTTTTCCCATGGTACAATCTCATGCCTGAAGAGGGCAAAGGCTCCGGCGTAGAATATAACAAAGAGCGCGAAGCTGATCACTATACCGGCTACGGTGTGCGTATGAAATAACACATTGTAAGCCCGATTACCTAATCCTTTCAGTTTCATGTGCTGATAGTTTAAATGAAGATCAGTACGGCGCAGACAACAGATATAAGGGTAAATAATCCCCAGACATGCCAGGCCTTCCGTATGAAAAAAGCCAATACCATAAAACCTGCCCATATCAAAAAGGAGGAATATGCGGTCGTAAGCACAACAGGTGTATCGTTTGGCACATTCCTCGCAACGGCAACATGAATGAGCATAGTCACAATGTAGGCCCCCGGAATGGCAGCAGTTACTTTGCTAAATCGCTTCCATGGATCGGACAGGTACTTCTTTTTGGCAGGCATGTCATATAAGGTCTGTAATTACAAACAATACACACAGTGCACCCCATCCATAAAGCCATTTAGGATTAAGCTTTACCGTCAGGATCAGAGCTGAGAGCGTGGTCATCAGAGCGATAAGCCATACCGTAAAAGCAGTCAACCCATCATAAGTCCAGGTAAATGCAGTAAGTGACAACATCAGCAACATTACAGCGCCGGACATTATTTTGATCCTCTGCTTTCCAATTTTCATATGTATATTTTCACTGACCGGAAAATACCTCGAGGGTAAGTAAAGCAGAAAGCAGGCAATTATCAGTAGTGTGAGCGCCATGTGGTGGTTATTTAAAGGATTAGAACCTGCAACTTAATTCCTGCAAGCCTATATGCATCCTATTGAAGCGATCCATTTAAGTCAATCAACTGAAAAGCAAATCCTCCCGTGGTAATATTGTAGACCTGGGTACCTGTATTCGTAGCGGTATTGATCTCATAAAAAGCATTCTCGTTATTCGTCGGACTTGTAACCTGGGCAAAGATCCTCCCATCATAATTATAGAGAAAAGGGTAGGCAAATCCCGCCGTTTTCGGAATCCCGGAGACTTCCCGAACGCTTTTACTCACCAGATCTACTTCCAGTACACTCATACCTTCACCGTTGAAGACCAGATCGGTCAATGTTCCGAATTCTTCATCAGTGAGTCCAACCGTTGCAAATTTTTGAAGCAGAGCCAGAATCGCAGGATCATCCGTTTGAGAAGTACCAATACCGTAAGCCTTGTTATTCCCTGCATACACCATGGAGGTGAATAGCTGAAAGAAGTTATTTTCAAAACCTAAGGTATTAATGGGATTAAAAGCATAGGACTCATCAAATTCAGAGTTTGCATTGATCTTCAGGATCTGGGGCCTTGAACCAACAGGAGAGGCAGGGCCAAAATTATTATCCAGGCCGTATTGTCCCTGAGCTACGATGTAGGTGTTACCGCTTTCGTCAACGACCACGTTGGTTTCTCCTCTGAATATGGCATACTCTGCATTTTGGTGAACAATGGTTTTTTCCCATTGAAGAGTGGTTGCATCAATTACTTCTACATAAATAGCATCTGCATCATAAAATTGAGCGGTCGCATCAATATCTGTGTAAAAAATGCCATAGATCTTGTTGACGGTCTTATTGTAAATCAAGCCGGTAATGGAATTGGTATCATCGTCGGGAAGATCTGTTGCTTGTGACAGGTCTATCTCACCTGTTCTGCTCATTGTCTCAGGATTGAAAATAATAATCCGGCCCCTGCCTGCAAACGTGGGTACTATGGCTCTCTCATCATCGAGGAAAATTATGTTTCCAGGATTGCCATCAAGGGCGAATTCGTCGATTTCAACAATGTTTTGGGTCTCCGCATCAATGCTAAACTTTGTCAATCCGGGATCTTCCCCCGTAGAATTCCCATACATAAATCCATCTTTCACCCCTCTGACTCTAAAAAAGGAATAGGAAGTTGCAGAAGAAACGAGGTCTATATCACCGGAAGGAAGTTCCTCAAAATAGGCGGCAAAGACATTGGCAGTTCCACTTGCAGACTGGCCGGTGATCACAAAACCTTCGGTGAGAAATTCATTTCCCGGAGCTGCTTCATTATCATCTGAACATGCAGCGAAAAGAGATAGTATTCCTACTGATAGTAGTGCTTTTGAAAAAGCAGGACTTAGAAGTTTCATCATTCTGGATTTAAAAATTGTTTAGTCGATATCCCAGCCTTACATTATAATTCCGTCCGGGGCGGGGCACGTTAAAATTGTCAAACAGGTCATTGTTAAGCAGGTTGAAAACATTGGCGGCTATGGAAAATTTTCCATCCATCAGAGCGTAGGATATGCCCGCGTTCACCCGGTGCTGGGTGGGCACCCAATTGTCTGGATTGAATACACTGCCCACCTGGATATGATTAAAAGTCTCCACATAGTAATACTGGAAATACACCCTGTATTCATCATCTGACCTAATGATGCCCTGGTTTGTATAGGCAAGTTCATTAAAGACCAGGAAGTCGGGTGTATTCGGGTTGGGAGTTCCGATCAGATCATCGTTGGAAGATCCAACATTAAGCGCCGTGATGGTTTGGCTCAGCCCGGTAAGATTCCCGTTATATCTCAGGCCTTTGAAAATTTCAATGAAAAATTCAGTTTCGACCCCTACTGTTCTCACCCCCTGTTGATTCAGGTATTTTGGCAGAACCTCTGCAGCTGACAACTGTATCAGGTTTTCCTGATCACGATAAAATCCATTGATTTCAATGCCCCAGGGGATAGAGACTCCGTCTTTTGAGGAAATACCAAATTCAAGATTGACATTATCACTTTTCTCTGGCTCCAAACCACCATTCGGGGTGATGGTCGTACCGTTTCCGAAAAACTCTCCTGCATTTGGGATTCGAATACCTTTTTCATAGGAAGTACGAATAAACAGATTGTCTTTTATGTCATACTTGAAAGCACCGTAAAAACCTAAATCGTTGTCTTTTTCTGAGACACTAAAGTTCCTGAGATCTACCCCCTCAAGCGCATAGTCGTAGAATTTACCAGCCGCATTGAAAGTATACTTTCCTACCTTCCTTGTATACTGGAGACCGGTTACATTCTTTCGTATGGATTGTGGAAACGTCAGTAAATCATTTACGGGTTCTTTTTCGAGGTCTCTTCCAAAAATGTCCTGGTAGGCATAAACGTTGCTCAGTAGCACTTCATCGTTTTCGGAAAGTTGATACTTAAGCGTGGTGCGATTAATAAAGTTGTCATTGTTGCGTTCACTCAATACCGGATTGTCCTGAAACTCACCACGTTCATCATTTTCCTGAACTATACTCCCGTCCCACGAATAGACCCTGCTGGTTGTATCGACCGTGTTCAAAGTAGAATGAGAGTAGGCAAACTGACTCCTTATCTCCAGGGCGCTCCCAACTTGCTTTTCCAGGGAAAGGTTAACCACACCAATGTTTCCATCGTATTCATACTTACCCCAGGGAATCCGGCCAATAGTAACATTGTTATTGACTTCCTTGAAATAGTCAGAGTAGTTGAGTCCTACCTTTACAAAATCAAAAACCCTGTTCCCCAGCAGGATCAGGGAGAGGTCGACGTATTTTAACTCATAGGCATCGTGAAAACGTTCTGCCCGGATCGACCGGGTACGACCTGTCTGCTGGTCTACAATTTCTGCATCAATTTCATAGTTGTTGTCCGAGTAGTTATAGGCAGTGTTTACCTGTAAAATCGCTTTTTCATTCAGGGCAAAACCACTATTTACACCTAGTTGATGTGTGTTAAAGGAACCGTAGCTGTAAAAGGCATCCAAAAAATTTCTGTTCCTGTAATCCGGCACCACATTGATAGCTCCGGCCATTGCATCAGTTCCTACATCTACAGGGACCACTCCCTTGTACACATCCAATCTTCGGATATTTACCAAGGGGATATTGTTGATGTACAGGGAAGGATAGAGGAATTCAAAAGGTAAGCCATCTATATAGGTTCTGACTGCCTGCCCCGTGAGACCGTTTAGTGATATATCAGCACGATCTCCCAATGAGCCCGACGACTGGACTCTTACACCAGGGAGTGTTAACAGGGCACCTGATAGATCCTTGATCTGATTGGCAACCGTCTTAAGGCGTATGCTTTCCACCTGAATAGGCTGTTCTTCCTTGAGCTGGGATTCAGATTTTCCCTGTACAATTACCTCTGCCAGCTCTTGTGTAGATTGTTTTAGGGAAAAGTCAAACTTTATTGTTTGTCCGTCCTTTATTGAAAAGGATTTAACAATCTTTTCGAACCCCACGAAAGAAACCTCTAAAACATAAGTTCCCTTATCCAGATTGTTAATAAAGTATTCACCTTTAACATCGGTAATAGCCCCCTTTCCTGTGCCTTGTATCACTATATTCACCCCGGGCAGCGTATTCTGTTGCTCGTCCGTGACCTTTCCGGTAATACCCCCTTCATAATCAAAAGCCAGTGACAGATGACCGGAAAGAATAATGCAAAAACAAATTGAAACCGCCTTTCCCAAGATCCAGTTATTTAGAATAGTTCTAAAGAATGCAAAGGTCAGCATGGAAACGATACAGGTCAATCGCCAGCTATAGCTAAAATGTAATCACTAGGAATAGTGAGTGTGAGGGACGCCCACTCTATTCAGGAATCTACGTTTGATAGTGGTCTGACTTGTCAGAGAAAAGCCCACGTAGGAGTCAATATTAACAGGAAGGACAGATAAGTCCCACCTGTTGTACTTTCAAAGCTTCAAAAAATGCTATTCGCCACGCAAACCAATCCCATCAGCCGAATATTTTAAAAAAACCGTTGACCTGTTGACATAGGGTTGTCACTAAGACGCATTAACTTGCCCTAAACAAAATCATGGAAAGGGACGTAAAAGACGGAACCCACCCGTGAGAGTGTCGCTTTTATACCCCAAAAATAATTTATTCATATACCATATTTGACCCATGGAAAACGAAAACCCCAATCCCACGGCCGCTCGTATCATTGAGCATAAACGTTCCGTCTGGAGTGCACTCAAGGATGCTATCCGTGGCACAGATGCCGATTATACTCAGATCAACCTCAAAAAGGCCATATTTCTGTTAGCCGTACCCATGATCCTTGAGTTGGTGATGGAATCCACATTTGCCGTTGTGGACATATACTTTGTTGGTCAGTTGGGCGCCTCAGCGGTGGCTACAGTGGGGCTTACGGAGACCTATTTGTTTCTGTTGTATTCAATAGCGATTGGATTATCCATGGCTGTTACTGCCATTATTGCCCGCAGAGTGGGAGAAAAAAACAAGGAAGATGCAGGCAGGTCCGCTGTCCAGTCCATCTTTCTCGCTATAATAACCTCGCTACCATTTGCCATTGCCGGGATCTTCTTTTCGAAAGAGCTGCTGGGTCTGATGGGGGCAGATGAGTGGAGTATTGCCAATGGCTATCGCTATACGCAGTGGATGCTGGGTGGCAACGGGATCATCATACTTCTATTCATCATCAATGCTGTGTTCAGGGGGGCGGGTGATGCGGCCATTGCCATGCGGGTGCTCTGGATCGCCAATGGATGCAATATTATCCTGGATCCTTTGCTTATCTTCGGCTGGGGTCCGATCCCGGCTTTTGGAATAGAAGGCGCCGCTATTGCCACTACCATTGGCAGAGGCATTGGTGTAGCCACACAATTATGGACCTTGGGCAGGGGAGGAAAACACATACAGGCAAGGTTTGAGTATTTACGATTTGACACCAGCATTGTAATGAATATTGTCCGTACCTCACTGGGAGGTGTGGGACAGATGATCGTAGCCATGACCTCCTGGATCTTTCTGATGAGGATACTGGCGGATGTTGGCAGTGAAGCTGTAGCAGGTGCTACCATTGCCCTGCGGATCATGATGTTTACACTCATGCCGGCATGGGGTTTATCCAATGCAGCCGCCACGCTTGTCGGGCAAAACCTCGGAGCCGGTAATGCCGAACGGGCCGAATCTTCCGTATGGAAGATAGGTTTGTACAATATGATATTCCTGATAGCAGTATCATTTGTTTATTTTTTCTTCAACCAATCCTTAATGAATATTTTTACTACAAACGGAACGGTCATCGGAATAGGTGGGGAATGGCTGCAGATACTCTCCTACTCCTACTTTGTCTATGGATGGTGGATGGTTTCAGTACAGGCGTTCAACGGCTCGGGAGATACAAAAACCCCTACGATGATCAATCTCGTTTTTTTCTGGCTCATCCAGATCCCCCTGGCCTATCTGCTGGCGCTCGCACTGGACTGGGGGCATTCCGGCGTGTTCTGGGCGGTGTTCATTTCCGAGACCTCGGTAGGCCTGTTTACACTATGGATGTTCACAAAAGGGAAGTGGAAAACATCAACGGTTTAGCCGGGCGAGGAGAGGCTGTCAAAAAATGGTAAGCAGACTGTTTACTTTGGCCATCTCCCCTTTCAGCCCGTCATAGGCCTTCCTGTCGAACCGGTAAAGAAAGGCACCTTTTTTTGAGTTGCCTTTCTGTTTTTCATCCAGTTTTTTCAGAATACCCAGCGAAAGTATTCTTCTTCTGAAGTTCCTGTCATCAAGTGATCTGCCGTAAATGGCTTCATAAAGTGCCTGAAGCTCAGGCAGTGTAAATTTTTCAGGCAACAGATTGAAGCCAACAGGCTGTATCCTGGTTTTCAGAATAAGCTGGTTCAGCGCGAACGTTACCATATCACGATGGTCGAAGACAAGATCGGGCAGCTCATGGACAGGGAACCACCGGGCGTTATGTTTCAGGATAAGAGCGTCATCCTGCAGATCTTTTCTGATCAGTGCAAAATAGGCCACGGAAATCACCCGGCCGCCCGGATCCCGGTGAATATCACCGAAGACATGAACCTGCTCCAGGTAAATATCATCCAGTCCTGTAAGGTTTTTGAGGACACGACGGGGCGCCTGATCGAGATCTTCCGTGTCCTGGACAAAGCCACCCACCAGCGACCATAGCCCCTTTCCTGGCTCAAAGCCCCGGTGGATCAGCAAAAGATTCAGCTCAGTACCCGAAAACCCAAAAATAATGCAGTCCACCGCTACCTTCGGTCCTCCCGTGGGATATTTCACATGCTTCATAGCACCCGAAAATACATGAATTCAGGTTGATAAGAAAAAAATAAATGTCAAAACTACATTTAACAATTCCAAAATACTTACTTTTAAATGTCAAAACTACATTTAATGAAAATGGGCAATGGCAAATACGTTATAGGGCTGGACTTCGGCACGGACTCCGTCAGGGCGGTGCTTGTCAATGCCCTGGATGGCAAAACAGTTGCCGGCAGCGTGCACTGGTACAGTCGGTGGAAAGAGGGGCTCTATTGTGACCCACAGGCCAACCAGTACCGGCAGCACCCGCTGGACCATATAGAGGGAATGGAGCAAACGATCCGGCAGGTAGTGACGGATTCAGGCGTTGCTGCCCGGGATATAAAAGGGATCTGTATCGATACTACCGGTTCATCACCCCTCCCGGTAGATGAAAAGGGGGAAGCACTGGCAATAAGGGCAGCGTTCCACGAAAACGCCAATGCCATGATGGTGCTGTGGAAAGACCATACCGCCATCAACGAAGCAGATGAGATCAACCTGCTCGCAAGGACATGGGGAGGTCCTGACTATACCCAATACGTAGGAGGCATCTATTCCTCGGAATGGTTTTGGGCCAAAGTATTGCATATCATCCGGAAGGACCCCTCCGTGGCAAAAGCGGCCCATTCGTGGATGGAGCATTGCGACTACATGACCTGGCTGCTGGTGCGTAATGACAATATGGAGCACCCGAAACGCAGCCGGTGTGCTGCCGGTCATAAGGCCTTATGGCATGAAAGCTGGGGAGGACTTCCTCCTGAGGATTTTCTTGAAAAGCTGGATCCGTATCTGGCCCGTGTAAGACAGAACCTGTACCGGGAGACCTACACCTCCGACGAAAGCGCCGGAACGCTGAATGAAGAATGGGCCGGTAGGCTGAGATTGTCTACGGAAACCGTGGTAGCTGTGGGAACTTTCGATGCACATGCAGGGGCCGTAGGTGCGGAGGTAAGAGAAAATACCCTGGTGAGGGTAATTGGCACCTCCACCTGCGACATGATTGTGTCCTCCAGGGATACCATTGGAAGTAAAACCGTAAGGGGCATCTGCGGACAGGTAGACGGCTCCATCGTACCGGGTATGATCGGCCTGGAGGCAGGACAGTCGGCTTTTGGCGATGTACTGGCCTGGTTTACAGAGTTGATCTCATGGCCGTTGGATAACATACTGGCAAAACGGGAGCTACTCAGCCCCGGACAAATGGAAGAAATTAAAACGGAACTGATCACTGCACTATCGGAAGAGGCAGAAAAAACACCGCCAACAGAAAGTATGCCACTGGCGCTGGACTGGGTCAATGGAAGAAGAACACCGGACGCCAATCAGCGTCTGAAGGCAGGAATTATCAACCTGGGCATGGGCACCGGAGCACCTCATATTTTCAGGGCACTGGTGGAAGCCATCTGTTTTGGTTCCCGAAAGATCATAGACCGTTTCGAGGAAGAGGGGGTAGACATCGGCACCGTGGTAGGCATTGGGGGTGTTGCCAAAAAATCCGGCTTCATCATGCAAACCCTTGCTGACGTATTGAACATGCCCATTCAGGTAGCAGTCTCCGAACAGGCACCTGCACTTGGAGCGGCCATGTACGCGGCAGTTGCGTCGGGTATTTACCCGTCTGTCGAAGAAGCCATTGCAAAAATGGGGAACGGTGTCGAAAAGACCTACGAGCCCCGGCCGGAGCATGTAGCACGTTACCAGACACTTTACGAGCGATACAAATGTCTGGGGGCGTTCGTAGAGGACAACACCAATAACAACACACTGTAATGTCGGGGTACAAGGAGCTGAAGCGGGAATGCTATGAAGCCAATATGCAGCTGCCTGCACTGGGTCTGGTGATCTATACCTTTGGAAATGTAAGCATCATCGACCGGGATGCAGGGGTTTGTGCGATCAAACCGAGCGGTGTACCCTATGAGCAAATGAAAGCGGAGGACATGGTGGTGCTGGACCTTGAAAACCACGTTGTTGAAGGGAAACTGCGCCCCTCCTCGGATACGAAAACGCATACCTTCCTGTACCGTAAGTGGACTGAAATAGGAGGAATAGTCCATACCCATGCCACCTACTCGGTCGCGTGGGCACAGGCTCAGATGGATATTCCGATCTTCGGCACCACCCATGCCGACCATCTGACGTACGATATTCCCTGCGCTCCCCCGATGGAGGATAAACTGATCACACAGGACTATGAGCACATGACAGGGCAGCAGATCACTGACTGTTTTTCTGGCAGGGAGCTGTCCTACAAAGAGGTGGAAATGGTGCTGATCGGGAACCACGGTCCCTTTACCTGGGGCAAGGATGGAGCCAAAGCGGTCTACAACTGCAAGGTGCTGGAGGAGCTGGCCAAAATGGCCTTCCTCACCCTGCAGATCAATCCCTCAGCCCCGCGTTTGAAAGACCGGCTCATTCAAAAACATTATGAAAGAAAGCATGGTAAAAATGCCTACTACGGGCAAAACTGATACAAAAGGAATATGACCGACCTAAAGGAATTTGAAATATGGCTTGTGACCGGCAGCCAGCATTTGTATGGGGAGGAGACTCTGAAAAATGTCGGATCACATGCCGAAGAGATCAGTAAATCGTTGAACAATAGCGAAGAGGTCCCTGTGCTGGTGGTATATAAGTCAGTGGTAACCACCCCTGATCAGATCAGCAAGGTATGCGCTGACGCAAACGTTTCACCGGTATGCATTGGTGTAGTGGTCTGGATGCACACCTTCTCCCCCGCCAAAATGTGGATCAAGGGTCTTCAGATCCTTACCAAACCCCTGGCACACCTGCACACCCAGTACAATGCCGGGATCCCCTGGAGCGAAATAGACATGGACTTTATGAATGAGAATCAGTCCGCTCATGGGGGAAGGGAATTTGGTTTTATGACCAGCCGGCTCCGAAAAAACAGAAAGGTGATCGTAGGGCACTGGAAGGACGGGCAGGTCAGGAAACAACTGGGGAACTGGGCCCGGGTAGCTGCCGGCTGGCATGTGCTGCAATCCACCAAAGTAGCCCGTATTGGCGATAACATGCGGGAAGTAGCGGTAACGGAAGGGGACAAGGTAGAAGCCCAGATGCGGTTCGGCTTTTCAGTAAATGGATACGGCCTGGGCGACCTGGTGAACTATGTGGATCAAACCTCTGATGAAGAAGTCAACCGACTGGTGCAGGAATATGCCGATCAGTATGAGATGGAAAAGGTGGTGCGGGACAGCCCGTCGCTACAGGACGCCGCACGGATCGAGCTTGGGCTCCGGGCCCTTCTCACCGGGGGTGAGTTCGGGGCCTTTACCGATACCTTTGAAAATCTCCACGGACTCAGGCAGCTCCCTGGGCTGGCCGTACAGCGACTAATGGCGGAGGGCTACGGATTCGGCGCAGAGGGAGACTGGAAAACGGCCGCTCTCCTACGCGCGGCAAAAGTGATGGACAGTGGCCTCGAGGGTGGTACTTCATTCATGGAAGACTATACCTATCACTTCACAAACGGCCGCTCACAGGTATTGGGCTCGCACATGCTGGAGATCTGTCCTTCCATTGCATCCGGTAAGCCTAAATGTGAGGTACATCCCCTGGGTATTGGTGGAAAGGAGGACCCGGCCCGTCTGGTATTCGACGTGGATTCCGGGCCGGCGATCAATGTTTCCCTGGTGGACATGGGCAATCGTTTCCGGCTACTGGTCAATGAAGTGGAAGCCGTGGCGCCCGAGCATGCGCTGCCAAAATTGCCCGTAGCCCGTGTACTCTGGGACCCTCAGCCTGATCTGCAGGTAGCCGCACAGACCTGGATACTGGCCGGCGGAGCACATCACACCGTATTCAGCAAGGCCATCGACACCTCATTCATGGAGGACCTGACGGACATGGCCGGTGTAGAGCTGGTCGTGATCGACCGGGAAACCGTAACACGTAGCTTCCGGGACCAGCTAAGGTCCAATGAGGTGTATTACCATCTGTTTCAAAACCAAATGTAACTATAAAAGGTATGGGCTTTTCCACCCTGGATTATATCGTTTTTGCCGCCTACTGTATCGTGATCATAGGGATAGGGCTGTATGTGTCACGTACGAAAAAAGGGAAGGAAAAAACGGCCAATGACTATTTCCTTGCCAGCAACTCGCTAACATGGTGGGCAGTAGGAGCATCGCTGATAGCGGCCAATATTTCGGCAGAGCACTTTATCGCCATGTCGGGTTCCGGATATGCCATAGGGCTGGCTATTGCTGCCTATGAATGGATCGCTGCCGTCACGCTTATTGTCGTAGCCAAATATTTTCTGCCTGTTTTCCTGAAAAAAGGCATTTACACCATGCCCCAGTTCATCAATCAGCGCTTTGACCGAAAGGTGAGCACCTTTTTTGCCATCTTCTGGTTGCTGGTGTATGTGTTTGTTAATCTCACCTCGGTGAGCTACCTGGGTGCGCTGGCGCTGGAAAACATTATCGGCATTCCGCTCATTTATGGCATCATCGGACTGCTGGGCTTTTCCGGTATATACTCCATTTACGGAGGACTTACTTCCGTAGCCTGGACAGACGTAATACAGGTGACTTTCCTGGTCGTGGGCGGTCTGTTCACTACGTTCCTGGCGCTGGATGCAGTGGGTGCCGGAAGTGTATTGCATGGTTTTCAGCTGATCTACACCAAAGCGGCTGATCACTTTGCCATGATCATTCCCAAAGGGATGTCCATGGTGCCCGACGGCTCAGGAGGACTCAAGGACACCTTTAATGACCTGCCCGGGGTGGCCGTGTTGCTGGGGGCCATGTGGCTGACTAATCTGGGTTATTGGGGATTTAATCAATACATCATTCAAAAAGGCCTGGCCGCCCGGTCTATCGATGAGGCAAAGAAGGGGCTGATCTTTGCAGGCTACCTGAAGATCCTCGTCCCGTTGCTGGTGGTCATCCCAGGCATCACCGCTTATGTTCTGGTCAATGACTACTCCCCCGCCGAGCTTGCGGCCATCATAGGGAAGCCTGCTGAAGCGGTAGGAACGATCAGCAAGTCGGATGAGGCCTATCCGTGGTTATTGAAGAATTTTGTGCCCGTGGGCATCAGGGGACTCGCTTTTGCCGCATTGGCTGCAGCTATTGTATCTTCTCTGGCTTCCATGATCAACAGTACTTCCACCATTTTTACACTGGACATTTACAAAGAGTACATAAACCGGGATGCCAGCAACCACCAGCTGGTACTCGTGGGCAGGATTGTGGCGGTTGTCGCCCTCATTATTGCCATTTCCTGTGCCCCTTTGTTAAACAACCTTGATCAGGTTTTTCAATACATACAGGAATATACAGGCTTTATCTATCCTGGCGTCGTAGTGGTATTCGCCATGGGACTCTTCTGGAAACAGATCACCTCGAAAGCTGCCTTATGGACCGCCGTGATCACTATACCGGTAGGTATAGTCATCAGGCTTATACTGCCGGAGATCCCATTCATTCTCAGGATGGGGTACGTCTTTATTATTCTCTGCACCGTAGCCTCCGTTATCAGCTTCATTGACAAGGGTGCCAAAGTGAGATCACCAATGGATGACAATGGTCTGCAAAAGCCATTAGTCCGGTTATCATATGTGTTTGGTGCCCTGGGAGCCGCCTGCCTTTTAGCCGGTGTTTTGTTTAGCCGGTCTCTTGACTATCTCGGCTTTGAATCCATTTACATGATGGGGGTTATGCTCCTTATGATCGCCGTTATTTTCTATACCAATGTCAGGATGGACACGGATGACAAAAACGCTTTGAGACTGGAGGATCCGGCCACACTGTTTAAAACAAGTCCTACCTTTAATATTGGAGCCATTGGTATCGTAGCCATTGTCATACTACTCTATGGTGTTTTTTGGGGGTGATGCACGCTTTTAGACAGCAAGCGGGTAGTCGTGGCACCACTCCGGACTTCTTATGAGCCCTTGCTTTGAAAATTTATCATTGATCAGACATTTCATCATGGCATTGACCAGGTACCAGTGGTGCCACGACTATGATCCTTCAAACCTGCCTGAACAATACCTCAAGGCCTCTTTACGAAACAATAGTTAAGGTTTCCTGGAACATACGGCTCTGCCACACTGTCCCGATCCAATATCCCCGAACCCCTCGGAGAAGGTTATTCCCGGAATACCAAGCAGTGGACAATATAACCTATGTGGAATGCCAATATGCTCAATGAAACATAACTGTTTTTAGGAGAAGGGAAAATAGCTGAACAGACCATTTCAAAAAACAGAGGTTGGCATATTGAATCCCTTGATGTATCTACATTGAAAAAAGGAATGTACATCGTAACCTTTCAGGACAGGAAAAGGACTTTCAGGTTCTTAAAAGAATAATATCTGATACCTTTTTTGCAGGTAGCGGGACTCAAGGGAGCCTAATAAGTTTATTCTCCCGGATGGTAGAGGTATTTATATGTTTGGTTGATTTTAATTGTGCAGAACGCTGGTGATATGAAGCTTTGTAGTTCAACCTTTTAAGATCAATCAGATGCATAGCCTGTTTATTATTTTCTTTTCCTGCACCATGTACCTTACCACCAAAACCCAACCTTCCGACTCCCTTGATATCTCTGGGGGTTGGGCCCTGACCTCATCTACGCCTCGGGGCAGCAGAACCGTTGACCTGATGATCACTCATGATGGCTCTTCCGCAACGGCTCGTACAAAAGAAGAGGAATTCATCATCAGGATCAGTGGCAACAAGGTCAGTTTCAGCCGGGAGCTGTCCTCGCCCATGGGCAAAATGATATTGGACTATGAGGGGACGGTCTCTGCCAACAGCATGGAAGGTACATCCAAAATGTCATCGGGACCCATGGAGGGAAGAGAAATGAGCTGGACCGCGAAAAAAAAGGAAAACGAATAAAGCCGGACCACCACCGGCAGGTTTTAGCCCGTTACTCTGTTCTCCTCCTCCTGTTTTGACAGGATTTTTCTGGCTTCAGTGCATACAAGAGGTTCCTTTTTCTTTGCCCAAAGTGCTTTCGAGGCCTTTTTATAGGTATGGGTTATATCCACAACAGGTGAAGGATAATCTTCTTCTATCCGGCAGTGGTACATCTGCTGGTCCATCCCGGTCATCTTCCATGGCTCATGGATCATTGAAGAGGGAATTTCTGCCAGTTCCGGAAGCCATTGCTTGATAAACAAGTAGATCCCGCCGTATTTGTTGTTGAGCCCGTCATTTTTGCTGATGTTGTAGCGCACAATGTTATTTTTGAACTCTCTGGCATTGCTGTACTGGTAAATGCCGTATCCGGCGCCATGGTTGCCATGGGAATAGTTGTATTGCATAATGCAGTTTACACAGCCACCATCGAGGTCAAATCCACCACCGTCAGCGAAATTGCCCGTTTTATTGTCATAGGACTCGCAGAACTGGATCGTAACCCCACGCGAATCCCACACCCAGATGCCAATAGGACCACCGCTCGTAGGGTTTTCGCAAAACTCACCGTTGTTAAATGCCGTGCAGTACTCGATCATACCACTGTCCACACTTGACAGTACGATACCGTTGCCGGTATGCCGTTTTATACCTTTTACACCCCTGATGTTGTACACCTCGCAGTTACCAACATAAATGCCTTTGTGCCCCAATCCTCTGGCGGCATCGGGCCACTGGAGGTGATCCCCTTGTCGCCATTGTCATGTACCCGACAGTTGGTGATCCGCACGTCCCTGAAGCCGCTGCCACCCTCCTTTTTATAACCGTGTACGCCTATACCGTCCCAGCGGTAGCCGCTTACCTTCAGATTATCAATGCGGATAAACTCCGGCTTTACAGTATCAAGGTCCGTGTAGAAAACAACGCCACTGAAATCGGCGTCCACAGTGGCTCCGGCTCCTGCAAAGATCAGGTCCCTGACCACAAAGCCTGAAGTATTCTTACCATAGAATCCATTTTCGCTTCCCGAGCTGATGGTGGCACGGCCTGTACCATAAGAGCCTACTGTCACGGGATTATCTGGTGTACCGCTATCCGCCCTATCGAAATTCAGAGAGCCGTTAAAGGTCTCTCCGCCTTCGAACAATATCCTGTCTCCCGGTCCGAAGGTTGTCGCATTTACCTTGTCAATGCTTCTCCAGGCACTTTCCTCCGAAGTGCCAGAGGCAGAATTGTCACCTTCCGGGCTGAGGTAGTAGGTGGTGCCGGTTGTCGTGGGCCCGTTTTCCACAGGCCGGCACAGGCAGATGAGCAAGGGTATGATGAAAAGAATAGCATTATGCAATGTTCTGTTCATAGAGTAAGGTTGTTTGTGTTTGCTCAGTCAATCCCTGCGGATGGAAATCATTTTGCCGAGGTTCCCTTAATTTATTGAAATACAGCATGATATCACAGGCAGCCTGTACATTCCTCCCCAAAGATGACTGTGCCAATCTACGGTTCCTTTCATTCGGGCGCCTTAAACCATGGCTTAAAAAACTTAAAAATCAGGGGGACCCTTAACTATTGTTTCGTTTTCTGTAATCTGCTTCAAATTTACTCCCGGTCGGTTTGATAAATGAAAGCTGATGAAGCCTGTATGTCTTGAAATAGCTTTACTTTGTATGAGGTACAATTGATTAAGTTGTAGATAATTCACAACTTTTATTATTTTAGCGCTAGGCAAAATAGGCCAAATGGAATATAAAAACCATAAAATTACAGAAGCCGTATCTGCTTTTAGGTTTAATCCTGATGTGAACACTTGGGATATAACGAGCATTGCAGAGTACTACAATGCCATAAAGGACCATGGATTTAAAAAAAAGCAGGAAATACAACCT
The DNA here is from genome assembly GCA_001657315.1 of Flammeovirgaceae bacterium BBD 1991-12. GTDB lineage: Bacteria > Bacteroidota > Bacteroidia > Cytophagales > Cyclobacteriaceae > Fulvivirga. The sequence goes on along the minus strand of LYSV01000016.1, from coordinate 2,134 downwards.
GTTGAGCTAAGTTTCCAAGTGGGGCCGAATGTAGCTCAACGGACTGAAATGAGAAGAGGAGAATCTCAGATGGTCTTTAAAAAAGATGAAGAGGACTATGCCATTCTTGTTGGGAACAATTACATATCCTTTCATACGCTGAACCATTATCCGGGTTGGGAAGTGTTTAATGAAACGCTCATCTCTCCTTTTATAAAAAAATACTTTGACCTGAAATATGGCAAAGGTCTTACCAGCGCTCAAATGATATATATCAATAATTTCGAAATAGGAAATGATAGGAAGCTTTCTGATTACCTGACTTTTGTACCGGATATGGAACACTTTGGAGATGGCGATGAACTATCACACATGTTTCAGAGCGCATACGATATAAGTCCAAATAAAAGACTTCAACTAAAGACTATATTAAACGTTACAGGTCCGGAAAAAACCAAAAAAGTAACGTTGGAGTGTAACTGCATTGCAAATAATACAGTTAATAACAATATTCCGTGGAATAAACTTTCACAGGAAGCACATGACAGCGCCAAGAATGCGTTTATCAAAATAGCCACAGAAGAATTCAAGAAAGAAATCAAATAGTCATGCCCCTACTGACAGATGCAAGTAATCCCGTGCTCAATGAGAATGTTAACCCTACTGTTTGTTTGACTGAAAATGTAAAGGGTAACGAAATTGAATTCCCCGATCCTGACACATACTTTGTGTTGTCCGATGCAGGTAAAAACTACTGGTTTGAAAATAATGAAACAGTAGTATTAAGTCTTCAAAAAGGGTATTATGAACCCATATTTTCTCTTGATTTCAATAGCGAAGAACTAATTAGTATTTCACAAGAATTCTTCGGCAATACGAAAATTATTGAAGGAGATGCAAAAAGAGCACTGGAATTAGCCATGAAAAAATCGGCTAAAAAGAAACCTTCGCTTAAAAACAGATATTAATGCCCTTCAATATAAACAGTCTGGATAAATTATTACCACCGGAACTTAGAGAACAAAAAAAAGACAGGCTAAAAGAGGGACTAAAGCAGTTCCTTAAGGAAAACCAGAACAGGACCAAATACTATACAGATTTTTATGCTACTCGGTCTTACCCCTTTTTCCTTCAGGGTGACCTTATAAGGGAGATAAGATTTCCTGTTTTCAATTTTGATACCCTGGACTATGAGAAGGAATATTTTGATATCATATTGCTCTCCAACACATGTGATATGGATGAAGCGAATAACAGAAATATCAAAAAGGATGTAATTATTGCCAAATTAATTCCATTCGAAAATTTCATTGAATCACTGGAAGAACTGAAGATCGAAAAAGCAGCAAACATTATAACCCAAGTCCAAAACCAATTATATTCCAATGTATTATACCTTCCTCCAAATGACTTTGGTGATGGATATATTGTATATCTTGATGAAGTGAGTTGGATTACAACCAATGAGTTGAACAGATTGAGAGAAGATATGCGGAAAAATCGTATAGCCTCACTGGATTTCTTTGGTTATTATCTTTTTGTTCTGAAACTTTCCTATCATCTGTGCAGGTTGCCGGAAGAAACACACAGATAATTTCCCTCCATTTGATGATACAAATATTTAGGGTAATGTTTGATGTCATTGAGTATCCGAATTTAGGGAGCAACTGATTAAATAAAGGTTTTGATACTCAAGGTGTTATGCCTTTAGATTAAAGATAAGAAACCCCGAAACAGGCTGATTTAAGCTTTTTTCGGGGTTTTTGTTTTGTTAACTTGTGTTACAATTAACACTACAATCTACAATGCAAAAAGAGCTTTTCCAACCCGAAGTTTCTCTTCCTTCCAAATGGTACTTATTTAAGACCAGTAAACTGGGCAAGGTGTATCAAAGCATCCCATGGGAACAGCTTTCGGATTGTTTGCCGGAAGAGAATAAGGGGCCAGGAGCTCCCCGTTGGTTTTCCTCCCGGGGTATGTTTGGGCTGATGTTTCTGAAGGCCTACCTGAACATCAGCGATGAAAAGCTTATTGAGCGCTTTAATACGGACTGGAGCTTACAGCTTTTCTGTCATAAGCTGCTCAGGGACAATGAAAGGATCAAAGATAAGGGGATTGTAAGCCGGATCAGGGGTTATATGGCAGAACATGCCGA
>LYSV01000267.1 GCA_001657315.1 Flammeovirgaceae bacterium BBD 1991-12 | reverse complement strand
GAACTGGGACGTAAGCAGTGTCGCCGATATGCATGGTATGTTCGGTGGAGCCGGTAGCTTTGATCAGGACATAGGTAGCTGGAGGGATAAGTTAGGTAATGTCACCGATATGAGCTGGATGTTCTTTGAAGCGGTTAACTTCAATCAGGACATAAGCGGTTGGGACGTAAGCAATGTCACCAATATGAGAGCTATGTTCCGGGGCGCCGTTAACTTTGATCAGAACATAGGCAATTGGAAGGTAGGCAATGTCATCGATATGTCATATATGTTCTGGTTAGCCACTGACTTCAATCAGAACATAGGCGGTTGGGACGTAAGCAATGTCACCGATATGAGTTGGATGTTCCATGAAGCCAGTAACTTCAACCAGGACATAAGTGGTTGGACCGTAAGCAATGTCACCACTATGAGACAGATGTTCCATGGAGCCAGTAACTTCAACCAGAACATAGGCAATTGGGACGTAAGCAGTGTCACCAATATGCATGGTATGTTTACTGGAGCCAGCAACTTTGATCAGGACATAGGTAGTTGGAGGGATAAGGTAGGTAATGTCACCGATATGAATTGGATGTTCTGGGAAGCCAGTAACTTCAACCAGAACATAGGCAATTGGGACGTAAGCAATGTCACCAATATGCATGGTATGTTCGCTGGAGCCACTGACTTCAATCAGAATATAGGCGGTTGGAACGTAAGCAATGTCACCACTATGCAAGCTATGTTCTTTGAAGCCGTTAACTTCAATCAGGACATAGGCGATTGGGACGTAAGCAATGTCACCAATATGAATAGTATGTTCAGAGACGCCAGTAACTTCAATCAGAACATAGGCGATTGGGACGTAGGCAATGTCACCAATATGGATTGGATGTTGACCAATAGCGGCTTGTCTGTGGCCAATTATGGGGCCACATTACAAGGCTGGGCGGACTTGGGCAATCCCCCCCCCACAGAGATCAGCCTGGGTGCGGGAGGTTTGACGTATGACTGTGAGGGAGCAGGATACAGACAAACGCTGATGAATACCCATAGCTGGGAGTTCGTTGGAGATGTCGAGGGAGACGACCAGGCTCCTGTGCTCACCCTGACTACAGCGCAGCTGATCCTATACCTGTATGAGGGCAGGGCCACTCTTGGCTTAGATCAATTGGATTATAGCGCTGATGACAACTGTAGCGAAGTGGGGGATCTGGTTTACAGTTTTGATGCCTCAGGCAGCATGACGACCAGGGAATTTAGCCTTGACGACCGGGGAGAACAAACGGTGACCCTGTTTGTGAGCGATACCTATGGCAATGCAGCCAGTGAAGACCTGACGGTAATGGTGGTCAATACCACAGATATTCTCAGCTTCTCAATACCCGGGCAAAGTGGGGAGACCGTGATTGATTACAGAGCCCACACCATTGATCTGGAAATGCCCTTTGGTACGGATTTGAGTCTACTGTCCCCCACGATCGGGTTATCCTCCGGAGCCAGCAGCAGTCCCGCTGGTAATTCAGTCCAGAACTTCACCAATACGGTCAGCTACACGGTGACCGCAGCGGATGGCATCACCCAACAAATATGGAAGGTGAACGTTACGGAGGCGGCACGTGAGCTCAGTAGCGACACAGACATTTTCAGTTTCACCTTTGCAGAGCAAACGGGTGAAGCCGTGATTGATTATGACAACCATACGGTGGTTATTGAGGTGGAGTTTGGTACAGTTTTAGATGGGTTGGTTCCAACGATCACCCTGTCAGATGGAGCCAGCGCCAATCCGGAAAGTGGCGTGGCACATGACTTCACCGATCAGGTAAGCTACACAGTGACCGCAGAGGACGGTACCACCCAACAAGTATGGACGGTGACCGTGGAAGCGGCCGGGAATGGTGAACCCGCAACATTCACCATCGCCCCCATCGCGGACGTCACCCTCCAGGAAAACACTATTTACACATCCGTCACACCAGTGCTCTCCGGAGACGACCCTATAGGCACTGTGACCTGGACACTTGGCGGCACCGATGCCGAAGATTTCTCTATCGACGGTTCGATGGGCGTGGTCACCATGATCGCCAGGGACTTCGAAGCACCCGCAGATGCCAATGCTGATAACGTCTATGAAGTATCCATCACGGCTACCGATAGCGAGAACAACTCAAGTGGTGAAACAAGCTGGACGGTGACCGTGCTAAAAGATGCATTAGCACCGTCCTCCTCCCCTATGATCCCTACGGCTTTTACCCCTAATGGTGACGGTGCAAATGACCGCTGGATCATCGATCATCTTTCCGGAGATGCCACCGTCAGGATCTACGACCGACACGGCACCACCCTTTTCAGGTCCAATAATGGATATACCCGTCCCTGGGATGGCACCCATCGTGGAAGTAGACTGCCCGCCGGACCCTACATATATCTGATCCAAAACGGGCCACATAAATACACGGGTACCGTGACGATTCTTTTATAACCATTCAAATTAGCATTAAGATGAAAGAACATCTCAATCACCAGCACGTCATGGAGCCCGTCCCGAATCAAGTTCGGGACGAAGGAACGACGAAGCCTGCGCCTTCGCCGAAGCGGCTACGTGCAGGCAGGCAGTCTCATTGACAAGATCGCTTCATTGCATTCGATGATGTGGTAAAATGACCAGCGTTGACTTCATTTTCTTGCGCCCATAGCTTCAATGTCCCCTCATCGATGCGCAGCATCGAACCGTCAAAACCACTGGGTTGGAAGAGAGGGATGGCCGGGATTTGGTTTACTCATACCCACATCCATGCCGCACCTCCCCTCGTGAACCTTCGGTTTTTCAAAGACTTTTTGTTTTCCCGCATTCGACGGGACAGGCTGTTTTTGCTCTTTCAAAAATGAAAGGCACCCATTTGCTATTTCTCGCATAGAATCTAACAATTTTCGCACAGTCCATTCACCCTCACCTTTGCCACCTTTGTATTATTCGTAGCTTTTAATATTAATTAACAAGCAATTGCTTTTTTTCGACCCCTTACTGAATTGAAGCGGGAAGGTGGTTGAAAGAGTGAACATGGTCGGGGCAGGAAGCCAATGGTTTCCTGCCCTTTATTGCCCGGCAATGATCCAACGGGAAAACAG